>JBBSNW010000028.1:0-56764 GCA_038260405.1 Rhodobacterales bacterium | reverse complement strand
CGCGCTGCGAGAGGTGGCAGGTCAGTTTCCGGACAGCACGACCTTTCTCGTCGCCCTGGCGCGTCCTCTTCTGCATCAGATCAAGATCGCCGGACGCGAGCGTGATCCCTCCCGGGCGCGCAAGGCTATCGTCACCTGGAACCGGTTGCTGCCCCCGGGTGCCAACGTCGCCGCCCTCACCGGATCCGTGCGCCGCAATGTCCGGCGATACCTGAGCTGAGCGCTCGCTCAGCTCAGGTATCGGCCTGACATGTTTCCCATCAGCACGGGCCGTGTCTGTCACCAGCGCGTCGGGTCTCGCTTTCCGCAGCGTTCCTGATAATGTCGACCTTGTTAGTCGCACTTCAGAAAGTCAGCCGGAAAGCATGTTCACTCACAAGACCAAATATGCGCTGAAGTCGCTCACGGTTCTCGCCGACGAAAAGGCCCGGGACGGCGACGCCCTGAGGATCGAAGAGATCGCGGAACGTTCAGGCTCTCCCAAGCGGTTTCTCGAGCATATCCTGCTGGATCTCAAGCGCGGCGGCCTGATCGGCAGCCGTCGGGGCCGCAAGGGCGGATACGAGCTCATCAAGGAACCCAAACGCGTGTCTTTGGCCGAGGTTCTCCGCCTGATCGACGGACCACTCGCGCCGCTTCCCTGCCTGTCCCGCCGGGCCTACCAGCCCTGCGAAGATTGTACGGACGAGAAGACCTGCCGCGTGCGCGCGGTCTTCGGAGGGTTTTTCTCGACCTACATCCTGATGATCGAATCGCTGACACTGGCCGATCTGCAGGAGGATTCCCGCCCGCTGGAGCGTTTCGCCTTGCCGGAAGCGGTGCCGGAAGAATAACCTTCTATAATCACGATTAATTTTAGCGTGATTATTCCTTTGCTATTCACGAGTAACTCTGTCGTTATTTGGGTATCAGGTGGCGCTGGCGGCGCCTAGCTGCGATCCGGTCGAACCTCCGGCGCAACGCAAAGACCGCCCCGCCTACCTGGCACCAGAGTTGCAACAGGTTTCAGCAGAGGAAAGATGATGCTTCCAATCTTCCAACTTGGCGCATCCGCGCTTGCGAACAGCACATTCATCCGAAGTCCCGGGGAGGACAGGAGCGGGACCGACAAAAGCACAGCACGCCTCACCAACCTGCACCCGAGCGGAGCGCAGGGTCCGATGACCTCGCCACTGCTTCGGGCGCTCGCGGGACCGCATTGGAGAGGTGGCCTTCTCGCGGGACTGACCGCATTTGGACTGACCTTCGGCGGGACGGCGCAGGCACAGGACGCCGTGGAGATCCTGAACGTGTCCTACGATCCGACGCGCGAATTCTACCGCGAATACAACGAGCTCTTCACCGAGTGGTGGACGGCCCAGGGCAATGCGCCGGTCACGGTCCGGCAATCCCATGGCGGAGCCGGAGCACAGGCGCGGGCGGTGATCGACGGGCTCGAGGCGACCGTGGTGACGCTCGCCCTCTCCGCCGATATCGACACGATCGCCGAGCGCACGGAGCTTATCCCGGCCGACTGGCAGGCACGCCTGCCGCACAATTCCTCGCCCTACACCTCGACCATCGTCTTTCTCGTACGGGATGGAAACCCGAAGGGAATCGAGGATTGGGACGACGTGATCCGCGACGACGTGCAGGTGATCACCCCCAATCCCAAGACGAGCGGCGGCGCGCGCTGGAATTTCCTCGCGGCCTGGGCTTATGCCGAGAAGAACGATCTCGATCCGCGTGACTTCGTCGGCGCGATGTACCGCAACGTGCCCGTGCTCGATACCGGTGCGCGCGGCTCGACCACGACCTTCACGCAGCGCGGGGTCGGTGACGTCCTGCTCGCCTGGGAGAACGAGGCCTTCCTCGCGCTCGCCGAACTGGGAGATGACTCCTTCGACATCGTCGTGCCCTCCGTCTCGATCCTGGCGGAGCCGCCGGTGACGCTGGTCAACGAGAACATCACATCGGACGCCCAGCGCGCCGCCGCGAGCGCCTATCTCGAACATCTCTACAGCCCCGAGGCGCAGGCTCTCGCGCTCAAGAACTTCTACCGGGCCTGGGACACGTCCGCTGCCGCCCCCGAGGATGTGGCCCGCTTTCCCGAGGTGAGCCTCGTCAGCATCGCCGATTTCGGCGGCTGGCCCACCGTTCAGCCGGAATACTTCGGCGAAGGCGGCATCTTCGACCAGATCTACGAGGAATAAGGCATGAGGGCGGGCATACTCCGCTCGCCCTCTCCCCTTCCGGGGTTTGGGCTGAGCTTCGGGATCACGATGGCATTCATGTCCATCGTCGTCCTCCTTCCGATCGGGGCGCTTCTCGGCCGGGGCCTGATGATCGGCCCGGGCGATCTTTGGGACATGGTCAATTCACGACGCATCTGGGCGGCGCTGACCCTGTCGTTCCGGGCAGCTCTGATTGCCTCGCTGTTCAACCTCGTCTTCGGACTGGCGCTCGCCTGGGTCCTGGTCCGCTACCGGTTCTGGGGCCGCAGGTTCATAGACGCGTCCGTAGACCTGCCCTTCGCACTGCCCACGGCGGTCGCAGGGATCGCGCTCACGGCTCTCTATGCGCCCAACGGCATCTTCGGCCAGGCGCTGGCGCCTCTCGGCATCCAAGTCGCCTATACCGAACTCGGCATCTGGATGGCGCTGATCTTCATCGGCCTGCCTTTCGTGGTGCGCACGGTCCAGCCGGTGATCGAGGAACTCGACCGCGAGGTCGAGGAAGTCAGTGCGACGCTGGGGGCACGCCGCGCCTACACGCTGCGCCGGGTGATCCTGCCGACGCTCACGCCCGCTCTTCTGACCGGTTTCGCGCTCGCGCTGGCGCGGTCTGTTGGCGAATACGGCTCGGTCATCTTCATCGCAGGCAACCTGCCCTTCCAGACCGAGATCGCACCGCTGCTGATCGTGATTCGGCTCGAGGAGTACAATTACGACGCCGCAACGGCGATCGGTATCGCGATGCTGCTGATTTCATTCGCGATGCTCTTCGCCATCAACGCCATCCAGATCTGGAGCAGACGGAGGATCGGACTTGTCTGACATCGCCCTTTCACGCCCCGCGGCGGTCACCACTGAACCGCGCCTCGCGCGCTACGCCCTGATCGGCACGGTCCTCGTCCTGATCTCGGTGCTCCTTTTCGCACCACTCATAGCTGTCTTCGCCGAGGCTCTGCGCGATGGCTGGGGGGCATCGGTCGCGGCGCTCGGATCACCTGATGCGCGCGCTGCGATCCGGCTGACGCTGACGGTCGCCGCCATCGCTGTGCCACTCAACGCCGTTTTCGGCATCGCCGCCGCCTGGGCAATCACCAAGTTCGATTTCCGCGGCAAGGCCTTCCTGATCACGCTCATCGACCTGCCCTTCTCGGTCTCCCCGGTCGTCGCAGGTCTCGCGCTCGTGCTGCTCTTCGGTGCAAACTCCACCTTCGGAGCATGGCTCATCGCGCATGACATGAAGATCGTCTTCGCCTTTCCGGGGATCGCGCTCGCCACGATGTTCATAACCTTTCCCTTCGTGGCGCGCGAACTCATCCCGGTCATGGTGGAACAGGGCCGCGCCGAGGAAGAGGCGGCGCTTACGCTCGGGGCCTCCGGCTGGCGCGCCTTCTTCACCGTCACCCTGCCCAACATCCGCTGGGCGCTGCTTTATGGCGTGCTGCTCTGCAATGCGCGCGCGATGGGCGAATTCGGCGCGGTTGCGGTCATCTCGGGCAAGATCCGTGGCGAGACCACGACCATGCCGATCATGATCGAAATGCTCTACAACGAATATCTCTCGGTCGCGGCCTTTTCTCTTGCCGCGGTGCTCGCCCTTCTGGCGCTCGTGACCCTCGCCCTGAAATCTTTTCTCGAATGGCGCCATGCGGACCTTCTGGCCGCCACCCGCCGTCATTGACCCGTCGTCACCGAAAGGACAGCCCATGAACATCGACATCGAAGAACTGGCCAAGGAATTCGGCTCCTCCCGGGCGCTGCATCCCGTCTCGCTTTCCATCCCATCGGGGGCGCTGATCGCGCTGCTCGGACCCTCCGGGTCGGGCAAGACGACGCTTCTGCGCATCCTCGGCGGGCTCGAATTTCCCACCTCGGGGCGTGTGCTCTTTGACGGCAGCGACGCGACCGGGCTTTCGGTGCAGGAACGTCGGGCGGGGTTCGTCTTTCAGCATTACGCGCTCTTCCGGCACATGACCGTGTTCGAAAACGTCGCTTACGGATTGCGCGCGCGCAATCGCAGGGAACGCCCCACCGAGGCCGAGATCGGCCGCCGCGTGAACCGGCTGCTCGACCTGATCCAGCTTCCCGATATCGGGAGCCGCTATACGAGCCAGCTCTCGGGCGGTCAGCGGCAGCGCGTGGCGCTCGCCCGCGCGCTCGCCATCGAGCCGCGGATGCTTCTGCTCGACGAGCCCTTCGGCGCACTCGACGCCAAGGTCCGCAAGGAGCTAAGGCAGGGCCTGCGCGAGATTCACGACCGCACCGGCCTCACCACGGTCTTCGTCACCCATGATCAGGAGGAGGCGATGGAACTCGCCGACCTCGTCGTCGTCATGTCCATGGGGCGGATCGAGCAGGTCGGAAAACCCGGCGACATCCGCGCGAAACCCGCCAGCGATTTCGTGCGGGCATTCACGGCGGCCTGATGGTGGACAAGGTCGCGCGACCCGACGCGTCGACGGGCCGTTTCTGAACGCAGTCTCTTCGGACGCCGTACGGCGCCGTGGAGTGGTTCTTCCGATGGAGACGTTTAATGAGCAAACCCGAACTCGACAGGATCGACAGGAAAATCCTTCACGAACTCATGCGGGATGCCGCCCTGCCGGTCGCGCAGCTTGCCGAGCGCGTCGGGCTGTCGCAGACGCCCTGCTGGAAGCGCGTGCAGAAACTGGAAGCGGCAGGCGTCATCCTGGGCCGCGTGGCGCTCGTCGATCCCGAAAGGATCGGGCTGGGTCTCGCGGTCTTCGTCGAAATCGAAGCGGCGGATCACACACCCGAATGGCGCGCCGCGTTCCGCGAAGTCGTCAAGACATTCCCGAACATCGTCGAGGTCTACCGCATGGCCGGGGAAGTGGACTATCTGGTCAAGGTGCTGGTGCCCGACATGGCAGCCTTCGACGCCTTCTACCTCGACCTGACGCGCGCCCTGCCCTGCCGAAACGTGACGTCCAAATTCTCGATGGAGACCATCACGGCGACCACGGCCTGGCCCGTTTCGACCGATTAGGGCAATGCGCGTTAGACAGAGGCGCAATGCAGCGACTGATCGGTGCGAGTCTAATCCGAACCGCCCCGAATACGCAGTGCAAAGATGAAAGGCCGGATGTCGCAGGTCTCCGCGACATTATTTGATGGACAGATTGTGGTTTATTCGTGACTAGCTGTTCCGGTGGGAGTTGAACAAGAATCCGGTTGAGGCGCGTGAGGTTTTCCGACGCGCCCCACTTCCATGAGGTGATCTGATTGTTTGCCACTCCTCTCAAGACCCTGAGCACGGTTTCCTTAATAGCGCTGTGCGCATCACAGGCCCAGGCGCTGACCGTGACCCCCACAGACAGCGCGATGACTCTGGCGCAGACCCTGTTCCTGAACGCTCCCGGCGTCACCGTTCTGGGCGCCACCCTGCCTTCGGGCGTCTTCGCGACGCCGAGTTCCGCCGATCCGAGCCAGGTCGGTACCTATGCGAATGCCAGCGGCACCTATGGCCTGCCCACGAACGGCATCGTGCTCAGCACCGGGAATGTCCGGGATTACGGTGACGGCCCCAACAATGATCAGGGCTGGACGACCGATTATACCGGGACGACGACCGCCGCCGATCAGCCGCAGCAGGACCTGCTGTTTCCGATCACCGGCAAGGACGCGCATTTCGATGCGGTCCAGCTCGACATCTCTTTCCTGACCGACATCGCGATTGCGAGCGTCACCTTCTTTGCCGCCTTCGGATCGGATGAATTTCCCGAATGGGTGAACACCGCGTTCAATGACGGCTTCGGCCTCTACGTGAACGGCACCAACGTCGCTTCGGCCATCCAGACCGGCGGCGGCTCCGCTCTGCCGATCAATATCGACCATCCCGACATGGCCGCGATGCCGGGGACCGAGCTGGACGGGATGCTTGCCCCAAACGGCAACCCGGTGCTGCGCTTCGATGTGCCGGTGCTCTCCGGCGCGGAGAACAGGTTCCAGATCATCCTCGCCGATGCGAGTGACGGCGTTCTGGACACCACGATTTATCTGAGCAGCTTCTTCGCGACCCCGGGCGGTTCCGGCAGCGGGGGCGAAGACGGGCCGGGAAGCGGCGCGACCGGCGGTGACGGCGCATCCGAATTCTTCCCGCTGCTGCCGACATCTTATTACCCCAACTCCGAAACCGGCAGCTACGAAGTCGAACTGCCCGAGGGCTCCTCTCCCGACACCGTCTGGGTCGATCCGCCCGTGACGGTCGGCTACACCTATGATCTGCCCTCTGGCTTCTTCACTTCGGTCTCGGCGCCCTCGCTCGCGACGGTCGCGGATCTCGATGGCTATACGCTTTCCACCGCCTGGGGCAGCACGCTGCTTCTGCCTGCCCAGACGATCGAGCTAGAAAGCGTCTTCGGGGACCATGTCTTCGACACCTTCACGATCAGTGGCATCGATCCGGGCCTTGGGCTGGATCCGAACAACCCGCTCGCCTTCCCCTTTGGCATCCAATACGAGGAATTGCTGGCGGGTGACCTGCTCAGCATCACCCCGATCAGCGAGAGTTCCGTCTCGGCCGTGCCGCTTCCGGCGTCGGGGCTCCTGTTGCTCGGATCGCTGCTTGCCGGCATGCTGCGGAGGCGGAGGCGGGTCTGAAAGCGGTTCACTCTTCTCTCCGGGCGCCCGCATATAGGGCGCCCGACTCCTTCAATATGCCCTGCAAGGATCGCTCCCGTGTCCAGATCGAACCCCATCCTCGTTGCCGCAATCGCAGTCCTCTGCGCCGGTCCCGCCCTCTCGGCTGATGACACGGGCGAATTCGCCATCAAGGGTGCGGGCGCGCAGACCTGTGCGGGTCTGCTCAGGGCCTATGAGACGAAGTCATCCGACCTTGGGCTCTACGGTGGCTGGATCGAAGGCTACCTCACGGCCGAGAACCGCCACACTGACAAGACCTACGACCTGGCGCCATGGCAGACGACCGAAAGCCTTCTGGCGCTGACCGGATCAGCCTGCGGGAAACTGCCGCCGGACACCCGGTTCATCGATGCCTTCTACCAGATCGAGAGGCTTCTGGTGCCGTCGCGGCTCGAGACCAAATCCGCAGCCGAGGGCATCCGCTCCGGCACCGAGACGCTGATCCTCTACACCGATACCATCCGCAGCATGAAGATGCGCCTGTCCGAGGCAGGGTTCGATCCGGGTCCGGTCGATGATCCTTTCGACGAGCGGACCACCAAGGCCCTTGCCGCGTTCCAGAAGTCACGCGGACTGCCGGAAACCGGCCTTCCGGACCAGCGCAGCCTGTTCGATCTGCTGATGAAAGGTGAGGCGCCAGAGTGAGTGCGGCCTGGTCTGACAACGTCCGAATTGAACCTGCCTGACTTTCCTCAATCATCGTCGTTTCACCGGGCATCCCCAGCTTACGAAGGTTGAGGCGATTGCCACAAAGAACATGGTGTTGGCGCAATCCGCAGAACATAGAGGGCCCGCCGCGCCTTACGCGGCGGGCACATAATTTCCTATTCGCTGCTTTCGGGAGACTCGTCAGCAGCTTCTTCTATCTCGCCCTCAGGCGTCTCCTCTGACGGGTCACCGCCATCGTAGGTCACGCGCCAGACCGTGTTGCCGGTATCGTCAGCGATATACATCGCACCGTCGGGCGCGAATTCGACATCGACCGGACGACCCCAGACCTCGGCCCGCTGATCGTTTTCGACCCAAAAGCCGGTGGCGAAGTTTTCGTATGTCCCGGTCGGCATGCCGTTCTCGAAGGGTGCAAAGACCACCTTGTAGCCCGTCGGCTGCGTGCGGTTCCAAGACCCTTTCAGCGCGACGAAGGCACCGTTCCGATAGACCTCCGGCAAGTTGGACTGGGCTTCCGGAAATTCGAGGTCCATCGCGGCCGAATGGGGCTGGAACAGAAGGTCGGGCGTCACGGCGGCTTCGACCTTGTCCGGTGCGCGATCGGCGAAACCGGGTTGCGGATTCTGGCCGATATAGGAGTAGGGCCAACCGTAAAAGCCGTCCTGCTGCACCTTGGTCAGATAATCCGGCACCAGATCGTCCCCGGTCCCGTCACGCTCCTGCACAACGGCGAAGAGCTCGCCCGTCTCGGGATGAATGGCCAGCCCCGCCGGATTGCGCACGCCCGTGGCGACCGTGCCGATCGGCGATCCGTCAGCGTCATACGCCTGGATCGATGCGGGCACGCCCGGTTCGACGGAGATGTTTCCGTTCGACCCGATCCCGACATAGAGCGTGCCATCCTCCGCAATGGCGATATCGCGGTTCACGTGACCGAACGGACCGTCGCCGAAGGCGCCTTCGGGCGTGATCATCTTCTGCCCCGAAAAGTCGTGCTGCGGCACGCGTTCCTCCGGCGGCACCTCGGAAACGGTCTGGTTCTGCGATCCGACGATGCGGATACGACCCTCGGTATAGGGCATCGCCCAGATCCCCATGAGGTCAGCCACCAGAATTTGCGGCCCCTCGGCACCGTCACGGTAGGTCACGCCATAAGGAGCGGTGAAAGGCTCGGCATAGCGCGAGATCGTGTTGGCCTCTCCGTCACCATCGGAATCGCGCAGCAGTGCGATATAACCCGCATTCTGATGCGCCACGAGAACATCACCGTTCGGGAGAACCTCGACCTGACGCGGTGCGTCCTGCAGATGGGCGAAAAGGGTCGCCGTAAAGCCTTCGGGCACGTTCAGCTGCGGCGGCGTATCGGCGAGCCTCAGCGCGGTATTGTTGACATTTGGGCCGCTATAGGGCTCCGGCGCCTGATCCATCGTGTAGACGAAGGAAAGGCCGACCGTGCGTTCTTCCTCGGGTGTGGCCTGGCTCGAGGGAATGGGGCCGCTCCCGGCATCCTGCGCAAAGGTCGGCATCGGCAGGGCCCAAACGGCTGCGGCAGCGCTGGTGAGCAAAATCTGTCGTGTCATCATGAAATCTATTCCGTGTCAGTGATCAGAGGCGGCATCATTGCCGAGTGACGGATCAACCGACAGTTGCGTGCTGAGTTCCGGCGCCGGATCGTCGCAGGCCCCCGTTCCACGACCTTGGCCCGCTCCCATCGCGTGGTCCGGTATGAATTCAAGCGCAAGCGGCAACTGCGCGCGAGAAAGGGCGGATAAGCCCCGACTTTTCATCGCGTCGATACGAGGCAGCCATAAAATGCTGCCCATGAAATGGATCTCCATGCGGAGCCTCGATCACGTTGACAGCCTGCAATCAATGGGTGGAGACTAGGCCAGCACCAGCTTCAGGATCATGTCGCCCACATGCCGACGGAGTGTGTTCTGCCCCTCTTCCTCGAAGAGCTCGTTGCCGAAGATCCGCGAGAATGTCGCCCGGTTCGACACGTTGAAATAGCTGAGTGCCGAGATGTGCCAGTGCAGTTCCACGGCGCTGAGGCCCGCGCGGAACATGCCTGCCTCGAGCCCGCGCGCATAAATTTCCTCGAGCAGACGAATCGCCGACGAGTTCTCGCCGGACATCTCGTCGGCACTCGGCATGTGTCGGCCTTCGTGAACGTTCTCGATCATCACCAGCCGGATGAAATCCTGCGACCTGCGGTGATGGTCAAAGGTGAATTCGGCGAGCCTGCGCAACGCTTCGTCCGGAGGCAAACCTCCGAGTTCGAGCGCGTCCTCGGCTTCACGGGTCCGGCGGTAGGCATCGGCCAGCACCTCCCGATAGAGCCCCTCCTTGTCGCCGAAATAATAGTAGATCATGCGTTTGGACGTCGAGGTCCGTGCCGCGATCTCGTCCATGCGGGTGCCCGACAAGCCCTTCTCCGCAAAGGCTTCGCGCGCCACCAGCAGGATGTTGGCGCGAACGCCATCCGGGTCCTGCTTCCAGCTGCGCCGCGGCAGGTCTTCGCCCTCCGCAGGATCGGATATCTTTGTCTTTTCCATCGCAATCCCCCCAGTTTCTGTGGCCCGTCATAGAAAACCCGGCCGCGAATGTCCCGAGCTTCCTGCCTCTGTACCATCTTAAATTAACCGCTGCGAACATTCTGTTGACTAAATTAACCCGCTCGAACAATATGTCTTCGAATCCGGTGGAGGACCGGGTGACGGAGGAGCGAATTCTTGTCAGTGCAATGGATGCCCATGGTGGAGCCACCCAGGAACGCAGCCGACGGCCACGTGCTTGTCGGGCTGCTGGGTCACGGCATTTCCGCCTCGCGGACCCCGCGCCTGCACATGGCCGAGGGTCAGGCACAGGGACTGAGCTATGACTACAGGCTCATCGACCTTGCCGATTGCGACTCCGCCCCACCGATGGAAGAGATCCTCTCACAGGTCGAGGCTGCAGGATTCCGCGGCCTGAACGTCACTTTTCCCTACAAACAGGCGGTGATCCCGCATCTGACCGCGCTGTCCGAAAACGCCAGGGCCGTTGGGGCCGTCAACACGATCGTCTTCCGCGACGGCGGGCGGTATGGGCACAACACCGACTATTGGGGTTTTGCCGAAAACTTCCGGCTGGGCCTGCCGGACGTGAAACGCGATGCCGCCCTTCTGATCGGCGCCGGTGGCGCGGGGGGGGCCGTTTCGGCCGCCCTGCTGGGCGGTGGTGTCGGAACGCTGATGATCCGCGACACCAACACGGCTTCGGCGCAGCGTCTGGCGGATACGCTCTGCACCCGGTTTGGCCCGGATCGTGCCAAAGCCGTGAGTGAACTTGCCTCCGCTGCGGTGCGGGCGGATGGCATCGTGAACGCCTCCCCCGTCGGCATGGAAAAGCTGCCGGGTCTGCCGCTTCCCGCGGCGTTGATCGAGCCGCGCCACTGGGTTGCCGACATCGTCTATTTTCCGCTCGAAACCGAACTGCTCGCCACCGCCCGTGCCAAGGGCTGCCAGGTCCTGCCCGGTACCGGCATGACGATCTATCAGGCGGTGCGTGCCTTCGAGCTTTTCACCGGGCTCAAGGCTGATCCGGCCCGCATGCAGGTCACCTTCGACAGCTTTACCACAGGGGGTGCGGCATGAAGACGTCCATCGCAACCGTCTGCCTTGCCGGGGATCTGCGCGAAAAGCTCGCTGCCATTGCCGCCGCAGGTTTCGACGGGATCGAGATCTTCGAGCAGGATTTCATCGCCTTCGACGGCGGCCCGCGGGAAGTCGGCGCGATGGTGCGCGACCATGGGCTCGACATCACCCTGTTCCAGCCTTTCCGCGACTTCGAAGGACTGCCCGACCCACTGCGCGCCCGTGCCTTCGACCGGATCGAGCGCAAGTTCGACCTGATGCAGGATCTCGGGACCGATCTCGTGCTGGTCTGCTCCTCGGTCCATCCGGAATCGCTTGGCGGCATCGACCGCATGGCCGCCGATTTCGCCGAACTCGGGGCGCGTGCCGCAAAACGCGACCTGCGCGTCGGGTTCGAGGCGCTGGCCTGGGGCAAGCATGTGCAGGATCACCGTGACGCCTGGGAGGTCGTGCGCCGCGCCGATCACCCGAATGTCGGCCTGATCCTCGACAGTTTTCACACGCTGTCGCGCAAGATCGACCCCGACACGATCCGCAACATTCCCGGTGATCGCATCTTTTTTGTCCAGCTGGCGGATGCTCCGCAGATTGAGATGGACCTGCTCTACTGGTCACGTCATTTCCGCAACATGCCCGGCGAAGGCGATCTTGATGTGCAGGGCTTCATGCGGGCCGTGGCGGCGACCGGCTATGACGGCCCGCTCAGCCTCGAGGTGTTCAACGACCAGTTCCGGGGCGGCAGCCCGCGCACAATCGCCGTGGACGGACATCGCTCGCTGGTCTTCCTGATGGATCAGGTGGCGCGTCGCGAGCCGGGCATCAGGCTGACCGCGCCAGAGATGCCCGACCGGATTCGAGGCGACGGCGTCGCTTTCGTCGAATTCGCGGCGAGCGAAGCAGAGGCTCAGGCGCTCGCTGGGCAGCTTCGAAGCCTCGGCTTTCGCCGGGTGGGGCGGCATATCTCCAAGTCGGTCGAGCTCTGGCAGCAGGGCGAGATCCGCATCGTGATCAACACCGATCCCGAAGGGTTCGCCCATGCGGCCCATATCGCGCATGGGCTGAACATCTGCGACGTCGGCCTGGCGGTGAATGACACCGATGCCACGGTCGCACGGGCGAAGGCGCTTGGTGCCACGACCTTCCAGCAGCCCGTGGGGCCGGGAGAGCGCGAGATCCCGGCGATCCGTGGCGTGGGGGGCGGGATCCTGCACTTCATCGACCGCAAGAGTGGTCTGAACGAGGTCTGGGAGACCGAATTCCAGCCGGTCGAGGAGGATGCCTTTTCGAAACCCGCGGGACTGACCCGCGTCGATCACATCGCCCAGACGATGAACTACGAAGAAATGCTGACCTGGTCGCTGTTCTACATCTCGCTCTTCGACGTGGCGAAACAGCCTATGGTCGATGTCGTCGATCCGCATGGCCTTGTCCGCTCGCAGGCGATCGAAAGCCCCGATGGCGCACTGCGCCTCACACTCAACGGGGCCGAAACGCACCGCACCTTTGCCGGGCGCTTCATCGCCGACAGCTTCGGCTCGTCCGTGCAGCATGTCGCCTTCGAGACGGACGACATCAGGACCGCCGCCCGCGCGCTGGCCGAGAACGGCTTCGAGCCGCTGCAGATCCCGCAAAACTATTATGACGACCTCGCCGCCCGCTTCGGGCTGGAAGATGCCGATGTGTCGGAACTGCGCGCGCTGAACCTGCTCTACGATCAGGTGGGCGAGACCAGTTTCCTGCAGCTTTACTCGAAGCCCTTCGGCGACGGCATCTTCTTCGAGATCGTCGAGCGGCGGAACGGCTACAAGGGCTATGGCGGGCCGAATGCACCCTACCGCGTCGCGGCGCAGGCCCGCCTGATGAGGCCCGCCGCCATACCGCAGACCTGAAATCAGAAATCATCAAGGAGGAGACAGATGATGAAGACCACACGCAGAACCGCCCTCGGGCTCTTGACCGCCAGCGCGATGGCGCTGACCACGGCGCTGCCCGCATTTGCACAGGACAAGCCGACGATGCGCTTTTCGGCCGTGTTCTCCGAGCAGGACATCCGCGCCGAGATGATGCAGAAGCTGCAGGAATCGGTGGCCGACACAGCCGATCTCGAGCTTTACTATGGCGGCAACCTGTTCAAGCAGGGGACCGAGATCATCGCGATCCAGCGCGGCAACCTCGAAATGGGCAATGTCGCACCGCAGGACATCGCCAACCAGATCCCGGCCTTCTCGATCCTGACTTCGGCCTACCTGTTCCGCGATGCGGCCCATCTCAAGACCTTCTTCGAATCCGATGCGGGCGCCGAGATGAAGAAGCTGGCCGAAGACCAGCTCGGCATCCACATCCTCGGCCCGACCTATTTCGGCACCCGTCAGGTCGGCCTGCGCGTCGACACGGAGATCAACACGCCCGAAGACATGGCCGGCATCAAGCTGCGCATGCCGGGCGGCGATTCCTGGCAATTCCTGGGCGAGGCCCTGGGCGCGAACCCGACTCCAATGGCCTATGCCGAGGTCTATACCGGGCTGCAGACCGGTGCCATCGACGGTCAGGATAACCCCTATCCCAATATCGAGAACATGAAGTTCTACGAGGTGATGAGCCAGATCGTGCGCACCTCGCATCTGGTGGGATACGACCTTCTGGTGATCTCGAAGGACGCCTATGACGCGATGAGCGACGAGCAGCGCACCGCTTTCGACGCCGCCGCGGACGAGGCGATCACTTGGAGCAACGAGCAGCACCTCGCCCGCGAGGAAGAGCTCGGCGCCTTCTTCGAGGAGCAGGGCCTGAAGATCTCGACACCGGATGTCGACGCCTTCCGCACCCATGCCCAGCAGATGTATCTGGATTCGGATATTTCGAATGACTGGCCCGAAGGCATGATCGACCGCATCAACGCGCTGTAAGCAAAGAGTGCCATGCCCGGTCCGCCGGGCATGGCTTCCACGGGAGGGGAAGCCGACATGGAACGTCTCAGGACCGCAGCAGGCTGGTTGCACCGGCGTGCGCAAGACATCGCATCGATCATGCTCGCGGTGATGTTCATCGCATTCATCTGCCAGGTGGTTTTCCGTTACCTGCTGAACCTGCCCGTCGGGTGGGCCTCCGAACTCTCCATCGTCATGTGGCTCTGGCTGGTGCTCTGGGGCGCCGCCTTTGTGGTGCGCGAGGAAGAAGAGATCCGCTTCGACATCCTCTACAGCTCGGTGCGACCCGGCACCCGCCGCGTGATGGTCATCCTCTCGGCGATCGCGGCGCTCTTTCTCTACGGCTATTCCCTGCCTGCAACATGGGATTTCGTCACCTTCATGAAGGTCACCAAGACCTCGTATCTCGACATCCGCTATGACTGGCTGTTCTCGATCTTCGTGGTCTTCGTGATCGCAATTCTGGTGCGCTACACCTTCCTGCTGATCCAGGCCCTGCGCGGCGACGTCACCGAAACCACCTATGGCGAGGTGAAAGACTGATGCCTTTCGATCCTTTCACCCTCAGCGTCATTTCCATCGTCGTGCTCGCGCTGCTGGGCCTGCCCATCGGCCACGCGATGATCTGCTCCTCGATCCTCTATCTGATGCTCGAAGGTCAGGATATGGGCATCGCCGCCGAACAGATCCTGAACGGGCTCTTCACCAGCTACATCCTTCTGGCCGTGCCGCTGTTCATCCTCGCCGCCGAGCTCATGAATTCCGGCTCCATGACGCTGCGCCTTCTGGCTTTCTGCAATGCCTTCGTGGGCCGGTTCCGCGGCGGTCTCGCGCTGGTCAACGTGGTCCAGTCGGTGATCTTTGCGGGCATGTCCGGTTCTGCCATCGCCGACGCGGCCGGCACCGGCAAGATGATGCAGAAGATGATGACCGAAGGGGGCAAGTACCCGCCCGCCTTCGCCGCCGCCCTGACCGCGAGTTCCGCCGTCATTGGCCCGATCATCCCACCCTCTATCCCGGTCGTGGTCTATGCTCTGGTCTCGGACGCCTCCATCGGCTTCCTGTTCCTTGCGGGCGTCATCCCCGGTCTGCTCATGGGGCTCTCACAGGCGGGCATCATCGTCTCGACGGCGCGCCGCCGCAACTTCCCGATCGAACCGCCGGTGCCGGTGCGCGAATTGCCCGGCGTCACGCTGCGTGCCCTGCCCGCGCTGATGATGCCGATCGTGCTGCTCGGCGGCATCTACGGCGGCGCCACCACCCCAACCGAGGCTGCGGCCGTCGCCGCGCTCTACGCGCTGCTGGTCTCGGCACTGCTCTATCGCAGCGTCACCTTCGAGTCGCTGCGCGCTTCGCTGGCAGGCTCGGCACGCACCACCGCATCGATCGGCATGCTGATCGCCGGGGCGCTGGTCTACAATTACGTCGTCACGATCGAGAATATCCCCGCCAGCCTCAGCGCCTTTCTCGCGGGCTATGACCTGAGCCCCATCGCCTTTTTGCTGATGGTCAACGCGATCCTGCTGATCCTCGGCTGTCTGCTCGAAGGCACCACGATTCTGCTGGTTGTGGTTCCGGTCTTTATTCCGACCGCCAATGCACTCGGCATCGATCTCGTGCATTTCGGCATCGTCTGCGTGGTGAACATCATGCTGGGGCTCATCACGCCGCCCTACGGCCTGCTCCTCTTCGTGATGACGACGATCTCCGGGCAGCCGCTTGGCCGTATCGTGAAGGAAGTCATGCCCTTCCTCCTGGTGCTCATCGCCTCGCTGGCGCTGATCACGCTGGTGCCCGGCATCTCGCTCTGGCTGCCACGGCTCTTTGGCTACACGGGATGACCGATATGCGCAGACCGCTCTACATTCTCAACGGTCCCAACCTGAACCGCCTCGGCAAACGCGAGCCCGAGATCTACGGTCACACCACGCTGGCCGAGGTCGAGGCCATCTGCCGTGCGGCCGCCGGGGACTGGCCGGTCGAATTCCGCCAGACCAATTCGGAATCCGAGCTGATCGGCTGGATCCACGAGGCTACGGATGACGGAGCGGGGATGATCCTCAACCCCGCCGCCTTCACCTTTTATTCGATGGCGGTGATGGATGCGGTCAAGATGTTCCCCGCACCGCTGATCGAGTTTCACATCTCCAACATTCACAAGCGCGAGGAGATGTATCACCACTCCCTGATCTCTGCCCACGCCACCGCCGTGATCGCCGGTCTCGGCGCAGATGGTTACGGAGCAGCGGTGAGGGAACTCATACGGCTGATCGAGAGATCCTGAGCCTTTTTCCGGCATGAAGGACGGACGGAACCGCGCCCTTCATGCCTTCATCCGTCGGTCTGGCCGAACACCAGCTTTCCGTCCGCGTGATCGATCCTTTTGCGACTGTGATCGAGCAGAAAGTCGATAAACAGCCGCACCTTGCTGTCCTGTAACCGCCGGTGCGGGTAGAGGCAGCCGAACAGGGCCGGTTCCGGAGGGGTTTCCGGCAGAAGTTCCACCAGGGCGCCACTTGCAAGATGGTCGGATATGTCGAAGCGCGGCTTGTTCACGATGCCGCGCCCTGCCAATGCCCAAGCCGTCAGCACATCCCCGTCATCGGAATCGTAACTGCCAGACACTTCGAGTTTCTGCGGTCCCTCCACGGTCTGCAATGTCCAGAACCACTCTGGCGATCTTGGGTAACGCAGCAGCAGACAATTGTGCCTCAGCAGGTCCGCGGGAGTCCGGGGCGTTCCGTACCGTTCGAGATAGTCCCGAGAGGCGCAGATCACGCGAGGGGTATCGAGAATCTTGCGCATCTTGAGATCGGAATCCGGCGGCCGACCGATGAAGAAGGCAACGTCCAGACCGTCCCCGAGCATATCCACCTTGCGATCCGACAAGCGTAGGCGCACCGATACCTCGGGGTAGAGATCGACGAATTCGGGGATCAACGGCGCCACGATCCGCTTGCCGACGCCCAGCGGCGCCGTCACCTGGATGGCTCCCCTGGGCGTCTGGGAAAAGTTCGAAACCAGCGCCTCGGCATCCTCGAGCGACTGCACCACCCGCCGGGCATGGTCATAGAACGCATGCCCCACCTCGGTCGGCGTGAGCTTGCGCGTGGTCCGGTTGAACAGGCGGACGTTGAGCCTGCCCTCGAGTTCCTTGATCCGTTTGCTGGCCACCGCGGGGGTCATCCGCAGATCGCGCCCGCCCGCGGTGATGCTGCCAAGTTCGACCACACGGACAAAGACCCGCAAACTGTCGAGATAGGGCAAGGGCACCTCCGATTATCAACGATTCGTTGAAAGAGCATACCCGACTGTGCCGTATTTTCAGAGCTTACTCTGCGTCATAGTCCAGATGCGGCCGGTGATCAGACGGCCGTACAGGGAGGACAGATGACAGCCAGATCGGAAATCCGGTTCGTATTGAACGACCGCGACATCACTTTGCAAAGCGTCGGCGCCAGCGACACGCTGCTCGACCATTTGCGCATCGCACGCCGTCTGACGGGCACCAAGGAAGGCTGTGCCGAAGGTGATTGCGGTGCCTGCACCGTGCTGGTGGGCCGCTTGCAGGATGGTGTCCTGCGGTACGAGCCGGTCAATGCCTGCATCCGCCTGCTCGCCTCGCTCGACGCCTGTCATGTGGTCACGATCGAATATCTTTCGGGCCCATCAGGTCGGCTGCATCCTGTTCAACAGGCCATGGTCGAGCATCATGGAAGCCAGTGCGGGTTCTGCACGCCCGGCATTGTCATGTCGCTTTATGCGCTGTGGATGGAAAATCCCGATCCCACGGAAGCGGAAATCGAGACGGCGCTGCAGGGCAATCTGTGCCGATGCACCGGATATGCGCCGATCATCCGCGCGGCTCGGGCCGTCACGGCACTCGGCAGTCCGGCCGAGGATGCGTTGACCCGCGAGCGCGCGGCACTCTCGGCAAGGCTGACTGCCTTGCGCGACGGAAAGCGGGTCGAAGTCACGCGGGGCAGCAGCCGCTGCATCCTGCCCGCGTCGGTGGATGATCTGGCCGATATCCTGATTGAGACACCAAAGGCGACGCTTGTGGCGGGCGCCACCGATGTGGGGCTGTGGGTCACGAAATTCCTGCGCGACATCTCTCCGGTGGTGTTTCTCGGACATCTCGACGGGTTGCGCCAAGTGAGTGTCACCGCGAGCGCAATCGAGATCGGCGCCGGCGTGAGCTACACCGACAGCCGCGCAGCACTGATCGCCAATTATCCGCATCTGGGCGAATTCTGGGACAGGATCGCGGGCTGGCAGATCCGCAGCATGGGTACCATCGGCGGCAACGTCGCCAATGGCTCTCCGATCGGGGACACGCCGCCCGTGCTGATCGCGCTGGGTGCGTCAATCACCCTGCGCCGCGGCGCGGAGCGGCGTGTTCTGCCAGTCGAGGATTTCTTCATCGACTACGGCAAGCAGGACCTGAAGGCGGGCGAATTCATCGAAAGCCTGTCGGTACCGCGCCCAGCCGAACATGCGTGCCATGCCGCGTACAAGATCTCCAAGCGACGGGACGAAGACATCTCCTCTGTCTGCGCGGCGTTCAATGTCACCGTTCAGGATGGCAGGATCACCGATGCCCGCATCGCCTTTGGCGGCATGGCCGCCACTCCGAAGCGCGCGGCAAACGCCGAGGCTGCGCTGATCGGCGCCGACTGTTGCGAAGCAGCATTTGTTCAAGCGGCGACGCGTCTGCGTGACGATTTCGACCCTCTTTCAGACTGGCGCGCCTCTGCCGCATACCGGATGCAGGTCTCGGCCAATCTGTTCCGCCGGTTCTGGCTGGAACAGCAGGGCTATGATGCCCCCGTTCGACTGCACGCGTGAAGGAGGCAAAACTCATGACCACCACCAGGATAGACGACGCCCCGATACAAACCGACAAGCGCAGGGACCCGCCCGTTGCCCAGCATCTGCTGCGCACGGATCAGCACCGCCACGAGATCAAAGGCGGCGTCCACACGGATGTGCGCCACGACAGCGCGATAAAACACGTGACCGGCCGCGCCGAATATTGCGACGACATCGCCGAGCCCGCGGGAACACTTCACGCCTATCTCGGCCTGTCGACCCGCGCCCATGCGCGGATCATCGAGCTTGATCTCTCGCCCGTCCGGGCCGCCCCCGGCGTTGTCGGCGTGCTGACCGCCGACGACATTCCAGGGGTGAACGACGTCAGTCCCACTGGGCGCAATGACGAACCGATCTTTGCCGCCGAAAAGGTGGAATTCTGGGGCCAGCCGATGTTCGCCGTGGTTGCCGAAACCCGCGACGCCGCGCGCCGCGCCGCAAGGCTCGCTCAGGTGACATATGAGGACCTGCCGCATGCGCTCGACCCCGAGGAGGCACAGGAAGCCGGGATCGGCTATGTCACTCCGCCGCTGACGCTTCGGCGTGGCGCGGCGGGCGATGCCATGGAAAAGGCGGCGCACAGGATCAAGGGCAAACTGCGTGTCGGGGGGCAGGATCATCTCTACCTCGAAGGTCACATTGCCTTTGCCATTCCGGGCGAGGACGAGGACGTCGCGATCCATTCCTCGACCCAGCATCCGTCCGAGGCGCAGCACATGGTGGCGCATGTGCTTGGCGTGCCCTCCAACGCCGTCACGGTGAACGTGCGCCGCATGGGGGGCGGGTTCGGCGGCAAGGAAACCCAGATGAACCTGTTCTGTGCGGTCGCCGCCGTGGCCGCGAAAAAGTGGAATGTGGCCGTCAAGATCCGCCCGGACCGCGACGACGACATGACTGCGACGGGCAAGCGGCATGACTTTGTGATCGACTACGAAGTCGGGTTCGACGATGAGGGGCGGATCGAGGCTATCACCGGAGATTTTGCTGCGCGCTGCGGATTTTCCTCCGACCTGTCGGGCCCCGTGACCGACCGCGCGCTGTTTCACGCCGACAACGCCTATTATTATCCCAACGTTCTGCTGAACTCTCATCCGATGAAGACCAACACCGTCTCGAACACCGCGTTTCGCGGATTCGGCGGACCGCAGGGCGTGATCGCCGCAGAGCGGATCATGGAGGAGATCGCCTATCACCGCGGCGTCGACAGCCTCGAAATCCGCAAGCGCAATTTCTATGGCGAACCGGGGCGCGACGTGACCCCCTACCACCAGACGGTAGAGGACAATATTGCCCCCCGCATCGTGCAGGAGCTTGAGGACAGCGCCGATTATCAGGCCCGTCGTCAGGCCATCCTCGACTGGAACGCGCGCGGCGGCACGATCCGCAAGGGCATTGCGCTGACACCGGTCAAGTTCGGCATTTCCTTCACCGCCACGTGGTACAATCAGGCGGGCGCCCTGCTGCACATCTACTCGGACGGTTCAATCCAGCTCAACCACGGCGGGACCGAAATGGGTCAGGGCCTGAACACCAAGGTCGCGCAGGTCGTGGCAGAAGTGCTTCAGGTCGATCTCGACCGCATCAAGATCACCCGGACCACGACCGAGAAGGTGCCGAACACCTCGGCGACCGCCGCCTCGTCCGGTTCGGATCTGAACGGCATGGCCGCGCAGGATGCCGCGCTTCAGATCAAGGAGCGCCTGATCGGTTTCGCCGCGGAACGCTGGCAGGCAGAGCCGTCGGAGATCAGGTTCATCGCCAATGCCGTTCAGGTCGGACACCTAACGATCCCCTTTGCCGAGTTCATTCGCGAAGCCTACATGGCGCGCATCCAGCTTTCGGCAGCCGGGTTCTACAAGACGCCCAAGATCCACTGGAACCGGGATACAGGTCAGGGCCGACCGTTCTATTACTTCGCCTACGGCGCGGCCTGCTCCGAGGTTTCCGTCGATACTCTCACCGGGGAATACCGGGTGGAGAGGACGGACATTCTCCACGATGTGGGCAAATCGCTCAATCCGGTCATCGACAAGGGTCAGGTCGAAGGCGCCTTCGTTCAGGGCATGGGCTGGCTCACCACCGAGGAGCTGTGGTGGGACAAGCAGGGTCAGCTGCGCACCCATGCGCCCTCGACCTACAAGATCCCCCTGGCCTCCGATCGTCCACGGATCTTCAACGTGAACCTCGCCACCTGGTCCGAGAACCGCGAGCAGACCATCAGACGGTCCAAGGCCGTGGGAGAGCCGCCCTTCATGCTGGGCATCTCGGTATTCGAGGCGCTCTCCCACGCCGTCGCGAGCATGGACGGCTACAGGACTTGCCCGCGGCTCGACGCCCCGGCGACACCCGAACGGGTGCTGATGGCCATCGAGCGACTGAGAGGCTGACGCGATGACCCTGCACGACTTCCTCGAACATGCGGCGCCGGTCATCCAGATCCGCCTGACCGGCGTGCGCGGTTCGTCCCCCCGCGAAAAGGGCACGACGATGTTCGTATCCTCGCATGTTATTCACGGAACGATCGGCGGTGGGCAGCTGGAATACATGGCCATCGACAAGGCCCGCGCCATGCTGCGGGCGGGCGCGACTGCCGAGAGGATGGATGTGCCGCTCGGCCCCGAGATCGGACAATGCTGTGGCGGACGCGTGCAGCTTGCCCTGCACCTGATGGGTGATGCGGAGGTGAAGGCAGCCTTGGCCGCGGAAACGTCGGAACGCGCGGCCTGGCCGCATGTCTACATATTGGGTGCGGGCCATGTCGGCCGGGCGCTGGCCACGTTCTTTCAGGCGCTGCCGGTGCGCTGCATCTTGATCGACAGCCGTGCCGAGGAGCTTTCGCTCGCGGAGGCGCGTGTTGAAAAACGCCTCTCCGTCATGCCCGAAGCGGATATCCGTTCCGCGCCCGCCGGAAGCGCCTTCATTGTTCTGACCCATGATCACGCGCTGGATTTCCTGCTGGCCGCCGAGGCTCTGGCCCGCCGCGATGCCGCCTATGTCGGGCTGATCGGCTCGGCCACCAAGAGGATGAAGTTCGACCGTTTCTGCCGGGGCTTTTCTTCGGATGCCAATCCTGCGGCACTCTCCTGCCCGATCGGCGCGACAGGCAGCAAAGACAAACGCCCCGAGGTCATCGCGGCCTTTGTCGTGGCAGAGGTGATGACACGGCTGACGCAGACAGAACATAAAATACGACAATCCGTCGACTGACGAACACTGTCCGGTGCAAACGTCGGAGGAGGACGGCGCCGGGCAGGACATATCAAGGGAGGAACCCGACAATGTCAGAGCAAAGCTATGACTACAAACTCTTCGCGAGGAACGATTTCAGCGCCTTCTGGGCGCTGTTCACCGACAACCTGGTCAACCTTCTGATCCTTTCGGGGGTGTGCCAGTTCGTTTTCCAGATGCCGGCGGAGATCGTCTTTGGCCGGATCGTTCCGGGGGCTGCCATCGCAATTCTGGCCGGCGTCGTCGTTTACACGTTCCTCGCCAAGCACGTCGCCAACCGGCAGGGAAAGGATGTAACCGCCCTGCCCTATGGCATCTCGACCCCGGTGATGTTCGTCTACCTGTTCGGCGTCATCGGTCCGATCTACTGGGCGACGAACGATCCCCTTCTGGCCTGGCAGGTAGGGATCGGCGCAGGCTTCATGGGCGGCATCGTCGCGGCCTTCGGTGCCATCATCGGCCCGGCGCTCAAGCGGATCACACCGCGCGCGGGCATGCTGGGCACGCTCTGCGGGATCGCGCTGGTGTTCATCGGTTCGGTGCCCCTGGCCGAGATCTTTGAACATCCTGTCATCGGCTTTTCATCGCTGCTGTTCATACTCTGGGGGCTGATTGGTCGCTTTCGCCTGCCGGGCAATGTGCCAGCCGGTCTGGTCGCCATCGCCGTCGGCACACTGATTGCCGTCTTTCTGGGTGAATCGTCGTTCAACACCGACGGCATCGGCTTCTACCCGCCCGTGCCCTATTTCGGCGACATGGCGGTCGGTGTTCAGTACCTGTTTGCCAACCCCGAACTGTTCCTGGTGCTGATCCCGGTCCAGATCTACAACTTCATCGAAACCATGAACAACGTGGAATCCGCCGAGGCCGCAGGCGACACATATCCTGTCGCGCTCTGCCAGGTCACCGACGGCGCAGGCACCATGATCGGCGCGCTGTTCGGCTCTCCGTTTCCGACGACCGTCTATATCGGGCATCCGGCCTACAAACGTCTGGACGCACATGCCGGTTACATCGTCGGCGTGGCGGGCGTCATCGCGTTCGCGGCCTTCTTCGGCTTCCTGTCATTCCTCGCCGGGCTCATCCCGATCGCCGCTGCTGCCCCCGTGCTGGTCTTCGTCTCGGTCAGCCTGATCACCAACACCGCCTTTGCCGTCAAGCCGGCACACATGGCCGCCGTGGCCTTTGCCATCCTGCCGCATATCTCCGAATTCCTGATGGTCAAATGGGGCTCGATGATGAATGCCCTGCGCAGCGCCGGGGTCGAGGGGCTGCCTGCCCTCGGTGACGCGCAACTGACGGCGGCGCTGCTGCGGGAGGGTGCGCATTACGAGGGTCACCTCGCCCTCTCCCAAGGCGCCATCATCACCGGTCTGGCCTGGGGGGCGATTGTCGCCGACATCATCGACGGTCGCTTCCGGTTCGCCGGCGGCTTTGCGCTTGCGGCGGCGGCCATGTCCTCCGTCGGCATTATCCACAGCCACACGTTGCAGTTGCCGCAGTTCGATGGGATCACCGTGGGCTATCTCATCATCGGGAGCTTCCTGTTGCTCTACCCGCTGGTCGCCCCGCGCGAGGATCTCACGCAGCGTATCATCGTGCCGGACGAACCCGATTTCATCGACACCCCTCAGACCGCGCGCGACGCGATCTAGGCATGCGCGATCTCACGGTCGGGGCGGCTTGCGGCGCCCCGACCGAAAGCGAACTTCACCCCAAAGGCCCTGATCCATGACCGACACCCTGCTGCGCGGACGCATACTTACCTTTCACAAGGAGCCGTCCGACGCTGACGACACCGCCGCCTACACTTATGTCGAGGATGGCGCCGTGCTGATGCGCGACGGGATGATCCTGGCCTCCGGCGCATACGCGGACATTGCTCCGACCTCACCGGATGCCAGGGTCATCGACCATCGCCCCCACCTGCTGATGGCCGGGTTCATCGATGCGCACATCCACTTTCCGCAGGTACAGGTCGTGGCAAGCTGGGGCAGCCAGCTGCTCGACTGGCTGAATGGCTACACCTTTCCGGCGGAGGCCCAATATGCCGACGCGCAGCACGCCCGCGCGATGGCACGACATTTTTGCGCCCTGCTGACGGATCACGGCACCACCACAGCCGTCGCCTTCTGTTCGGTTCACAAGGCGTCGGCAGAGGCGCTGTTTGCAGAAGCCGAAGATCGCGGGATGCGCATGATCGCCGGCAAGACGATGATGGACCGGAATGCGCCCGACTCCGTGCTCGACACAGCGCAGTCGAGCTATGACGACAGCAAGGAATTGATCGCCGCCTGGCACGGCAAGGGACGCGCCTCCTATGCCATTACACCGCGGTTCGCGATCACCTCTTCGCCCGAGCAACTCGAGATGGCCGCCGCTCTCGCCCGCGAACATCCTGACTGCTACATCCAGACCCATCTGTCGGAGAACCACACCGAGATCGCCTATACGTCAGAGCTCTACCCGCAGGCCCGCGACTATCTTGACGTCTATGAAGGCTACGGGCTGATCGGCTCCCGCACGCTGCTTGGCCATGCCATTCATCTGAAGCCGCGCGAAATCGACGCTCTGGCGCAGACTGGCGCCCATCCGGTGTTCTGCCCGACGTCGAACCTGTTCCTTGGCAGCGGTCTGTTCGACGATGCCGGGCTGCGCGCACGCGGCATCTCGAGCGGGATCGCCACCGATATCGGAGCAGGCACCAGCTATTCGATGCTCCAGACCCTCAACGAAGGCTACAAGGTCCTCCAGTTGCAGGATCAGAAACTGCACGCATTGCGGGCCTTTCACTGGATCACCCGGGGCAATGCCGAAATTCTTGGACTGGCGAACAGGATCGGCACGCTGGATCTGGGAACCGAGGCGGATATCGTCGTTCTGGACCCCTGCGCAACACCGGCCATGGCCTTGCGCATGCAGCAGGTCGAGACCCTGGCCGAAGAGCTGTTCGCATTGCAGATGATGGGCGATGACCGCGCCATCGTGCAGACCTACGTGGCCGGCCAGCCGCAGAAAAGCAGTGCCGCATGATGGTCAATAACCCGTCTGCGCGTCACTGCTCTGGCCAAGGCTAGTCTCCGCGCTGCATCCACTTTTGCGTCTCTGACGATCAAGCTCTGGTCACATCTCTCAGCGGACCCGCCTGCGACAGGTCCGCTGAAAGATGGACCACATCGCAGGGCGCACCGACACGCAGATGACCGGCATGACCGGCGTTCCGCAACACGCTGGCTGGAGCGGCTGTTGCCATGACGACAGCCTGCGCCAGCGAAATCCCGACCTCGTTCACCATGACGCCGATCGCCTGCGGCAGCGACAGATCTGCCCCGGCCAGAGTGCCGTCGGCCAGCGTCAGCTGACCGGCTTCGCGGCGGATTTCCCGTCCATTCAACCTGAAGCTTTCCAGGTCCGTGCCCGCCGGTGCCATGGCGTCGCTGACCAGAAACACGGTACCCGAAGCCTTGGCCCGCAATGCGGCGCGCATCGCTACGGGATGCACGTGAATGCCATCCGCGATCAATCCCGCAGCCCCCGACCCGTCCAGCGTCGCCCCGACAAGCCCGGGTTCGCGGTGACCCAGTCCGCTCATGGCGTTGAAGAGATGCGTCGTGCAGCGCGCACCGGCGGCGAAGGCGGCGCGACAGACCTCATAACTTGCATCCGAGTGACCCAGCGAGACGATCACCCCGGCGGCTGTGAGCTGGGCGATCTGCGCCGGGGTCACCGTCTCCGCTGCGACGGTCAGCATCAGGTTCGGCAGCTGCGCGGCCCCCTCGCACAGCATTGCCATGTCGTCACCGTCGAGCGGCCGGATCAGCGCCGGATCATGCGCCCCCTTGCGGGCCAGCGAGAGATGCGGACCCTCCAGATGCAACCCGATGATCCCCGGCACCGCGCCCACAGCCGAAATTGCTGCCGCTATGGCGGCGCGCGACACGTCGCGCCGGTCGGTGATCAGCGTCGGCAACAGGGCCGTCGTGCCGAGCCCGCGATGCGCAGCGGCCATGGTGCGCAACGTATCGACGGTCGCTGCGTCGTTGAACATCACGCCGCCGCCACCATTCACCTGCAGGTCGATGAAGCCGGGGCACAGCGTGCCACCGGGCAACGCCACGATATCCGCCCCCTCCGGCACGGCATGCTGGATGCCCGCGCAAACGCCGTCCTCCAGCAGCAGCAGCGCAGCTTTGTGCAACTGGGTGCCGTCATGGACGTCGCAGCCGGTATATGCGGTCAATGTCATGTGGTTTCCGTCACCTTGCGCAGATGGCGCGGCGTGTCCGGGTCGATCTTGCGTCCGACGGCGACCTGCTCGACCATCGCATAGAATGTCGCGATCACCCCGATCGGGTCCGTCAGTGGGTGACCGGTGCGCACAACCGGCAGAACCGTCGCATGGCGCACCTTGTCAGTGGTGGCGAAGACGACGGCGCCCTTCTGCGTAAGGACGTCAGCAGCTTCCGCGAGTGACGCCTCTGCTGCGTCAGCGGCGCAGAGGGCAAGCACCGGGAAGCCCGGATCGATCAGGGAGACGGGGCCATGCAGCACCTCCGCCGAGGAATAGGACTCTGCGTGCATCAGGCAGGTTTCCTTGAATTTCAGCGCCGCCTCGCCTGCAATGGCATAGGCCGGTCCGCGTCCCAGACAATAAAGCGACTCGCGTGTCTCAAGTGCCGCGCGCGCCTCTGGCCAGTCAAGGGCGACGGCCTGCGACAGTACTTCCGGCAGGTCGTGCAACGCGGCGAGCAGCGCCTTGTCCTGCGCCCATTCTGCCAGCAGCCAAAGCGCGGCAGTGCAGGAATTCACGAAGGTCTTGGTCGCGGCCACGCTGTGTTCCGCCCCCGCAAGCAAAGGCAGTGTCCGGTCGCAAACGGCGGAGAGCGGCGAGGCCGCCTCGTTCGTCAGAGCGAATGTCAGCGCGCCGCCCGCCTTGGCCATGCGTGCCACCGCCACGATATCGGGGCTTTGCCCGGACTGGGAGACCGCTACGCAGGCCCCCCGGTCCAGCCGCATCTGGCGGCCATAGATCGATGAGACCGAAGGGCCCAGGGAGGCGACGGGCACGCCCAACAGGATCTCTGCCGCATATTTGAAATAGGTCGCCGCGTGGTCGGACGATCCACGCGCCGCCGTGGTCAGGAAGGCGGGGTCGCGGTCGCGCAGGGCCGCACCGGCCGCAGCCATGGTTTCCGCCCCGGCGCCCAGCAGATGCGCCACCGCCTGCGGGATCTCCCGTATTTCGCCATGCATCTTGGTCTGGTGCGCCATGTCGGCCCCTAATCCTGTGTCAGTCGCAGTTCCGCGACAAAGTTGTACGCATCACCCCGATAGAGCGACCGCGTGAACTCCGCCACGCTGCCATCTTCAAGGTACGATATCCGCTCGATCCGCAGCCCGGCTTCGCCTGCCTCGACCTGCAGCAGCGCCGCATCGTCGGGACCGAGATTCACGGCAGAGATCTTTTGCAGCGCCCGCACGGGGTGGTGACCGTCCTCTGCAAGCACGGCGTAAAGCGAGGTCGTCACCCGGTGCGGGTCCGGCAGCAGCGCGAGCGGCAGGGCGGCACGCTCGATCGCCAGTGGCCGCGTATCGGCCAGTCGCAAGCGGGCGAGACGCGCGACACGTTCCTCCTGCCGCAAGCCAAGGGCGATCACCTCGTCCGGCGAGGGCGGGTGAATTCCCCGGCCCAGCCAGCGGGTCGTGGTGGTCAGGCCGCGCCGCGCCATATCCTCCGTGAAGGATGTGAGCCGCGACATGGATTGTTCCAGACGCGCCGGAGCCTCGGCGACAAAGGACCCGGAGCCCTGTTTCTGCAGGATCAACCCGTCGCGGGCCAGCATCTGCACGGCGCGGCGCACCGTCACCCGCGACAGGGCGGTCAACTGCGCGATCTCGCGCTCCGGCGGCAGCGTGCTGCCCGGAGGCAGCAGGCCCTGCGCAATCGCCTCTGTCAGGCGTTGGAACAATTGCATGTAGAGTGGACCGTTGCGTGCCGACTGCCATTGTTCGGGCGTAAGGAAGGCCGCGATGCTCATGCCGCCGCCCGCGCCAGCAGGTGCGCCCCGTCGAGCGCCGTGCCCTGCGGTGCGATGAAGCGCCGCCCGGGGCGGTCCAGCAGCGCATGATATCGCGGTCCGATCCCGCCGATCAGGCAAAGCGGCAGGGTGTCGTCATGTCCAAGCGCCTGCAGCGCCCGCTCCAGCCAGTCGGCCCCCTGTGTGATGATGCTCTGTGCCGCCGGGTCGCAGGCATCCAGCACCAGCGGGGCCAGTTCGCCGTAATCCACCGGCCGGGCGGTGGCGGCAAAGCGCACGATGCCGTTGGGATCGTCGCCGAAACGCGCCAGCAGCGCCTGTGCCATGGGCCCCATCGGCAGCAGGCCATCGACGGCTTCCAGCGTCGCTGCCAGCCCGGCGCGTCCGATCCACGCGGCAGAACCGTTATCCGAAACCTGAAGGCCCCAGCCGCCCACGGAACGCACGTCGTCGTCCCGCTTCAGGCCGACAAAGCTGCCGGTCCCGATCGCCAGCACCGCGCCGTCCCGCCCGCCCAGTGCGCCTGAGACGGTCGTGGGCATGTCGCTGGTCACGGTGCAGCGGGGCATCGGCATCCGGGCCGCGACGGCCATGCAGATCTCTGGCGAAATCGCACCGGCCAGTCCCAGATGTCCCGCCGCAACCGTTGTCGATCCCGGCACTGCAGCCTCGATCTGCGCCAAGGCGGTCAGGATATTCGCGCAGGCACCCTCAAAATCCGATGTCACGTTGGACGGCCCGCCTTCTGCGCGAGCAAGCAATACGCCACCCTCATGCCAGAGGCCGACCCGGCAGCCGGTGCCGCCGCCATCGACGCCGATAAAGAGGGAGTCTGCATTGCTCATTACATACCTTTACAATACCTTTTGACGGCATCAAATCCAAATTTCTTCCGTTTTGAGCGAATTTTCAGGCTAAATGACAATACAATGAAAGACTCTGGACAAGAGGTATCTGAAAGGTATTAATCATCTGAAAGGAGAGAGTCGCATGGCATTGCCGCAGACAGAAGCCCGCAGCGATGGGGACACGCCCATCGACCGTCTGGACGGCCACACCGCGCTGACCCGCATGATCGACATCCAGATCGCCAGCCTGACCACCCTGCGCGACGCTCTGCCGGCCATTGATGCCGCGGCCACGCTTGTGGCCGACACCCTGCTGGGCACCGGGCGGCTGATCTACAGCGCCGCCGGGTCTTCCGGCCTGATGGCGCTGGCGGACGGCGCGGAACTGCCGGGAACTTACGGTATCGCGCCGGAGCGTATCGTGATCCGCATGGCGGGTGGCATCCCTACCGGCGCGGAGATGCCCGGCGACACCGAGGATCTGACCGATGACGCCCTGATCCTGAACTCCGGCGATCTGCTGATTGCCCTGTCCGCCAGCGGTCGTACGCCATGGGCAGTGGACGCCGCCAATCGCGCCCGCGCCGCAGGGGTCCCCGTCATCGGGATCGCCAACAATCCGGGTACACCGCTGTTGCAGGCTGCCACGGTCGCGATCTGCCTGCCGACCCCGCCGGAGGCGCTGGCAGGGTCCACGCGGATGGGTGCCGGAACCGCGCAGAAGGCCGCGCTGAACCTGATCTCGACCCTGGCGGGTGTGCGTCTGGGCCATGTCCATGCGGGCCTCATGGTCAATCTGCGCGCCGACAATGCCAAGCTGCGCGACCGCGCACTCCGCATCGTCGCCCATGTCGCAGATGTCAGCGAGGCAGTTGCGGCGCAGGCTCTGAACGCCGCGCGTCACGACACCAAGACAGCCTGCCTGATCGCCGCCGGGGTCTGTCCCGCGCAGGCCGCAGCGCTTCTGACACAACATCATGGCCACCTGCGCCCCGCGCTCGCGACCCTGCAAGATCAAGACGTCCGCTAGAACGGACCGCGTTTTCAACATCTGGGAGTACGACAATGCATCACCGCACTTGCACCGCCACGCTGCTGGCGACCACCCTGCTGGCGGGCTCCGCCATGGCGCAGGACGTCACCTTGACCATCGAAAGCTGGCGCAACGACGACCTGTCGATCTGGCAGGATCAGATCATCCCGGCCTTCGAGGCATCCCACCCCGGCATCAAGCTGAACTTCGCCCCTTCGGCCCCTGCCGAATACAATGCCGTCCTGAACTCCAAGCTGGATGCAGGCTCTGCCGGCGACCTGATCACCTGCCGGCCGTTCGACGCCTCGCTGGCGCTTTATGATGGCAGCAAGCTGGCCGACCTGACCGAGCTGTCGGGCATGGCGAACTTCTCCGACGTGGCGAAGTCGGGCTGGTCGACCGACGATGGCAGCGCCACGTTCTGTGTCCCGATGGCGAGCGTCATCCACGGCTTCATCTACAACAAGGACGCCTTCGACGAACTGGGCCTGGAAGAGCCCGAGACCGTCGACGCATTCTTTGCCGTGCTCGACGCGATCAAGGAAGACGGCACCTATATTCCGATGGCGATGGGCACCAACGACCAGTGGGAAGCCGCCACGATGGGTTATCAGAACATCGGTCCGAACTACTGGAAGGGCGAAGAAGGGCGTCTGGCGCTGATCGCAGGCGACCAGAAGCTGACCGATGAAGACTGGGTCGCCCCGTTCGAGCAGATGGCCCGCTGGGCCGACTATCTGGGTGACGGATACGAAGCGCAGACCTATCCCGACAGCCAGAACCTGTTCACGCTGGGCCGTGCCGCGATCTATCCCGCTGGCTCATGGGAAATCTCGGGCTTCAAAGATCTGGCCGATTTCGAGATGGGGGCCTTTCCGCCGCCCGTACCGAATGAAGGCGACGCATGCTACATCTCGGATCACGTGGACATCGCGATCGGCATGAATGCCGCGACAGAACACGCCGAAGAGGCCAAGACCTTCCTCGACTGGGTCGCATCGCCTGAATTCGCGTCGCTTTACGCCAACGCGCTGCCCGGCTTCTTTCCTCTGACGAACGAATCCGTCGAGATCGAGGACCCGCTGGCGCAGGAATTCGTCAGCTGGCGCGACGAGTGCGGCTCGACCATCCGCTCGACCTACCAGATCCTCTCGCGTGGCACCCCGAACCTTGAAAACGAGACGTGGAACGCTTCGGCTCAGGTCGTGAAGGGCGAAGAGACGCCGCAGGACGCCGCTGCCCGCCTGCAGGAGGGTCTTGCGACCTGGTACGAACCTCAGCAGTAAGCGATCCGGCCCCGGCAAGGCGCCGGGGCCATCCCAAGCCGACGAAGGGCCGCCATGACCGACAGACCCCGCAAACGCTGGCATATCGCCGTCTTTCTGGCTCCTGCAGTGCTGGTCTATACGGCGATCATGATCATCCCGCTGTTCGACACCCTGCGGCTTGCGCTCTTCAACAGAGGCGAGACCGGACCCGTCTTTGTCGGCCTCGACAACTTCAAGACCCTGTTCGGTGACCCCAACTGGGCGCGGCAGTTCTGGAATGCACTGGGCAACAACTTCTGGTTCTTCGTGATCCACATGGCCGTGCAGAACCCCATCGGCATTGCGCTTGCTGCGGTCCTCTCGAACCCGCGGCTGCGGTTTTCCAGCTTCTACCGTACCGCGATCTTCATCCCCACGATCCTGAGCTTCGTCATCGTCGGCTTCGCATGGAAGCTGATCCTGTCGCCGATCTGGGGGATCGCGCCGAACATGCTCGACGCGGTCGGGCTAAAATCGCTTTTCGCGCCGTGGCTCGGGCGCGAGGAAACCGCGCTCACGACGCTTGCGCTGATCTCTGTCTGGCAGTTCGTGGGCATCCCGATGATGCTGATCTACGCCGCGCTGCTGTCGATCCCGGACGAGGTGCTGGAGGCCGCGGAATGCGACGGCATCACCGCCTGGGGGGCCTTCTGGAAGATCAAGCTGCCACTGATCCTGCCAAGCATCGGCATCATCTCGATCCTGACCTTCGTTGCGAACTTCAACGCCTTCGATCTGATTTATGCCGCACAGGGGGCGTTGGCCGGGCCAGATTTCTCGTCGGACATCCTCGGCACGTTCCTTTACCGCACCTTCTTTGGCTTCCAGTTGCAACTGGGTGACCCCTATATGGGATCCGCCATCGCCAGCGCGATGTTCGCGGTCATTCTGATCGGGGTGTGCCTGTATCTCTTCGGGATCCAGACGCGCATCCGCCGTTACCAGTTCTGAGGGTCCGATGAACACCGCCCGTCGCAACCCGTTCCACACCGCCGCCGCACACGCAGCCCTGATCACCTACACGCTGATCGCGCTGTTCCCAGTCTTCGTGATCGTCATCAACAGCTTCAAGGCGCGCAAGGCGATCTTTCGCGAACCCCTCGCCTTGCCGGATGCCGAGAGCTTTTCGCTGATCGGCTATCAGACCGTGCTGAAGCAGGGCGATTTCTTCGGCTATTTCCAGAATTCCATGATCGTGACCGTGGTCTCGCTGTTCTTCATCCTGCTGTTCGGCGCAATGGCGGCTTTTGCGCTGGCGGAATATCGGTTCAAGGGCAACACCCTGATGGGGCTTTATCTGGCCCTCGGCATCATGATCCCGATCCGTATCGGTACAGTGGCGATCCTTCAGATGATGGTAGAGACCGGCCTCGTGAACACCCTTTGGGCGCTGATCCTCGTCTATACGGCGCAAGGCCTTCCACTGGCCGTCTTCATCCTGTCAGAGTTCATGCGACAGGTATCGGATGACCTCAAGGATGCAGGGCGCATCGACGGGCTTTCGGAATACGCGATCTTCTTCCGCCTCGCCCTGCCCTTGGTGCGGCCCGCGATGGCGACGGTCGCGGTGTTCAACATGATCCCGATCTGGAACGACTTGTGGTTTCCGCTGATCCTGGCGCCTTCGGAGGAGGTGAAGACCCTGACGCTCGGTTCTCAGGTCTTCATCGGGCAGTTCGTGACCGACTGGAACGCGGTGCTGTCGGCGCTGAGCCTCGCGATCCTGCCGGTCATGGTTCTTTACGTCCTGTTCTCGCGGCAGCTGATCCGGGGCATCACATCGGGAGCGGTCAAATGAGGATTCTTGTCGCCGGTCTGGGCAATATGGGGCGCAGCCACGCGCTTGCCCATCATCATCACCCGGACGCGCAGATCGTGGGGCTGGTGAACCGCTCGCCCGTGGATCTGCCGCCCTCATTGGCGGACTACCCGCTCTTCACGGATTACGCAGAGGCGCTGGCGCAGACCCAGCCCGACCTTGTCGTCGTCGCCACCTATTCAGACAGCCACGCCGATTATGCCATAGCCGCGATGGAGGGAGGGGCGCATGTATTTGTCGAAAAACCCCTCGCCACAACCGTCGCCGACGCCCGCCGCGTCGTCGCCACAGCCGAACGCCTGAACCGCAAGCTCGGGGTCGGTTACATCCTGCGCCACCATCCCAGCTGGCAGCGGCTGATCGCAGAGGCGCGCGCGCTGGGCGGCCCTTACGTCTTTCGCCTGAACCTCAACCAGCAGTCCACGGGACCGACATGGGACACCCACAAGGCGCTGATGCAGACGACCTCGCCCATTGTCGATTGCGGCGTGCATTACGTGGACGTCATGTGCCAGATCACCGACGCCGAGCCCGTTCGGGTCAACGGAATGGGTCTGCGGCTGTCGGACGAACTGCCCGAGCACATGTACAATTACGGCCAGTTTCAGGTCGTCTTCGATGACGGATCGGTCGGCTGGTATGAGGCCGGGTGGGGTCCGATGATGTCGGATACCGCCAGCTTCGTTAAGGATATCGTGTCCCCGAACGGTGCCGTGTCCATCACCGAAGGCAACAAGGGCCGCTCCGACGACGTGGATGGCCACACCAAGGTCGGTGCGATCAGGGTTCACCGGCTGACCGGCGACACGCTGATCGACATGCCGGACGAACCAGGCCACCAAGCCCTGTGTGACACTGAACAGGCATGGCTGCTCGACGCCATCGCAACCGATGCCGACCTGTCCCGCCACATGGCCGACGCGGTCCAGTCGCTGGCGATCTGCCTTGCCGCGGACCATTCCATCCGGACGGGATATCCCGTCGCGCTCAAGGATAATCCATGACCGAGACCAGCCTGAAACTCGACAAGGTCAGCAAGTCGTTCGGCAGCACGAAGGTGTTGCACGACATAGACCTCACCGTCGAAAAAGGTGAATTCGTCGTCTTCGTCGGCCCGTCCGGCTGCGGAAAATCGACACTGCTGCGTGTGATCGCGGGACTGGAGGATGCCTCTTCGGGCACGGTCGAAATCGCGGGCAAACGTGTCAACGCCACGCCTCCGGCCAAGCGCGGCATCGCCATGGTGTTTCAGAGCTACGCGCTTTACCCGCACCTGAACGTCGCTGACAACATGACCCTGGGGCTCAAGCAGGAGGGTGCGTCCAGAGAGGTCATCGCCGCCCGTCTGACCGAGGCGGTCCGGATCCTGAACCTGGATCCCTATCTCAAGCGCCGCCCCGCCGAGCTGTCAGGTGGTCAGCGCCAGCGCGTCGCGATCGGGCGCGCCATCGTCCGTCAACCGCAGCTTTTTCTCTTCGATGAGCCGCTGTCCAACCTTGACGCTGCCTTGCGGATGAACACGCGGATCGAGATTGCCCAGTTGCACCGCACTCTGGGGGCCACGATGGTCTACGTAACCCACGACCAGACCGAGGCGATGACGCTTGCCGACCGCATCGTCGTGCTGCGCGACGGGCGTGTCGAACAGGTCGGATCGCCGATGGAACTCTACAACAATCCCGCCAACCGCTTTGTCGCGGGCTTTCTCGGTGCGCCTGCGATGAACTTCCTGACCTCTCCCGATGATGTGCCCGAGGGCGCCGAACTTGGCATCCGCCCGGAAGACCTGCGCCTTGACGCCGACAGCGCTCTGCGCGGGACCGTGACGCATGTCGAACGGCTGGGCGGCGATACCAACATCGTGGTGCAGACCCGCCCGGACGAGCTCGCCACGATCCGCATGTTCGGCCAGCATCAGGCCCGTGTCGGCGACACTGTGGGACTTGGGTTCGATCCGGCAAAAAGCTATCTGTTTGCGGCCGACGGCAGCCGCCTGCGCTGATGCAGGTGACGACAAGTTTTCAGTATGACAACCCGGCCTGTCCTGCTCTTGGGCATTTTAGGGCGGCGACAGGATATTAGCGGCGGCGCCACATCCCATACCAGCCCGTACGGGTGTCAACGCCGCGCAAAGCTTGACCCTGCAAGCCAACCGGCGATCCATCCGCCGAGATGCGCTTGCCAGGCGAGCCCGCCGGAGAGGATCACGAACAAGACGACGTTGGCCACGACCAGCCCGAGGATCGCCATGAGGACAGGCTTCAACGGGAGCCCGGATCGCCGACGCATCCGGTACTCCATGGCCTGCCACAGACCGATCAGGCCGAAGGCTGCGCCGGAAGCGCCGATCATCGGCGCAGCACTGGAGGACATCAGCCCGAAACAGGCGGCCCCCCCGACAGCCGACAGGAACAGAACCAGCAATGTCCGGGCTGTGCCGACATGGGTGGCGACGAATTTCCCAAGCGACAGCAGGATGACGCTGTTCATGGCAAGGTGTAGGAAACCGCCATGCAGAAAGGCGTAGGTTATGAACATCAGGACGCTCTGACCTTGGTAGAGCGGCGGTGCCGCGCCGGAGAGCACCGGCTGCCAGAACGCTCCAAGGGCAAAGGCGGGCCACCGCAGGTTTTCGGACCCTAAAAAGCCGGATGACGAAAGGCTCAGGATCAGTTCGATCGCGGCCATCACGCCCACGAGGATCCAGAGAAACGCCGGTGCGCCGGCCTGCGGCGCCTGACGGGGTGGTTGTGGGTCTTTTGAGGAGGTGTTGTTCATGCCGTGGAGATAGTCCTTCCTTGCAAGAGGACCAAGATCCAACCCCAGCTTCTGATGACATCACCTTCGCACGAGGCGACCAGCCCCGTTGCGGAAATCCCAGGTGATGCCGCCGCCGCCTTCGGCGAGGCCCTGAGCCTGCGGAGGGCGCTACGTGAGCTAATGGCAGCCCCGGATCGGTAAACCAAAAATATTGGTTCGGATCTGCAAACCCATTCATCCAATCACAATCGCTCCATCTCTCTTTCGCTTTTCATTTGGGCACTGTATGCCAAAACCGCTTACTTTACCGGCACAATCGTGTAGCGCACTCGGCGCGCCGGGCAGACTGACACCCGACTTGGAGCATTTTCATGCGCAGCACTTTCGACCGGATCCGGCAGGCTCTTTCCTTCGAAGTCGTCGGGCTCCTGATCGTCACGCCGCTCTTTGCATGGGCGTTCGATCATCCGCTCGGCAAGATAGGAAGCGTCGCGCTCGTCGGGGCGACGGTCGCGACACTGTGGAACTACGCCTATAATCTTGGCTTCGACCATGCCCTGACGCGCTGGCGCGGCGATGTCCGCAAGACGGTCACCTTGCGAATTCTGCACGCCCTGTCGTTCGAGGCGACGCTTCTTGCCATGCTGCTTCCGGTCTTTGCCTGGATGCTGGGCATTTCGCTGATCGACGCGTTGCTGATGGACCTTGCCTTCGCCGCTTTCTACCTGGTCTACACCTTCGTCTTCACTTGGGTATATGACACGCTCTTTCCGCCGCCGATGCCAACTCACCGGACTGCATGACGCCCAAAGCTTTGCCGCGGAGCGCACGATGCTCTGTGCCTCCTGTCGCACTGTCGGATGACAGAGGTACCGCTACGGGAAGAGCTTAACTTCGACGGAGACGACATCAGCGGTGAGTCTACATGCAAAAACGCGACCGGCGGAGGCGCGGGATGTACCTGCCGCTAAGCCAGTCTTTCCCCGAGGTACTTCTTTCGGGACGGTGCCGGCAAATCAAGGATGGCGTCCTCGCCCTGAGCCAGGAACGCGAAGGGCAGCTGGCAGTCGATGCCGCAGGCAAGAATGTCGTCATACCAGCGCTCGCCAAGCATTTGAGTGCGGGGGTGAGCTGTGTCACGCAGAATGAAATTCGTGGTGAAAAGTCGGTCGGTCTCCAGCGTCTTGCCAGTGTCGATCTGGGCCAGCATATAGCGCAGCATTTGGTGCGACTGCTCGCGGTAGCGGTCCTGGAACAGCGAGTCGGTGAACTCCCACAACACGTTATCTCGTATGTGCGGGCTGAGGCGCAGCGCCATAGCAGCGCGATCCTCGACAAGCCTTTTGCGGATACCCTCCAGCTCATCATGTGCAATCCGTCGCTTGTCGTCGAGATATGCGAGGAAACGGTACCGCGCGAGATCAGGGAAAAGGTGTGGCAGTGCCTTGGCCACTTTCGCCTGATGCGCGCTCAGTATCGGATTGCCGCTGACCGGGAGGTCGAGATAGATCGGCTTCCATCCCAGCTCCTCGACGATATCCAGAACGGTTCTGTTGTTGGAAACAAAGTAATGCGGCCAGTGTTTCGGCCGATTGTTGCGGTCATATGTGAACCTGCCAAGCGGACCACAATAGGTGCTATAAACCGCGAGGTCGCTCACGGCGGCGTCCTGATCCGAATGCTGCGGGCTCTTTCCGATAAGCGCTGCCAGCGCCGATTGGCGCAGTGGCGCACGATCGAAATTGTTGGAAATACCGCTACTGCTACGCTCTAGCCGTCTCAGGGTTTTGCGGAAGATTCGGGTGGCTCGGCGATATTTTACGATCGCATAAAGTTTCAAGCGGGACAGGGGCATCACAGCGTCTCAATCTTTGAGAATGGGGAAGTTACTTGCATGGCCACGTGGGCTTCGCTAAGCGGAGTCAGACCCTTTTGACCAAACCGGCTCTCGGGCGCAACAGTGCGATAACGCGGGATTGGATTATTGAAGAAGCGTATTTCGTTGTTTTGGGCGCAGGGCGAGGCCGACGCTCCGGACCTCGTGAAGCGCTGTTGGGAAGCTTGGGCTCGGCTGAACCCGGGCTGGTCCATCGAGATATGCGACGACAAGGATGCTGAAACCGCGTTCAGCACATTGGGACTGCCTTATATTCCGCAGACTTTTCAGTCGCGCGCGGACTTTTTCCGAGTTTACGACCTCGCCGAAAACGGCGGCGTCTACGTCGATTGCGGAACGATCCCCTGCCGTCCCCTGGAGGACTGGCTCGAACCATTGATGAGCACAGGGTTCTTTGCCTTTCACGATCCCTACCGCCGCCGCCCGATCGAGAATTGGTTCATCGCTTCGGATGCGGGGAATCCGCTTGCCCAAGGTTGGCTCGCCGAGATGCGACGCTACTGGGACCGGCCGCGGCGGTTGCAGACCTTGCGGCGCGAGCTTGACCCGGGAAGCATGGGCGCATTGGCCTGCCGCCTTTCCGCAACGCGCAAGCCGCCGCAAAAGAAGCGCGTGCTGGAGCCCATCGACAAGCTCTGGGCGGTGCACCCCACAGGCGGTGCGCAACGGCCGGTGCACCCCTACTTCTGGCCACATTACCTCTTTGCATTGCGCCTTCAGCAAGAGCCTGAATTCCGCAAGGCGTGGGCGCGTGTGCCAAAGCGCCCATCCTACGAAAACCTGATGGTCCGCCACCGCAAGCGCGAATACCCCTCAATGAGCGAAATCGAATTTCACAGCCTGTTGGGCGCGCCCATGCAGAAGCTCTCACTGAAATGCTTGCCAGGGGATCAGCAGTTGGATCTCATCTTCGAGGCCGCCGACGGCGTTCGCGCAGGGACTTACTGATTGAATGCATATTTTCGTTCATGATGTGTTGGGTAGCCCCTCCTGACGTAACTTGTGTGCCATAGTGATCTGAGCCTGTTGCTTTCCAGCCAGAAGTGAACCGGGGGGGGTGCGGACGAAAAGTTGGACTATCTTGGAGATAGTTCATGCACAACTACGAAGAGCGAATGCGCGCGGTAGAGCTTTATATCAAGCTCGGCAAGCGCTTGGGGGCTACCATCCATGAGTTGGGGTATCCAACGAAGAACGCCCTGAAGGGGTGGTTTCGAGAATACGAGCTTATGCAGGACTTGCCGATACAATCGGCGCCGCGATCTGATCGACTGGGAGTTCTTCGAACGGGAGTGGGCCGGTTTGTTTCCGTCGACGACTGGACGGCCTGCGACGCCGCCACGACTGGTCCCGGGCCTCATGTATCTGCAGCATGCCTATCGGCTCTCGGACGAGGCTGTGATCGCCCGCTGGGTGAACTCCCCTTATATCCAGCATTTCACAGGTGAGACGTTCGTCGGGAAAACAGCGCCCCACGCTGTTTTCTGATCCTCCTCACTCCAGCATCAGCCGCCGATTCATCCGTCCTCGCTCAGCCCCTCTCGGCGAATGTGAACATTCGCCTGTCGGGCAGTGGTTGGTAGGGATGCGCGCCATGCCCGGCAATCCATACGACGGCCATATGCTGGCCGAGGCCCTGGAACATGTCGAAACGCTCACCGACCGGCGCCCCGCCCTTTCCGTCGTGGACTGGGGCTACCGCGGACAAGGTTTCGGAAAGACCCAAGTGTTGATATCCGGAATGCGTCGCGGGCTGACGGATGGGCTGAAAGCGCAGCTCCGAAGGCGAAGCGCGATCGGCCGGAGATCGGCCACATGAAAACAGATGGCCGTCTTGCCCGCTGCCCCTTGAAGGGAACTTCCGGCGACGCAATCTTCGCCGTCCTCTGCGGCTGCGGGCACAACATCCGAAAGATCCTGGCCTTTGGGCCCTGTTCATCGCATGAATCGCCGACGCCGTGAGGCCGTCAACCGCGGCCGATGGCGGGCGGCGCAACCAGGAAGTGGGCGCGTAGGCGTTGTTCACGGTCGACGAAGTAATATGCACAAAGTATGCGAAGAAATTAACTTTCATCGCCTAGCACCTAGCGTTCGCAAGTGCATTCTTCCGGGCTTATTTGATGTGACGATACATTTCCTCGCGTTCGATTGCTCTGAAGCCGGGGTCGGTCGGCAGGACCGTTCTCTCTATAGCCTCCGGAACCCACTAATCACCTGGCTTCCGACGGGACGAGGAACGCTCTTGCAGCAGGTCCAGCGCATCGGCATTTCGGCGGCCCCAGTCATAAACCAGATCGACCAAGTCAACGAAGCGGTCTCCAAGCGAAGTCAGGCTATATTCCACAGCCGGCGGGACCGTGCCCTTGACATGGCGGTCGATCAGGCCGCTGCGTTCCATCTCTCGCAGGGTCTGAACCAACATCTTCTTGGAGATCCCAGGCAGGCTGCGATGCAGCACTCCAGTGCGCGCCCGTCCGTCATGCAGCGCATGGAGCGTGTGCAGCATCATGCTGGTCCATTTCGTCGAGAAGATCTCGAGCACACGGCGCGGCGCGCAATCCTCGCGCCATTCCTGCTCGTCGGTGCCGGGTTGCATGATGGTTACCTCATGGTGCCTATGTCCCAATTCGGTGCCGTCTACCCGAAGTGACGCCCTGTGCATAGATGTGGTCTGCAAAGATGAATTGGAGAGCAAGATGACAAAACGTGCATTGGTGGTTGGCGCTACCGGCATCCAGGGAAGCGCTGTGGCCGAGCGACTGGTCGCCGATGGCTGGAACGTATACGGCCTTGCCAGGACGCCCGGAAAACAGAATGGCGTGACGCCGGTTGCGGCGGATCTGCTTGATCCCGACGCCCTTGGCGCGGCACTTGCGGGTATCGATCCCACGCATGTGTTCCTCACGACATGGCTGCGGAAAGACACCGAGGCCGAGAACATCCGCGTCAACGCGGCGATGGTGCGCAACCTGCTCGACGCACTGCGCCCCGCGGGCTCTGTTGAGCATGTGGCACTGGTGACCGGCCTCAAGCATTACCTCGGCCCGTTCGAAGCCTATGGCAAAGGCACCCTGCCCAAGACGCCCTTCCGCGAGGACCAGGGTCGGCTCGACGTGGAGAATTTCTATTACGCGCAGGAGGACGAGGTCTTCGCCGCCGCGGAACGCGATGGCTTCGGCTGGAGCGTCCACCGCCCGCATACCGTGATCGGCAAGGCGGTCGGCAACGCCATGAACATGGGCACGACCCTGGCGGTCTATGCCGCGATCTGTCGCGAAACCGGGCGCCCGTTCCACTTTCCCGGGTCGCAGGTGCAATGGGAGAGCCTCACCGACATGACCGATGCGCGCCAGCTTGCCGCCCAGGTGGCGTGGGCCGCGGTCACCCCGGAGGCTCGCAACGAGGACTTCAACGTGGTCAACGGGGATGTCTTCCGCTGGAGCTGGATGTGGTCGCGCATCGCCGACTGGTTTGGTATCGACGCGGAAGAGTTCGATGGTACCGAGCGCCCACTTGCAGAGCAGATGAAAGACGATGCAGAGGTCTGGTCCGAAATGGCCAACCGCCACGGGCTAGCCGAGGCCGATCTCGCCCAGCTCGCCTCGCCATGGCACACCGATGCCGATCTCGGTCGTCCTATCGAGGTGGTGACGGACATGTCGAAGAGCCGCCGGATGGGTTTTACCGGATACGTTGCCACCGATGCCGCGTTTTACGATCTCTTCGAACGCCTGAGAGCTGACAAGATCATTCCGGCGCGCTGAAACCAGTGCGTCCTGGCCACGGAGTTGGTATCGACCGACCCCGTGGTCTCGCGTGGTTCTCGACTTCCAATCGAGCCCGCGCTTGTCCGAGGGAACTGAGTTCGCCGTAGAACGATCTACTTTGTCCTCACCGCCGTCACTCATAGCCGTGATTGGCTGCAAGCTACACGATGGCTGGCTCGAAGACGCTGCAATGCAGCTTCGAATTCGACAGCGAGAGTTTGGTCAGGGTCAATTGGGTCGGAAGACAAATGCGCGAACCGACAGGTTCTGTGATGGCAACAAGTGGCGTATTCAAAGAGGGCGCTCAGAAGGTGTTGCTCTCGACCGGCGATCCTGGCCAGCTCGCCATCGACATGCGAGCGACGGCCAGCAGGACATTCCGATCCGCTCCGTCACGTGCGAGGACGGACATGCCCTGCGTCACGGCGAGCGCGAGGTCGGCGAGGACGTGGGGCGTCGTCTCCGGCGGCAGGAGCCCCGCCTGGATGTCTCTTTCGATACGTCTGACGATAATCCCCCGGATGACACGTCGTTCCTGCGCCGCAGCTTCGCGCACATCGGCGGCATCTTTCGATCCGGTGGCCGCTGCACTGGCGAGCAGGCACCCCCTCGGTGTCGCGTCACCGGTGAAGAGCCGTGCCGCTTTCTCGAGCATGTCTGCCACGGCGTCCCGCGCCGTTGGTGCAAGGGCGAAAGCTTTCTCGAGATCGTCCGGATCGCCTGCATAGCGCCGCATCGCTTCGAGGAACAACCGCTTCTTGTCGCCAAACGCCGCGTAGATACTGGGGGCTGTCACCCCCATTACAGTGGTCAGATCGCTGATAGAGGTCGTCTCGTAACCGCTTTCCCAGAATGTCAGCATCGCCTTTTCAAGCGCGGCGTCGCGGTCGAAGGACAAGGGTCGGCCGGTCTTGCGGCGCGGTGGGGAGGCCTCTTTCATAACGACTGTTATTAAAGTCGTTGACGAAGAAAATCAAGGCGCCCATAGATGTTTCATAGCGTTCGATATGAAACAGGAGCCAACCATGTCACTCACCACTTATCGCGCCCTTGGGCGCTCCGGTCTTGTCGTCAGCCCTCTTTGCCTTGGCACGATGACCTTCGGTCCCGGCGACTGGGGCGCGGACGAGGTGTCGTCGCGAGAAATCTTCAACATCTACCGCGACGCAGGCGGCAACTTCGTGGACACCGCTGACATTTATTCTGGCGGCGTGAGCGAAGAATTCGTCGGCAAGTTCATCCGTGAGACTAAATCCCGCGATGACATCGTGCTGGCCACCAAGTTCGGCTTCAATGGATCCAGCAGTCCCCTGACAGGGACGACGAATGGCAGGGGAAATCCCCATGCGGGCGGGGCCGGTTCGAAGAACATTCACCGCGCGCTCGACGCCTCGCTCAAACGGCTCGGCACCGATCATATAGACCTTTACTGGATGCATATCTGGGATGGTGTCACCCCGGTGGACGAGATCATGCAAACCCTGGGCGATCTGGTGCGCGCCGGCAAGATCCGCCATTACGCCTTTTCCGACATGCCCGCCTGGGTCGCTATGAAGGCCGCGACGATCGCGGCAGAGCGCCGGATACCCGGCCCGATCGCGATGCAGCTCGAATATTCATTGGTTGCGCGGGACGTGGAGGCCGAGCATTTCCCTGCCGCGCGCGAAGGCGGCATGGGTGTGATGCCCTGGAGCCCGCTGGCCGGCGGGTTCTTGACGGGGAAATACAAGCAAGAAGATACTTCCGACGCCGGGCGGCTGAGCGGTGCGAACCCGTTCGGCGACAGCAAGTTCACGGAGCGAAACTGGGAAATTCTTGGCACGCTGCGGAAAGTTGCTGCTGAACTGGATTGCGACCCGGCGCAGGCGGCACTTGTCTGGGTGATGGCACGTCCAGGCGTGGCCTCTACCACCATCGGTGCGCGCACGGCGGCGCAATTGACCGACAATATCAAGGCAGCAAGCATAAGTCTGAACGACGATCAGATGAACCGGCTCAACGAGGTCAGCAAGCCGACCGGTGGTTTCACCTCGTCGCTGGCCGCTCCGATGATCCGAAAAATGGTCTACGGGGGCCATGACGTGACTGGATGGGGTGAAAAAATGCCCTATGCGTGCTGAGCTTGTAACACAGTCATGTAATTGGTGCGCGAGTGCGAATAGGCAGTTCGGGCCGCACATCCGCAATCATCGTCTCGGCGGCGATGAACCGGGTCATGAGATCAAGATGCGTACGGTGACAGATCGTGTCCGTCGTGACAGAAAATTGCCGTCGGCAATCACGGCACTGATAATTTTTTCGCGCCTTGATCTGCGCAATATTTGCCGCGCCGCATCCCGGGCACGTCACGCCGTCAGGCCAACGCACCTTCTGAAGTCGCCTGACGCAAGCGAAATCGGTTTTGAATAATGCCTGCACGCCATCAGATGGCATGGCCTGCGAGAGTTGGTTCCAATGGTTTCGATCAAGATTCGGGTCAGGCAGGTCCAGTGCGGTCATTCGAGACCATGTCCCTTTCCGATCAAGGAAGGCGTGCGGCTAAAATGCTACCCATCCGCACTGATGACAATCGACACGAATGGAACAAGCGCGCGGTTCGGGCGTCAAATCCATAAGGTTCCGGGACCCTCGTGTTCGCCCGTGACGAAGATCCACCTGCGCAGGGAGATGATTCACAACCGGAACGTGCCGAGTTCCATGGCTACCTTGGTTCCGAATGACGACACACCAAATAATCCGCTACCTGCTCCGCTACCGGGCGAAAGTGCAGGCGCCGGTGGAATCGCAATCGAAGGTCGAGGGAGTGACGCTGTAACCTAGGAATTCATTCACGCGATAGCCTCCGAGGCCCGAAGCTATGACGGAAACTTGGCACTTCGCGGCACCACAAAGCATTGAACAACTCGCTCCCGAACCATCGATGAGATAATCTGGCTTTCCATCTTGATTCAGGTCGGCCTTCTGGAGGAAGCCAGGCATATCCATCAGTGTTCTGGCTGGAATACCACACATGTCGCTGTAATTCGCGATGACGGAGGCAAGCTGCGGCGGCGTGCCGGAAGATTGGCTGGCGGGTTTCGATGCTCTATCAGACCGGTAGGCTTGCAGAAGGTTGCCAATGCCCGCCCGACTAAACTCGCCAGTAGGCTGGCCACCATTTGAGCTCTGATAGGCAGCGATAGCACGCTGGGTTCCGGGGCCAAAGATGCCATCGGGCGTTCCTGCATCAAACCCATAGAAGTTGAGGGCCTCCTGAGCTTCTCTCCGGATTTCCCGCGAAAACATGTTTCCAGAATTGTCGGCAAATGCGAGTGGGGGAACCGACGCGACAAACAGAGCCAGCACGATAAATATTAAACGAAACATTGTCGTTTCCTTCTAAGGCTATCTGAAAATACAATCGCAGATTACAGTTACCTTCTCGCAGCTGTCATCAGAAAAGTAATGTATTTGGTTTTGCCGATAGTTCGACATGCGACCATAGGAACTGGACTTCAGTAATGGGGACCTTTCAGTCATGCGCTTTTTGACATACGTCTCCGGCCGCCTGCTTGCATACGTGAAGCGACCCAGCGGAATATGCTCAGGTTAAGCCACTAATGCCGTGTATAAACCTTCACAGGTCAGACACCGGAATTTACGAGATCACCCAAAGGTATTTCAATCCTGATCAGTAGCCCACCTTTCACCCGGTTTTGTGCCATTATCTTTCCTCCATGCGATCTAACGGCGCTGGCTGCGATCGCGAGACCAAGGCCAATCCCTTGGGGCGCCGTATCCCCGTCGACACGCACGAACGGGCTGAATATCGCCTTGAGTTTAGGTTCAGGTACGCCTGGCCCGTCGTCCGTAATTTCGAGGACGATTTCGTCTTTGTGGCGGCTGCCGGTGACGGAGACGGTCCCGCCGTTGGGCGAATAGGACAGCGCATTTCTGACGACATTTTCGCAGGCACGGTGCAACAGTTCGGGGTTACCCAGCAATTCCAGTTTTTCTGCGCCCGAGTATCGTGCGCTGACATTTTTCTCGCGGCCTTCAAAATTGGCGTCGAAAATGATGTTCTCGACAATATCCAAAAGGTCGAAGACTGCGACCGTGCCGAGCGGCTCACCGCGATCGAGCCGGGCAAGTGTCAGGATTTCATCGACCAGATGGTCCAGCCGGGCAATATCGCCCTCCATGCGTTTCGCAAGTGCCCCCCCCCGTGCCGGGTTGACCTCGATCAATCCGACTGCCGCGCGCAGCCGGGCCAAGGGCGAGCGTATCTCGTGGGAGATGTCGTGGAACAGGCGGCTTCTGCCCTCCGTCAGTGCGTGCAAACGCTCGGCGGCGAGGTCGAAATCGCGACCCAAATCCCGGATTTCGCTGTTGGAGGTGCGCAGGCCGTCGAGAATGCGTGTGTCGAGATGCCCACTGGCTAACGCCTTCAGGCCACGGCTGACATCGCGCAGTGGACGGGTCAGCCAGCGCGACAGGAATATCGCCATGACGGCGCTGACCAGCCCTCCAATAAAGAGCGGTAGCAGGATGGGCGGCAGCATTGCCAGACCGTCCCTTGCGTTCTCGAGATACACGAGACTCAGACAGCCCTGCGCTGGCGTGCCGATGGTCGCAGGGTCACTGCAATCGGCGTCTTCTTCCAGCAGCATTTGTGGGTGCGCGGGAGCGATGATCTGCCAGTATGACTGAACGCCAGCCAGTCCATCGCTTGAGTAGATCAGCCCCAGATCCTGAAAGAGCAGTTCCGTCTCGGTTCTGCGGTGGACATCCTCTGGCGGGGTCAGGTCGACAAAGTATATCAGCGCCGAGAAGAGCAGCAGCGTCACGAACGTCGCCCCCCAGATGAAGCCAAAGACCCTGACGATCATGGTCCGTCACTCCTTGACAAGAACATAGCCGATACCGCGTAGGCTCTGGATGGGGGATCGCCCGTCATCGAACGTACCGATCTTCTGACGGATCGACGAGACATGCACGTCGACGGCACGGTCATAGGAGGCGAGCGGGCGGCCAAGCCCCTGCTGCGAAAGCTCCGCGCGCGACACCGGTTTGCCCACCTGTGCGATCAGGACGTCGAGAATGTTGAATTCCACCCCTGTCAAGACGACGGGCGTGTCTGCCCATGTGGCGACGCGGCGTGCGCGGTCGATGGCAAGGGGCCCTTCGCGTTGTACCCCCGTCGCCTCGCTGGTGGGTTCCCCGCCGGGCTGGGTACGTCGGAGGATGGCGCGGATGCGTGCAGTCAGTTCAGCGGGAGAGCACGGCTTGGCCAGGTAGTCGTCCGCCCCGAGGTCCAGCCCCGCGATCCGGTCCGCCTCGTCCCCCCGAGCGGTGAGCATCAATACAGGCACGCTGCTTTCCGAGCGGATGCGGCGCAGGACCTGAAGCCCGTCGACCTTGGGCATCATGATGTCGAGCACGACGATGTCCGCGCGCGCATCGACGATACGCCCGAACGCGCGCTCGCCGTCTGCCGCGATGGCCACGCGAAATCCCTCCTGCTCCAGGTACTCTCCCAGCAGTCCGGTCAGTTCTGTATCGTCGTCGATCAGCAGAATGGTTGTCATGGATCGTCCTTTTGACGCGACCTTAACGCCACTGTCGGTTTCGGATAGTCAGCTTTTGATATCTTTGCAAAGACTTGACACAACTTAACAATCGCTCGCTGCATACCGATCCCGATGAATATCGGAGCCTGTGAATGAAAACTGCCACTGCCCTTTTCGGGGTCTGCGCGCTTGCCGGGTGCAGCTTGCCATTGATCCGGCCCGATGCCACGCAGGCCGTGGCGGCGCAATACGCCACGCAGCAACAAGGCGGCGCAGCGCTGGACGTGGATTGGTGGTCCCGGACCGGTGATCCGCAGTTGACGCAAGTGCTGGCGCTTTCGCGGTCTCGCAGCCCCGACCTGCGCAGTGCGGCGGCCAGTGTCATGTCCGCCCGAGCACAGGCGGGTCAGAACAGCGCCGACCTTTACCCCAGCATGACAGGTACGGCGTCTGCCACGGCAAGCGAAACCGAACTCGAGGGTCGTACTGAAAGCCGTTCCGCCCTGCTGGATGCCAGTTGGGAGATCGACCTGTTCGGCAAGTTGCGAAACTCCGCACGCGCGGCGAACGTCCGCGCCCGGGCCGAAGAAATCTCCTACGCCGGATCCTACGTGTCGCTCGCAGCGGAGGTCGCCAACGGCTACGTCGACTACCGCGCCTGCAAACTCGCCGAAGCGGAATACCGCAACGCGCTCGCCTCGCAGGAGGAGACCGTAAAGGCGACGCGCAGCCTTGTGAACGCAGGGCTAAGCGCCTCTGCCGACCTGTCGCTGGCGCGGGCCAATGTGGCAAATGCCGAGATCAACTTCACGACGCAGCGCGCCGATTGCAAGGTGGCGGCCCAAAGCCTTGCACGGGTGGTAGGCGTCTCGCAGGGACAGATCGACGCGACTCTTGCCAAGGGCGGCGGACTGCCGTCGGCCAAGAGATTCCAGGTTGCTTCCGTGCCCGCTGATATGCTGCGCCAGCGGCCAGACGTGATCGAAGCGGAAAAGCGGTTCGCGGCCACGTTGCTGGATCTGAAGGTTGCTCAGGCAAGCCTTTATCCGTCGCTAACCCTCGACGGCAGCATCACTCACTCCGACTCAAAGTCGTGGTCATTTGGTCCAGCGCTGTCGTTGCCCATTCTCGACGGCGGTTCCTCACGCGCCTCGGTGCGTGTGTCGAATGCGGACGCCCTGATCGCCGCAGAGACCTATCGCTCAACTGTGCTCACCGCCGTTTCCGAAGTCGATGGGGCGCTCACCCGCCTCGCTGCGGCCCGCACCAACCTGAGCAGCGCCGAGAGGCTCGTTCAGCAGTATCAGTCTTATTTCGAAGCGATCGACCAAGAGTGGCAGGCCGGTGGCGCCTCCCTGCTCGACCGCGAAGACGCACGTCGGCAAGTGCAATCGGCGCGCATCACCCGCATCAGCCAGCGCAAGGCGCTGCTGGTGCAATGGATCACGCTTTACAAGGCGGCCGGCGGTGGCTGGGTGCCACCGACGCCTGCCTTCCCAAGTTAGATTGAAAGCTCGAACATGACCGCAAAACAAAAACTACTTATCGGCGGTGTCGCTGCTGCGGCCCTCGGGATCATCGCCGTCTATGTCCTGCCGATGACCTATGGGGACGACGCGACCGTCGAAACCGTGGCGCCCCCGCAGAGCGCGGCGGCTCTCACCGTCTCGGTGACCAAACCACATAAGGCCCTGTGGCCGGTGGAAGTACAGGCCAATGGCTGGCTGGCGGCCTGGCAGGAGGTGGTGATTTCGGCGCAAGTGGGTGGTCAGATGATCGAAACCGTCAACGCCGATGTGGGCGAGACGGTCGCGAAGGATGACCTTCTCACCGCGTTTTCGCGCGGTTCTCTTGAGAACGACATCCAGCAATTGGAAGCGTCGCTAGAATCTGCGCGCGCCTCTCTCGAAATGGCAACCGCCGACGCAGACCGCGCGCGCAAGCTCAGCAGCGGCAGCGCGATTTCCCAGCAGCAGGCCGCCGAATACCTCTCGACAGAGCGTAAGGCGAAGGCCGACGTGTCTTCTGCCGAAGCGCAACTGGCCTCCGCGCGGCTCGATCTGGATCACACCGAGGTGAAGGCCGTGACCGGCGGTGTCATATCGTCCCGCAGCGCCGCCGTGGGCGACGTGGTGAGCGCGGGCGCGGAACTGTTCCGCCTTGTGCGCGACGGACGTGTTGAGTGGCAGGCCGAGGTTCCGTTGAATCAGTTGCGCAACATTGAGGTCGGCACATCGGTCAGCGTTCCCACCCCGCTCGGCGACATCTCCGGCGAAGTGCGGCGCATCGCGCCCTCCGTCTCCGAAAGCAACGGGCGCGTGATCGTCTACGTCTCGCTGACACCGCCGGACGAGACGGTGCAGCCCAAGACCGGCATCATGATTACGGGCGTCTTCAAGGTGGGTGAACGCGAGGCGCTGTCAGTGCCCTCGCCTGCCGTGGTGATGCAGGACGGTTTTTCTTACGTCTTCACGCTAAAGGATGGCGAGAGACCAAATGTATCACGCATCCGGGTCGAGACGGGCAGACGGCGAGGGAACCGGGTGGAGATCACCAGCGATCTGTCCGCCGATGCGCAGATCGTGCAATCTGGTGGTGCATTCCTGTCTGATGGGTCCGTCGTGCGGGTCGCTGAGGCCAAGGATGACACGCCGGAACACGCCGATTCAGCCGCGACCAGCACCGCCGAATCCAAAGGGGAGACCGACCAATGAATATCTCGGCATGGTCCATCAAGAACCCCGTCACCCCCATCCTCGCCTTCGTCCTGCTGACCATCACAGGACTGATGGCCTTCAACCGGCTCGATGTGCAGAATTTTCCCGACATGTCGCTGCCGACAATCAACATCTCCGCCAGCCTCGACGGCGCGGCGGCAGCTCAGCTTGAGACTGAGGTCGCACGCAAGATAGAGGATCAGTTGACCGGGTTGGCACAGCTCGATTCGGTAACGACGACGATCACCGACGGCTCCGTAAGCATCTCTGTCGCCTTCGAGGTCGGCAAGGACGCGCAGACCGCAGCGGACGAAGTGCAATCGGCAGTGGATCAGGCACAAAGCGACCTGCCCACAGACATGAATGCTCCCACCGTGTCCAAGTCCACGCTCTCCGGCGGACCACTGATCACCTACGTCGTCAGTTCCGACAAGCTCGACGACGCAGAACTCAGCTGGTTCATCGACAATGACTTCAAACGTGCGCTCATGTCCGTCGATGGCGTGGGCGAAGTGGGCCGCCTCGGCGGTGTGGACCGCGAGATCAGAGTCGAACTCGACCCTCTGCTCCTGAGCGGTCTTGGCCTGTCCACGGCTGACGTAAACGCCCAGCTTGACGATGTGCAGCGCGATCTTTCCGGCGGCAAAGCCGAGATCGGCAATGGATCCCAATCCGTCCGGGTGCTCGCGGCGTCAGAAAGCGTCGAGGACCTGCGCGCCATACCGATCCCTTTACCCAATGGCAGCTGGGTGCGGCTGGACGAGTTGGGCACAGTGACCGATACTTTTTCCGATTTGTCCTCACTCGCCTACCTAGATGGTGAACCAGTGATCGCGGCACAGATCAAGCGCCTGACCGGCTATTCGGACATCGCCGTGACCGAAAATACGCGCGAGGCTGTCAAGGAATTCGCCACTGAAAACCCGCAGGTTAAAATCAGCGAAGGTTACAACACCATCCTGCCCGCCGAGCAAAATTACAGCGCTTCGATGGACATGCTGTACGAAGGCGCGGTGATTGCCGTGATCGTGGTCTTCCTGTTCCTTATGGATTGGCGCGGCACGTTGCTGGCCGCCGTCGCGCTGCCGCTCTCCATCATTCCGACGTTCCTCGTGATGGACTATCTGGGTTACTCGCTCAACACGGTCACGCTGCTGGCCCTGTCGCTGGTGGTCGGTATCCTGGTCGATGACGCCATCGTGGAGGTCGAAAATATTGAACGGCACATGCAGATGGGCAAGCCCGCCTATGAGGCTTCGATGGAGGCCGCAGACGAGATCGGCCTCGCCGTGATCGCCACGACATTCACCCTGATCGCTGTCTTCCTGCCAACCGCCTTCATGGGCGGGGTCATCGGCATCATATTCAAGCAGTTCGGCATAACCGCCTGCGTAGCGGTCTTCTTCTCGCTGCTGGTCGCCCGGTTCGTGACCCCGATGATGGCCGCCTACATGATGAAGGCCAAGCCGATTGAAGAGAAGAAGGACGGCATCCTGATGCGGAGCTACATGTCCTTGATCAGAGGATCGTTGCGGCATCGCTGGATCCCCGTGCTGGGGGTGGCCGCCTTTTTCGGGCTGACAATCCTCATGCTGGGCCAGCTTTCCACCGGGTTCTTCCCGGCCTCCGACGACAGCCAGACGCAGGTCACGATCACCACTGCGCCCGGCACGACGATCGAGGAAACCGACAGTGTCTCGCGCGAGGTTTCCAAAGCACTGGTCGGCGTCGATCACGTAAGGGCTGTCTTTCAGGCCACTGGATCGGCCTCAAGCGGCGGCATGGGTGGCGGCAGTTCCACCAGTTCCGTCACCTCGGCGACCATCGTGGTGGACCTGACCAACATCGATGACCGGGATGTCTCCCAGACCGATATCGAAGCGGACATCCGCCGCGCGGTTGAGACAGTCCCCGGCGCTCGGATCGAGGTTGGCTCGGGCGGCAACGGCACGCAACTTCAGATAACCATGGCCGGCGACAACTCCGAAACGCTGGAACAGGCCGCGAGCGATCTTGGCGAAGATGTCAGGGCCAACATCGCGGGGATCGGCAATGTGACCTCCTCGGCATCCATGCAGTCGCCCGAAATCATCATCACACCAGACCTCGCCCGTGCAGCGTCCTACGGGGTGACATCGCTCGCAATCTCAAACGCGATCCGGGTTGCCACCTCGGGTGCCTACGAGTCCTCGTTGTCACAGTTGAACCTGCCCGAACGGCAGGTCCCGATCCGGGTAACTCTGGCGGAACAGGCGCGCCAGAGCCTGGAGCAGATCAAGCTTATCCCCGTCGCAGGATCAGGCGGCAACGTGACGCTGGGCGCGATTGCCGAGATCTCCCTCGGCTCCTCCCCATCCGAGATCAACCGCCTCGACCGCTCGCGCAACGTGTCGGTCACGATCGAGTTGAACGGGCGGTCCCTGTCGGACGTCAATAGCGAAGTGCAGCAACTGGAGGCTTACCAGAAGTTGCCGTCCGGCGTGCATTTTGTCGAACAAGGCGATCTGAAGCGGCAGTCGGAGCTCTTTACAAACTTCGCCACGGCAATGGCGCTTGGTATCTTCTGCGTCTATGCCGTTCTGGTAATCCTGTTCCGCGATTTCCTGCAGCCTGTCACGATCCTCATGGCCCTTCCACTGGCGCTGGGTGGCGCGCTGTTCCCTCTGGTCATCACCGGCACCAGCTTTTCGATGCCGGCGGTCATCGGCCTGCTGCTGTTGATGGGGATCGTTTCGAAAAACTCGATCCTGCTGATGGACTATGCGCTGGTCGCCCGCGAGGGCGGCATGAACCGGTATGACGCGCTGGTCGACGCCTGCCACAAGCGCGCCCGTCCTATCATCATGACGACCGTCGCCATGTCCTGCGGCATGCTCCCGGCGGCGCTCAGCCTGGTTGAAGGGGACCCAAGCTTCCGACAGCCGATGGCGACCGTGGTGATCGGGGGGCTCATAACTTCGACAGTCCTTAGCCTAGTTGTGATACCAGTCGTTTACACATTCATCGACGACTTTGAAGAAATCGTCGTTCGCCGATTTCGGAAGCAAGCGAAAGCCGTAAGTGAATTGGCCTAATCAGTCGACTGGAGTTCTTAAAAAAACCGTCTTTTCAAGCCGCAGCGAAAGTCAGGTTCCCATCCCGCCACTACCGTGTCCGACTTTGGCACCGCCGTTTTCAGCGCCGATTGGATCGCTGTGATTTTATGATCTGACGAACCTGACTGACTATTGGGACCTTCTCAATCTGATGACAGGAGGCTGCCATGAAAGACCAATATGCATCCGTGCTGCGCCGACGGTTTGTCGAATACATGCGAATCGAGGGACCGCAGTCAAAGACGCAGACGTTGTGTCTGCGAGCGATGCGGGAATTTCCACGCCGCCGACACTCATCGCTCGGCGCCAAAAGTCCCTTGGCATTCGAACGAAAGGCAGAATATCTGAATTGAGAGACCGAAACGCAAGCAGGACAAGACCAGAATGTTTGACCTCTGGCCTCGTCAGGCGATCTTGCGGTCACCCAGCAAGCCACTTGGAGCAAGTCAGTAGAAATGATTAGGGTATCGAATAATGCACGGTGACTCCATCAACATGAAGGTCGATCTTTATGTCGTTGTGTCCATCGCCTGCATTTTCGTGGTGGTGTCCCTGCTTATTCTGCTGGTCGACAACCGCCGACGCTTCGCCGAAAGTCGCACGACCGGGCTGCCCGAACTCGTCGCGGCACATATCTTCTTTATCCTCGGCACCGGCATTCTGTCCCTGAATGAAGTCTTCGACTTTTGGATCAGCGCCAGCCTTGTGACCTCTGCGGTCATGGGCGGGATCTTCTGCGGCTACCTGTCGATCCGCGCCCTTCTGGGCCGTCCGGCGTGGCGCAGGGGCTGGCTGTTGTGCTGGCTGGTCCTCTCGGCGGTCGAGGCTTACGTTGCCGTCGGGCTGAACGAGATCAAGGCCCTGCTAACCACCAGCACTGTGATCAATACCGTCTTGGGCGTCTATTTCGCATGGGATTGCTGGAAACTCGCCCGTGACCAGAGCTTTGAAGGCCGCACCCTGCTAGCCCTGCCGTTCCTCGTCATCGCCGGCACCTATTTCGGTCGGCTGGTATTGATGAGCCTGAATGCCCCTAGACCCAGCCTGCTGATCGCAACCGCGGCCATCACCTATGTGCTCGCCTTCTCGGCCTTCGTCTGGGTCTTTGCCGCCATATCGATGCGCGCCTACCGGCTGAACCAGCGCCTCGACTGGGCCGCGCGCCATGATCCGCTGACCGGACTGGGAAACCGCCGCGCCCTTGCGGAACTCTCAAGGCAATGGCCGCCGGAGAACTGGGTGTTTCTTGAACGCAAGGTGATCTGCGCCTGCATCGACCTGGACCATTTCAAGCTGATCAACGACACCTACGGCCATGAAGTCGGGGATTTCGTTCTGGAAACCATCGCCCGGCGCATGCGCGGCCTGCCGCAATCGATTGAGGGCCACATGTTCCGCATCGGCGGCGATGAATTTCTGCTCTGGCAGCAGGTCAAGCCCAATACCAATGTCGAAAGATACGTTGGCCAGGTTCTGGCGTGCCTGTGTGCAGACATCCACTTAAATGAAAGCGTCATCCGCCCCAGTGTGAGCATCGGATACTGTGATTCAGAACTGGCCTCGCCAGTCGACAACATGATCCGCCGCGCCGACACCGCGCTTTATCGCTCCAAGGAAAGCGGACGCGGCTGTTTCTCGCGTCATGTTGACGAACCCGCCCCAGCGACGGCATCAGCCACTCCCCCCGCTCCAGCCCCAGCCACGAAAAGCACTCTGCGTATCGTATGATCCCGCCGGATGCAGCACAGTCGGGGGATCAGACCTTAGGCGTTCACGATATTCTTCGTGACAATCGGTCCGATGTCCGCGACCGTCTTCCGGTATTTCACAGGCTTGCCAATGGTTTCATAGATCTGACGAAATGAGACCCGTGATGCCGTCTTGGTTGCAGAATGAACCTCGACGGTAATGGCACCATAGGGCAGTCTCAGTTAGCCGAACCGTCGTCCATTGGGCTCGGACCAATGGCGCCACAATGGACGACCGCACCTTGGCCAGTTCTTTCAGCCGCTCCCGCAACACGGGATCATCCTGTCGGACCGCCTCGTAGCGCATGGTCTTCCTGCAACTGCCGATCACCCGGCACGCCCGCCGTTCGCTCATCCCGTAACCCTGCACAAGATGCGCGACCGCTTGCCGCTTCGCGGCGGGCGTCACCATTAGTGGGATGGTCCGCCCCGCACCCCAGCGTATGCTCTTGTTGCATCGTCAAACAGAACGAGAGAAAGGATGCGAACGAAACCATTACCTGACCCTTTCGCCTATGGCATCGATATCGGCAAAAAAGCGTTCCACGTTGTCGCCGTCAATCATAATGGTGCTGTTATCCAGCGGGCAAAGTTTGCGCGTGAAACACTGCAGTCGTTCTTCGACCTGGCGCCCAAAGCGCTGATAGGGGTGGAAGCCTGCCCCGGATCGCAATGGCTCGCGCGCAAGTTGATCGGAATGGGGTATGACGCGCGGATCATCCCGGCTCGGTTTGTGCAGCCCTACGTGAAATCAAACAAGACCGATACGGTGGATGCCGCCGCGATAGCTGAAGCTGTGACCCGTCCAACCATGCGCTTTGTCGAGATGCGCACACCAGACCAGGTTGATCTACAGGCGCTGCATCGGATCCGCGGCCGGCTTGTCGGGCAACGCACGGGTTTGATGAACCAAGCGCGAGCATTCTGCATCGAATACGGGCTGGCCATGCGGATTGGGGCCGGTGGCTTTCATGCCGACATCCGACGGCATATCGCTAACTCCGACAATGATCTGACGCAGAACATGCGCGCCTTGTTGAACGATCTGTTGGATGACCTTGCCTATATCGAGAACCGGGTCAAAGCCTTGAGTGCCAACATCGAAGCTATTGCCAAGGAAGATGAAACGATCCGCAGGCTTTTGACCATCCCCGGCATTGGGGCATTGGGCGCGACAGCACTGGTGGCGGCAGCCGGCGATGGCCGCCAGTTTGGGAAAGCGCGGGATATGGCGGCATGGCTGGGGCTTGTTCCAGCGGAACATTCGACCGGAGGGAAGCAGACCCTGCTTGGGATCAGTAAGCGCGGAAACGGATATGTGCGCCGTCTGATCATCCATGGTGCGCGTTCCTGCTTCCCGCATTTGAACCGTGAGAGCCATGCCTTGGGCCGTTGGCTCACCGGACTCGAAGCCAGAACCCATCGCAACAAGGCCGTTGTCGCCTTGGCCAAAAAACTGACGCGGATCGTCTGGGCAATCCTGACAAAACCCGGCACCGTCTATCTGCGGTCAAAGGGAGCGGCGGCCTGAACCGCCCATAACCGCAAATCCCATTGCAGGGGACGTGATGACCAAACGGTTGATCGACCAAGGGTAAGCCAGGCGCAAAAAAACGAGACATGATCCCGTGCCACTAATCTGGAACCTTCGGGGCGTATCTCATCAAGGCCTTGTCGCCAAAAGCGGCTGACTGATCAGAGGCCGGATACATTTACGCAAGCCGGACGGCCACGCACGAAAACCTTGCAATAGCGGGGCGGACCATACATTTTTCCAAGCAGGTCTTTCAGAGCCGAATTGTCCAACATGGCGTCGGAGAGGAGCTTTTTCAGCTTGCCGTTCTCGTCCTCGAGCGCCTTTAGCCGCTTCGCCTCGCTGACATCCATGCCGCCATACTTGGCTTTCCATTTATAGACAGTTGCATCGCTGACCCCGTGCTTGCGGCACAGATCGGCCACGGAAATCCCGGCCTCGTGCTCCTT
>JBBSNW010000027.1:0-56798 GCA_038260405.1 Rhodobacterales bacterium | reverse complement strand
TTTATTTTCCACCTATTGGAGATAAACCACCGGCTTCCAGCCGGTCAGCTTCAGCGAACCTGGTTCTGATCTTCTCTCCTGAATTTTGAAGCCCGCTTTGGCGGTACGGCTTCAAAATTCAGGAGAGAAGATCATGAGGTATTCGTCCTCCGCGCACACGCGATTTTACCACAGATTCCACGTCGTGTGGGTCACAAAATACCGATACAAGGTGCTGCAGGGGCCGATGCGGGAACGGATCCGCGAGATCATCCGGCAGACATGCGGGGAAATGGGTGTCCACATCGTGCGCGGCGTGCTCGCGCGGGACCATGTCCACATGTTCCTGTCGATCCCGCCGAAGCTCTCGCTGTCGGATGTCATGCAGCGGATCAAGGGCCGGTCGTCCCGACGTATCCAGATGGAGTTCCCTGAGTTGCGCAAGCGCTACTGGGGCAGGCGGTTCTGGGCCCGTGGATATTTTTCCACCACCTCGGGTAATGTGACCGACGATATCATCCTACAGTACCTGGAATTACATTCCGCCAAATGATGCTACCGGCGTCCGCCGGTAGTCCTTCACTCTGTCTCTTTATATTAAGATGCCAGTGAAGATGCAGATGAAGACGATGGTTTGACTCCAATAAGCCGTTCTATTTAGTGCAACGGATGCAAAATTTTTATAAATTTTTCGTGCTTAGGATTCAGCGGTTTTTCCGATTGGGCTGATCAAAGCCGCATCCACTATATCCAATTCATTTATCGACCGGGTAGATAAAGAGGGGCAAGGCTGCGAAAACTTGCCCCTCTCATTCGCTTAGGCAGCGTCTGGCTCTTTTGCGGCATCGTTGACTGTCTTGTCGGCAAGGGCCGTCAGATCAGCATCGGTCTTCCATTCCTGCTGCAATGTTTCATCCAGAAGCTTTGCCGCATCTTTCATGCCGAGCTCTGTGGCCCACCGATGCAGGGTGCCATATCGTGTGATTTCGTAATGTTCGACGGCCTGCGCCGATGAGATCAGACCGGCATCCAGAGCAGGACTGCCCTTGAATTCGTCCATGATATCTTCAGCTTCCGAGATTATACCTTCGATGGCGTCGCAGGTCTTGCCGCGGGCGGGTTTGCCCATGATCTCGAAAACCTTTTGCAGCCTTTCGATCTGTTCTTCCGTCTCGCCATGATGCTTTTCAAACGCCTGCACCAGGCTCTCGTCAGTTGCGGCACGTTTCATCTTTGGCAGCGCTTTCAAGATCTTGCGCTCTGCGTAGTAGATGTCCTTCAGGGTATCAAGAAACAGGTCTTCCAGAGTTTTGGTTCTGGCCATTGGTCCGTCCTCCATTGATTGCCAAACCGGCATCGTCACGTGCATGTCAACGCCGATCGATGTCGGGCGTTCCCGCTTGATGTACCTGTGCGATTAATAAAGTTCTCTGAGCTTAGAATAACGACGCCGCCTTCGCGCTTTCGTCTCGATGATGGTCATTCAAGTCTATTTCGGCTTAGCGGGAGCAGCGGCTTGCAGCAGGCGAAAGTGTCGTTCGGGACACGGTGTTCGCCAGGTATAAGTCACAAGTGGATAGGCAGGGCGCACATGTCTGGCGAGATCTCGCCAAAGGCGTGTGGGAACTTTCTGTCCTTTCTGATCAGAGCTCGAAGGAAGCTGCAGTGATGTTGCGCTTAATTTTTGTACTAGGCTGTCTTCCGCTGGTTTTCAGTGCTGCCTTCGATTGACCGCAATAAGACGAAGTGAACATGGTGAGATAGAGTCGGCTCGTGCAGACCACACAGCTGCTTGAACGCGGGAGCGCAACGTTGAACGTGCATGACTTCGCAACAGCTCGGTTAAGGGGTCAAAATTGAAGTACCGGCCCGATATAGACGGATTGCGTGCTATCGCGGTCCTACCCGTTGTAATCTACCACGCTGGCTTTCCCGGCCCCTCCGGGGGCTTCATTGGCGTCGACGTCTTTTTTGTGATTTCAGGTTTCCTGATCACCTCGATTGTGGCCGGCAAAATTGCCGAAGGCCGGTTCTCTTTGGTCTCCTTTTACGAGAGGCGCGCGCGTCGCATCCTTCCGGCATTGACAGCTGTAATCCTCACGTCGTTTGCAGTCGGTTGGTTTGTTCTGCTCCCTGAAGAGATGATGAATCTGGGCCAGTCCGCCTTTGCCACAGGCTTCTTTCTGTCGAACGTATATTTTACGCTGACGCTTGATTATTTTGCTCAGGCGGCGGAATTTGCTCCTCTGCTCCACACTTGGTCGCTTGCGGTCGAAGAACAATTCTATTTGTTCTTCCCGCCCTTGCTCATGTTTTTGGCTTGGATGGGATGGCAGAGGTCACTCTCGGTTGTCGTGGGATTGTCGCTTCTTTCCTTCATCGCAGCCGTATTCGTACTGCCGCTCAAGCCCGACTGGGTGTTCTATCTGATCGTTTTTCGCGCATGGGAACTCGGTGCCGGAGCGATGCTCGCGCTTGCGTCGTTGCATCCGCCCAAAAGGCGTGCGTTGCGAGAGGCTCTGGCCATCTCTGGGCTCGCTGCGATCCTCATCCCTGTGTTTGTCTTTGACTCCGCAACACCTTTTCCCGCAGCAGCAGCCCTCCCACCCGTTGTTGGTGCCACCATCCTCATTTGGGTAGGAGCCAAAGGTGGCGGAAGCTTCGTGTCTTCCCTGCTTGCACATTACGCTCTGGTTTGGGTCGGGCTGATCTCTTACTCGTTGTATCTGTGGCACTGGCCGATCCTGGCCTTCATGCGGATCGTTTTGGACTCAGCGGTTCTGCCAATCAAATTTGCCGTCTTTGCTGTCGCATTGTCGGTCGCAATGGCCTGGCTGTCCTTTCACTTTGTCGAACGTCCGTTTCGGGCTCACCCGACACGGGGTTTCGGGCGCCGCGCGATATTTTCCGCCTCCGCTCTCTCACTGGCGATTATTCTGGGTGTGGGCGGGTTGCTGCATATTACCGAAGGCCTTCCCGCGAGGTTGCCAACGAATGTCACCACCATAGCCGCATTTGCCGAGGACAAGAATGATCGCAGGAACGAGTGTTTCAGTCGGACCCCAAGTGATGGCTTTTGTTCAATCGGTGCGCAGTCTGACGGAGACGACACAGTTGATTTCCTGTTTTGGGGTGACAGCCATGCCGATGCGATGATGCCCGGCATGGACTCGGCTGCCGAACGTGTTGGTTCGCGTGGGTTATTCGCTGGCAATGCTGGTTGTCCGCCGATCCTCAATGTCCAGAGGTTTTCAAATGGTGAAACCTGTCGACCAGAGTTCACCGAGCAGGTGTGGTCGTGGTTGAAAGGTCGACAAGACGTTCGGCTGGTGGTGCTCGGCGCACGCTGGACCTTGTACGTCGAAGGAACGCGCCCTCAAGGGGAGGCTGGATCTGATCTCCGTCTCGAATGGACGGGCGATCAAACGAAATACTCTGGTGACGCCGACACCGCGACGCTCGTCGAAATGGCTCTCCGTGAAACTGTTATGGCAATTGTGGCGACGGGCCGAGAGGTTGTACTGCTTGGTCCCGTTCCCGAAATCGGTCGAAACGTGCCGGCTTCCCTCGCGCGGCAAGCCCTACTTGGCTGGACACCCGAGGCAGCAGTCTCGCGCGAGGCGTATGAAGCGCGGGCAGGTCGGACCGAGCGCATCTTGATGCGGATAGCCGAAGCTGTGGAGGGTGTACGATATGTTGCCCTGTCGAACCTCTTTTGTGATGCAGAGGTTTGCCGGACAACAAGTGCGGACGGCCGACCTCTGTATGTTGATAGCAACCATATCAGTCAGACGGCTGCGCTGAACCTACTTCCGCCAAGGCTCGTTGATATCTGGAGATAAGGGCAGGTCTCATCGTCGGCTGTCTTTGCCCTCTACGCCAGTCGGCCACGCATTCAGCCTTGAAGTAGTTTCGCTTTAATCTGACGCATATCCTGCAGCGTTGAAGATTTTCCAGCCCGCCGTTTACTGACCAACTGTTCCAGGGACCACGCAATGATACAGAACGAACTGCCCAGTCTTGCCAATTCCGTCTGGTCCGCCACAGCGCACACGCCGCCCGACTGTCCGCCGCTTGCCGGGGATCACACCGCCGACGTCGTCGTGATCGGCGGCGGGTTCACCGGCCTGACGGCAGCCCTGCATCTCGCCGAGTCAGGGCGCAGCGTCATCCTGCTCGAGGCCGAAACCCCCGGCTGGGGCGCCTCCGGGCGCAATGGCGGGCAGATCAATCCGGGCCTCAAGGAAGACCCCGACGCGGTCGAAGCGCATTTCGGTCCAATCTTCGGCCCCCGCGCGGTGCGCACCTCTGGTGCGGCCGCCGATTTCGTCGCCACACAGGTGACACGGCTCGGGTTGGACTGCGGTTTTGCCCAGCCAGGCTGGCTCCAGCCGGTGCATGACGCCTCGGCCCTGCCCACGATCACCCGCCGGGTCGAGCAGTGGCAAAGGCGTGGCGCCCCCTTGCGTCTGCTGTCAAAACACGAGGCCTCGGACTTGCTGGGGACCGACACATATATCGGTGCGCTGATCGATGAACGCGGCGGACAGCTGCACCCGCTGAATTATGCCATCGGTCTGGCCCATGCGGCGATCCGCGCCGGGGCGGTTCTACACGGTCACACGCGCGCCACCGGCATCGAACGCAATGGCACGGTGCATCGCGTTACCAGTGCAAACGGGTCCGTGCAGGCCGGTCGCGTGCTGATCTGCACGAACGGCTACACCGATGACATCGCTCCGCGTGTGCGGCGCAGCGTGGTGCCAGCTCGTTCGATCCAGATCGCCACCGATCCGCTGGGTGACAATCTGCGCCGCAGTATCCTGCCTTACGGCCACACTGCCTCTGACAGCCGTCGCCTGCTGCTGTATTTTCGCTTCGATCAAGACGGCCGGTTCCTGATGGGCGGTCGTGGTGATTATACCGAGGCGGGGCTGAAACGGCAGTTTGCCAAGCTGAAATCGGTATCGGAATTGCTGTATCCGCAGCTCGGCGACACGCCTTGGACATTCAGCTGGGGCGGCTTTGTCGCAATGACCGCCGACCACTATCCCCACCTCAGCAGCCCCGAGGACGGCATCATGTCCGCCGTCGGCTACAACGGGCGTGGCGTGGCGATGGCAAGCATACTGGGCAAGGTACTGGCTGACTGGGCATCCGATGTGCCCGAACCGGATCTCGATTTTCCCGTCACCCGGCTGCACCCCATCCCGTTTCACTTTCTGCGCCGACCCGCGGTTGCTGCGACCATCGCCTGGTCCCGGCTCAAGGACCGGTGGGGCTAAGCGTTCCTACCGTGCCTGCAGATCGCTCCAGTTTGTCCTGCAATGCAGTACGCGGATCGCCTCCGGCGCCTCGTCCGTGGCAGCAAGCAGCACCAGGCGTTTGCGGTAGGGATGCAAGCGTACCGGCGCCACGTAATCATCCTGTGCAAGGGTGCGGGCTTTTTTGATGACCATGTCATGGCTGAATGCGACGCTTGCCTCTGCTCCAGCCATGGCTCCACGCAGGGCCTACGCCGCCGACAGCGCTGCGCCCAAAGCCAAAAAGCTGCGGCGTCCGATGGGAATGGGTATGGTTCCAGTCGGATCTGCGACGTCTTTCAATTGACTGTTCCCGCTGCCCGCCGCCGGTCGAGGCCAGCGAGGATGTCCTGAGCGATGGCCGGGTAGTTGCCGTCGAAATGGTGGCCGCCCTGGGTCTGAATGGTCTCGACCCCGCCGACGGCGAGGCCCGGGCAAGGGCTGTCCTTCTCGGCGATACCGTAGACACACTGAACGAGGTCCGGCGGTATATCCGTGAGCGACGGACCGGTTGGGGTCGCGGCCCCGGACGGACCGGTGAGCCATCCCGAAACGGTGATTTCCCAGTCGGCCGAGGGAGAGAGACCGAGAAGGCTGACCTGCTTCACCCTCGCTTTCGTTGCGGGGTCGAGCGCCAGAAAGGCCGCCGGCAGCACGTCCGCCCCGAAGGAATAACCCATTAGCAGCACATCCGGGGTGTTCCATGGCCCGGAATACTGCGCGACCAGGGCCGAGATGTCCGTCGCGACCTGCTCGGGCGTCCGCTTGTTCCAGAAATATCGCAGTGAATCGAGCCCGAGCGTGGGAACGCCACTGGACTGGAAAATCCCGCCGATGGTCCGGTCGAGATCCCGCCAGCCCCCGTCACCGGACAGAATGATCGCCATCGTGTCATGGCTGGGCGCCGTGGCCAGAACCTGAACCGGCAACGTTTCCGGGGCAGAGGCGGTCCTTTCAACTTCCGCGATGAGGCTCGCGGAAAGGAGATCGGCGGCGGAACCGGATGCGTCGTTCACGCTCGCATTTGACGCAGCCGCGCCGAAGGCTTCGGCCCGCGCCCGGGACGGGGCACTCGCTGCCGGGCTGAGAAGAACCGTGACCGGATCGACGAGATCGCCACTGGGAAGGGTATAGACGGCACCATTTTCGTTTTCGGTATGAGTGGCGGCAGTGCATAAGGGATTGTCGAGCGGAACTGCGACAGTGGGATCTGTCACCACTGTCGATCCGATCGTCGCCGCAGGAGTCTGGGCCAGCAGGTCGAGGGCCAGTCCACCGCCCATATCCTTCCCAGCAAGGATTGGCGCGCGGTAATCCGCGCCGCCCGTGAAGCGCTGGATCTGGTGGCTCAGGCTTTCGATATCCGAAATCAGATAGTGGCAGTCCTCGGCCTTTTGCGCGAGATTGGCAAGGTATCGGGTCAGGTCGACACCAACAACGGCCGCCTTGCGCGTGACAAGTTTGTCGGCCAACGCCTGATCGGTCTGATCCCAACCCGCTATGCCGGAAAACAGCATCACGACCGACCGCACCGGTCCCTTGGGCAGAAGTATGTGATCGGCGGGGATGGCCCCGGTGGCGAATGCAGGGACACTCCCCGCAGCGGTCAAGGTCCAGATCAGCGCCGCCGCGCCAGTTACCGTCATAAGCAGGGCCGCGCCGAGGATCAAAGTCCGGCTGCAGGACAGACCGATGGCAACTCGCGAAATATCCAAAGCAATCTCTCCTGTCCCTGGCTTCCCGCTTGCACCTGCCTGCGATCGCTCATCCCGTAGCCTGTTATCTTCTCCCGAGCTTTTCCCTAACCTTACATTTGGTTAAACTATCAACGCGGAGACAATCCCGAATGTCCCAGACCTCGGAGCAGGGAGACGCTGCCCGTGAGCGGCCTACCTTTCGCAGGACGACTGCGACCCGTTCCCTGCCGGGCAAAGTGCCTGGTCATCACGATGTCTGAACTGATGGATCTGTACCAACCGTCTCTGCAGATCTTTGCCCTGACAAGGTGGAAATAGTCGTTGGTCAATGATCCCAGGATCAGCCAAGATGATGAAGTTGGGCCCGGCGCGAACTGCCACGCGGTGGCGCTCATACTTTTTCATGCAGATAACAAGGAGTGACGGCATGATCCGAAAGTGTCTTTCCTGCGCATGTGCCGTCATTTGTTTCCTCGCGAACCAGATCCAGGCGGGGGAACTCGCCAATTTGTCGGTCCCAAGCGAGGCACTGGGGCAGCCGATCAAGGTCGTGGTCTACTCACCTTCCGGGAGTCCGCCTGTATCGGGATGGCCGGTGCTCTACCTCCTGCATGGCCATGACGGTGATCAGAACAGCTGGGCAGTTCTGGGGAATATTCAGGCGACGCTCGACCGTATGATCGCCGATGGGACGATTGCACCACTTCTGGTAGTGATGCCGGACGCTGGAAACAGCTGGTATGTCGATTCCAGGGATGTGGGTGGGCCAGGGGATTATGATACTGCGCTGACGCATGATTTGCCGGAATGGGTGGAGAAGACGTACACGGTCCGGACGGATCGGGCCGGGCGCGCCGTTGCGGGGTTGTCGATGGGCGGCTTTGGCGCGCTGCATTTCGCACTGTCTCATCCGGAGAAATACGTCGCCGCGGCGAGCCTGTCCGGGGCGATCTGGCAGAACGTTCCTAAAGAGGACCTCGACAAGAAGCCGGACGACCTGCAGTTGATGTCCGACAGCGCCTATTTTCACAGGATCGATCCTGCGACCATCGAAGTGGGCGCAGATATCCCCAATCTGATTTCGCATTTCAACGGAGCGTTCGGGACGCCGTTCGATGCGCGACGTTTCAACCGCGAAAACCTGTTCACGACATTGGAGACCCGGATCGACGACGCATCGGATCTTCCGGCGATGTATATCACGGTCGGCGACGACGACAGCCGCAGGCTCTGGCGCGGGGCTATCGCGATGTACGAAACATTCCAGGCGGATGAGAGGCCGGGCGAGTTGCGGATCAGCGACGGCGATCACACCTGGTCGCTCTGGAAGGTCGCGATCATCGAAGCCTTGACGTTCATCGACGCAAAATTCTGATCCCTCCCGGGAGAATTCGCAAACGTCCGACGTTGCAACAGATCACGTGAAGACAGGCTTTCGGATAAAGGGTGAGCGCCATCTGAGACCAAGCGGCTCTGATGAATGAAGCCACGTTATCAGGTGCATGCTGCATTTTACGTTCCAGCCAAAGACGCGCCATTCTGCAGGGTCGAACGTTAACTCGTTGCAGCGCATTTCTTAAAAAAAAGTAAGGCTCAGGCAAAGCAGCAGACCAGAGAACAGACGACAGTCTGTCTATGAGTTGCAACCTGATTGAAAGGGTCTTTACCGTGTCCGCTTTGCATCCCCACGACCCATCCTACGCTGTCGCCCGGACCGGTCGTGGCTTGCGCGAGACTGGGTACGTCTTTGCTGCCGTTGGTTTGTTGGCCATTTTGGTCCCGACGGTGGCCACGCTGGTCGTGGAGCAACTCGTCGCCTGGCTTCTGATCCTTTGGGGCTTGGCGGGGCTGATGTTCGCATTCAGTTTCCGGGCCTTTTCGGAGTGGCGTCTGGTGGCGGCTGTCTTTGTTGCGGTTCTGCTGGCGGGAATCGCCTTTGTCATCCGGCCCGGTGCCGGCGCCGCCGTTCTGACCGGGGTGCTGATCACCGTTTTCCTGCTCGAAGGTGTGCTGTCTATCCTGCTTGGCATGCGGCTCAGCGGGCATGTCGACAACTGGCGCTGGATCATCTTCAGCGGTATCTGCTCCTTTGTTCTGGGTATGATCCTTCTGATCTCCTGGACCAATGCTGCGCGCTGGGTCATCGGAGTCATGGTCGGGCTCAACTTCCTGTCAACAGGGCTGTCGCTGATGCTCTTGGCGCGGCGGGTGCAAAAGCCGCAATGACCATGTCGAGGGCAAAACCAAGAAGAGAGTGGCATGTCTGCGGGCGGAGTTTTCCCCTGGGGCGTATGAGCGATTGGGCCACCGTGCGACCGGGGGTCTCGGATCTCATCGATCGGGCTCATCCGGGCTGGGAGCAAGGCAAGCACATCTGCCACGACGACCTCGCGGCCCTTCAGACGCCAGTCATCATGATGAGTCAGCGTCGGCAGGAGACCAAAGACCGGCTGAGGGGAGAAAACGACTATCGCGTGAACCTCAAGGCCGAGCTGGAAATCCGACAATTACACGAAAAGATAGATCACCAGTTGGCCCACCAGTGGGAAAAACTGGCCGAATTGCGACATATTCAGATTGAATTGCTGGAGGAGCGCACCGATGGCAACCGTTGAACCGATGCCGGTGCTGCCGCGGGTCACGAGGTTCCTGGAGCACCCGGTGGTTCGGATCGCGATACCGCTGCTGATCGTCGCGCTCACCCTTTTCGTGCTGCACGCGCTTGCAGCACATGTTTCCTGGAACGATGTGAAAACCGACCTCGCGGGTGCATCTGTACGCTCCATCGCTTTTGCCATTGGATGGATGGTCCTCAGCTTTGCTGCGCTGTCCTTCTATGACGTTCTCGCGGTGCGCAGCGTGGCCCCTGATCAGGTTCCGGCACATATCGCGCGCTATGCCGGCACGGTGGGCACGGCTATTTCGAACCTACTCGGATTGTCTTACCTCACGGGGACCGCCGTGCGATATCGCATCTATGCCTCGCTGGGTCTCGATCTCTCCAAGGTGGCGGGCCTGATCGCCACATCATGGATCGCGTTCTGGCTTGGGCTGCTCGCCATTCTCGGTGTGCTGCTTGTAGCCCATCCGGTCGGCCTCTCCACGGTCCTGCCGATCAGTGCCGCCCTGGAAATGGGCATCGGCGCTGGCCTGCTCATTGCACTCGCCAGTCTGTTCGTCTGGCTAGCGCGTGGCGGCCGTCGGTTATCGCTCGGCGGATTCGGATTCGACTTGCCTGCGCCTGGACTTGCCGCTGGCCTGATGGGCGCGGGTATTGCGGACCTGATCTGCGCTGCCCTCACGCTCTACGTCCTGATGCCGCCGGATCTGGTGCATAGCTTTCCATGGTTCTTTGTGGTTTTCGTCGGTGCCATCGCCTTTGGCGTCCTCAGCCATGCGCCAGGTGGACTCGGCGTGTTCGAGGCGACGGTGATCGCAGGCCTGGGCGCCGGAGGCCGGTCAGATGTGCTGGCAGCCCTCGTGCTCTATCGCTTAATCTACTATGTCCTGCCTTTCATCATTTCCGTCGCCTCGCTCGCTGTGGTGTGGCTGCAGAGCCAACGCCTCGTCGTGGGGCGCTCGGTCAGCTGGATCTATCGGCTGGCGAGACCGGCCGCACCACTCGCAAGTTCGGGCATCGCTCTACTGGCAGGGACCATTCTGCTGGTCTCGGGAAACCTCCCTTCGGATACCGGACGTTTGAGCGTGCTGCGGGACATCCTGCCACTCTCCTTCATCGAGGCCTCGCATCTGGCGGGCAGCGTGGCGGGACTGCTCCTCGTGGTGATCTCGCGCGGGCTCTACCGGCGTCTGTTCCGTGCCTGGGCCATCGCAATGATCCTGATGGCGATAGGGTTTGTCGCCTCGCTCGCCAAGGGTCTGGACTGGGGGGAGGCGGCGTCGATGCTGGCAACGATCGGATTGCTCGGTGCCTTCCGCTCCGCCTTCTATCGGGTGGAAACTTCTTCGGTCTTTCGGCTCAATGGGGCCTGGATGGTCAGCATTCTTGCGCTGCTGGCGGCCGTCTTCTGGATCGGACTCTTTGCCTATTCACATGTCGATTATCGCAACGCGCTCTGGTGGCAATTCGCGCTTCAGGGGGATACCTCGCGGTTCCTGCGCGCGAGCTTCGTCATCGCGCTGATCATGGCGGGGCTCGCATTGAATTCTGTCCTGAACACCCGGACACGGCCCCGGGGCGCAAGACCCATACCGAATGTCGTGCGTTTGCTGGCTGCACAGAGCGAGGATGCCGAAGCACAGATCTCCCTCCTGGGAGACAAGGATTTCCTGATTTCCGATGACGACCGTGCCTATCTCGCCTTCGGGGATACGGGGCGATCGCTGATCACCAAGGGCGAGCCGGTAGGCGATTTCGAGGCCGGGCGCACCCTCATCTGGCAGTTGCGGGAAAAGGCCGACAAGGCGGGCAAGCTCTGCGCCTTTTACGCCGTGACGCCACGCTACCTGCCGGTCTATCTGGATCTCGGCCTGTCGATCCTCAAGATTGGCGAAGTGGCGCGGGTCGATCTGAACGGTTTCACGCTCGACGGATCGGCGAAAAAGGATTTTCGTTACGCTCGCAGCCGGATGATCCGCGACGGGTATGCATTCGCGGTCATCCCCCGCGAAGAGGTTCCCGCCATCCTGCCTGAATTGCGCGAGGTCTCCGACCGCTGGCTGGCATCCAAGCAAGGAGAGGAAAAGGCATTTGCCCTGGGCTGTTTCGACGAGACCTATCTCGCGAACTTTGACCATGCCGTGCTGCGCCATGTCGAAACCGGCCACATCATCGCCTTTGCCAACGTCCTGCAAAGCGGAAACCGGCACGAATTGTCGCTCGACCTCATGCGGCACGATCCCGAGGGGCCGAAGATAGCGATGGATGCACTGTTCGGCGAACTGCTCCTTTGGGGATCGGCGCAGGGCTATCGTTGGTTCTGTCTCGGTGCAGCTCCCTTTGCCGGGCTCGACAATCACCAGCTGGCCTCACTCTGGAACAGGATCGGCGGGTTCGTCTATGCGCATGGCGAACAGTTCTATCATTTCGAGGGGCTGCGCGCCTTCAAGCAGAAGTTTTCTCCGGTCTGGACGCCGAACTACCTTGCCAGCCCGGGGGGCCTTGCCACTCCGCGGATCCTTTACGAGGTGAACATGCTGATCTCCGGCGGTGTGCGCGGGTTGATGCGCTGAGGAGCACGTCATGATCCTGAATTTTGCGGATCATTCAGGCACTGAGCGAACGTTTCTTTCAAAGCGGCGACCGCGGCGAGTTTTCCATTGGAACAAGGAATTGATTTGGCGCTGGAACATCCGTCCAGCCTGACAATCATGGACTTTCTTGACTGAACCGCTTACAGTTGATCTGTGTGCGGTTGCAGTCGATGTGATTTTGATTCGCCTCCCGTATTTCCTGATGATGCCCTTTTAGAAGTCGCATTCTTTACTGCCTCTGTTTCCAAAAAATTACAAGTATTTCAAAGCTATAGATCAAATTTCAGGAGCTATTCATTGTGATGGTTCGCAGATTGATTGAATTGATTCGTTGCCGCCTGTCGCAGTCTTTCACCTGCACTGCGCTGGTATTGTTATTGCCTTCGATTGGCGCCGCCACCGAAAGCGGTCAAACAGTGGCACATTGCGAGAGAATAATCAGGGCAGATGTGGTGGCCATCGAACAGGCCTATCTGTTGAACCGGTTTTCGGCGTTTGTTCCTGCCGGGATGCTCTTCGCGCTCAAGCGCGATGTGGTGCCGCTCGATGCGACTTCGGGCGACGGTCCAGGTCCGGGCAACGCGATGCTGAGGCCAGATAAACGACCAAGGCCCATCGTGCTGCGCGTAAATGTCGGCGACTGCCTTGAAGTTTCGTTCACCAACATGCTCTCGCCGGTGGCCGAAGAGGAGGGCGGCCAGCCCTTGCAGAATGGCGGTCGGCTGCCCGCACAGGCACAGGCGTTGCCGGGATCGCCGTTGACCGGCGGTTTGCGCCAAGCTGAACCGGTCAGCGTCGACCACCCTCGCACCCGCGTGGCATCGTTCCATGTCGCAGGGCTGGAAATCGTGCCGATTGCGGCGGAGGACTGCCCCGTCGGCGCCGCCTGCGGGGGCGATGGATCGAATGTCGGCCTGTCAAGGCAGAAGGGCATCAGCTTCAATCCCGCAACCGACGCCGCCACGGTGTCAGCTTTCACGCATGGATCGCTCGCGAAACCGGGGCAAACGGTCGTGACGCGATGGCGCGCTGGTGCGGATGGTGCCTATTTCGCACATTCAATGGGGGCACCCGTGGGAGGCGAAGGCGATGGCGGTCAGATAGGGTTGGGGCTTTTCGGGGCGGTGAATGTGGAGCCCGCAGGCTCGCGCTGGTATCGGTCGCAGGTCCGGCACGACGAATTGCAGGCCGCGTCAGGTGCGGTTGCGTCGGGGCGGCACCCCTATATGAACATCAACTACGACATCTCCGATCCGGCGACCGGCTTGCCGTTGTTGAATCTTCTTGATGCAGACAACAACATCATCCACAGCGACCTGAACGCGATCATCGTTCCCCCAGCCCCTGCCGATCCTGACGCACCCTGCGAAACAAAATCTTATGGATCGAACTGCAATGGACCGTTCAGGGAATTCACCGTCATCTTTCACGACGAGGTTCACGCTCAGCAGGCCTTTCCCGAGCTGGAGGACGAAAACAATCCCTTGCACCTGATCAAGGATGGCATGGGAATCAACTATGGTGTGTCCAGCATGGGATCGCTGGTCATGGCGTCCAAACAGTTCGGCAAGAACGTGGGTCCGGTCAAGGACTGTGCCGAATGCCGGGCAGAGGAGTTTTTCCTCAGTTCCTGGGCCAATGGCGACCCGGCCCTGATCCTGCGGTATGACGATGCGGGCAAGGCCGTGGGCGCGCTTTACAGCGACGACCCCTCAAACGTGCATCACTCCTATCTTGGCGACAACGTGCGATTTCGCAACTTGCATGCGGGGCCGAAGGAAACGCATGTTTTCCATCTGCACGCACATCAATGGGTTCCGGACGCCAAGGACCCAGACACGACCTATCTGGACAGCCAGACAATATCGCCCGGTGCGACGTTCAGCTATGACATCGAATTCGGTGGTTCGGGGAACCGCAACTACACGCCGGGGGACTCGATCTTTCACTGCCATCTTTACCCGCATTTTGCGCAAGGCATGTGGGAGTTGTGGCGCAGCCACGACGCCTTCACCGATGGCAAGGTCGGCTATTTTGACCCCGAAAAACCGGTTGGGCCGGACAATGACCCGTCGGCGATGAACCTGCCTGATGCTGAAATCGCCAGCGGTACTGAAACGCCGGCGCTGGTTCCGGTTCCGGGCGCGTCGCTTGCGCCGATGCCCACGGCGGCGTTCCGCGGCTATCCATTCTACATCCCGGGCGAAAAGGGCCACCGGCCACCGCAACCGGTGCTCGATTTCGACGTCGATGCACCCTGGGCCGATCTCGGCCTGCCGCCGCCCGCGGACAAGGTGGTAGATGGCGGCCTACCTCGCCATACCGTCAGCGAAGGCGATGTAGTCAAGAACGATGCGGTTTACGCCAAGGCCCTGGAAACCGGTGGCGAAGCGGCGCAGGTGATCGCGCAGCGCGTGGCTCAGCAGGATCCCTCGGCGCTGAAAGCGCTTGCGGGCGAGTGGGAGTCCGTGGACCTGAAGCTCTTGGCCGAGGAAGGCACGCCGGACGAGAAGGCGGCGATGTTGTTTCATGAAGGCATGCTTGCAGCGCCCGGCCTGACGCCCGTTCCGGTGCCCGAGACCGAGATGCCGCATATCAACTGGTGGCGGCCAAAGGCCTATGCCGCAGATCGCGCCAATGGGGTGCCGACACGGCCGAACGACAGCGATACGGGATTCTTCTTCGTTAACGGTCGCGGCCGGGCGCAAGGCGCGCCCTATGCAGAACCTTGCCCCGCCAATGCACCTCGGCGCGACTACCGTGCGGCGTTCATCCAGACCGAATTGACTTACAACAAGCACGGCTGGTTCGATCCGCAAGGACGCATCATCATTCTTGAGAACGATATCAAGGACATCATCAACCCAGACACCCGAACGCAACTTCCCGCTCCGCTGTTCTTTCGCGCCAATTCGGGCGAGTGCATCAATTTCAAATCGTCCAACTTCGTGCCTTCGGCCCTGAACGTCGACGATTTCCAGATCTACATGCCGACCGACACCATCGGCCAGCACATCCATCTGGTGAAGTTCGACGTGACTTCATCGGATGGATCGGGCAACGGCTTTAACTACGAGGACGCGACCTTCTCGCCGCAGGAAGTGCGCGACCGCATCTTCGCCTATAACCGGCATCTTGATGCCATCGCTTCGCCGCTTCAACGCCTGGCCCCCAAGACGCATCCGCTGTTTGCGCCGGGCGGCGATATTTTCGAGGCAGATCGGCAGGAACGCGCAGTTTCCAGCGATCCGCTCGCCGAAACCCGCTACAGCGCCTTGCTCAAGCGCGGGCAATGCCCGGCACAAGGCGCGATGGACGCCGCAGCCTATGAGGAAACGCTGCGCCGGGAACATGACTTATGCGGCGCGCAGCGCACGACGCAGCGCTGGTGGGCCGATCCTTTGCTGAACGCGGTAAACGGGCGCGACAATACGCTGCGCACGGTGTTCACCCATGATCACATGGGCCCAAGTTCGCACCAGCAGCACGGACTTTACGCCGGTCTGGTGATCGAGCCTGCCAATTCCGTCTGGACCCGGATCGGCGCGACGGTGGACAGCACCGAGATGGCCGCCGCCGCCACCACCAATTGCAACGGCCTGCCGACCGATCCCAACCGCAGCGCGCTTTGCGACAAGCTGATCGGCGGGTCGGACATCGCCAAACCAACCGACCCGGCCCTTCTGGCGGGCGCAGGATCGCTTTTGCAGGTAATCGAACCGCGCCCGGTCCTGAAGCTGCGCGCCGATGGAGGGCCGACCAGCACGATGGCCAACATCCTCGCCCCGCGCTGCGTGGGCGACAGCGATTCCCTTCCCGGCCTGCTGCCCGAAACCGGGCGCAACGGGGCGGCTTGCCCGGAGGACAAGCTGACCCATGCGACACGCAGGGAATTTGCGCTGGCGATTGCGGATTTCGGCATCGCTTACAACACCGCGCTGGAACCGATCAACCCGGAACCGTTTGCCGAGAACGGCCTGCGCGACAAATCCGATGTGCGTTTCGGGCGCAGGCATGTCTACTCGGCGCTGGCGCGCCCTCTGGCGATTTCGTCCGAAGATCCGGGCAGTCAATATTTCAATTATCGCAACGAACCGCTTGCGCTGCGGCTGAGCGAGGCCACGCCTGACCCCTTGAAAGGCGGCTGGAACTTCAGCCAGAATCCGCGGCGGGCCACCCTCGATCTGCCGTGTGCGGCTGGCGATCAGGATTGTCTTGGCGATGCGGCGAACGGATTTTCGACCGCCGTTCACGCAAAGAGCGATGCGCTTTTGGCCACAACTGCGCAGCCTGCCATCCCCTCCGCCGCGGTGCGCGCCGCCGTTGGCCCCACCGTGGCCGGGCAGGCACGCCTGAACAACGTCTTGACCAAGGTGGAGACATGGCGCCGCCGATTCAACTGCGCGCTCTACTCGACCGCGACGCTGCCGGTCTCGGCCGATTGCCCTGCCGATATCATCCGGGCTGAACCCTGGCGCGAATTCGGCGATCCCGCGACACCGATCCTGCCTGCCTTTGAAGGCGACCAGGTGCAGATCCGCCTGATCCAGGGCGCACAGGAGGCGCAGCATGTCTTTACCATGAACGGCGTGAAATGGCACCGTCTGCCGGGCACTGGCAGCGGCCCCGAAGGGAACAATTCGGGCTTTGTCAGCGCGCAGCCCGTGGGCATTTCGGAACATTTCGAATTCGATCTGACCGCGAACCCCCTGCGCTCGCCGGTGACGGATTACCTTTACTACGGATCGTCCGTGGATCAGATCTGGGACGGGCTTTGGGGCGTGCTGCGCGCCTACCGCGATGCGCCCATGGACCACCCGCTGCGCACCAGTGCCAAAGCCGATGTCGCGGTGAAACCACGCGACTTTCTGGCGCCACTGCCCGAGCCTCAACCTTCGGAACTCGGCGGAGACTTGAGTGACCCCTGCGCGTCGCATGACCCGCTGGTGGCAGAGACGAAGCTACACCGCTATTTCGAGGTTGCAGCCCTGCGTGCCTGCGATCTTACCAATTCCTGCGGGTCTGCGGCGCAAAAGGGCATCACCTACAACAGCCGCCTCGGGATCGAGGATCAGGATGCGCTGGTTTATGTCCTGGAAAGCCGCCCAGCGACCTGCACCAAGGCAGGCGGGGTCGATGGCAATGGCAACACCTTACCTGCCTGTGATGAATTGCAGGACCCGCCTGACGGGATGCGCAGCAATGCGAAAGTGATGCAGGACCTGCGGGCCGAATTCGCCGCGGGACGCAAGCTTGAACCGCTTGTCCTGCATGCGGCGGCGGGGCAATGCATCGAGGTCAGCCTGCGCAACATGCTGCCGCCGATACTGGACGACGGCCCGGGCAAGCGCCCCGACGGGACGCCCGAACAGGTGCGCGAGGCGAAGGCCTATTACAACTTCCTGCCGATGATCACCGACGGCTTCAACATCAACCAGTTCCGCATGTCATCCTCCGTTGGCCTGTCACCGACGGGGGTCTTTCAGCACCCGGTCTTTGCCGACGGGTCGAACGTCGGCCTGAACAGCGCCGTCGCGAACCGCATGAATGACCGGGATGTGACCGACACCGACCCCTTCGTCGCGCCACCCGGTGAATTGCGCCGCCAAGGCTCGCTGGTGCCCCCCTGCACGGGCGTGCCATCGGTCGATGGCCCCGAGGAAGGGCGCTGCCGCAACCTGTTCAAGTGGAGTGCGACCGACTTCATGGGCACCGGCGACAGGTTCAACAGCCCGGTGGAATTCGGTGCCGTGCCATTGCGCAGTTTCGGCGACAGCCTGAAACATGCTGGCCACGGGCTGATCGGCGCGCTTGTCGTAGGTCCGGAGGGGTCGCACGTCTGCGCGGATGATCGCTTTGCCTATGACATCACGGTGCCGGGACGCGGCTCAATCCGCTTTGCCGAAGGCGTCAGCACGGAAATCTGCCATGGCGAAGGCAAGCGGATTGTCGATCATACCTTGCTTGTGCAAGATGCGATCTTTGCCACGGACGGGGGCCTTCCGGTCGAAAACCTGTCAGGCGCGGAAGAGCCGGACGATTACGGCGTGAAGGGCCTGAACTACCGGAGCGAACCGCTTTGGGGCCGCACCGGAAATGACCCCAGCATCGGTTTTTCGGAACGCAGCCAGTTCGACATGGCGGACATGCTCAGTTCCGATCCTGTGGGTGGCGCGACGCTTCGCTGCGCCGCAGGCATCGCGCCCCTGGCCACGATGACGGAGCCTTGTGACCCTGAAACCCCGGTACTTCTGGCGCGGGCAGGGGAAACAGTCCGCATGAACTTTGTCCATGCCGGAGGGCATACGCGCCAGCAGGGTCTGGCCGTCAGCGGGCATGACTGGAACCCTTACCCGTGGAAGGAAGGCTCGCGGGTTTTCGACCGCGCGAAAGGGTCCAGCATCCGGCAGGGCATCTACAACGGTTTTGGCCCGATGATGGGCGTCACGTTGGAATTTCAGGCAGGCGGCGTGGCCAAGGCCCCCCTCGATTACCTCTACAAAAGTCAGGCGAGCTTTCTTTTTGATGGCGGGATCTGGGGCATCCTGCGGATCGAACCGGAGGCCAGCGCAACAGCGAATTGAAAACGAAACCGATTATCAGCTGGAGGTTTGCCATGGCAGAGATTTCAATCGTTTCGGGTCCGAACATTTTCAACGGTCTTGTCTCGCTGCTGCGCTGGGACCGAAGGGGCGGAACCGACATGGGCGCGCAGATCAACGAAAACGTTCCCCTGCGCAAACGGCCGACCTATTTTGAGGCCAACGGCCAGCCGGTCACGATAAACCCGACTGGTCCTGTCGTTCGTCTGAAAATCAACGCCGGCATGATCGACGTCAATTTCGCAGCGGGCGAGCCTTGTCTGACGGCAAATTATCCGTCCGGTGCAAGCCTGCCTGACAACACCCCGATCATGCTTGAATTCGATGCCCCTATCGGCAGCGTCGGTGCGTATCTTTCGGTTCTTGGTGACCAGTCGCTTTACAACGTGCGGCCATTGCACGCCGTCATGTGGGTCCTGCTGGATGGCGACCCGGAATGGAAACTCTCTTTCGGCGATGGCGTGACCGGGCGGCATCTTTTGCCGGACTCGGTGCCCACGTCGGCTTTTGTCGGCGCCGAAGGGTTGGGCGGGGCCAAGATCAGAAAGGTCTGCTTTGATGCGTCACTCGCCGGAAACTTCGACGGGCTGGTCCTGTCGCGGCTGTATTGGGTGGCATGAGATGGTCCGCGCAGCCGCCATCTGTGTTTGGCTTTCGGGTCTGATCTGGGCCGGTGCCGCGATGGCGGAACGCAGTGTTCTGGGTCAGGGCGACAGCCGTGAAGGCGGGATTGCGGTGCATTGGTCGATCACGGCTGGCGCGGATCCGGCGGTCATTGGCTTTGCGACACTCGACGTGGCAGTGACCGACAGCCGCACGGGCGCGCCCGTTGCCTATGAAAGCGGCGCGATCTTGGGTTGGCTGCAACGTCGGCAAGCCTCCCTGATCGAGCCGGATCGGAGCTGTGGGGATACCGTGATGGCGCTTGCGACGCAAGGCATCGGACAGCGCGGCGATATCGACCTGAACGGCTACCGGATCGTGACGCTGAACAGTGACGGCAGCATCGCCTTCATCAATCCGTTCGTCGGGTTCAACAATGCCAAACTTGAATCGATCCTCGACCTGCAGGCCCGTCCGGTCGCCTGGGTGCAAGTGCTTGACCGGATGGAATACTGGGTTCTGCTGGCCGATCCGGGCCGTCTGGTCGCGGTCGATCTGCAAACCCGCCGCGTCACGCGGACAATCGACCTTCCCCCGGGGGCCGTGGCATCGGGCCTGACCGCCGACGTGGCGAGCCAAACACTCTGGATCCCGATGCCGGGGATTGCAGGCATCGGAACGGTCGATCTTCGCAAACAGGGCACCCCGCTTCGATTGCGCGATGCCAAGGGGCTTGTGCGGTTCTTTTCTGCCCCGACAGGCACACCCATGGGGTGGGCCGATGCGGAAAACAGGCTGACCCTGTTGGCCAATGCGCAACCCGTCAAGCTGGGCTCTCCACCCGTCGCAGTTCTGGACAGCGTCAATGCCGCCGCAACCGTTGTCGCCGAGGCAAACGGCGTGGTCAGCTTGTTTGCGCAGGAAGGCAGCCTTCGCAAACGGATCGCGGTGCCCCACGCCCTGCGCGCGATGGCGTTTTTTGACGGCGACAGGCGGGCCTTGGTGGCGGGCGGCGATCAAGCCAGCGTCATCGACCTTGCGACCGGGTCGATCACACTTTCCTTTGCGGTGGAGCCGGGTTCCGAACAGATCGCGATGACCCGCGATTATGCCTATATTCTGGGTGCCCCCTCGGGTCGGGCCAGCATGATCGCGCTTGACGATCTTTCGCGAGGGCGCCCGCAGGTGCTCGACATCATCCTGAGCGCGAGTGCCCCGCCAGATGCGGGTGGCACCGCGGCAATCCCGGTTGTGGCGGCCCCCGAAGGCGACGGGCTGCTGCTCGCCAGCCCGTCCGATGGCATGATCTATCAGTATTCCGAAGGCATGATGGCCCCCTCGGGCAGCTATTCGAACTATCGCCGCGCGCCGGTTGCGGTTGGCATCGTGGACTACGCCCTGCGCCAGATCGGCGACGGACACTACCGCGCGGCCTTCCGGGTCGGATCAGGCGGGCGCTATGACCTGCGGCTAGGAGGGATCGGACCACGATTTTCGGTTTGCGAAACGGTTGCCCTTCCCGGCGACCCGGCCTTTGGCGCGGATCAGGGCGCGCGGATTCACGCTTCGCTCTTGGAGGCAAACACCTTGCAGGGCGTGACGCGCATCCGGGTCCGCGTCGCCGAGACTCCGCCTGAAAAGGGTGGGCCCACGCCGATTGCGGGATTGAGCGACCTGAAGCTTCTGGTCTTTGACAAGCGCAGCGGCTGGCAGCGCCGCTTCCATCTGCAAGAGCTTGGCGGCGGCGACTATCAGGCAGAGGTGCCCGTTCCGCGTAAAAGCAGCTATGATCTGCTGGTTTCCAGCGCCTCCGCCAACCTGTCTTACGTCGAGGGTCAGATGGGCGAGAAAGTTCTGGGAGGCGCACCATGAGCCCCCGATTCCTGCGCCTACTCACCTTGTCCCTCGCCTTGAGCGCGTCGTTTGGCGGCTGGGCGCAAGGTGGCGACTGGCTTTCGCCGGGACCAGCGGTGCCGGATGTGACGTTGCTCGATCAGGACGGGCGCGACGTGGCACTGGCGTCGTTGATCGACATGCGTCCCGTCGTCGTAAACTTCTTTTTCACGGGGTGTTTTGCGACCTGCCCGATGCAAACCGCGCAGCTTGCCGAACTGCAAAGCGAGATGTCGGCCCGCCCGCCGATGGGTCCGCCGCCGCTGATCCTGTCGATCTCGCTTTCCCCGATGAGCGATACTCCAGCTGCGATGACCGACTACGCCCGAAAGTTTGATATCCAGCTTGGGGACCGGGCGAACTGGCTGATGCTGACGGGCGGCTACGACGATCTGCGCCGGGTCTGGCAGGCCTTTGGACAGGATATCTCCGCGGCCGAGGATCACGCGGCGCAATTCTGGATCGGTCGCCCCGGTGAACATCGCTGGACGCGGGTCGATCCCCTCGCCGAACCGAGCGCGATTTACCTCTTGCTGACGGGGCAGGAGTCATGAGGCGGCGCGCCGCAGCCCTTGCCGGATTGCTGCTGACCTACGGTGGCCTTGCCTTGGCACAAGACATGCCACAGGAGATCGCCTTCGGGCGGGCGCTTTTTCAGGGCAGCCAAGGTTTCGCGGCGGGTGAAACCGCGACCCGACCCCCTTTGCCTGCAAGCTTTGCCGCCTGCGCAAATTGCCACGGCGCGCAGGGAAACGGATCGCGCGAAGGGGGCTCGGTTGCGCCAGCGATCCGCGCTTTGGCACTTGGCCTGCCGCAAGGTGCGGCCGGAAACGAGGCATCGCAGAGATCGATTCTGGCGGCGATCATCAGGGGGGAGGGCCGCGATGGACACCCCCTTGCCCCGCAGATGCCGCGCTACCAGCTTGAACCGCGGGAACAGACAGCCTTGCTGGCCTATCTGAAGATCGTCGGTACGCCGCAAGATCTGCCGCCCGGGGTTTCTCCGCTTGAAATCCGGCTTGGCACGATCCTGCCACTATCCGGCCCGCTTTCCGCGCATGGCGAAGCGTTGCTGTCGGGCATGCAGTCGGTGCTTGCCTCGGTCAACGCAACAGGCGGTGTTAACGGTCGCCGACTGCGGCTTGTGGCCATCGACAGCGCCACTGCCGACCCTGCGCGCGCGGTTCTGGCGCAGGATGTCCTGGCCGTGATCGGCGGGATGTGGGACGACCGCGACGCCGGGGCCGAGGCGGCATTGGCCGCTGCACGGGTTTCGATGATCGCAAACATGGTCGTTCGGGCGCAGGGCCGCGAACCGGGGCCCTGGTCGGCGGACCTGCTGCCGCCGGATACCGCGCAGGCAACGCTGCTTTCAGCGTCTCTGTCGCAATGCCCGGTGCCGCTATCGGGCAGTCGCTGGCTGATCGGGGGCCCTGGCCTGCCTGCAACCGGTGTCGAACACGTTTTCCCGACCGTCGCCGCATTTGCAGAGGCGCGGCCAAGTGTTGTCGCGGGCGGCTGCATCGGCTTTGCCCTGCGCGACTTTGCAACCGCGAAGCCGCTCATCCCTTTAGGCTGGCGCAGTCGGATCGGTCTGCCCTTTCCCCGACAGGTGCTTGATGGCGGTGCGGATGCGATCTGGCAACAGCTGGGTACCGCCACGACCCGTATCGCGGTGGAAGCGCTGGCCGCGTCGGGGGCAGCCCTGCACGAGCGCGCGCCTCTCGACGCGCTGCCGCGTCTGAACGGGTTCGAGCCGCTGCCAGGTGCGCCCGTGCGCTACTCAGAACAACGCCGTTACGGCTGGGATCCCGACGTGATCGCGCTGGAAAATGAAGACACCGCGCAAACTTTGCACAGCAGACCGGATTTGGCCGCGCATCAGGAGAATTGAGATGACCAAGAATTACCTGACATTCCCGAAAGTTGGTCCTGCCATAGGCGCGGGACTCGCAATGGCCTTGGTCGCGTCACTGGCAACCGCCCAGACGATGGAGCCTTCCTTTGCGCTGACGGGTGAAATCGAGGGTTTCACATTGTCCGCCCCGCAGGACGGCGTGGCGGCGGCGACCATCACGGTCAGCAACATCCCGGTCACCATCCCGCGCAACATCCTGATCACCATGCCCGGCAAATACGCGACGGCCCATGATCTGTTCCTGGATCCGGCAGGTGTCTTGCAAGCATCAAGCGGGCTGGCCCTGTCTGATCCGACGCCGCCTGTGACGGCCTTCGAGGCCGAGGTCATCGGCAACATCTTTGGCGGCGAGTATATCGCTGGCATCGTCCATATCTCCCAGGGCGCACTGGATGTAGGGGCAGGCTTCATTCAGACGATCGACTACACGACCGGCGAAATGCGGATCGGCGCGCAGGGCGGAACGGTCGGCGCGCGGGTGCGGCTGAACGATGTGAACGGTGTCTACGGCCTGCGCAACGACGAAGGCGCCAAGGCCCTGATCCCGCAGGATGCGCGGTTCGAACTCGACCCAGAAAACTCGCCTGTGCATGCCAAGACCGGCTACCCCGTCTGCATCCCCCGCAGCGATCCTGGCATCACCGACGATCCGCTTTGCCCGCAGGCGAACCGGCCGCTGGGTGCCGATGCGTTCCGCTATACCTGCGCAGCTTCGATTGGCGACCTTCCCGCCTCGGCCGACACGCCGGTGCATCTGTGCGACCCCACAAGTCCCGCCCCGTTGCGGGTGGGGGATTACGTCACCTATTTCGGCATCCTACAGCCTGACCCTGCCGGCGGTTTCCTGATCTCTGCCTATGGGCTTGACGCCGAGCTTGGAATCTACACCTCTCCAGGGGCAGAGCCCGTTTATGTCTTTGTCGAAGAAGCCCTTCAGGGCACCAAGGGCGAACGGTTTCCCGATATACCGCAAGAGGAGACGACCCGTTTCCGGATCGTCGGTTTCACCACCGACCCCAGCCGCAACGTCGAGGTCAGTCTGATCGATTCCGACCGTGGCGGGATCGGCTTTTCTTTCACCGGCCCGACCGGACTTTCACCGTCCAATGCGGCGCAACTGGGGCGTTTTCGCAACACTTGGCCGTCGAAGGACGACGCGCGCGCGGTTCGGCGCGATGTCGCGGTGTCCGTCGTCGGCAGCCCACAGGCGGTCTTGCCGAATGGGCTGACTTCAGGCGCCTACACTGCTCCGGTGGCCGAGTACATATATCCCGAAATCACGCGTTTTGGCGTCCCCGGTTATCCCAGCCCAGTGTCGTTCGAAAATTTCTGCTTTCTGACGAATGCAGGCGGGACTTTCACGATGGCGGACGGCTCTGCAGCAGTATTGGCCAGCCCCGCGCCCTTCCCGCAAAGCGGCCATCCTCTTTCGCAACCGATCGGAGCGGGACCCGCGCGTGCTTGCGACGGGCAATGACCGGAGTGCCGATGCGCTGGTAGGCACCGGACTTGTCTGAATAGAGGCATGGAAATCCGCGCAATCTGCAATGATCCACAAACAGGACGTTCATCTCCCGTCGTCCCGGGTCATTGAGAGGTTTCAATTAGAACGGCGGTGATCCGGCAGAGCCCTGCATCATACCAGCGCTCACCCGTGGTCTCGGCGAGGCGACGTGCCTCTGCGAGCGCGACTAGGCCATCCGCAACGAGGCCGAACCCCGCGCAAGCCTCTGCGTAGATCGCAAGGCTGTATGGACGTGTCAGCGAAACGCAGCCCAGCTTCCATGCATCTATGCCATGACGCATCTGATCAAGCCCTGAACGTTTGCCATCGGCTGCCGCGGCCCAGCCGGCCAGAATGTGACCGCCCGAGAGCCAGAACCGGGTGTCGGCCTCCTCGCACACCCGGACGAGCTCCTCGGCCCGCTCCCTGACCAAAGCGACCTCACGCCGCTCGCGGGCGATCACCGCTCCGCTCCACAGCATCTGGGCGACGCCGAAGGGCTGGTCCAGCGCTCGAGCGATCTCCATGCCGGTCTGAAAGTGCTGCTCGGCGGAGTCAGTGGAGCCAAGCAACTGCTGAACGATGGCACCATAATGGTGACATGCAATGCCTGGGTCCTCGCCGAACACGATTGAAAGGCTCGCGTGCCGATGCAGGTCGTAAAGGTCAGAGACGTGATCGATATGCGGCAGTGCAAGGTCCAGGTTGCCTCTGAGCCATTCGGTTACGCCTGCCGCATTGCGTGATGCCATGCTCGAAGCGTCAGACGGGTCGTCTATCAGGTCGGCAAGGCGCGCCGCCAGTTCACTGGCAAGGCCAAGATCCGCTCGCGTGAGGTGGTAGTTCCACAGTCCGCACAAGGCCGGCACGAGCGTCGTCTGGTCGGCGAGCTGCTCGGAAAGCGCGCTCACCCGCTCGTAGATCTCTGGCAGCTCGACCGCGGCGAACCCCTCCAGGGCGATCAGGGCCGAGCCCAGGCTCATCAGCGCCTGCAGCTCGGCGCGTGTGCGTCCGGCGCATTCCGGGACCGATTCGGCCAGCTTCAGTGCAAGCCTCAGTTGCGATCCCGCATCACGTGCAGCGCCGCGACGAAGTGCTGCCTCACCGGACTGCCGCCGATAATGCGCGGCACTTGCGTGGGCGCGGGCACGCTCGAAATGGTCGGCCAGGATTGGCGCAATATCGGCCGCATGCTCCTGGTAGGCGGCCTCGAGGCGGGCACCGATGCGGTGATGCTGGCTTTGCCGTGTCGCTGCCGGCGCGTCGTGGTACAATGCCTGTTGATGCAGTGCATGCCGGAACGTGTAGGATGTGGCCACCGTGCCATCGGGCCAGTGGACGGGAGCCGAACGGTGGATGAACACCCCTCGCCTCGAGAGGTCCTCACAGCGTTGCTCGGCGTCTTCGACACTCGTCTCCCCGTCCGCGAGCACGGCCGCGGAAAACGTCAGGCCTGCGATGCTGGCCGTCTCGAGGAGCCTTCGCTCCGATTTCGTCAACCGTTTCATCTGATGTCCGACGATGGTCTGCACGCTGGCGGGGAGCGCGTCGAGAAGCTCGGATGCCTCCGCCTCAAGAAACCAGTGTCCGTCCTTCCGGGCAACGCAGCCGCGCGCCAGCCATTGATCGATCACCTCTGCAATGAAGAGGGCATGACCTTCGGTCCTCTCGGCCAGGTCCCGGGCGAGGGAGATGGGGAAGCCATGGCGCGGGAAGCGGACCTCGAAAAGCGCCTCTACTGCCTCGTGGCTCAGTCCGCGCAGATCCACGCGGCGGAAGCCTGCACGTATCGACCATTCCCTCAGGGCAGCACTCAGAACGGTGTCGCCGTCGCCGACCTCATCGGACCGGTAGGTGCAGATGATCATCAGGCGTGACGGCGCGCGACGCAGGCTCCACGCGCTCAGCCATGCGATCGTGCTGGCATCAGCCCAGTGGATGTCTTCAAGGACCAGCAGACCCGGCCTCCGAAGCGTCAGCCGCTCGAGAAGCTCGATCAGCTCGCGGACCATGCGCTCCGGCGCCGCGCCTGCAGATGCGACCTGTCTGTCGACGATCTCGGTAGCCGAAAACAGGCCGGGAAGCTGAACGAGCCAGGATGGCGCGACCTGCCGCAGGAGGTTTCGAAGATCCAGCGGGGATACACGCTCTGCCAGTTCGGAGAGCAATTGCAACAGCGGACCGTAAGGTTCTCGCGATCCCGGATGCGGCGAACATTGACCCCACCCGATCCAGATATCCTTGTCCAGCGGCAAACCGGAGATGAAGTGATCGGTAAGCCTCGTCTTGCCTGCTCCAGCCTCGCCGCCCAGGAGGTGAACGATGCGTGCCCCTCTTTTCGCCTTGGCCAGTCCGTCGGCAAAGCAATCGAGTTCGTAATCCCGGCCCACGCAGGGAGCGTGAGCGGGGTCGCGGACCTGGGCGTCGCCGGAAAAACGGTCACGCGGCTCGTCCACGTCGATCTGCCCGATGAAGCGATAGCCGAGGCGTCCCACGGTCTCGATGTAGAGCGGCCTGTCGACGTCGTCCGTCATCAGCACCCGCAATTCGCGGATGCACTGCTTGGGGCCATGCGCGTTCCCATGTTTCCTGACCCAGACGAGATCGCGCATCTCGCTGGAACTGACCACCTGACCGGATCGACGAACCAGAAGCCGAAGCACGGACAGTGTCTTGGCCCTGAGCGGAAGCGGGTGGGAGCCTCTCCAGAGCGTGCCGGTCTCGACGTCGAGGCGCCACGCGGGTCGGTCCTGCGATGCCTCCCTGTCAGGCATCAGATCGCGCGAGTTTGATTCGGTGGATGCACCCATGGCGCGATTATACCGAATTTGAACCGGAGCACGCTGCAAAGGGCGGCAATGTCTTTCGACGTACCGCCCGTCAGTTCTGCTCGGGTGAAACATCAGGAGCGGAGGTGTCGCACTTGGCACCTCGCCAATGCAGGAGAACGATCAGATGGCCGAGGCACCCGATCAGAGCAATCAGCTGATACCGAAGGACATGAAATGGCCCGATCCCAGTCCGCTGGACACCAAGGCCTACACGCCCGAACTGAAGCCGGTCATAGACTTCCCGCCGCCGCGGGAGGGTAAGGATCACACCTCCAGCGTGGGCGGCTACGGAGCCGGCGATGGGCGAACGCATCAGGATGTGCTGACCGAACTCAGCCGCGACGACCAGCTCCGGCTCCTCCAGGACAACAACATAGATCTTAAGCAGCAGGACGACACCGGCCTTGCAGCGATGCGGGCCTATACGCTGGAGAAGACGCTCGAACCCGCCAACCGCTATGGCTTGCGTGTGACCAAGGTTACCTGCCAGCCCGACGATGCGAACCGTCAGGACGGGCAGAGCCTGAGCTACAGCGAGACCACGTCCAACCTGCAGCGCCAGACCGTAACCTCCTCGAGCGGGAGTATCGGTATCCCGGGCATCTTCAAGCTGGACATGTCCTACTCGGGCGCCGTTGCCACGGCCGAGCGCAGCAAGTCCGTCCGTATCTATTTCCAGGCCAGCCAGGTCATCCCCAAGGCGCGGGTCAGCGTCGAGGAGGAGGACATTTCTCTGGCTCCGGCGCTCGTCGAGAAGATCCGGACGGCCGTCGATCGCGGAGCCGCCGAAGAGCTCTTGGAGATACTGCGCGACAACGGTCATTTTGTACCCACTTCGCTCGTCCTGGGTGGCCGCATCACGCTGCACACCTCGACCGAACTCGACGACGCATCAACCTTCACGGCCCTCGAGAGCAAGCTGGCGGCGGCCGCCGACGCACGCTTCACGGCCGAAGGAGTTCCGGTCGAGGTGGGCGGGGGAGCGGGCATCGGCTCCTCCGAGAGGGCCGAGAGCAGCATCGTCCGGCAGTCCGGTCAGCTCAAGATGGAGTTGAAGGGTGGAATTGAGTCGCTCGGCTCATCCGAGCCCGGCACACTCGGCACCAAGTGGATCGACAGCGTCGGGCCGTTCCGGCGCTGGCGCACGATCGGCTTTGCGCCGCACTCGCTCATACCCATCACCCACTTCCTGCCAAGGAAGCTCGAGAAGGCCACGCTCGACCTTCTGCGCGCCTACTTCAAAAGCAAGTTGCGCGTCGCGCACACTGCCTTGGCGGGCGTCGGGAGTGACGACCGCTACGGCCCTGACGAAACAACGTTGCGCCGGATCCGGCGCATCACCGAGATCGTTGTGAACCACGGCGACAATGTCGACGGCATCAAGTGGACCCACGAATTCTATCCAATGTCCGGGCAGCCGGACACAGGGCAGGTGGGTTTCGACGATGGCCAGGGCATCGGCCGCTGGCGCGGCGAGCACACGAACACGATCCGTCTTGCGCCCGACGAACGCGTCACGGCTGTCGAGGGTGGATGCGACCCGGGAGGCAACACGATGCGCCGCGTCGCCATCCGGACCAACAAGGGCCGTTATCCGGATGTAGGGTTCTATGGGCGGGCGGGCTCGGCCAGCGAGGTCAAGATCATTCAGGCGCCCCGCGTGCTGGGCTTTCAGGGCTTCAAGTCCGCGCTCGTGCACGGCATGGGGCTTTCCTACCTGCGCCTGAGCGACGACACCCACTCCGCCGACTTCCTCGAGCGGATCGAGCCAATCCTGTTTCCGACCAGAGATTACGGGCCGATCTAGCCTTCTTACGCAACAATCATGAGACGCGAACAAAGGCCGGCCGAGCGGGCCGGCCCTCACCCGATCCTAAAAAAGGAGCATATTCATGTCTGACGCGATTATCTGGTTCGACAAAAAGGACAACAATCCCAATCTGGCAGCCAACGGCGTTCCGGCGGCGGTGATCGGCAGAATGGCTCAAGAGGTCAACAACCAGAAGAAACACCTTCAAAACCTGTGGAAAAATCCGGGCGATGTTCTGCGCCACGTCGAGCTCAAGTCGGATTACGGAGTTTTCATCCGGGGAACGACCAAAGACATCGTAGCCGCCCTTTCCTCCGATATGGCTTCCGGCATCGCGCATGTCGGCGTTGTAAATGACGAGAGCCTTCAGATCCGCTACTTCCGCCACAAGGCCGGCATCACGAAGACAGTCAGCTATGTCGGGATTGCCGGTGGGCTATATTGGGGACCCGTGCCGGTGGCAGATACGTCGGATGACGCGCGCCGCCGTGGGACCTGGGCGTGCCTGGCGGAGGGTCAGATCAATCAGGAATACAGGACGTGGAAACAAGATCAGAGGTCGGGCCGCGCAGGTGCTCCGGCGCCGCTTCTGGTCACGGCAATCTCACTCAGGAACCTGATCGCAATCATCCGGGAAAGAAGAGGCGTAGACGCCTGGATCTGAGATACCTGAGACGTCATTGAGGTGCTACCCAGCGGCACATCTGGGCGCTGCGGCGATCAGGACGAGCGTCTCCGATCACCGGAAAGTGTATTCGTGTTTCTTGAATATCCGGCTTTGCCCCGTCCGTGTGAAGTCATCGCAAAGAATTCGCAGACGCAGCTTGTCTGGGCGAGAACCCTGTCGACCGGCGGGAATATCCAGTGGCTAGCTTATTTGCCTGAAAATGCAAAGTAATGCATTTTTGATAATTCAATGTGAGAATTTAATCAAAATGAACCGACGCTGCGGGGGGTACTTCCAGCGGCGCCGGTTCACATTTAGCAAAGCACCGATCCAACATTGGCCGCGGCACTAAGCTAAAAATAAAAAAATAATTAATTGATGAAATTTATTAGATAGAAAAACTCGTTACACTTAGAAAAGAACACTCGTTACGCTCACCAAGAAACATTCGTTACGCTGAGGCCACTCAACTCGCCCTAACATTACATTAGCACCTCTAATGACCCATTACTACCACTATTTTTGAAGCTATCAAGATGTAGAGCAACAGATTAAAAAACTCTTTTATGTTTGGATTACAGTGCGATAGACTTCTTTCTTAAAAATTTATGGAGATACAGATTTCCGAATGAAATATTTCGTGTGAGTGGTGGAAGTACTGCTCGCCATGCATTGTATTGAACTCCCTGCGGCCCCTGTACACTCTCGGTTGAGAGATTCGTGGCCGTGGAAAAATTCATGATCATCCAAGATGCGTTGGCAGGGTTTCTCCTTGGCCTCAGCCTGATTATCGCGATTTGCGCTCAAAATGTGTTTGTGATCCACCAAGGCCTGAAGCGCTCTCATGTTCTTACCGTCTGCTCGGTGTGCGCAGTGTCAGATGCCGTACTGATCCTGGCGGGTGTTTGGATTTTTCAGGAAATCCAAGCTTTGGGACTAGAGGTCGATGGAACTGTAGTCCGGGTCGCAGGTGCCGCAATTTTGATCATCTATGGGCTTTTCAGCGTAAGACAGGCTGTCTGGCCCGCCGATCAAGACATGTCTCTTGATCAAAAGGCGATGACCCGCCGAACGGCGCTGCTTACCTGCTTGGCGCTTTCCTTGCTCAATCCACATATTTACCTGGAGACGGTTGGTCTTCTTGGGGCCGTCGCAGCGCAACACCAATCGCCCCTATCTTTCGGCGTAGGAGCGATTGTGGCGAGTTTCATTTTCTTCTTTACTTTGGGTTATGGTGCAAGATTTTTCTCCCATATCTTCGTCAACCCCGCAGCTTGGCGATCTCTTGACGGGCTGGTGGCGCTACTGATGTTTACCCTGGCAGGAAAGCTCATCTTTATCCCATGAGGCAGGTAAGGTTTCTGCAGGAGCGGAATCGCGCCGGTGTATGAGATGTCACAGTGACTGTGTGGGCAAAATAATGTATCATTATCGCAGCTAATAAGTTGTGTGGTTACTATGGATTTTGACTATGATTCCCTTGCAGTTCTCGCTGCGGTTGTCCGAACGGGAAGCTTCGAGACAGCGGCGAAATCGTTGAATGTAACGCAATCGGCCATCAGTCAGCGCATCAAGCAACTGGAAGAAAAGGTCGGATCGATCCTAATCATCCGGGGTAAACCGTGTGTGGCGACAGAGGATGGTCGTCTCCTTTGCCAGCATGTCGAACAGGTCACACTCCTGAGACACGAGGTCAGCAAACAACTGTCCGGACCAGATGATGCGTCCAGTGCGACGGTCAGAATAGCCGTAAACAGCGACAGCCTCGCGACATGGTTTCCGAGAGTGGTGGGACGCGCTGCCGACGAATTGAACCTGCACTTGGAAATCGTACCAGACGACCAGGATTTCACGAAGGGCCTGCTGCGCTCGGGTGACGCATCCGCCGTCATCACGTCTTCCGACACCCCTATGCCAGGCTGCAATATGTTTGGGCTGGGAGAAATGGAATATCGGGCAGTTGCATCTGCGAGCTATGTACGAAGATACCTCGCCGGAGGCGCCACATTGTCAAGTATGGCGTCCTCTCCCTCGATACGATTCGATCTTAAGGACACGCTGCCCCATCAATGGTTGGAGGTCGCGTTTGAAGGTTCGGCCGTCCTCTCTTCGCATTTCATCCCATCATATGAGGGCCACCTTCTGTGCTGTCGTCAAGGCATAGGTTGGGCGTTAATGCCGTCCGAATCCGTGGCAGGGCTATTGGAAACCGGCGAATTGGTTGAGATCGTCCCCAGCGCTCGTGTCCGGATCCCACTTTTCTGGCACACGCGGTCCCAGTCCAGCAAAATTCTGCAAGCCTTGTCGGAAATTGTCCTCCAGGTAGCCGGAACAAGCCTGAACTCTAACGAGGCAATGGAACCTGTGAGCTAAGTGGTTCCGTCTACGGCTGATCCGGATTGACTGAATACCCGATCAGGACCCGAAGACGGAACAGCAGACAGATCTTCAACCTCGCGAGGTTCGACCTGCCCGGCCTACATCTCGCAATAACTGCGGGGTGTCCCGTCGTCGCGAGTGAACAGCACGCAGGGCCCCGAGGAATTGCGCGGGTCGTAGGCAAAGCCCCGCGCGTTCATCGCGGCGAAGATGTCCCGGATTCCTGCAAGTCCGTAGAGATGGTCGTGCAATTCCAGAAACACACGGTCTATCCCCTTCAGCGCCGCAGACCCGAGCAAATCGCGCTCTGCGCCCTCGATATCCATCACCAGAACGTTCAAGTCATGCTCGGAAATGAAGGCATCGACATTTTGCGAGACGATGGAAATCACCTCCTCGTAAGGCCCTTGGCTTTCGATCATCGACGACATCCAGAAATCGCGCCGCATGTAGAAGGAATGGGTTTCCAGTGCGCCGCCTGTCAGCAATCCGTGGCTGAAGGTGACATTTGCGATCTCGTTCGCCTCGGCGACACGTCGGGCGAGCGCCACCGTGCGCGGATTTGCGTCATAGGACCAGATCCGGACCTCCGGCGTGCGCGCCATGACGGCCGTGATCACACCTATGCCGGATCCCAGCTCCAGAACCCGGTCGCCCGGGCGCAGCAGGCGCGCGGCCTGAAGGGCTTCCTTGGCTTCGTAATTGCCGCTTTGCAAAGCCTGCCAGATGATCGGCGAAACATCCTGCGCCGTGATGGGAAGACGGATGCCATGGATGGTCATGCCGGTATCTGCTGAAATATTCATGGAAACCTTGGCTGTATCAACGGGTTGGCCGCGCCGACACCGGGCGGGTATGATCCGCACGGTAACAGGGATGGAACCAGCCGCGCGACCGGAACACGGTTAGGCAGGCCATCCGCGCGGGTCAACCCCGAGGTCGCCCGCCGCAGATGCAGGTGCGTCATGTGTGGCCTGGATGCAAAATCTCATGCTGCCAACGCGTACGCCCCGGCCAGCCTCGTGTTATCCGCGCATGATCTCGGCCTACGTCGCTTGGAAAGGCGACACTATTGCGGGGTTGAAGCATGTGCTTTCCATGTCACATCAGCGCAGTCGAGCCAGTTGCTCAAGGACTCAATCTATGAGAGAATATCTTCGAAAGAAGAACTGCAAAGTTTTTTCAGCGTCACGCAATCCGAACCCAGAAGGCTGTCATGAAGATAATGCCATCGCTCGCCATCTTGCTTGCCAGCCTTTTCTTCGGGAATGTGAGTCTCGCAGAAGACCTTCCAGTACCCACCGGAGACGTCATCCTGACGATCACCGGGAACATCGCGAACACGAATGACGGCGATGCGGCCAAGTTCGACCGCGCCATGCTCGAGGGGCTTGGCATGGTCGAGATTTCGACCACTACCCCTTGGTATGACGGCGTGAAGACGTTCGAGGGCGTGCCCGCGCGCACCCTCATGGATCTCGTCGGCGCCGAAGGCACGACCATCAACGCTGTTGCGCTCAACGACTACGAAACAGAAATTCCGCTGGCCGACACGCAGGAAACGGACATGATCTTCGCCCTGAAGATCGACGGTCAGGAGATGGAAGTGCGTGACAAGGGACCGATCTTCGTCATCTATCCCTATGACAGCTCTCCGGAGTTTCAGTCACAGACCTATTACAGCCGTTCAGCCTGGCAGGTGACGCGTCTGACCGTGGAATAGGTCGGCACGTTGACCCGTCTGCTTGGCTTCCTGATCTGCCTGTTCATTGGCGCCGCTGTCTTCATGTCGACGACGGTCTCAAAAAGGCAGGACGTGCTGCGCGAAGTCACCTATCACAACGATACGTGGGCGATCAGTCAGGCCGTATCCGAATTCATGCGGCTTGAAGCAGGTCTGGCCTTCTATGCCCTGCCGATGGAAGGCACGACGATAGATGACGTCCGCTTGCGGCTCGACATCATCATCAGCCGCCTCGTCTCCTTCGAGGAGGGCAGTCTGAAACGGTTCCTCGCCACCGGGACATTCCGCCAGGAAACGATCTCGGAACTGATCGCAATCGTCAACGAACTCGACCAGAACCTCGGAACGATGGAACGCCCCGAGATACTGGACCTCATGCGGCGCATGCAGGCGTTGAATGGTCCCCTGACGCAGCTTTCTTCACAAAGCGTGCAGCAAAGCTGGCGAGATGTCGGCGGCAATCTGGAAGCGCTCGAAAGGCTTCAGCTGATCTACAGCGCGGTCGTCGCGTTCCTCATCCTGTGCTGGGGCATGCTTGTCGTTCTGGTCGTCCGCCACAACCGGCTGCTCAAGCAGACGCAGAAGCGGGCCGAGGTCCTCAACGACAGTCTGAGTGCGGCCGGTCAGGAACTGCGCGACAAGAACCGGCGGCTCGAATATCTCGCGCATTACGACTCCCTGACCAAGCTTCCCAACCGCGTCCTGTTCTGGGAAGAACTCGAAACTGCGCTTAAGAATTCCCGGCATAAACGCTCGACCGTCAACCTGCTGCTGCTCGACCTTGATGATTTCAAGACGATCAACGACACGATGGGGCATGATCTGGGGGACATGCTGCTGGACCAGGTCAGCGCCCGGATGGTGCAGTTCGGCTCCGAAGCGCACATGTTCTGCCGCCTTGGCGGTGATGAATTCGCCTGCCTGCTGATCGGCAAGACGGCGCAGGAGGCAAAGGCGTTCGCCTGCGAACTCGCCGCACGCATCGGGCAACCCTACCAGATCTCGAAACGCGAAGTCCGGATCGGCTGCTCGGTCGGTCTCGCCAATGCCGGCCAGCCGACTTGCGACGAGGCGCAGCTGCTGTTCAAGCGCGCCGATATCGGGCTCTACCGGGCCAAGGCCTCCACTCTGGAGCGTATCTGCCTCTTCGAGGATTACATGCAGGACGAGTTCGACGACCGTCAAGCGCTGGAACATGACCTGCGCCAGGCTGTGGAACGTGACGAATTCAAGCTCGTCTACCAGACCCAGGTCCATGTGACGACGCTCGATCTGCGCGGAGTGGAGGCACTTGTCCGCTGGAACCACCCCACGCGCGGTCAGCTTCCGCCCGGAGACTTCATTCCGATTGCTGAGGAACTTGGATTGATCGTGGAACTTGGCAGCATCATCCTGCGGCGCGCCTGCCGCGAAGCCACGACCTGGAAGCAGCCCCTGACAATCGCCGTCAATCTCTCGCCGATCCAGTTGCAGGCGCCCGGCCTCGTGGAGTCCGTTCTCGAAATTCTGAACGAGACCGGCCTTGATCCTGCCCGCCTCGAGCTCGAGATCACCGAGTCGGTGCTGCTCAACGACCACAACGATGTCATGGACGTGCTCAACGATATGCGTTCTCTCGGCGTCACCATCGCCATCGATGATTTCGGCACGGGCTATTCGTCGCTGGCGATCCTGCGCGACATTCCCTTCGACACGATCAAGCTTGACAAAGCCTTCGTGCGCGACATTGCCGTGAACCAGGATGCCGAAGCGATGGTGCGTCTTGTGATCGATGTCGGTACGCATCTTGGCAAGACAGTGATCATTGAGGGGGTCGAGACAGAGGCCCAGCACGAATGCATCCGCCGCATCGGCGGGGATGTAAGCCAAGGCTTCCTTTTCTCGCGCCCCGTGGAAGCATCGAAGCTCGACTTCCTCCACGTTGCCTGATGGCGCATCGAACCGATGCCGAATGCGCGACCTGACCCAATGCACTGCGCTGACTTCCCGATCACACGATCGCGCTGACGCCCAGGCCCTGCCGCTTCAATTCCAAGATCATCACGATCTCCCTCAATCCAAGCACCTGCACGCCCTTCCATTGGCATTACAGGGGATATTCTGCGCCACCGATGGTCAGGGGGCATGCCCCCTGACCATCGACCTCAGCGCCAAACTGGGGAACTTTTATCCAGCCGTTTTGGGGAGTTTACGTCCAGCAGTTACATATACGTCCACCAGAGAAACGGTCAGATGATCGAGTTGCTGCAATTGCCTGCTCCTTGGCCACGACGCGAGAACCGCGATGTCGGCACAGGTTGTGAAAGCGGCGCACCATGCCGTCCTGTGCCCGAATGACCAGAGCCTGCTCGCCGACGCAGTCGACGATGATCTGTGGCGGAAATCGATGGCGATTGCAGCTTATCTTCTGTGAATGAACCGATACCGATTACGGCGATATTGAAGAACTAGCAATGCCCGGCCCGGCAATGAGGCAAACGCCCCTTTCAGCATCTGGCCGGACTTCTCCTTCCCCAAAACCAGCGATTTCTGTAAGCAATATTTATGCTATGATATACTCATTTAGCGACGATTCATTGGCGCCATTACAAAGAGTAATTTTCTGGAGGTGTTTGGAATTGCTAAGACATTTGGTGCTGGGCGCTTTGCTCGGCCTGATTTTTTGGGGGCAAGCGCATGTGCCCATGATGGTCGTGTCCATGACCTGACTGATGGGCATCTCTATGCGCTTTAGGCGATTGAGAGCGCACAGAACCGCAGCTATCATCCGACCATCACCAAAGCTTCCAACGAGCTATCCGTGGGCAAGCGTCCAGATTGCCGAAATTCAGAGCGACCTCGCTCTTACGCGACAAGCGATGGCATCAGAATATGCGCCGGACGAAACTATGGCGCTCGAACCGGGGAGAAATGAAAATCATGTTCATTGGAATCGAGAAGAATCGGTTCATTTTGGAGAAGACGGTTTCGGAGGTCTTTGTGTTTGAAGTCGACTTTACCAAGACAGATCTTGAGGCGGAAAAGCAGCTGGAACGTCACGCGTGGCACGCCAACGGGGCCTGCCAATGAGCAGGCGGCCAATCAAAGACATTAATAGGCCGAAAAGCACTGCCGCCATACTTTTCCCGTTGCTTTTGACAGCATGGCAAAACGCGGCAGCTTCGCAATGCATCAGTGACGCCTTGGATGAAGGACATGATCATGGCGATTTGTCCGAGATCGACACTTTGTTTGCGCTCATCGATGAAACCGGCTCAGTAGTCGTTAGTCTCGATCTTTTCGATGAGCCTTCGCTGGTCTATTTCGGCTATACCTTTTGCCCGGACGTCTGCCCAGTCGACAATGCTAGAAACGCAGCGGCTGTCGATATTCTCTCATCCCAAGGACATGTCGTGAAGCCTGTATTCATCACAGTTGATCCTACACGTGACACGCCAGAGATTATGAGAGAATATACCGATCTAGTTCATCCGGAAATGATTGGCATTACAGGTACGGTTGAACAGATCAGCCTTGTCGCCAAGTCTTTTGGCGTCGAATACTCCGACGCAGTGCCCGAAGATGACTATTACCTCGTTGATCATACGACGTTCAGTTATTTCATCCTGCCCGAACAAGGTGTGGTTGATAGATTTAGTCGAGCAATCAGCGCGACCGATTTGGCGGAGCGGATAGCGTGTCATATTTCTCAGAAGTAAGGGGCGCCTGTGGCATGAAGCGCCCTTTTAGCTTCGTCTATCTATTCGGAAAAGCCTCAGCATATAAGCCAATTCTGTGGCTTTGGGAATGACGCTAAAAGGCAAGAAAAAAATGACCCGAACGAGCAGGACTCTGATTTTTGGGGGTATTGCCGCGATTCTTCTGGGCATCGCAGTCAATTTCCTGGTGCAGCCCAAACCAACGATATTCCCCGAAATGGGCGAGATGGATATCCATCCCGGGGAAGTGTTTGCAATCAGGTTCCCCAAGGGCGTCTCTGATGATGTCGATGTGTCTCTCCGAGAAAACGGCGAAAAGAGTCTTCAGGTAAACACCCGGCACAGCCGGGATGACATGTCGCTTCTTGTGACACCGAAAGAGCCGCTCGAATGGCAGACGAGTTACGAACTCTGCTTTTCCCTCGGGCGCGGCGCGATCTTACGATTTCTACCCATGAGATACCGATCCTGCTCGACTTTCCGAACCATGCGGATACGCGGCGCCACGGGCGCGCCGGATGCCCCGATCCTTGTCGCGCAAGGGCGCGACCGGCCTGAGAGCGGTTATTACGACGCGATACTGCAGGCCGAGGGATTGAATGCCTTTGCCGATATACCCCTGGAATCCCTGACTGTCGCAGATCTCTCGGGGCGCGGTGTCCTGATCCTCGACAGTGCCGCTCTTCCGGATGCCTTGATCGACCCCGTGATCGATTGGGTGAAAGACGGAGGGTTGCTCATCAGCATGCGGCCGGGAAAAGAGTTGCGAAAGGTACTTGCACTGCCGGAAGTAACGGAAGGCATCCTCGACAATGCCCTGTTGCTACCTGAGGACAGCTCTTCGATATCGCTCGGCCTGTCGCGTGCGCCCTTCCAGATCCACGGTCCGATCGACCGGATTTCTGCCGGGTCGGTCGAGAACGATGCCCGGCAGGGACTGGCCGCGCTCGCTCCCTCGCCCGGAACGCCTGGCGGCGAACAGGCCGTGACCCTGGCGAAACTGGGGACCGGGCATATCGCCAGCTTCGCCTTCGATGTCGCGAGGTCGATCGTGCTGACGCGGCAGGGCAATCCACTCTGGGTCGATCAGGAGCGGGATGGGTCCGAACCGCTGCGTCCGAATGACCTCTTCTATCCGGACTTCATTTCCATGGCACACGCTGCCATTCCTGCCGCGGACGAGCTTCAGCGACTGCTCGCAAATCTGGTCGTCTCTCTGGCACCCCTTCCTCTACCCCGCTACTGGTATCTTCCGGACAAGCGGCGCGCGGCACTGATCATGGCCGGCGACGACCATGCGACGGACGGGGGGACGCCGCGCCTTTTCAAGTGGCTGGATCTGCTGAGTGAATCGAATTGCGACGTGGATGCCTGGGAATGCCTGCGCGCGACCGCCTATCTCACTCCGGATACCGAACTCGACCCGGAGCTTGCAAAGCTTTACGAAAGCAAGGGATTCGAGATCGGCGCCCATGTCGATACCGGCTGCGAAAAACCCATCGATCGTGCGTCGCTGTTGCAGATGCTGCATGCACAGATCAAGGGTTTCGACCGCCGCTATCCCGACCTCCCGGAGCAGCAGACGCACAGGATGCACTGCCTGTCGTGGACGGGTTGGGCCGATGTGCCGCTGGAGGAGCTCGGAATGGGCATTCGCTTTGACTTGAACTACTACCTGTGGCCCCCGGAATGGATCGACGGGCAGCAGATCTTTCTGACAGGCTCGGGATTTCCGATGCCCTTTGCCGATCTGAACGGCGAGGTTATCGACATCTACCAGGCCGCAAGCCATCTGGTGAACCAGTCCGGGGTGCCACAAGAGCAAGGCATCTCCCGGATGCTAGAAGGGGCGCTTGGCCCCGACCAGTATTTCGGGGCTTTCGGCACGCATTACGACTTTTCGGAAGATTATGCACAACTCTTGATCGGGCTCGGCTTGGAATACCATGTGGCATTGATCACTGCTCAACAGATGCTGACATGGCTCGATGCCCGCAACGCTTCCGGCTTTTCCGAAATGACCTGGGCCGACGGTCGGCTGACCTTCGATATCGACCTAGCGCCCGGAGCGGAGCGGGCCTCTGTCCTGCTGCCCGCGACATTTCGGAACTTGCGTCTCGTCGACGTGCGCTGCGGCACACTGCAAAAGCCGTTGGATGTAGAGAACATCAAGGGATTGATGATGGACTTCTTTCCGCCCCAGCCGGGAGAGTGCGCCGCAAACTATGCTCTATGAAACAGGGCCACGCGACTGGCGCCTGAATACAGCCGACAGCCAGCGGCGCAGTGTCATTGCTGTCACATTCCACCGGCTCGACCACGAAACCTGAGTTGTAAGGCAGTCCCAGGTCGCTCAACGCCCGCCTGCCACGCCTGAAGTGACATCGCAGATCATCTGTCGCTTCGACGCCGTCTGGAGCACGACGTCTAGCCCGATCAGATTGCCCAAGGAACCCTTGCGCGCCGCTTTCCCTCACCCCCTCAGTCGGTCGCGGCGAAGTCGTTCACGCGGATCTGACGGCCCCGGTGCGTTTTGACGAGCGTGATGCGCACACCCGCCGGCAATGTACCGGCGGACCAGTTTGGCAGGACAGTGCCATCGGTGCCGACATAGGCGAACTCGGCCGAGGCGAGTCCATCGACCACGATTTCCGCTGCGGTCGCAGGTGCGCCACCAGCATGTACGGGGCGTAAGGATTCGACCACGATCAGGCCATCCGGGCCGCTTCGGGGAGCGATCATCACTTCGCTGAGACCCAGCGTGTCGAAGCCACGGCGGGTGACCGCGACGAAGCGCAGGCCCCCGGCTGTCCCTACGAGAACGGGGGGCCGTTCCGTGGCTGTGCCGGACAGCGCCAGCGGGCGCGCCGCGGAGATCGTCCGCGCCAAGTGATCGGCGGCGGCAGCCAATTCCGCGCGTGCTGTCACTTCGGTGCCCATACGACCGAGGGTGCGTGTCTGTCCCAGCATGCCCGCCATCAGCGCCGACATGATCGCGAGGATCGAGAGGGCGGTCAGAAGTTCGACCAGCACCATGCCGCTGTCGCGCGCTTCTTTCCGACACGTCCTCATCTTGTAGCCTCGAACGCGACGCCGATGGCGAAACTCCGAAAGATGTAGGCCCGCGCCGCGCCGTCCGGCCGCACCGTGATTGCTACGGCATAGAGCGGAATCGGACGCCCTCCGTCGAGAAGGTCGGCCTCGATCTGCCAAGGCACGCCACGCATTTCTCCTCCGGTCAGGCCTGCTGCGGCGAGGGCAGGGAGGTGAACGGCGGCGACTTCGCGCGCGATCTCTGCGGCAAGATCGGCTTCACCGGCGCGGCGTATCGACAGGCTCGCCTGCGATATCACGGCGATTGCGGCGGCGAGCGTGACGGTGAGCACCAAGAAGGCCACGATCGTCTCGAGAAGCACGAAGCCGGCCGTGCCCTCTGCCTCCGGCACGGTCACGGGAGGTCGAGCGGTGACAGGCGCGGCAGACCGGTAAGCCAGCTCACCTCGAGCCGGGTGCCGCGTCCCTCGGCGGCAATCTCGATCTCGCCGCCGGAGGCGCTGCCGTCGGGCCTGAATACCAGGCCCGCCATCGTGCGACCTGCAAAAGGCCGCGCCAGGACGCCGCGCAGCGTGGTGCCGGGCGGCAGGCGTACCGGGGTCGCGTCCGGCGGCCAGGCAAAACTGCGCTCTGAAAGACCGATCACCACCACCTGGTCCCGCCCGGTGCGCAGAGCCTCCGAGCGGGCCGCGCGCAGCGTGGAGGCGAGGCGGTCCGCGATCTGCCAAGGCGTGGGGCCGGGGTCGCGCCGGGCCAGCGCACCGGCACCCAATCCGGTGAGAATCCCGAGGATCGCCATTACCACGAGCATCTCCAGAAGCGTGAAGCCCGCCTGTCCCTCTCGCCGTGTCATTGAATCGCGATCTCGTTGATGGAGAGAAGCGCCGTCATCACGGACACGACGAGCCCGCCCACCAATCCGCCGAGCAGGAGAGTGAGGGCAGGGGTCAGGAAGGCCAGCGCGCGGCCCATGCGGCGCTGCAGAAGGCCGTCGATCATCAGGCTCGTCCGGGCGAGCATCGCGGCCAGCATGTTGGACTCCTCGCCGAGCCGCAGGATCGCCAGGGCGCTATCGGGGATCTGCCCCGCACCGCCGAGCGCCCGCCAGAAGGGCATCCCCTCGGAGACCCGCGTGCGCGCGGCGAGGAATTCAGTGCGCTGTCCGGCAGTAGCGGCCGTCGCCGCGGCGAGCCGCATCGCCTCGAGCATCGGAACGCGGTTGTCGAGCAGGAGCGCCATTGTGCCGAGATATCTGGCGTTGACGCCCGCACGGATCGCCGCTGCGATGCCCGGCAGGCGCATCAGGACTCCGGCGAGACTCTCGCGTCCGGAAGGCTTCCGGAGACGCAGCAGCACGAGGCCGAGCCCTAGGGCGAGCGCCGCAAGAAGCGGTATCCCCCAGCCCGTGATGAACCCGTTGAGGCCGAGCAGGATCTCGATGACAGCGGGCGCTTCAACGCCCGAATTCTCGAAGACTGGGGCGAGGGCCGGGGCAAGATAGAGCGACAGCAAAAGCACGGCACCTGCCATCACGATGAGCAGGAAAGCCGGATAGAGCATAGCCTCGGTCACCTCGCGGCGGCGCGCGGCGCGGCGCGACAAGCTCTCGGCGAGCGCGCGCACCACCACCTCCAGACGGCCGCTGCCCTCGCCGCTGGCGAGCAGCGCGACGACGTCGTCGGTGATCTCGGGCACTGCCGCGAAGGCCTCGGCGACCGAGAGCCCCTCGGTCAGGCGCGCGTGAATTTCCCCCGCACGGCGGCTCTCGAGCCTGCCCGTCTCGGCATCGGCGACCGCGCGCACGGCGATGTCAACTGTGAAGCCCGCCTCGAGCATCACGGACAGCTCGGCGAAGAAGCGGGCAAGATCGAGCCGCCCTGCGGTTCGCTTGGCACGGGGGGCGGAAGGTGCGTCGCGAAGCACGCGCGTGCCCGGATCGCGTCTGCTCAGCTCAAAGGGAGTGCAGCCGCGTCGCCGCAGCTGGCGCAGCGCATCCGCTTCATCGGCAGCCTCGAGAAGGCCGGTCTCGATCTCGCCGTCCGCGGTATAGGCACGGTAGAGGATGCGCTCAGACATCATGGCCCCCGCGGCTTTCGCGGGTGTCGAGGACGCGCTCGACCTCGGCTGTGGACGTCACTCCCCGAGCGACGAGCCCGGCGGCGTGCTCCGCCATGGGTGTATAGCCCTGCAACGCGGTGGCATCCTCGAGCTGGGCTTCGGTGGTTCCGGCGGCGATCCTGGCCGCGATGTCGCGCGTGACTTCGAGGATCTCGTAGGTGACGGTCCGGCCCGAATAACCGGTTCCGCGGCAGGGATCGCAACCTGAGCCGCCGCAGACGGGACAATTGCGGCGCAAGAGGCGTTGTGCCACCACGGCGCGGATCGTGGCACCGATCAGATAGCCGTCGACGCCCATATCGACAAGACGGGTCAGCGCGCCCGCTGCGCTGTTGGTGTGCAGCGTCGAAAAGACCAGATGCCCCGTCAACGCCGCCTGGATGGCAATCTGCGCGGTCTCGCGGTCGCGAATCTCACCCACGAGGATCACGTCGGGGTCATGGCGCAGCACCGAGCGGAGCGCGCGCGCGAAGGTGAGGTCGATTCCCGGGTCGACCTGCAGTTGGGTTACGCCATCAAGACGGTATTCGACCGGATCCTCGACGGTGAAGATCTTGACGTCGTCGGATTGCCGCTCGCTGAGCACAGAATAAAGCGTTGTGGTCTTGCCGCTGCCCGTGGGGCCGGTCACCAGGATGATGCCGTTCGGTATCTGAGACAGGGCGCGCAGGCGCTGGATGGCTTCGGGCGCATAGCCGAGCGCGTCGAGGCTCAGCGCCACCCCGGACCGGTCGAGGATACGGAGCACGAAGGATTCGCCGTGCACGCTCGGCAGGACAGAGACGCGCAGGTCGATCTCCTGGCCCCGCACCGTGACGCGCATCCGCCCATCCTGTGGCAGGCGGCGCTCGGCGATGTTCAGACGGGAGAGAATCTTGATGCGTGTCGCGATGCCCGCGAGCAGCGCGCGGGGGGCGGTTTCGATCATTGTGAGCATCCCGTCGCAGCGCAGGCGTATGCAGACTTGGTCCGAACGCGGCTCGATATGGATGTCCGTCGCGCCGCGATCCACCGCGTCCTGAATGATCCGCGTGACGAAGCGGATTACTGGCGCCTCGCGCGCAACGTCGCGCAGCCGCTCGAGATCGTCGGTCTCCTCGACCTCGGGCAACTCGGTGGTGGTGGTGAAGGAGGCGGGGCCGTCATCTCCGAGCGCGGCCAGCGCTTCGAGGATCTGGTTGCGCGGTGCCACGCGGAGCTCGACCCGGCGGTCCAGGCCATAGCCGACCACCTCGGCAGCACCCGGCGCGAACGGATCGGCGAGCGCCACGACGACATGCGTCTCGGCCAGTTCCAGCGGCAGGATCTGCTGGGCCTCGAGGAATGCGGGACCGACCGTCTCGATGAGGGCGTGGTCCAGCGTCCCTATCTTGATCGTTGCGGTGCCGAGCCCGAGGAACTCGGCCATATAGCCGGCGAGCTCGGCCTCGCGAGCGAGACCAAGCTCGGTCAGGACCGTATCGGCGGGATGGCTGGTGGAGGCGCGGGCATGCCGGGCGCGGCGGACGGCCTCGGCAGTCAGCAGGTCACGGGCTTCGAGGAACCCGAGGAACGCGTCGAAGCTTTTCGCGAGTGTCGAGGCCCTTGCAACGGTCGTCATGTCGGCAGATCTCCCAGATGCGCCGCCGCGCCCACTCCGAAGAGCGCTGCGCAGGAGGCGGTTCGTGGCTGCGCGAGGGTATCGGGCGCGCTGCCCGCGAGGGTCAGGCGCGCGCGGCGCTCGGCCCCGCCCGCGCCGATCTCGACAAGGCGGCCGGCGCGTCCGAGCGTTCCGTCGGGACCGCGCGCGAAGACCTCGATGGCATAAGGGCCCGTGATCGTCGCATCAGCAGTGACGAAGGGCCGGAGCGGCGTCGGTCCGCGCGGGAGCACGGCGGCGAGGCCGGCAGGCAGGCGCGGTCCCGTTACCCGGACCTCGCCGGAAACGGTGGTGAAGGTGGCAGCGAGTCGTTCGGCCGGGACGTTGGCGAGCGCCATCAGATCATGGAGCTCTTCCGTCGCGGCAAAAGCCCCGCCCTTGAGCCCGTCGCGGGTCAGCTCCGATAGCGCCTCGGCCGCGGCGTCGCGTCCGGGCGTGCGGTAGGCCAAGATCACCTTGGCGCTCTCTGCTGCTGTGGGGGCAGAAACGCCGAGCGAACGCAGAGCCAAGACGAGAAGATCTTCTTCCGCGGCGTTGAGGTCGACAAGGCCGCGCTGGTCCTGAACGCGCACGGTGATCGAGAGCCCGTTCGCGGCACAGGCGGCAGGCGTGCCGTCGAGGTCGAGGGTCGGCCGCGTATCCTCGCTTTGGGCACGCGCGAGATCATGGGCCACGACCATCACCAGCCCGTCGGCCAGCAGTCCCAAACGGTCGGCGGCGAGCCGGTCGGCGGCGAGGTCGAGCCCCGAGCGCGCGGCGAGCGCGAACCCCGCTACCACGGTCGTGACAATCATGAGCAGCACGATCACCGCGACGAGGGCGAAGCCGTCCTGGCCGCTGTCGCGGTGAAGGGCGGGAGGGGCCATCTCTCAGCCGCCTGCACGTTCTGGATAGAGTTCGAGCGGCAGGACGCGGTCGTCCTGCTCGAGCGTGACCGAGCCCGCCTTTATCTCGCGCACCGTCCAGGTGAAGGCGGTCTCCCCTTCGTCCACCCAGACCGTCTCGATCCCGTCGGGATCAGCAAGGAGGGCTCGGGCCCGGCCACCGCTGATGCCGATGCCCACGAGGCGCGGAGCGGGAGCAACAGGTACGGTTTGCGGTCCCAGGGGCGGGGGGGGGACATTACCGGAGGAGATGGCGGCGGCTGCCAGGCGCGCCGCGTCTCGGCGAAGAGCGGCCGTGCCAGCACGTGGTTGCGCTCTAGCGCCTGCAGGTCGATCGTCGTCTCCTGAGGCTCGGCCGAGTCAATGCGGGGGGCCGCACTGCGCTGCGGCGGCGCTATCGACACGACCTCGAGCGGCGTTTGCACCACGATCCAGATGCCCGCGGCGAGTATCAGGTCGACACTCACGAGCAGAATAAGGGCGAGCCGCGCGCTCACGGCACACCGACGCCGTCCGGCGGCAGCGCGCCCTCGACCTCGATCTGCATGATCAGTTGCATGGGATCTTCCACCTCGCCGTCACCGACGGCGGTGCTGGCGTCGATCCGGGCGGAGCGGATCGTCAGGTACGGCACGGAACTCTCGATGGCAAAAATGGTCTCGACCAAGTTGCCATTGGTTCCTGTGAGGTTTGCGCGCAGACCGGCGAAACGGGTGCCTTCGCGCTCTGTGATGGGAATGTTGCCGACAGAGAGCAGTTCGGCACCGCTGGCTGCCGCGATCTCGCCGAGCCGGGCCTGAAGCGCCGCCTGGATCAGCGGTGTGCTGGTACCTGACAGGAATTCGGCGTCGAGCCCCCCGGCGGCCGGTGTTGCAGCCGGACCGGGATCGGCGGCAAGAAGGAGTTGCAGAGTGCCGAGCGTCTGGCGCGCCTCGGTGATCCTGTCGGCGCGGCTGGCGAGTACTGACTCGACAAGCAAGGCTGCGCCAGCAGCGAGGGCGAGGATGACCAGGGGGGCGACAAGCGCCACGGCGCGGCGAACGGCGCGGGGGGCATTGAGCAGCGCGGTGCGGCTATCCATCGGCCTGCTCCGTCTGCAGAGAAATGGTGAAACGCTCGCCGGATGCGCCCATGGTGCGCAGGACCGGCTGGGTGAAGGTGGGCTCGCGAAAGAGGGGGGAAGCCTCGAGGGGCGGGATCAGCCCGGCGGCGGTCAGGGAAGTCCCGCTCAGCACGATGCTGCCCGCATCGATGTCGATACTGTCGAGCCAAGTTCCGTCGGGCAGGATCCGAGCAAGTTCTTCCAGAACCTGCATCAGTGGCACTGCACCGGACTTGGCGCTCCGCAGGGCGGCGAGCCCGGCGATCTGGCCCTGCCGCGCGGCGAGACCGGCGCGCACTTCGGCGGCCTCGGTTTCGGCGACGGCTATCTCATGGCTGAGCAGAGACAGCGCGCGCTCTTGCCGCCATGCGAGGGTGCCCGCGAGCACGATCAGACCCGCGAGGGCCACAGCAGCCGCGGCGCTCAACCCGACCCGGCCCAATCGCCGGGTGGGTGGGTGGCGTCCGAGCGCGGCCCGGCTCGGTCCATCGGCAATGAGCAGGCCGCCCGGCGTTGCGAGCACGAGATCGCCCAAGGTGATGCGCGCTGCCTCGAGACTGTCGAGCAGGGGGTCCAGATGATCGCGCCGCAGGAGGGCATAAAAACTTTCAGGGTCTTCCATCCGCGGGCGTGGCAACACCAGGAGGCAATCTCCGGCGCGGAACGGCGTCGAGGCGGCGCGGTCGAGTTCGGCCATGGCACGCATCCGGCTGCGCGGGAGCCGCAGGGGCGAGAGGCTGCGCAGGAGATAGCGGTCGGGCTCGATGAGAAGATCGACCCGCAGCGATCTGCGGGCCCCGAGTTGCTCGCGCAGGGCACGACCAGTTTCCTCGGGCGCGACAAGCTGAACGGCGCTGTCCGGCCTCTCGATGGTGACGCCGGCGCGCGACAGCCTCAGAAGGGTCGAGGAGCCCCACGAAACATCCTCGCGGTTTGCTGAAAGACATCCGCGCACTTCCCATGACCACCACCTGGCCAGGTCCGCGCCATAGTTGATCACCCCCGCATGCATGACAGATTCCGCCTTCGTCGCTGACACTCCATCGACTGCCGGAACCGCATGGCCCTCGGCGACCATGACATTATAGCAGTTTTTCGATTTTCAGCAGTCTTTTCGGCACGCATCACTCAGCCAGAATGTGACGTTTGAGACGCACTCGACACACCAGGGGGGGGGATTTGGCCAAATCCGGGTGACTTAGGGGAAGCCTGTGTTACTCTTTCTCAAAACAACCGGCAAAGAATCCGGGCGCCATTACGTGTGGCACGAGGTGAGCAAAGTTTCAGGCGAGGACAGGGAATGCACAGAGAGATCGCTGGCCGGACCCCGACTGGGGTCTACTCTATGGTTCCCATTGCTCTTGCGCGTGAACCGGGATGATCGTCTTGTCCACCCGGATCTGGGCAACCACAATTCTGGGGGCCGTCATGCTGGGTGGTTGTGCCTCGAACGAGCCGAGCGACAATCGCTTCAATTCGCTTCTTGGACGCCTCGACCTGCGGGGTGACGCGTCGGCGGGTGGCGCGGGATGGGGTGGTTCCCTCCCAGGGACGCGCAGTTCGGTCACCCAGCGCGGCACGGGAGATTTCCTGTCTCAGGGACTTCCGCCAGTTCGGGCCCAACCCACGCTCAGCGGCGACGACGGCTACCAACTGAATCTCATCGACGCCCCAATCCCCGCCGCGGCACGCTACGTCCTGGGCGAGTCGCTGGGACTCAACTATGCGGTCGATCCCGACCTTCCCGGCACAATCACTCTCCAGACCAGTTCCCCGGTAAGCCGCGAGGCGCTGATCGATATCTTCGAGACCACGCTCGCCGCCAACGGTTATGCCATCGTTCAGAACTCCGGCGTCTACCGGATCGTTCAGTCGGGTACCGCCATCACCAGCACGCCGCCGGTCAGTGTGCCTTCGGCCACGCCGGGCGCGCCGGGAGTGCGCATCGTCGCCGTGCCGCTGTCCTTCATCGCCGCCGAGGAAATGCGCGACATCCTCACACCGATCAGCCCGCCGGGCGCGATCCTGCGTTTCGATCCGGTGCGCAACTATCTCCTGGTCGCCGGGACAAGTGTCGAGCTCGACGCGATGCTCGACGCGGTCTCGGTTTTCGACGTGGACTGGATGCGCGGAAAGTCGGTGGCGCTCCATCCGCTGAACGACGCCTCGCCCCAGGCTGTAGCCTCGCAGCTTGAAGAGATCTTCCGCAGCGACGAGGGCGCCGGATCGGAAGTGATCCGCTTTCTGCCCAACGATCAGCTGCGCTCGATCCTAGTCGTAACCTCCCAACCCAGCTACCTGTCGCGCGCAGCCACCTGGATTCACAAGCTCGACAGCATCGGAGGGGCAGGGCAGGAGCGTCTCTTCGTATATCCCGTGCAGAACCGTGCCGCAGAGGACCTTGCTAGGGTGCTGCAGTCAGCCATGGGCCAAGGCGGATCCGGTGTCGCACCGGGTCTCGGCGCGGTAGAGGTGACAACCGGGGACGAAGGCGAGGAGGTTCCTGGCCTCGTCGGCCTCGGTTCCGAGGTGGATCTTGTCTCCAATGTCAGCTCGAGCGTCGTCGCCGACAGCGAGAACAACGCCCTGCTCATCAACGCCACGCCCGAGGAATACCGCCGCCTCGAACCGGTGCTGCGGCGTCTCGACACGATGGCCACGCAGGTCATGCTCGAGGCGATCATCGTCGAGGTGACGCTCACCGACGAGTTGCAATTCGGCGTCCGCTGGTTCCTGCAGAACGGCAACGGTAACGCGCGCCTGTCGGATCTGGCCGGCGGGGGCGTGGGGCCGAATTTCCCGGGCTTCTCCTGGAATACCAGTGCAGAGGATTTCCAGTTCGCACTGAATGCCCTGTCGAGCGTCACGGACGTGCGGGTGATTTCGTCGCCCACGCTGATGGCGCTCAACAATCAGGAGGCCGTGTTGCAGGTCGGCGATCAGGTTCCGATCATCACCCGCACATCTGAAAGCGTCGAGGACGCCAATGCGCCGGTCGTCAGCTCGGTCGAGCTGCGCGATACAGGTATCATCCTCAACGTCGTGCCGCGCGTGAACTCTGCCGGAGGGGTGCTGCTCGATATTGAACAAGAGGCGAGCCGCGTGACTCGGACGACAACATCGGGAATCGACTCTCCGACGATCCAGCAAAGACGCCTGCGCACGCGGGTCTCGCTCAGCGACGGCGAGGCGCTGGTGCTGGGCGGACTGATCCAGGAGGGAACCGAGCGCCGCACCGACGGCATACCGGTGCTGAGCAAGGTGCCGGTCTTGGGCGGACTCTTCCGCAACCGCAGTGACCGCCTCGACCGGACCGAACTGCTGATCTTCGTGCGGCCGCATGTCGTGCGCGACGCCCGCGCGGCGCGGCTGGCCAGCGATGAATTCCGTCGCGGGCTCGACCTCGGCGGGGAAACGGCACGCCAGCGCGCAGCGCGTGACCTGCAACGCTTGCGCTGAGCCTCGGGGGACTTGACCGCGACCCTCCTTTCCGGGGCGGTGCTTGTCGCGCTCTGTAGCGCGATCGCCGTGTCTGACATGCTCACGCGCCGGATTCCTGACCCTCTGACGCTGCTCCTGGGGCTGGCTGGTGGCGTAGCCACGATCGCCGCAACGGGCAGCCTGCCCTGGGAACGCGGGATCGCGGCTCTTGTCGTCATGGGACTGCTCTGGAGTTTTGCCTACATGTTCCGACATCTGCGCGGGACCGCCGGGCTGGGCCTTGGCGACGTGAAGATGGCCGGGGCGGCGGCGCTCTGGGTTGCGCCCTGGAACCTGCCTCTACTGCTGATGCTGGCCTGTCTTGCGGCGCTCCTTGCCGTGGCAATCGTGATTCTCTCCGGACGCCGTCTCGACAGGCTGACGCGTATACCGTTTGGCCCATTTATCGGATTGGGTCTGGTGGTAGTCTGGACTCTCGAAGCGTCGGATGTTCCGACGCTGGTTCCGGTTGGACTGTGACACCATGAGACTGCTGAACGGACGGAGGCGCCTCGCGTCAGCGCCTCTCCTCACCGAAGAGGAAAGAGGGGACGAGGGCTTCACCCTTGTAGAACTTCTGGTTGTAATGTCGATCATCGTGCTCTTGGGAGGCATCGTGGCGCCTCAGGTGCTGCGCTATCTCGGTTCGGCCAGAAGCGAAGCTGCCGTCACCCAAATTCGTAACATTGAGAGTGCCTTGGAGTTGTTCCTGATCGACAACATGCGCTATCCGAGCACTGAGGAAGGACTTGTCGTGCTCTCCGAACCGACGAGCGAACTCGCCTCAAGGTGGAACGGCCCCTATCTGCAGAAAGCGGGCGCACTGAACGATCCCTGGGGTGCCGCTTACCTTTACAGCCTTGAAGACGGCGTGGTGAGTATAAGATCTCTCGGTCGTGACGGCCGACCTGGCGGCAGCGGCGAGGACCGCGATCTGTCGAATCTCTGATCCCTCGGACCAGCGGAGTATTAATCCGACTAGCCAATGGTTCTGGACGATCCCGGACTTAAACTTATCCCCACGTCGGGGAACGAGGCATTTCCGCTACTTCCGCCGTCGGCTACGTGGGAGTGAGACCATGTATATTCCAAAAGATGCATCACGTGCGCGGATCAAAGAAGCCGAGCACGCACGCAAGAATAGGGCCGAGATCGTCAAGGCCTTGAGTACGGGTGATGTGACGCGTCGCACGCTCTTCAAATGGGGCACTTTCACGTCGCTTGGGATGCTGGCCGAAGTGAACGGCCTGAGCCCGTTCGCCTCGAGCGCCTATGCGCAGGACGTGCCCACGGGAACGCCGCGCAGTCCGCTTTTCGGAGCGCAGCCTTTCACCCAGCCGATGCCGCGGCTCGACCTGCAAAAGCCAAAACGGCTCACGCCGGTGCAGCGGGGCTCCGAAGTCGACGTTCACTTTCCCAGCAGCATGGGCCAGCCGCCGTCACGGCGACTTTCCTATCATACCGACTTCACCGCATCCGGCGGGACCACGGCGGTGAACGAGCTGACCGGGCGCGGACCGATGGAGGGGCGTCCGCCCGGCGAATATTTCGCCCACCAGCGCTGGGAGCAATTCCTGCCGCAGGTCGGATACGTGATGACGCTTGGCCGCTGCGCGCCGGGCGTGACTTTCCACCCCTCGATGCCCGATCAGGGTATCGATCAGGTCTGGACTCTCGCATCCAACATGAAGGGGCGCGCCACCCTGCCGCCCCCGCTGATGAAGTTGCGCTATGGCGAGCCGGCGATTTTCCGTCTTTACAACAAGCTGTCGACGAATCCCGCAAGAAATGGCGGCTTCGGCAGCAACAGCCAGTCGACCCATAACCACAACGCCCACAATGCCTCTGGCAGCGACGGGGCGGCGAACGCGCATTTCTATCCCGGCCAGTTCTATGACTATCACTGGTCCACGACGCTGGCCCGCGCCGACATGACCAACAGGCAAGCGACCGAACCGCGCGCCTCGGGGCCCGATCGGCGCGGTCGACTGATCCAGGTTCCAGGTGACTACCGCGAGTTGCAGGGCACTCTATGGTTCCACGACCACCGGTTCTTCTACACGGCGGAGAACGTCTACAAGGGCCATGTTGGAATGCTGAACTATTACAGCGGCCCCGATAGCGGGCATGAGGAATACGACAATGGTGTGAACTTGCGCCTGCCATCCGGCACCGAGCTCGACTGGGGCAACATCGACTTTGACGTGAACCTCATCATCTCGGATGCGGCCACCGACCAGGATGGGCAGCTCTTTTTCGACATCTTCGACACGCGCGGTTTCTGCGGCGACATGATGTTCGTCAATTTCGCCTACAAGCCCTATTTCGAGGTGCTGCCCCGCAAGTACCGCTTCCGGATCGTTTCGGCTGGAATGTCGCGCTTTATCGAACTGGGCCTGGTCAATCCGCAGGGTAATCCGGTGCCCTTCCAGGTGATCTCGACGGATGGGAACCTGCTCGTCAATCCGGTCACGGTCACCCGTCTGGACCCGCAGGGCCCCGGCGAGCGGTTCGACATCGTCGTCGACTTCTCGATGTTCCAGCGCGGCTCCAAGATAACCATGATCAACACGCTTGAGCACGCCAACGGGTTGAAGCCTAAGGGCAGCGTCTCGATCGCCGATGCATTGCGAGGGGTCGAGGGCGACCCGGCAGTGGGCGGCGTGATGGAGTTCCGTGTCGTCGACGCAGTGGAGAGCGTCGACAATCCCGGCAAGATCCATCGACGCGGTGATCCCGACCGCAGCCGCGTACCCGCGCAGCTGACCCAGCCGATTCCGATCGTGCAGCCGGTGCGGACTCGTGTTCTGGAGTGGAAGGGCTCGACTGACGGCACCGGGCAGTCAGGCGAATGCTTCCCCGATTGCGGCGAAAAGGAAGTTTTCCCTTGGGTGATCCGGATCAACGGCCAGTCGCAGCATTTCCTGAACGCCAATCGCTCCTCCTTGCTCGTGCCGCGGCCTGGCGAGGTCGAGCACTGGACAATCATGAACACCAGCAACAGTTGGTCCCATCCTGTCCACCTCCATCTCGAGGAAGGTGTGACGATGAACCGGGGAGGCGGCGCCATGACTGCGATCGAGCGGGCCAATCCACGCAAGGATGTGTGGCGGATTGGTCCGGATGGAGGTTCCACGGTAAACGTACAAGTGCGGTTCGGCGAATATGGCGGGGCCTACGTAACGCATTGCCACAACACCGTTCACGAAGACTTCGCGATGCTGCTTCGTTACGACGTGTTGACGGACCCTAACAATCCGGACAATTCGCAAGTCCATGTCAACGTGATCCCAACGCCAAAACCCTCTCCCGAGGGCGTCACCTACGTCACGCCCGAGGTCCTGCCCGAAGGAAACCCGTTCGATCCGGATTTCGATCCGTTCCCAAGTGCTCCGGTATGATGGGCGGCGGCAAATGGCGGAGTGGGGCGCTCGTTCTCGGATTTTTAGGCAGCGCAGTGAGCGCAAGTCCTTGGGACGAAACATACTTTCCGAACGTGCCCCTGCTCACCCATGACGGCGAGCAGGTGCACTTCTACGACGATCTGATCGATGACCGGATCGTCGTCGTGAACTTCGCCTATACCGATTGTCCCGATATCTGCGGCCTTTCAACAGCGCGTCTGGCGCAGGTTGTGGATTGGCTGGGCGATCGGGTGGGCCGGGACATCTTCGTCTATACGATCAGCCTCGATCCTGAGACCGACACGCCTGAGAAGCTGAAAGCCTATGCCGATGCTTTCGGCGCACCGCAGGGCTGGACTTTCCTTACAGGCACGCGGGAGAACATCGACACCGTCCGCTTCAAGATGGGCGAGCGCAGCGAGTCGCTCGCAGAACATCGCAGTGATATGGTGATCGGTAACGATACAACCGGCCAATGGCGCCGTACCTCGCTGATGGGAAGCCTGGTTGTCACTACCAATGAAATACTGGACCTCGACCCGTCCTGGGTGCCACCGATAGCTGCGGCTGTCGCGCAGGACGAGAAGCTCACCCTCAAGGACACACGGGGCGAGAGCCTGTTCATCACGGCCTGTGCCGCATGTCACACGATTGGCGAGGGTACAGAAATCGGCCCTGATCTCTCGGGTGTCTCCCTCAGACGAGATCGCGCCTGGCTGGAGGCTTTCCTGAGCGATCCGAGCCTGATGCTGGAGCAAGAAGATCCGACGGCCATGGCCCTCGATGCGTCATTCCCCGCAATCCGTATGCCTGATCTGGGGCTTGGCTCCAACGATATCGCGGATGTCATTCACTACATCGATAGTCAGACCGCGGTCTTGGGCGCGGCTATGGCGGATGCGGCGGATGAGGCTGGCGAAGACCATGTTGATGCGGCATTGGCAGACGGACATGAGCATGGCCATGATGCCACTGGCGGACACGACGATCACGCTCAATAGGGTCGGCGCCGGTATCGGACATCGCCAAACCGACCATTGCTGGAAGGGTGGGCGGCATGTTCGCGCGTTACCGAATTCTCTGGGGTTCGCGTGGAGAAAACCTGTGGGTCTGCGCGATCATTCCTCCGAGATATCCCGACGGAATGACGCAGAGCCAAGAAACCAATTCAGGTGACTGAAGCGATCCGGCGGCTATAAAAATGCCAAGGCTTGGGTCGCGCATTGAATGCGTGTCGAATTTCCTTACCACTTGGATTGGAGGCTTCAATCGCGAGCTAGGCACTGAGGCCCGACTTGGCGTCTGCCAACCCATAGAGCCGAGATGGCCGGAAGCGTTGCGGCCGTTTTTCGATCCCAATCAGACGATGGTTCGGTCTCAATATGTCATCGATGGGGCGTCACGGCTGGGTTCAGCGGCCGACATACGCTGTAATTGAATCATTCATATGCGTGAATATAAAACCTGGATTCGCTGATGCGCGCGGGAGGTCGATTCTCTCGAAGAGAGCAACGATAAAAAGAAACTGGATCGGACGAATGGACATCGTTCTCGAGCCCTGGAACTCTTTCAGTTTATGTGGAGTCGGCCCACCGGATGCCAACGCGGCCAGCAACTTCCTGAAAGAAAACAATGAAAATTTCCGGGACAAAGATGCATTGGACCACTTGGCCTAAAGGTTGGAAAGTACCTTGCATCAGAGGCGATAGCCGGAGAAGTCCGACGTGACGGAAGCCGATTCTGCTCATGACCCAAGTTGTAATGCTGGATACAGGGTGGATCCTTCATAAGAATTGCGCAGGAAGCCAATAAGAGAATCAATTGCTTAGAGGTTTGTCACTCCAAGCTAAGAGTTATTAATGCGACTAAGCCAAATTTTCTACGGCAAACGGATAGATCATGTTAGGGTAAATATACCTATTTTGGTCTGGCGTGGGGTTAGAAAATTATTATGGCTTATCTGAATGCTGGTTCTGAATTTCAGAACCCGAAGGCTTGTCATTGTCTGAAGCAGATTGATGGTCGCCTTCCTGCCGTCGAATCCAACTTGATACGTCTCGTGGTCGTGGAATTACCCGATCGCGAAGTTGCAACCAGCGAAATCATCTCTGATATCCGAGCATCCTATCCAAATGCTCAGGTCATGTTTACGGCGTCGCAAGCTGCAATGGCCGCGAGCGCCGGGGGAGTCGGCGTCGTCGCCGCGTCACCTTCCGTGACCGACCAGGCTCTCATGCACGGCCTGAATGCAATGGCTCAGAGAAGCGTCGTATCTGCGGTGGATGCGCGCGGGACCATGCATGATCCCGGGGCAATGCAAGATATGGAGAAGGCACGGAAACTGCCGAACGGAGATGTGGCCAAGCGGTTTCCTCCGCGTCAGGCTCAAGTGGCTGCGGGTCTCGTTCGCGGTCTGTCGAACAAGGGGATCGCCAGAGAGCTCAACCTTTCGGAATCAACCGTGAAGGTCTATGTTGCCGCAATCTTCAAGGCATTGGATGTGCACAGCAGGGCAGGAGCGATCGCCATTATCCTCAATTCATCGACTCTTCGACAAGAGTTTGGCATCTGATCCACACTCCTAATCGAGCCGTTTCCAGTTCGTGAACCACGATACTGGCTGGCCAGATCATTATAGGTCTGTGCCTCGATATCAGTGGCATGGGGTGATCTCCGAGAGAGATCGCCACTGCTACGAAATCCATCGACGGCCCGCATTGGAGTTTTCTGCATTCATAACCCGGTCAAAGGTCAATGCCCCTTCGGTGGGGTTGATTGGCGTCGGAAGGCGAATATCTCATTTTTCTTCATGGAATTGGGCCTGCATACCCATCGCGTGCAAATCGATATTTCAATGGAATGTCGGATGGACTGTATGCGCCGTTCCCGCCCCATTGGGTTTTCGCTTGATGGCGGCGGTTCCGGCGCTCTCCGCTGACATTTTCGCCTTCGTGAGTGCTCAGAATGAGCTCACTGGGGACTCCCGGATGAGCTCATTGTGAGGGGATTGGGGCCACGGCATAGGCCCATGGCATCAACGCATCGATGTCCTTGTCGAGGTGGCCGTTGGCAAGCCTGGTGAAGAGATCGCGCAGATAGGCATAGGGTTCGACGCCGTTCATCTTGCAGGATCCGATCAGGCTGGCGAAGCGCGCCCAGGAACGGCCGCCCTCATCGTGACCGGCAAAAAGCGCGTTGCGGCGGTTCATTGCCGGGCTGCGGATCGCATTTTCGACGAGGTTTGAGTCGATGTCGACTTGGCCATCTTCGAGGAA
>JBBSNW010000026.1:0-60584 GCA_038260405.1 Rhodobacterales bacterium | reverse complement strand
TCGGCCCGGGCGCGGTCAACGCGATCATCGCCATCGGCATCTTCAACATCCCCGTCTTCGCCCGCCTCACCCGCAGCGGCGCGCTGTCGCTCTGGCAGCGCGACTTCATCCTCGCCGCGCGGGTGGCGGGCAAGTCGGCCCCCCGCATCAACGTCGAGCACATCCTGCCCAACCTCGCCAACCTGCTGATCGTGCAGGGCACCATCCAGTTCTCGCTCGGCATCCTCGCCGAGGCGGGCCTGTCCTATGTCGGCCTTGGCGCGCAGCCGCCCGTGCCGTCCTGGGGGCGGATGCTGGCCGAGGCGCAGACCATGGTGGCGATCGCGCCGCATGTCGCGATCATCCCGGGCATGGCCATCGTGCTCATGGTGCTGGGTCTCAATCTCCTTGGCGACGGCCTGCGCGACGCGCTCGACCCGCGTCTGAAGGGACGCGCGGCATGAGCCTGCTGGACGTGCGCAACCTCACCCTCTCGATCGGCGCGACACCGATCCTGCGCGACCTCTCCTTCGGCATCGCCCCGGGTGAAATCCTCGCCCTGACCGGAGAATCCGGCTCCGGCAAGTCGATGACGGCGCTTGCCACGATGGGCCTGCTGCCGCAGGGATCCCGGACCACGGGCGGGATCACCCTGAACGGTACCGACCTGCTGCAGCTCACCGAGACGCAGATGTGCACCCATCGCGGCAATGCGATCGGCATGGTGTTCCAGGAACCGATGACCGCGCTGAACCCGCTGCAGACCATCGGTCGGCAGGTTTCCGAAACGCTCCGCCTTGCCCGCAGCGGTGAAAAGACGATGACGCGGGCAGGGGCCGAAACCCTGATGCAGGACACTCTCGCGCGGGTTGGCCTGCCTCCCGAAAAGGTCCAGCCCACCCGGTATCCGCACGAGCTTTCCGGCGGCCAGCGGCAGCGCGTGGTGATCGCCATGGCCATCATCCGCCGCCCCGCCCTGCTGATCGCGGACGAACCTACGACCGCGCTCGACGTGACCACGCAGGCGCAGATCCTCGACCTGCTGAAGGACCTCGTGCGGGAAGAGGGCATGGGCCTGATGATGATCACCCACGATCTCGCCGTCGTGGCCGAGCTTGCCGACCGCATCGCCGTGTTGCGCAAGGGCGAGATCGTCGAGCAGGGTCCCACGGCGCAGGTCTTTGCCGAACGCCGCCACCCCTATACCCGCGCCCTGTTCGACGCCTCGCGTCACCGCGCTCAGCTCTCCCATGTGCCACAAAACCCGCCCCTGCTGCGCGTGCGCAACGTCAGCCGGGACTATCCGATGAAACGGACGGGCCTGTTCGGGCCCCGCCCCACCTTCCGCGCGCTGAACGATGTCAGCTTCGACATAAGGCGCGGCGAACGCCTTGGCCTTGTGGGAGAAAGCGGCTCCGGCAAGTCGACGCTGACCCGTGCCATCCTCGGGCTCGACCCTGTCACCCGGGGCGAGATCACCCTCGACGGCACCCCGGTCAGCATGAGTGACCCCAGCACGCGGCGCCACATGCAGGTGGTGTTCCAGGACCCCTACAGCAGCTTCAATCCTCGCCATCGCGTCTCGCGGCTGATCGCCGAACCCTTCCATCTGCGCGGCGATGCCCCCCAAGGCGGCGCGCGGGACGCGGCCATCGCAGAGGTGCTGACGGCTGTCGGCCTGTCGCCATCCGACGGCGACAAGTACATCCATGCCTTTTCGGGCGGCCAGCGCCAGCGCATCGCGATCGCCCGCGCGCTGATCATCCGCCCCGATCTCATCCTGTTCGACGAGGCCGTCTCGGCGCTCGACGTTCGCGTACGGGCGCAGATCCTTGACCTCATCGCCGAGCTGTCGCGCCGCTACGGTCTCACCTACCTGTTCATCAGCCATGACCTCTCGGTCGTGCGCGGCATCACCGACCGCGTGATGGTGATGCAGGCCGGTGAGATCGTCGAGCAGGGGCCGACCGAGCGGGTCTTCGACGCGCCGGCCCATCCCTATACACGAAAACTCGTCGCCGCCGCACCACGCCTGCCCGATTTCGGCGCCGCTTCCTGAAAGGAGTTCGACATGATCCCCGGTCCCCTGAACCTGATCACCGATGTGCCGGGCCTCAAGGTCGGCAATGCCGGGGATGAGGACCTCAATTCCGGCACCACGGTCCTGACCGCCGATGCGCCTTTCGCCTGTTCCTATGCCGTGCTCGGCGGTGCGCCCGGCACGCGCGAGACCGACCTGCTCGAGCCCGACAAGACCGCGCCGGGCGTCGATGCGCTGGTCCTGTCGGGGGGCAGCGCCTTCGGGCTTGCCGCGGCGCAGGGCGTGATGGAGGCGCTGCACGCGATGGGGCGCGGCTTTGCCGTGCAGAGTGCGCGCGTGCCGCTGGTGCCCGCCGCGATCCTGTTCGATCTTCTGAACGGCGGAGAGAAGGACTGGGCAGAGAACCCCTATCCCGCTCTGGGATGCGCCGCGCTGGCGGCGGCGGGCAGAGAATTCGAGCTTGGCACAAGTGGTGCGGGAACCGGCGCGCAGACCGCGATGCACAAGGGCGGGCTCGGCTCCGCCTCGGTGCGGCTCGACGACGGCACCACGGTGGGCGCGCTGGTGGCGGTGAACCCGCTCGGCAGCGTCACGACACCTTCGGGGCGGCATTTCTGGGCAGCGCCTTTCGAATTGGACGGCGAGTACGGCGATCTCGGCCCAGATCCCGCGCGGGGCTATCAGCCGCCGCCGGGGAGCCGCAAGCTGGCCGCGATGGAAGCGCTCGGCAACACCACGATCGGCATCGTCGCCACCGATGCCGCGCTCGACAAGGCGCAACTGCGCAGGATGGCCGTCGCGGCGCATGACGGCATCGCGCGTGCCATCGTCCCCGCGCACAGCCCGCATGACGGCGATCTGGTCTTTGCGGTCTCGACCGGGGTCGTGGCGTTGGAGACACCGCTCCTGCAGCTCACGCAGATCGGCCACGCCGCAGCCATCTGCCTCTCCCGCGCCATCGCTCGGGCCGTGTGGGAAGCCCGCCCCATGCCGGGCGATCTGCTGCCGACGTTGCGGCAGGATCTGGGGAGATCCTGAACGGTTCGCGCAGAATGGCCGCGGCGCGTTCAAGGTGGCGCCGCACGCTGCGCGCGCGACGCGGTGCCTCCGGCGGGGATATTTGGGACCCGAAGAAGGGCTGGTTCAGCGCAGGATGGGAGGCTTTTGCGGATCGGAGCCGGGGGCGGCGGGCGCTTGGGCCGAGGAGTCTGCAGGTTCCGGGAGATCGAAGCGCAGGCCGACCCGCGCGAGTTTCGCGGTGAGCGGATCGCTGTCGGCCAGAAAGACCACATCGAGCGCGCCTGCCTCGATCCCCGAGAAGACCAGCGCCTCGTTCACGGCTCGCGCCAGCGCGGATTCGGCGCCCGGGGTGGTGCCGGTCAGGCCCAGCAGGTGCCCGCGGCTGTCATCGTCATAGATCACAGCGGCGAGATAGGCCTTGCGCGCCAGTCCCGCGCCGAGGGCGAGCTTGGTGTCGAGTGCACTCAGCAGGGTTTCCGGCAAGCCCTTCGGAGAGAGCACCTCGACCGGCCGCGCCTCGGCTTCCTCGGGGCCCTCGCCCAGCGTGCGGGCCAGCCAATCGACCGCGTCGGCCGGGATCAGGATCGAGGAGGGCGCGACCTCGAGGTTGAGACCGAGGCCGATCTGCTGCCCGGCGAGCATGCCCGCGATGACCCGCCCCGGGAGAGCGGCGTAATCGGAGGCGCGTTCCGTAAACCGGGTCAGGCGCTCCTCGCGGTCGAAGACCAGCACGAACTGGCTGTCGGAGAGATCGAAGACTTCGGGCGTGAGGCTGTCGCCCGTCGCCTCGTGCGCGAGCAGCAGGAACAGTTCCGCATCCGCGAGCCGTTCGTAGAAGCGCAGGCGCGCGGAATCGTCACCGGGCGCGGCTTCCATCGCGGCATGGGCCGCATCCAGCGGCGTCTCTTCGCTCATCACGTCTCTCCCAGAACCGAGTGGACCCGGGCGCGCAGCACCGGCAGCAGCTCGGCCTCGAACCAGGGGTTTTTCCTGATCCAACCGGTATTGCGCCAGGACGGATGCGGCAAGGGCAGGTGCGTGGGCAGATGGTCGCGCCAGCCGGCGACGGTGTTGGTCACACTGTCACGGCTCTGGAGATGATAGCGCTGCGCATAGGCGCCGATGGGAATGGTCAGGCGGATGTCGGGCAGATCCTGCATCACCGCGTCATGCCATGTGGCGCGACAGATGGGCGGCGGAGGCAGGTCGGCGCCGCGCATGTCGTAGCCCGGAAAGCAGAAGGCCATCGGCACGACCGCCACGCGGCTGCGGTCATAGAACACATCGCGCGAGATTCCGAGCCAGTCGCGCAGACGGTCCCCGGAAGCATCGTCGAAGGGGCGGCCGGACTGGTGCACCCGCATGCCCGGCGCCTGCCCCGCGATCAGCAGCCGCGCCCCGGGGGCGAACCATGCGACGGGGCGCGGGGCATGGGCCGTGCGTGTCGCAGCGAAGCGTTCGGCGCAAAGCCGGCAGCTGCGGATATCCTGGACGATGTCACTCATGGGCGGGATTTCTGGGTCTTGCGCTGGTTCTGGTGCTTTGCATGGGACCGCGAGGCGCGCTGCAGCAGGCTGCACAGGGAGGCGCAGAGCCTCGCAATGGCCTAGACCGAGAGGGTGAAGAACAGCCTGCGGAAGGGGAACAGGACCGTGCCGTCCGGCCCCTTGGGATAGGCCTTGCCGATCACGCTCTCATAGGTGGCGATGAGCCTGTCTTGCTCTTCGCGGTCGAGCTTGTTCAGGATCGGTCTTGCATAAGTGCCTTCGGTGAAGCGGCGCACGGGGTGGCCTTCTGCATCCGGGGCGAGTTCCTGATAATATTCCGTCTCCCACAGCATCACCTTGCCCAGCGGCGCAAGCAGTCTGTGATATTCGGCAGGCAGCATCACCTTCGGTCCCTGAGACGGGTCGACGCGGCCCGGAAACAGCTCGTCGACGAGCGAGCGCCAGAGCCGGTGGGACGGCGCGTTGTTCTGATGCGGGATCTGCACGGCCAGAACGCCGCCGGGCGCCAGCATGCCCGCGAGGCGCGGCAGCAGCGTCGCATGATCGCCGACCCAATGCAGCGCAGCGTTGGAAAAGATCATCGCGGCAGGCGCCTCGGACCGCCAGGCGGCAAGGTCCATTTCCAGCAAATCGTCGTAACCGCCGGTCAGCCGTGCCTGCGCCAGCATTGCCGGGCTCTGGTCGACGCCGATCAGGTGACGACGCAGCTGTCCAAGCGCCGGGCCGACGGAGCCGCCGCCGCAGCCAAGGTCGACCACAGCGCCCTCGGGCAGCGGTCCGACCGAGCGCAGCAGATCCAGCGCGGGTCTAAGGCGCAAACCCCGGAACCTGTGGTAGGCCCCGGGGTTCCAGTCCTGTTCGGCGGCCAAACTCATACCGAAGGTTCAGGCTCCAGACCGCCATCCGAGGCCAGTTTGGGCTTGGGCTTGGTCTTCGGAATGGCGGTGACGCTCGGCACCTCCTCTTCGCTCAGACCATCGTCGCCCGGGCCGGATTGCGGCGGTTCACCCCGGATGACGCGCTTGATCTCGTCCCCCGTCAGCGTCTCGTATTCCAGAAGACCCTGTGCCAGGCGCTCCCATTCCGTCTTCTTCTCGGTCAGGATCTGGAACGCGCGGCTATAAGCCTCGGAGATGAAGCGCTTCACTTCGCTCTCGATGACTTCCTTGGTGTTGGCGGATACAGAGAGACCGGCAGTCTGGCCGCTGTAACCTTCATGCGCCTCGGAATAGTCGATGTTACCGATCTTGTCCGACATGCCCCAGCGCAGGACCATGGCACGTGCCAGAGCCGATGCCTGCTGAATGTCGCCCGCAGGACCGTTGGACACGTTGTCCTCGCCGTACTTGATGATCTCGGCGGCCTTGCCCGCCATGGTCATGGCGAGCTTTTCCTCGCATTCCGAGCGGTGCCAGTTCAGGCGGTCGATCTCGGGCAGGGAAACCACCATGCCGAGCGCACCGCCGCGCGGAATGATCGTCGCCTTGTAGACCGGATCACATTGCGGAAGGGACAGGCCGACGACGGCGTGACCGGCTTCGTGATAGGCGGTCTTTTCCTTCTGCTCGGGTGTCAGGACCATGGAACGGCGCTCGGCGCCCATCATGACCTTGTCCTTCGCGTTCTCGAAATCCTCCATCGTGACGAACCGGCGACCCACACGCGCCGCCATCAGGGCGGCCTCGTTCACGAGGTTCGCAAGGTCGGCACCCGAGAAGCCGGGCGTGCCGCGCGCGATGATTCGCATATCGGCATCCGGTCCGAGCGGCGTCTTGCGCGCATGGACGTTGAGGATCTTTTCACGACCCTTGATGTCCGGGTTCGGCACGGTGACCTGACGGTCGAAACGGCCCGGACGCAGCAGGGCGGGGTCCAGAACGTCGCGGCGGTTGGTCGCGGCGAGGATGATGACGCCCTCGTTCGCTTCGAAACCGTCCATCTCGACCAGAAGCTGGTTCAGCGTCTGTTCGCGCTCGTCATTGCCGCCGCCATAACCGGCACCTCGGTTGCGGCCCACGGCGTCGATCTCGTCGATGAACACGATGCAGGGCGCGTTCTTCTTGGCCTGCTCGAACATGTCGCGCACACGGCTCGCACCGACACCGACGAACATTTCCACGAAGTCGGAGCCCGAGATGGTGAAGAAGGGCACACCGGCCTCGCCCGCGATTGCACGTGCCAGCAGCGTCTTACCGGTACCCGGAGGGCCCACCAGCAGCGCACCCTTGGGGATCTTGCCGCCAAGGCGCGAGTATTTCTGCGGGTTACGCAGGAATTCAACGATCTCTTCCAGCTCTTCCTTGGCTTCGTCGATACCGGCCACGTCGTCGAAGGTCACGCGGCCATGCTTTTCGGTCAGCATCTTGGCCTTGGACTTGCCAAAGCCCATCGCGCCACCTTTGCCGCCGCCCTGCATCCGGTTCATGAAATAGATCCAGACACCGATCAGCAGGAGGAAGGGCAGCAGGCTGAGCAGGAAGGACTGGAACCCCGACTGCTGCTGCGCCTCGGCGCGAACGGGGATGTTGTTGTCGACCAGCATGCTTGTCACGGTCGCGTCTTCCGGCTTGATGGTGACATAGTCATTGCCATCCGTGCTGCGGAAGCGCACCTGCTCGCCATCCAATGTCACCGAGCTTACGGTCTTGTTCTCGACCGCCTCGACGAAGTCGGTATAGCTGATCTCGCGGCTCTGAAGTGTCGTGCCGCCGCCGCTGAACAGGTTGAACAGCGCAAGAACCAGCAGGAACAGGACAACCCAAAAGGCGATGTTACGTGCGTTTCCCAAGGAAATTCTCCCAAAATCCGGTGCGCATTCCATAGCACACAACGTCCCTGTGTAACATAGACATCAGTGCCGCCGGTTCAATGCGAAAGAAGGAACTTGGCAAACCCGCGCTGCGGCTGTCCCATCGGCCAGAGCGCAACCGTCTCGCCGGGTCCGACACCCAGCGCGTCGCAGGCCACGAGGCGGCCGCCGTCCCAGATCGACGGCAGCGCCCGCGCTGTGCGAAAGACAGGCGCATCCTCGGGCCGCACGGGGCATTGCGCCCAGCCGTCCTCGCCCAGGGCGCGAATGGTCAAGCCCTTGAAGTCAGGGTTCAAAACCTTCCAGCGGCGATCCCAGAGAGTGCCGTCCGCAACACGCTGCGCAAGCCCCTGCACCGCCGAGGGTTCACGACAGACCGTGATCAAACCACCCTCCGCACGAGCCTCGCATCCCTTCAGGGTGCCGCCGCCACCGCTCAGGATACGCTCCAGCAGGGCCTCGGTCGCCTCGGCGCGGGGTCGGTAGGTGGTGGTAGAGACAAATTGTAGCGCCGCCGCCAGAAGGCGCATCCGGGTATCCTGCTCGACCGCCTCGAATCCGCTCCGCGCGAAGAGGATATCGCCGGTCGGCCCCCGCGATGTCTGCCCCTCGCGCCCCGTCTCGGCCCAGACCGACAGCGCGCGGGCCGTCAGGGCGTCTTTTGCCCGGGCCATCCGGCTCGCAGTTGCGGCGAGCCTCTCGACCCCGAGCCCCTCGGCCTCGAGCGTGGCCAGCAGACGGCGCATCCTCACGCGGTCATAACTCGCATCGTCGTTCGTGGGATCCTCGACCCAGCGGCCCTGAAGCGTGCGCAGATAGTGACGCAACTCCTCGCGCCGCATGTCGAGACAGGGGCGGATGATCTGCAGGGGTGACGCCGGGCCGTCCTGGCCACCCCGACCCGGCGTGTCACGCATGCCCGTCACATCCTCGGCTGGCAGCGGGGGACGGGTATCGCCATGCGGCGTGACCCTGCGATGCGCCGCCATGGCCGACAGCCCCTCGACCCCGGAGCCGCGGGCCAGACGCATGAGAAACGTCTCGGCCAGATCGTCGCGTGTATGCGCCATGAGGATATGGGCGATGCCGCCACGCCAGCAGTCGATCAGGGACAGCCGGGCCTGCCGCGCGGCATCCTGAACGTTGCCCTGCCCGTCCCAATGCCAGCGCAGGGTCGCGTGTGGCCAGCGGAGGGCACGACATTCCTGCGCCACCATCGAGGCTTCGTCGGCCGCTTCGGTCCGCAGGCCATGATCCACAGTCACGACCCAGAGCCGCAGCCCGTAGACCCGCGTCCAGTTATGCGCGAGATACAGCATCGCCATGCTGTCCCCGCCACCCGAGACGGCAAGTCCGATATCCGTGGGAAAATCCGGGCCAAGAAGCTGGCCCATGCTGTCCGCAAAACGCTGCTCTAGCGGCGCATCCGTCCGATCCGGCCTCTCACTGGCAGGCAAGCGAGCTGATCTCGGCCTGTGCATCCGGCACGACGGAGGCACCGGGATAACGCACGGCAACCTCTTTCAAGGTGACGCAGGCCTCCTGCACGCTGCCGATCTCGCCGAGCGACTTGCCCAGCAGGAACAGCGCTTCGGGCGCCACTTCGGATTGCGGATAGCCGGAATAGGAATCGAGATAGGCGCGGGCCGCACCGCGCAGATCGCCATTCCCCTCCAGAGCCTTGCCCTGGCCGAGCAGGGCTGCAGGCTCTAGCGGACTGCCGGGGTAGGTCTCGCGGAAGGACGCAAAGAGGTCAGAGGCGCCGCGAAAGTCACTTGTGGCGAGCGCCTCCTGCGCCCGCCGAAAGTCGTTCTCTTCACTCATGGCAAGTTCCCCGCCGCCGGTCGACGGCAGAGTGCCGGTCTCGGACGGTGCGGGCGCGGGTGCAGGGGCGGTCCCGCCCGCGACCGGGGCATCACCGCCCCCAAGACGCGGGGTGCTGCCGAGCGCGCCGACATCGCAGCCGGGCTCGATCTCGCAGAGACGGAATTCCATGTCGCCGATCCGGTTCGTGCCATCCTCGACGACGCGCCCGATGCGATATTCGATCTCCTCGGTCTTCGATGTCAGCGCCTGCAGCGCCGACTCGATCGTGTTGACCCGGTCGATGGTGTTGCCGCCCACGTTGAGCCCGGTGCTCCCCGTGGTGCTGAGCTCGGTGCGCAGGCGCTGCAGCTCGACGTAAAGAACCGACAGATCCTGCCGGATATCCGCCAGCGTTTCGGCCTGCTGCGCAGACACCGCCCCGGCCGTCAGGCTCAGGGCCACGACAATCGCACTCAACCGCATGGTCACGCTCCTATCTTCCGGCTCAGCTCGTCAGCCCACCGGCCGAAATGATCGTCACGGCACGGCGGTTCTTGGCATAGCAGGCCTCTTCGGAACAGATCTCGATCGGGCGTTCCTTGCCGTAGCTCACGAAGCGCAGACGGCTCGCCGGAATGCCGCGCGCGATGAGATATTCCATCACGGAATTGGCCCGACGTGCGCCGAGGGCGAGGTTGTATTCCCGTGTGCCCTGCTCGTCCGCGTGACCTTCGATCACCGCGAGGTAATCGGAATTGGTCATCAGCCACTGCGCCTGACCATCGAGCGTCGCCTGACCCTGCGGGCTGAGCGAGGACTGGTCCACGGCGAAGAGGACGCGATCCCCCACATTCTGCTGGAAATAGGCGGACGAGGTCGGATCGTTGGCGCTGCCCGGAATGATGCCGCCCGCGCCACCCTGCCCCGCACCGGCGCCGTAGCCCGCGCCGGAACCGTCACCGGCGAACCGGTCGGGGTTGGTACAAGCCGAAACGGCAAGCGCCGCCATCAGCATCAAGGCCTTCGAAATATGTGTCATGGATCCTGTCCTGCTCTTACTTTTGATTTACGCTAACACAGCCTTGCGGCCTTGGGAACGCGGCACCACCCCGCGACCGGCACCACGCAAGAATTTTTCGAAAATTCTTGCCAAAATTCTTCAAAAGAATTTTGGAGCCGGCCCCGGGGTATCACTGCAAGGGTCCCCAGCTCGGGTCGGAGGCACCTTCCGGCGTCGGGACGCGCTTGAGATTGCGCCCGGAAATGTCCACCGAATAGAGCGAGGAGGCTCCCTGCGCGCCTTGCGTTTCGCGCATGAACATCAGCACGCGGCCGTTCGGTGCCCAGGTCGGACCTTCGTCGAGGAAGGAGGCGGTCAGCAGTCGCTCTTCGGACCCGTCGACGCGCATCACGCCGATATGGAAGCGTCCGGCATTCTGCTTGGTGAAGGCGATCAGATCGCCGCGGGGCGACCAGACCGGCGTGCCGTAACGCCCGGCGCCAAAGCTGATCCGCTGCGGCTCGCCGCCATTTGCGGACATGACGTAAAGCTGCTGCGTTCCGCTGCGATCGCTTTCGAACACCATCCGGCTGCCATCGGGCGAATAGCTCGGGCCGGTCTCGATCGACGGCGCGTTGGTGAGCTGCGCCGTGGCACCGCTTCCGATATCCATCCGGAAGATGTCCGTATTGGCGCCCTGCGTCACCGAATAGACCACATTGCGCCCGTCCGGCGCGAACCGCGGCGCGAAGCTCATCATGCCCGGAGCCGTCGGCAGGATCCGGCTCTGAACGTCGCCGACATTGAGCACGTGGACACGCGGCTCACCGGTCTCGTAGCTCGTATAGAGCACACGGTCGCCGGTGGGCGAGAACCGCGGCGCGAGCACGATGGAGCGGCTGTCGGTGAGGTATTGCAGGTTGGCGCCATCGTAATCCATGATCGCAAGGCGCTTGGCCCGCTGGTCCTTGGGACCCGTCTCCGAGACGAAGACAACCCGGCTGTCGAAATAGCCCGACTCCCCGGTGATGCGGGAATAGACCTGATCCGCGACCTTGTGGGCCATGCGGCGCACGCCGTCCGCGGTACCTGCAAACTGCATCCCGTCGCCCAGTTCGGTGCCGGCGAAAACGTCATAGACCCGGAACTTCACCACGAGCTGGCCCGACCCGTTCACATCGACCGCACCGGTGATCAGTGCCTGGGCATTGATCGCCTTCCAGTCGGCGAACTGCACCGGGCTCTGGAACGAGGTGATGTTGGAGATATGTGCATCACGCGGGATCTCGCGGAACAGTCCGGTACCGGACAGATCCTCCGCGACAACCCGGCTCAGCTGATCGGCATAGCCCTGCGCGGCCGCGGATTCCGCGACGAAGCTCGGCACGGCATAGGGGATCGGCTCGATCACGCCCTCGGTGATTGTGATCCGCAGCGGTCCGTTCTGCGCCATCGCCGCGGGCGCTGCAAGAACGGCCAGCGCCGTCGCTGCCGCCGCGATGCAGGCTAGAATATGTCTCAACACTTGCTCATCCTCTCAGGCTTTTTGCGCGGCCTGTCCCGGCCGCCTGTCCGTTCTCTGCCGCAGCATAGCGGTGTTTGGTCCATCTCAAAACGGTCTGCGGCGCAAAAAGTGCAGGGGCAAGCTTCAACGCGCGCCTTTTTCCGGCAAATTCCCGCCATCTAGCGCATCCGCATCCCGTCAGGGTCAAAGGTCATCTCGATATTCTGCCATTGCCCGTATTTCTCGGGCGGCAGGCGGTACCCATCCCCCTGACAGCGCAGCAAGGCGCGCCGCGCAGCCTGGAATGCCGTATCGACGGCCTGATCCGAGCCACCCTCGGCGCTGATCATGCGGATCGAATTCGAGATCACGCGCCCGTTCTGCTCCATCTCCATCCCGACCGTCACGGTCACATCCGCAGACTGGCTGCCGACATCGACCACCCAGCAGGCCTGAACCGCGACGCGCAGCGCATCCTTTTCGCCGCTGGTCATCGGCGGGCCGGTCGGCACGTCGGGCTGCGGCGTCGTGGTCCCGCCCGAAAGCGCCTGCGCAAGCGCATCCGCCACCGCATCCGCTGTATCGGCCTGCGTCGGGGTGCTCGGCGCGGGGGTTTCCGGCTGCGGCGGCTCGGGCGTCACCGCCGTCTGCTGCGGTTCGGGGGTGGGTGCGGGCGTCGGGCGGTTCGGCCGGGTGCGCGGACGCATCGAGGCATCGGGCGCAGAACTCGGCGGCTCGATCGCTTCGGTCACGATTTCGCTCGTGGCTGCCTCTGGCGCTGTGGCCTCCTGTTCGGGCTCGGGCTCGGGTGCCACCTCGGTCGGCGCCTCGTCGGGCACCACGGCCTCCTGCACGTCCGGCGCGACATCGGCATCGGGCTCGGGCGGTGCTACGGGTTCCGCCGCGACGCGGGGCGCGGGGCGAGGCTGCGGGCGGGACGAAGTCTCGGGCAGAGGCACGGCCTCGTCCGCAGGCGGCTCCATCACCGGCGGTGCATCCGTCACTTCGGCGGGCGGCGGCGGAGGGGGCGCGACCGGGGCGGTCTCCTGCTCGGGCTCCGCAGTCGGGGTCGGCTCGGGCGGCTGGACCGGTGCAGGCTCGGCAGGTGGCGGAGTCGGCGCGGGCTCCTGCTCCGGTTCGGCCTCGGGCGCCGGGGGCGCCGCGACATCCACCGTGCTTTCGGGCGGCTGCGAGGGCGCCGTCAGGGCGGCGAAATCCGCCTCGGACATGATCTGCACCTCGCTGACCTCCATGGGCGGGGGGTCCGGACGGAAGAGACCGCCGAACAGCACCCACAGGATCAGAGCGGCATGGCCCGCCCCCGAGATATATTGACCCGTATTCAAAAGCCTGTGCCCTAGCGCCCCGGCCCGTCGAGGGTCGGCCCGCCAATATCCGTGACAAGTCCGATGGACGAGAACCCACCGGCATTCAGGGCGCCCATCACCTGGGCCACCGTCTCATAGGGAACCGCTCCGTCGGCGCGCAGGAAGACCCTGTCATCCGACCGTTCGGTCGCGATCGCGCGCAGCCGGTTCACCAGATCCTCGCGCGCAACCTCCGTCGTCTGGATCATCACTACGCCGTTCGCCTCGATGGTGACGGTCAGCGGTTCCTCGTTCTCGGAGGGCAGCGCATTGGCCGCCGTCTTGGGCAGCTCCACCGGCACCCCCACGGTCAGCAGCGGCGCCGCCACCATGAAGATGATCAGCAGCACCAACATCACGTCGACGAAGGGCGTGATGTTGATCTCGGCCATGGGCTGCGCGCGACCGCCGCGACGGCGACCCCTGCGTCCGCCCCCGCCACCTGATTTCATGACACCTGCACCCATGGCTCAGGAATCCAGCTGGCGCGACAGGATGGTCGAGAATTCGTCGGCAAAGGCCTCGTAGCCGCCGATGATCCGGTCCACATCCGCCGAAAGCTTGTTGTAGAAGATGACCGCCGGAATGGCCGCAAGCAGGCCGAGGCCAGTGGCCAGAAGCGCCTCGGCGATGCCGGGCGCCACGACGGCGAGGTTGGTATTTTGCTGCTGCGCGATCTCGATGAAGGCATGCATGATGCCCCAGACCGTGCCGAACAGACCCACGAAAGGCGCGGTCGAACCCGTGGTGGCAAGAACCGGCAGGCCCTTCTGCAGCTCTTCGGCCTCTTTCTGGATCGCGACATCCATCGAGCGGTCGATGCGCGCCTGCGCCCCGGCGATCAGCCCGCCATCGGCGCGGTGCGACCGTCGCCATTCCATCATGCCGGCGACAAACACCTTCTGCGCCCGCCCGTCGGGATCGACCCCGATCTGGTCGAACAGCTCGTCGAGCGGCTCGCCGCTCCAGAAGGCCTGATCGAAGATCGCCGCTTCCCTGCGGGCCTTGCGATAGGCGATCTGTTTCTGGATGATGATCGACCACGACCAGAAGGAAGCGATGATCAGCATCGCCATCACGAGTTTAACGGTCAGCGTCGCACGTGCAAAAAGCGCCCACATCGAGAAATCGATCTCGCTGGCGAGCGCAAGGGTCTCCGTTTCCATAAGCCTGCTCTTTATCCGGTTCGGCCACTCTGTCGCGGCTCTGATTAGTGCGGTGTCTACCCGATTTGCAGGGCAAAGGCCAACACATTGCCGTCATCTGCACCGCTTTGGGCAAGAATTACAGAGGGCTGCCGATGATCCGGCGCGTATCAGTGCAGCAGCAGGCGGATATTTGCCGGAAGACGCGCCGGATGGCCGGTTTCATTGACGCAGACCACCGTGACCTCGGCCTGAAACAGTTTCTGCTCGCCGCGCCAGACCTCCTGCGCCATGGTCAGACGCGCCCCGGTCACGCTGCGGGTCTGGGTGCGCACCTCGAGCATGTCGTCGAATTTCGCCGGATGCAGGTAGTCGGCCTCGACCCGGCGCACGGCAAAGACCACGCCGTCCTTTTCGCGCATCACGTTCTGGTCGATTCCGAGCCCGCGAACCCAGTCGCTGCGCGCGCGCTCGATGAAACGCAGGTAATTCGCGTAATAGACGATACCGGCCATGTCGGTATCCTCGTAATAGACCCGGATCGGAAAGAGATGCGTCATCGGCGGCTGGTCCCTGCGGCTTGGTCGAATGCGGCGCAGCCTAGGCAGCGTGCCGCCGCTCTGCAACCGCATCGCCGGGGGCACTGCCCCCGCCGCCTTGCAGGCGCCCCCCCCCGGGATATTTTGGACCCGAAGAAGCTGAGGGTCAGTCCCGATGCGACAGCCTCGCCGAAAGCCGCAGAGCATGCGCCTTGTCCTGCGCGACATCCGGAAGAACCGGATCATAGGCCGCACGAATGAGGGCGCCGATATCGGGGCGCAGCACTACGCGGCCATCGTCGAGCTGCCCGAGCGGCGAGCGCTCGCCGAATGCCCGGTCCGACCAGAGCAGCATCGTCTGCACCGCCTGGGACAGCGCCAGAGTGTCGGCCGGCACGGCGCTCAGCTGGTCGTCCATACGCAAAAAGACGAAGGCCGCGCGGATCGCGCCGCCCGCATCGAAGCGGAAGATCCGGTACTGGTTCGCGCCCGCCGCCTCAAGCCGCGCGACAAGAGGCAGCAGGTCCGGCACAAGCCGTTCGAGGTTGGGCACTTCGGGCAGTTCCGACCAGTCGCGGCAGAAGAACACCATGAGGTTCGAGCCGAGCTCGGGGTCCATCTCGACGATCTCGTGGCGTGCAAGAGCCGCAACCGCTTCGAAGGCCCCCTTGATCACCGGAAGGCTCTCCTCCTCGACGCCGAAGACCACCGGCGCCAGCGGCCGCCCCCAGCGCGCAAAAAGATAGCTGCCATCGCTCCGGGTGAACAGGTCCTCGATCTGCTCCACGTCCAGAGTATCCGTCATCGTGCCGCTCCCGTCTTCATCTTGCCAAATAAACTCCCGCCGGAGGCGTCCTGCCCCCTCACCCCTTGATCGGCTGGAATCCCGTTCCTAGCCGAAAAGATCACTCTGTCCCGCCGGTTTCGGCATCGGCAGGCCCAGGTGATCCCAGGCCTTCTGCGCCAGCATGCGCCCGCGCGGGGTGCGCTGGATCAGCCCCTGCTGCAGCAGGAAGGGCTCGATCACCTCTTCCAGCGCATCGCGGCTCTCGCTCAGGGCGGCCGACAGGGTCTCGATCCCGACTGGGCCGCCGGAATAGTTCTCTGCAATCAGCGCAAGATAGCGCCGGTCTGCCCCGTCAAGCCCGAGATGATCCACGCCAAGCCGCGTCAGCGAGGAATCCGCCAGCGCCTGCGTCACGATCCCATCGCCCTCGACCACCGCGAAATCTACGACACGGCGCAGAAGCCGCCCGGCGATTCGCGGCGTCCCGCGGGCGCGCCGTGCGATCTCGCGGGCGCCGCCATCCTCGGCCGGAACGCCGAGCTTGAGTGCGTTGCGGGTGACGATCAGATGCAGTTCCTCGACCGTGTAGAATTGCAGCCGCGTCGGAATGCCGAAGCGGTCGCGCAGGGGCGTCGTAAGGAGACCGAGGCGCGTCGTGGCACCAACCAGCGTGAAGGGCTGCAATTCGATCCGCACCGTGCGCGCAGCAGGCCCCTCGCCGATCACGAGGTCGAGCTCGTAATCCTCGAGCGCGGGATAGAGCACTTCCTCGACCGCCGGGTTCAGCCGGTGGATCTCGTCGATGAAGAGCACGTCGCGCGCCTCGAGATTGGTCAGGATCGCCGCCAGATCGCCGGCCTTGGCCAGCACCGGGCCCGAGGTCATCCGGAATCCCACGCCGAGCTCGCGGGCCATGATCTGGGCGAGCGTGGTCTTCCCCAGACCGGGGGGCCCATGGAACAGCGTGTGGTCCATCGCCTCGCCGCGCTGGCGGGCCGACTGGATAAAGACCCGCAGGTTGGCGCGCGCCTCGGCCTGTCCGACAAAGTCGTCGAGCGTCTGGGGGCGCAGGGCGCGGTCATGATCCTCGGGCTGCGCCTCGGGTCGCAGGCTCGGGTCAGACTCGGCCATGTGCGGTCTCCGTCAGATCGAAGAGGCCTGTGGGTGCGGTAGGAAGGCGCGCCATGGTCATCCCTTCGGAGCCAGCAGTTTCAGGGCGGCGCGGATCAGGTCCGGGGTTCCGGCCTCAGGCAGATCGCCTGCCGCCTGCGCCACGGCGCCTGCCGCCTCTCCGGGGCCGTAGCCCAGATTGCCGAGGGCGGACAGGGCTTCGGCCTGAGCCGACGGCGTCGCCCGTGGCGCCGGCGCCTGCCGGGTTTTCGATGCCGCGTTTTCGATCACCTCGCCGAAATCCTGTTCCTGCGCAGGTGACGGCGCGACGGCCGCTCCCATCGCCATCACCACCGGGGCCTTGTCCTTCAGTTCCAGAACCACACGCTGCGCGGTCTTTGGGCCGATGCCCCGCGCCGCCTTCACCGCGTTCATGTCCCCGAGCGCGATCGCCCGGCTCACGCCGTCCGGGCCCAGCGACCCGAGGATCGCGAGCGAGGCCTTGGCCCCCACGCCCTGCACCGTCATCAGCAGGCGGTGCCATTCCTTTTCCACCAGCGACAGGAATCCGAAGAGCTGCAGCAGATCCTCGCGCACCAGCAGGTCGGTGAAAAGCGCCGCCGCCTCTCCGGGACCGGGCAGGGCTGCGAGCGTACGATCCGAGCAATAGACGATGTAGCCGACGCCGCGCACGTCGATCAGGACATGATCATCGCCCTTGTATTCGATGCGTCCCGCGACACGCCCGATCATGCGCGCATCTCCCGCAGCGCCGGAACCCGGGAATGATGCGCATGGCAGATCGCGATCGCGAGTGCATCGGCCGCATCGGGGCCATGAATCACTGCGCCCTTGAGTTGCATCTTCACCATGTGGAGGATCTGTCCCTTGTCCGCATGCCCGACCCCGACGACCGTCTTCTTGACCTTGTTGGGCGCATATTCCCCGACCGCGAGCCCGAATTGTGCAGGCACCAGCAGGGCAATCGCCCTTGCCTGCCCCAGTTTCAGCGTCGCCACCGCATCCTTGTTGACGAAGGTCTGCTCGACCGCCGCCACCTCGGGCGCATAAAGGCGCAGGATCTCGGTCAGCTGATGATGCAGGGAGAGAAGGCGCGGCGCAAGCTCCGGACCGGCGCTGGTGCAGACCCCGTTCGCCACATGTCGCAAGCGGCTTCCGTCGACGTCGATCACGCCCCAGCCGAGGTTCCGCAACCCCGGATCAATACCCAATACCCTCATGCCTGCCGCCTTTTGTCGTTTTGACGCAAGGGTTAGCACGAAACGCGAACATGCGCCAAGCCCTGTTCCGAGGAGGTCAGACGCGACAGCGCGCTGCCAGTCGCGACAGGCAAGGTCTGGAATCGCCGGAATACGATCAATTCACGACACATTTTGATATTGATTTTTTCAAACATTACGGTAACTTAGAACCATATTCTGCTATGCATCCATTGCATGTGACCCATGCAATTTCTCGGCTTGTGGGTTTTCAAAACGCACACTAGATGGGCGGTAACAAAACGCTTTGCCCATTTAAGAGAAGGATCAAGAATATGGCTGCTTTTGAAACGTCGCGCCCCTTTGGCGCATTCGGCCATGCTGGTCTGATCGGAAACATCTTCGTGTCCGCTCTGGACACCCCGCGCAGCCGCTCGGGATCCGGCCTTGGTGGCCAGATCTCCGCGCTGTTCGTGTCGGCCTACGGTGCTGTCACCGCCTGGAACGATGCCCGCCTGACCCGCAAGGCCCTGTCGCGTCTGACCGATCGTGAACTCGACGATATCGGCCTGCCTCGCGGCGACATCGACGCGGTCGCCCGCGCCTGATAACGCTCCCTTCGGGAGTGAAAAGGCCGCGTTCCTGATCGGGAACGCGGCCTTTTTTTGACTGCCGCACAGAGCCGTGGACGGCCCTTTGCGATGCACAACCCTCAATATGTATAGACATAATGAAAAAGCGCGCCGCCCTTTCGGGACGACGCGCGGGTACCGCTTACCGCAAAACTCAATCACCCCGAACCGGGATCAACCGAAAATCAGGGCCGCCTGTGCGACGCTCCAACTGGTCAGCGGATCGATCTGCATGAGCCACGCACCGATCCTCTCGACCCCGCCGCCATGTGCCAGTGTCGCGACATGGGAAAGATATTCGGTCTCGCCCAGCCTGAGCAGGAGCAGCGTCTTGAACCCGATGAAGGCGCCCGCAAAGATCAGGATGGAGCTGAAAGACACGCGCGGCAGATGGCGCATGGGGCGGTGTTCGATCACACCGTTCTTGCCGAGCCTCGTCACATAGCCGCGCGCAAGTTGTTCATGTTTTCTGGTGATCGCCTTGTGGCGTTTCTCAAACTTGCGCAGCGCGTCGTCCATCTTGGCCTCGAAAACAAATACACCCGGCCCCCACCGACACAGCGAGATCTACCGGCGGAATGTGTTCGCTTTTTGGCAATTGAATCTCTTTTGAGCAAATTTCGGCGAAAATTTCAGCTCTTGCAGAGCGTGAGGGTGGTCCACTCGCCTATCTCTTGACGCAGCTTCACGTCGATACCGTTATGCGCGTAAACGGCGACCACTTCATCCGCCTGTTCGTTGAGGATCCCCGAGAGAATCGCAAAACCTCCGGGGCGGATATGCCGCGCCATGTCCGGCGCGAGGTCGATCAGCGGCGCCTTCAGGATATTGGCGAAGACCAGATCGAACGGCGCTGCATCGGCAAGATCCGGATGTCCGAAACCCGCGGCTTCGACACATTTTACCCGCCCCGAAAGACCGTTTGCCGACACATTCGCCTCGGCCACCTCGACCGCAACCTCGTCGATGTCGCTGGCCAGCACCGTGCCGGGCCAGATCCGCGCCGCACCCATCGCAAGGACGGCGGTGCCGCAGCCCACATCGATGACGCTCTGGCCCACGAAACCTTCGGTCGCGAGCCCGTCCAGCGCGCGCAAGCAGCCCAGAGTCGTGCCATGGTGACCGGTTCCGAAGGCCATCGCCGCCTCGATCAGAAGCGGCTCGCAGCCCTCGGGCACCTTGTCGGCATCATGGCTGCCATAGACAAAGAAGCGCCCCGCCTCGACCGGGACCAGCTCGCGGCGCACCTTTGCCACCCAGTCCGTCTCGGGGATTTCGGAGATCGCGAAGCGCTTCGCCCCATAGGCCGCCGCAAGCAGCGCGAGCTCGGTGTCGTCGGGCTGTTCCTCGAAATAGCCGCCGACTTCCCACAGCCCCGATCCGTCCTCGATCTCGAACACGCCGACGCCCGTGGGCTCGGGCCAGAGCGCTTCCATCGCTTCGCCCAGAGCTTCTGCGGCATCCTTGCCGACAAGGGTGGTCAACGCCGTAAAGGTTGTCATCGATGCGCCTTTTCCCCCGTTACGGGAACAAATTTTCGAGAGCGTCGTTTTGCTGACGGTCATTCACGAAGGGGTTTACACATGGAACAGGGCGCGCCGCAAGCCGTTGCCAACGCGATTACGTCTCTCGATATATGGGTTCTCGTCGGCTATTTCGCCATCGTGATCGGCATCGGGGTCTGGGTTTCGCGACGAACGAAAAGCGGTGATGACCTCTTCCTGGCAGGCCGGTCGCTCACATGGGGCATCATCGGTTTCTCGCTCTTTGCGTCCAACATTTCCTCCACCACCCTCATTGGCCTGACCGGCGCGGCCTATTCCACCGGCATCGCCACCTCGGCTTATGAATGGATGGCCGGCCTGCCCCTGATCCTGCTGGCCTTCATCTTTGCGCCGCTCTTCTTCAAGTCCCGCGTGACGACGATCCCCGAATGGCTGGAGCGCCGTTTCGACCGGCGCGCGCGGCTCTATTTCTCGGCCGTGACCATCGTGCTCACCGTCATCGTCGACACGGCCGGCGGGCTTTATGCGGGCGGCGTCGTCGTGCGCACCTTCTTTCCCGACATTCCGATCTGGCAGACCTGCGTCGCCATCGGGCTCTTTGCGGGCCTCTACACGGCGTCCGGTGGTCTCAAGGCCGTGGTCTATACCGACGTGCTGCAGGCCATCGTGCTGATCCTGGGGACGGCGGCGATGACCTGGATCCTGTTTTCGGATCTCGGCTTTTCGTGGCAGGCCGTGAAGGACGCCATGCCTGACCCGAGCCACCTGTCCCTGATCCAGCCGCGCACCGACGAGATCCTGCCCTGGCCGGGTCTGATCCTCGGCGTGCCGTTCCTCGGCTTCTGGTACTGGGTCACGAACCAGTACATCGTCCAGCGGGTGCTGGGGGCGCGTGACCTGCGCGAGGCGCAGCGCGGCGCGATCCTGGGCGGTTTTCTCAAGATCATCCCGATGTTCATCATGGTCCTGCCGGGTGCGATGGCCCTCGCGGTCATTCCCGATCTGCAGAATGCCGACATGGTGTTCCCGACGATCACCACGACGCTGCTGCCGCCCGGCCTTACCGGTCTGGTTCTGGCGGGGCTCGTCGCCGCGATCATGTCGAGCGTGGATTCGACGCTGAACTCCTCCTCGACGCTGATCAGCCACGACTTCCTCGATGTCGAGAACAAGGAGCCGTCCGAGCAGCGCCGCATCGGCCGCGTGACGACCCTGATCCTGATGATCGTCGCGATCCTCTGGGCGCCCTTCATCGACGACATGGGCGGGCTCTGGGAGTATCTCCAGCAGGCCTTCTCGATCCTCGTGCCGCCTGTGGTCGCGATCTTCATTCTCGGCGCGCTCTGGGGCAGGGGCACCGGCGATGCGGCTTTCCTTACGCTCTGCATCGGTCACGCGATCTCGGTCGCCGTCTTCGTCGCGACGCAGCTCGGCTACTGGCCGCTGCATTACACCACGAATGTGGGCCTCATGACGATGGTCAGCTGCGTGATCTTCTTCATCGTGTCGCGCGCGGGCACGCCCAAATCCGACGAAGAGCTCAAGGACGTTGTCTGGAACCCCGACATGGCCTTTGACTCGCTGTCCGACGACGCCCCGATCTGGGCGAACGTCAAGATCTGGGCCGTGCTGCTGGGTTTCTCGATGATCGCGATCCTGGTGCTGTTCTGGTAAACCGGATTGCCGCCAGCGTCCGCGCCGTCTCGGGACGGCCGGGCGCTGGTCTGCGCGGTCCGGATGCAATCGGCGCTTTCCCAACCGCTTGAGGGGGGGTGGCGCAATTTCCTCAATGACGCCCGGCAGGTATTTTCTGCGCCGTCTTCCCGTGCCATAGGAAGCTCCAGATGAAGCCGCCCCCGGTCGCACTGCGCCGGTCAGAGGGGCGGTTGCGACCATCGAGGCCCAGCGCCCCGATCTTTTGCAATGACGAAAGGCTCCGCCATCTCCGACCTGAGCGCCTTTGGCCCCGATTTCCCCTATGCCTATGATGACTGGATCACCCATCCCGACGGGCTGGGTTCGATTCCGAAGGACCAGCACGGCACGCCCGTCGCCGTGATCGGGGCCGGCGCCTCGGGCATCATCGCGGCCTATGAGCTGATGAAGCTGGGCCTGCGCCCGGTCATATACGAATCCGCGCGTTTCGGCGGGCGGTTGCGGTCCGAGACGTTCGAGGGCAGCGACGGCGTCATCGCGGAGCTCGGCGGCATGCGCTTCCCGCGATCCTCGCGCGGTTTCTTTCATTATCTCGACCTGATGGGCTGCAAAACCTCGCCCTTTCCCAACCCGCTGAGCGCGGCGGCGGGGTCGACCGTCATCGACCTCGAGGGCGAGACCTTCTTTGCCCGCAAGCTCGACGACCTGCCGCCCTTCTACCGGGAAATCGCCGAAGCCTATGACCGGGCGCTGGCCGAACAGGCCGCCTTCCCCGAGCTGCAGGAGGCGATCCGGGCGCGCGACATCGGCCGGATCAAGGCGCTGTGGAACCCGCTGGTAGAACAGTGGGACGAGCGCACCTTCTATGACTTCATCGCCGGCTCCGACGCCTTTCGCGGGCAGAGCTTTCGTCACCGCGAAGTCTTCGGGCAGGTCGGTTTCGGCACCGGGGGCTGGGATTCGGATTTCCCCAACTCCATGCTCGAAATCCTGCGGGTCAACCTGCTGGGGCTCGATGACGACCAGCATCTGGTTCATGGCGGCGTCGATCAGGTCCTGAAACGCCTCTGGCGCGCCACCCCGCCCTGCGCGCACTGGCCCGAAGGCACGAGCCTTGCGAGCCTCAACGGCGGCATCACCCGCTCGCGCGCCACGGCCATCGCGCGCAATCCCAACGGCACGCTGAGCGTGACAGATCAATGGGGCAACGACGACCGCTACGATGCGGTGCTGTCGACCTGCCAGACCCACCTGCTGACCACCGCGATCGAGGTCGAGGAGGATCTCTTTGCGCAGAACCTCTGGATGGCGCTGGACCGGACGCGTTACATGCAGTCGGCGAAAACCTTCGTGATGGTGGACCGTCCGTTCTGGAACGATGTCGACCCGGCGACGGACCGCCCGCTGATGTCGATGACCCTCACCGATCGGTTGACGCGGGGGACGTATTTCTTTGATAACGGCCCGGACAAGCCCGCGGTGATCTGCCTGTCCTACAGCTGGATGACGGATGCGCTGAAGGTGCTGCCGCTGTCGGCGGACAAGCGCGTGGATCTCGCGCTGAAGGCGCTCAGGAAGATCTATCCGGATGTCGACATCGCCGCGCATATCCGCGGCGCGCCGATCTGCGTGAGCTGGGAGGCGGATGCGAATTTCCTCGGCGCTTTCAAGGGCGCGCTGCCGGGGCATTACCGCTACAATCACCGCATCTATGGCCATTTCATGCAGCAGGACCTGCCCGACAGCCAGCGCGGACTGTTCCTTGCCGGCGACGGGGTGAGCTGGACCCCCGCCTGGGTCGAGGGCGCGGTGCAGACCGGGCTCAACGCCGTCTGGGGGATCATGACGCATTTCGGCGGCAAGAGCGCCGAGTCCAATCCCGGACCCGGCGATCTCTACCCAGAACTGGGGCCGATCTCCCTCAGGTGATCTGATGCGCGTTGCGCGCCGTCAGGGCAGGCGCAGATCGGCAAGCTGGGCCGACAGCAGGTCTTCGCGGTAGTGACCGGCATCCGGCAGATCGACGATCAGCGTGGCCGGAGCCGTCCCCGCCGCAGCGAGCGCCTTGCCATCCGGTCCGGCAATTAATGAGCGGCCGCCGAAATGGATGTCACCATCCGGGCCCGCGTAGTTTGCATAGGCCACGGTCATGCGGTTTTCATAGGCCCGCGTCGGCACCAGAAGATCCTGCACATGTTCGAACCCGGACGGATTTGCCGTTGGCACCAGCAGCAGGTCGACACCCTGATGCGCCAGCGCGCGGGCATGTTCGGGAAACTCGATATCGTAACAGATCAGCAGGCCGATCCTGTGTCCGAGATAATCGCACACATCCGGCGCCTGCGTGCCGGGCGCGAAGCTCTTCCGCTCGAGATCGCCGAACAGCTGCAGCTTGCGGTAATGCCCGATCCGGTGGCCTGACGGGTCGATGAGCGACGCCGCATTGTAGACGACATCGCCGCACCGCTCGGCCCAGCCATAGGCGATCGCGAGCCCGGACTCCTGCGCCAGCGCCGCCATGGTCTTGCAGGCCACGCCGTCCAGTTCCGTTGCCAGATCCCGATGCGCCTCTGGCTGGTTGTAGCCGGGCATCAGAAGTTCGGGCAGCAGCACCAGATCGACGGACAAGGCGCGCAACTGGTTCAGTTGGGCGCGCAGGGTATCGCCCGGCTCGGCGCCGGGGCCGGAGGGCGCGACCTGCAGGAGTGCTAATCTTGTCATCTGGCTGCTCCCTGCGCATTGCGAAAACCCGTGTCGCCCTTGCGTATAAACGACAGGGCACGTGCAGTTCCAGAGGTCCCGGCGATTTCGAGGGGCGCGACATAGGCCGTGTCCTGTCTGTGCGGCCACAGGCGCCTGACCGGGCATATTGTCGCCATCCGCCAATTCTGCCTCCATCGCCCCGCGGCAAACGAAAGCCGAGCGTCGTGAGCCATTTACCCCGCGCTGATTTCTCAGCTATTTACACATCATGGACATCATTCTGATCACCGCGGTCATCGCGTCACTTTTCCTGGTCATCGGCGTGGCCGAACCTCTGGCTGCGCGTCTGCAGCTTCCCTACAGCGTGATCCTCGCCGTTCTGGGGATGCTCATCGGTGCCACTGCGATCTTTTTCCTGCGGACCGAGCTGACCGACGCGCTCAACCCGGTGGCAGAGGCGATCCTCGGCCTGCCGATCCGCTCCAACGTGTTCCTTTACGTGTTCCTGCCGACGCTGCTGTTCCAGGCGACGCTGGGGATGAACCTGCGCCGGATGCTGGACGACTGGGTGCCGATCCTCGTGCTCGCGGTCGTGGCGGTGGTCGTGGCGACGCTCAGCGTCGGATATGCGCTCGCCTGGGCCAGTGCGCTGCCGCTCGCGGCCTGCCTGCTGATCGGCGCGATCGTCTCGACGACGGACCCCTCCGCCGTGGTCTCGATCTTCCGCTCGATTTCCGCGCCGCGCAGGCTCGCGCGGATCATCGAAGGCGAGAGCCTGCTCAACGACGCCGCGGCGATCGCGCTCTTCGGCCTTTTCATGGGCTTCGTGATGCTGGGCCTGCCCGACCCGGCGCTCTCGGATGCGCTGAGCCGGTTTCCGCTCCTGATCGCGGGCGGGGCGATTGCGGGATGGGTCACGGCCCAGCTCGCGGTCCGGATCATGTCGCTCTTTGCGCGTCACGAACGCGCCCAGATCTCGATCTCCGTGGCGCTGCCCTACCTCGCCTATATCGGCGCGGAACAGACCATCGGCGCGTCGGGTGTCATCGCGGTCGTCACGGCGGGTCTGACGATGAACCTCACCGGGCCAGGCCGCCTGCCGCCGCAGGCCTGGACCAACCTGCGCGAGGTCTGGGACCTGCTCGCGCACTGGGCCGGGGCGCTCATCTTCATCCTCGCCGCACTCCTGATCCCGCGCCTGCTGGAAGAGATCCGCGCGGCGGATCTGGCCCTTGTAGGCGTCGTCATCTGTGCTGCCGTCGCCGCGCGGGCGCTGATCCTGTTCGGGCTGTTGCCGCTGCTTGCGCTGGTGCGCGTCTCGCCCCCGGTCGAGCCGCCCTACCGCGTCGCGATCCTCTGGGGCGGGCTGCGCGGCGCCGTGACACTGGCGCTGGCTCTGGCCGTGACCGAGAGCTTTCGCGTGCCGGACGAGGTCAAGCGCGTGGTCGGCATCCTCGCCACGGGCTTCACGCTGTTCACCCTGATCGTGCAGGGCACGACGCTGCGGGTGGTGATCCGCTGGCTCGGGCTCGACCGGCTGTCTGCGCTCGACGAGGCGCTGTCGCGTCAGGTCGTCGCCGTGGCGCTTCAGACCGTTCGCGAGGATGTGGCGCGGACCAGCGAAAACTATGAGCTCACGCGCGAGATCGTGCGCTCCGAGGCGAAGAATTTCGGCGAAAGGCTCGACGGTGCGGTCGCGGCGGCCGAGGACAGCGCCGACATTCTCGACCGGGACCGGATCACGCTGGGGCTGATCGCGCTTGCGGGCCATGAACGCGACACGATCCTCGCCCGGGTCCGGGAGCGGACCATTTCCGCGCGGATGGCCGACCAGGTGCTGTCGGATGCGGACCGCCTGATCGAAGCGGCCCGCTCGAACGGGCGCAACGGCTATCAGCGCGCCGCTCGGCGCAGCGTGGCCTATGGCCGGGCGTTTCAATTCGGGGTGTCGCTGCAACGGCGCTTGCGCCTGTCCGAACCTCTGGGACGGTTGACCGCCGACCGGTTCGAGCTGCTGCTGTCCCAGCGGCTCATCCTGCGCGATCTCGGCACCTTCATCGACGGTCGCATCCGCCGCATCCACGGCAGACGGGTCGCCGATCTGCTGCACGAGCTGCTCTCGCGCCGCGTCGAAATGGTGGAAACCGCGCTGGAAGGGCTGCGCCTGCAATATCCGGGCTATGCCGAGGAACTGGAACGGCGCTTCATCCGGCGGACCGCGCTGCGGCTCGAAGAGCGCGAATATGCCGCCATGCGCGAGGACGGTCTGATCGGTGCCGAGGTCTACACCTCCCTGATGGGGGGTCTTTCCGCGCGCCGCACCGCCGCCGAAGAGCGTCCCGCCCTCGACATCGCGCTCCAGCGGGCGGAGCTCGTGCGGCAGTTTCCGCTCTTCGTGGATCTCGAGGAGACCGCGCTGAAGCGGCTCGGGCGCACGCTGCAGACGGTCTACGTGAATGCGGGCGTGGTGGTGGTGCGCAAGGACAGTGCGGCGGAAAGCGTGTATTTCATCGCGTCGGGTGCGGTCGAGCTCGAAAGCGCGGGCCAGACATGGCGCCTTGGACGGGGCGAGATGTTCGGGCAGATGGCGATCCTGACCCGAAAGGCCCGCCGCGCCGAAGTGCGCGCGATCGCGCCCTCGACGCTTCTCGTGCTCGACGAGGTCCGCTTCCGCAAGCTGCTGGCGCGCAGCCCGGCGCTGCAGGAAGCCGTGCGAGAAAGCGCCAAGCAGCGCGGGATCGAGCCGGATCTCCTCCTGTCCGACCCACCCGCGCGGGCAAAATGAAGGCCCGGGAAAGCTGCCGGCGACAAGAAGGGCAGCTTTCGGTCAGCGTCTGAAATTCCGATCTGTCGGCCTCTCGCCCGCTCGGGAACTTTGGCCCCGCGTGATCCGCATGTCAGTGGACTGACGCCGAACGCCTCCGGTCAGGATCACTCGGCGTCACGCGTCTCGAACCGCAGGCCTTTTGCGGTCCGTTCCGGGAACCCGGTCCAATAGGTGTGATCCGCGTCCGGTTCGCCGGCTTCGGTCATCGACCAGACACCGTCTTCGGCATTCTCCACCAGAGAGAGGTAATCCGACTTGTCGGTTTCGCCCTTCAGATGCAGGTCGAAGAAGGCCGTCGCGAAATGCTGCAGGATGTTGTTCATCCGCGTCGTGTCCCAGACCGCATCCGCGTAATGTTCGAACGGAGCCCAGCCGAGGCTTTCCGACACCTCCCATGAATTTTCCGGAGCGGGCATCGGCGCCGCCGCATTGTGGTTCGCGGAGTTGAATGTCAGCAGATGCCGCCGGGTGCCGGTCGTTTCCTCGAATATCTCGCGGATCGCGGGATATTCCGAGACATCGTCGGCGCTGCCCGCCACCAGAAGGAGCGGCTTTTCAAAGCCTGCCAGTCCCTCGGCATCCCAGAAATCCTGGTTGCGCCCCCAGGGCCCGATGGCGATGACCGCCTTTACCCGCGGGTCGACGAGATCGGCTTGTTCCGCGCTCCCGGCGGCGTTGCGGGCGAGCAGGCCCCGCGGGGGCACGAAGCGCTCGGGTTCGCTGCGGGCTACCGCCGTTTTGGAAAGCCCGGCACCCCCGAAGATCAGCGCGCCATATCCGCCCATCGAATAGCCGACGACGCCGGTGCGTTCCGCATCCGTGATCGCCCCGATGGGATCGTCGAGGCCCGCCATGCTCTCCACCAGGAAGGCCTGATCGACGGGCCGGTTCACGAGGGTCGAGCCGAAGGCGCCGAGATCGGAATAGGTGCTGTCGGGATGATCGGCCGAGACGGCGACAAAGCCCTTGGATGCGAGGTTTTCGCCCAGGTGGCTCATCAGGAAGCGGTTGCCGGGATAGCCATGCGAGATCAGGATCAGGGGAAAGGAGCCCTCGGCCGGGGCGGCATCGCGGGCCGCCATGCCGGTGAGCGTCACCGCAGTTTCGCCGTCGCGCAGCACCGTGTCATATGTCCCGCCGGGCTCGGTGCCCTCGGCCGCCGGATACCAGACCTCGACCGTGATCTCGCGGTCATAGAGCGGCGGCGTGCCCTCTTCGGTCGTGTTGACGACATCGATGCGTCCGGGATCGGTGAAGGTCATGGTGCGCACGCCGACGGTGTAGTCGCCATGCGCCGCTAGCGCGGGAGCGTCCGGACGGATCCGATCGACGGGATTCTGTGCGCAGACCGCTGTCGCAACACTCGCCAACAAGGCTGCAGAGACGATGGGAAACTTCATGATGCTGCTCCTGATGCTTGAAGCGGACGGACCCTGGCGCCACCGCTTCGTGTTGCGAGAGCTTGGCGGATCGGCAGGGTGATTTCAACGCTTGGTTGTGTCGATCTGCTGGGCGATGATAGGGTGTCGGCGCAGGCGGAGGTGGTCGGCAACCCGCTGCGAACCTGGCGGATCGAAGGCTGCAGCCGGTAGAGCGGGCGGCGTCGTGAAAGTCAGGGCTCCGCGATGTCATGACAAAGGGGCTTTACCTGCCCTGCACGGAAACTAGATAATGGCATGTGACGACTTGCCGACACGCAGTGCCACATTGCGCGTCTCTCGGTCGCGGAGCAGGCCCATAAAGGGAATGTTCCGCGAGGTTAACCATTGAATGTGCAGGCTTCAAAAGGTTGAACTGACCCGAATATCAGTTGTTTTACCCCAACTTCAATCAACTAAAGGGAGAGTCACTCATGAAGATGTTCAAGACGCTCGCAACTTCCGCGCTTGCACTGAGTTTCGCGCTGCAGGCACAGGCCGCAGATGTCCCCGACGATGTCACGCTGGCCGAAGACCAGACCTATACGTTCTGGCTTCTGGACGCGATCAAGTCGATGGATCCGCAGATCAACACCGATGTCGAAGGCTCGGATGTGCTGCGCAACCTGTTCGAGGGCCTCTACAACGAGAATGGCAATGGCGAGCTGGTGCCGGGCGTGGCGCTGGATCATGAAGTGTCCGAAGACGGCAAGACCTACACCTTCAACCTGCGCGAAGATGCGAAATGGTCGAGCGGCGAGCCGGTGACCGCACAGGACTTCGTCTATGCCTGGCGCCGCCTCGCCAATCCGGCGACCGCGTCGGAATACGCATGGTACATGGAGCTGATGCAGGTCGAGAACGCATCCGCCGTGGTCGCCGGCGAGATGGAGCCCGACCAGCTGGGTGTGACCGCGGTCGACGAGCATACGCTCGAGGTCAGGATCACCAACCCCCTGCCCTACTTCCCGCAGATGCTGGTCCATGCCTCGACCTTTCCGGTCCCGCAATCGGTGATCGAAGCGAATGGTGACGACTGGACCGATGTGGGCACGCTGGTCGGCAACGGCGCCTACACGCTGACCACGCACCAGCTGGGCGAGCGCGTCGTGATGGACAAGAACGACACCTACTGGGACAGCGAGAACACCGTGATCGAGCAGCTGACGGCGCTGACCATCAACGATGTGAACCAGGCCCTGACCCGCTATCTCGCCGGTGAGCTTGACCGCGTCGACATTCCCGCAGGCCAGTATCCGCGCCTGAAGGAGGAATATCCCGATCAGGCCGTCTCGACCCCCTACAACTGTTCATACATCTACATGCTGAACGTCGGCGAAAAGGGACCGGAGGCGCTCAAGGATGTGCGCGTGCGCAAGGCACTGGCCTATGCCATCGACCGTGACATCATCGTCGACCGCATCCTGCAGGGCGGCCAGCGCGGCGCCTACAACTGGACCCACTGGGCCATCGCCGATTTCGAGCGTCCCGAGCTGGACTGGGCCGATGACATGGATCAGGCACAGCGCGTCGAGCGGGCCAAGGAACTGATGGCTGAGGCAGGCTATGGTCCCGACAATCCCCTCGACCTCACGCTGCAGTACAACACCTCCGAGGATCACAAGAAGATCGCCATCGCGGCGTCGCAGATGCTCAAGCAGATCAACGTGAACGTGACGCTCGACAACTACGAATGGAAGATCCACACCGACCGGATGCAGAACCAGGATTTCGACATGGCGCGCTATGCCTGGTGCGGCGACTACAACGAAGCCTCGACCTATCTCGACCTCATGACCTCGTATTCGGGTCACAATAACGGCGAGTTCTTCAACGACGCATACGATCAGGTCATGCAGGATTCCAAGACCGCCGAAGATCCGCTGCCGCTCTATCAGGAGGCCGAAACCATCCTGGCAGAGGAAATGCCGATCATCCCGATCTACCACTATGCCAATGTCGACATGATCTCCGACGACATCGCAGGTCTGCCGGAAAACAACGTGAACAACACCTGGTACGGCAAGGACATCTACCGCGTCGCCGAATGATGCCTGACAGGCCGGGCGGGCCCCTGAAACGGGGTTTCCGCCCGGCACTGCCCGCGTTCACATTGTCGCCTTCCCCCGGGAGTTCCGGACCGTGATTACATATGCCCTCAAAAGACTCGCGATCGCGGTTCCGACCCTGCTGCTGCTGATCGTGATCTCGTTCCTGCTGATGCATTCGGCCCCCGGTGGGCCGTTTACCTCCGAACGCGAGCTGCCTCCCGAGGTGCTGGCCAACCTCAACGCGAAATACGGGCTGGACCAGCCGCTCTGGCGGCAGATCGCGACCTATGTCTGGAGCATCGTCTCCGATTTCGATTTCGGGCCCAGCTTCGTCTACAAGGACCGGTCTGTGAACGAGATCATTGCCCAGGGCTTTCCGATCACCTTGACCTATGGCCTGCTGTCCTTTGCGGTGGCGGTCGTGGTCGGTGTCTCGCTGGGCGTCGCCGCCGCGATCCGTCACAATTCGGCGCTCGACTACATCGCCGTGGGCGTCTCGATCGGGGCGCAGGTCCTGCCCAACTTCGTGATGGCGCCGATCCTCGTGCTGGTCTTTACCCTGTGGCTCGGCTGGCTGCCGGGCGGCGGATGGCAGGGCCCGGAATACTGGATCATGCCGGTGATCGCGCTCTCGACCTCGTTCATGGCGTCGATCGCGCGGATCACGCGTTCCTCCATGCTCGAAGTGCTGACTTCGAACCACATCCGCACAGCCCGCGCCAAGGGCCTGCCCGAGCGCCGCGTGATCCTGCGCCATGCGCTCAAGCCCGCGATGCTGCCGGTGATCTCGTATCTCGGACCGGCTTTTGTCGCGATGATCACGGGCTCGGTCGTGGTCGACATCTACTTTTCCACCGGCGGCATCGGGAAGGCCTTCGTCGACAGCGCCCTGAACCGGGACTATGCCGTGATGATGGGCGTCACGATCCTGATCGGCGCGCTGACCATCTTCTTCAACCTGATGGTCGATCTCCTTTACGGGTGGATCGACCCAAAGATCCGGTACTGACATGGTTTCCACCACCGAAAACACCATCGCGACAGAGGCCCTTCCCGCACGGGGCCGCTCGCCCTGGGCCGATGCGCGGCGCCGCTTCCTGCGCAACAAGGCGGCGATGATGGGGCTGGTGATCCTGGTCTTCGTCGCGCTCTTCGCGATCTTCGGCGGCTGGGCCGCGCAATGGTCGAACGAGGAGCTCGACTACAACGTGATGGGACAGGTCGCCGAACTGGGCGGCCCGTCCTTTGCGACCGGGCACTATTTCGGCACCGACGATCTGGGCCGCGACCTCTTTGCGCGCACCGTGCAGGGCACGCAGATCAGCCTCGCCGTGGGCGTCGTCGGCGCGTTCATTGCCTGTATCGTCGGCACGCTCTACGGCGCGACCGCGGGTTATGTGGGCGGGCGCACCGACGGGATCATGATGCGCGTGGTCGATATCTTCATGGCCGTTCCCTACATGTTCGTGCTGATCCTGCTGCTGGTGATGTACGGGCGCTCGATCACCATCCTGTTCGCGGGCATCGGCCTGATCTCGTGGATGGAGATGGCGCGGATCGTGCGCGGCCAGACGCTGAGCCTCAAGGGCCGCGAATTCGTCGAGGCGGCCCGCGCCACGGGCGTTGCCGCCCCCATCATCATCCTGCGCCACATCGTCCCCAACCTTCTGGGCGTCATCGCCGTCTATGCCACGCTGCTCGTGCCGCTCATGATCCTCACCGAGAGCTTCATCTCGTTCCTCGGCCTCGGGATTCAGGAACCGCTGACCTCGCTCGGCGCACTGATCTCCGAAGGGGCGGGCACGATCGCCTATGGCACGACCTGGCAGCTGGGTTTTCCGCTGCTGTTCTTCTGTCTCACGCTGTTCGGTTTCTTCTTCGTGGGTGACGGATTGCGCGACGCGCTGGACCCTAAGGATCGCTGATGTCCCTATTGCAGATCAATGACCTCTCCGTCACCTTTGACGGCGATGACGGCCCCGTTCATGCCGTGAACGGGCTCTCGCTCTCCATCGACAAGGGCCAGACGCTCGGTATCGTCGGGGAAAGCGGGTCGGGCAAATCCCAGACCGCTTTTTCCATCATGGGACTGCTCGCACCCAACGGGCGCACGAGCGGTTCCGTTCGGTTCGACGGGCAGGAGATTCTGGGCGCGAAACCCAAGGTGCTCAACAAGCTCCGGGCCGAACGCATCGCGATGATCTTTCAGGACCCGATGACCTCGCTCAATCCCTACATGCGGATTTCGGACCAGATGACCGAGGTGCTGACCCTGCATCACGGCATGTCGAAAAGCGACGCCCTGACGGAGTCGACGCGCATGCTCGACGCGGTCAAGATCCCGGCGGCGCAGGAACGCATCAGGCTCTATCCGCATGAATTTTCGGGGGGGATGCGGCAGCGGGTGATGATCGCGATGTCGCTGCTCTGCAAGCCTGACCTGCTTATCGCGGACGAGCCGACGACGGCGCTCGATGTCACGGTGCAGGCGCAGATCATGGATCTTCTCTCCGAACTCCAGCGCGAATTCGGCATGGCGACGGTGCTCATCACGCATGACCTCGGCGTCGTCGCGGGTTTCTGCGAGCGCGTGCTGGTGATGTATGGCGGCCGCGTCATGGAAGAAGCGGCGACCGATCCGCTCTTTGCCGACCCGACCCATCCTTATACGCGCGGCCTGCTGGCAGCCGTGCCCCGCGTCGATGACGAGGATGCGATCATGAAGGCCATTCCCGGCAATCCGCCCAACATGGCCGATCCGCCCGAAGGCTGCCCTTTCCGCCCCCGCTGCAACTTTGCGGGCGAAGATTGCCGCGTCATGCCGCCGCTCGACCCTTTCGCCCCGGGCCGCGCCCGGGCCTGCCACCGCCCCGTCAAGGAGGTCACCGCATGAGCAGGCTTCTCTCCATCCGTGACCTCAGCGTCACCTTTCCGATCACCCGTGCCGGTGACATGCCATGGTCCGCGCCGCGCGAATTGCGTGCGGTGAACGATGTGAGCTTCGATCTCGAAGCGGGCCAGACGCTGGGTGTCGTGGGCGAGTCGGGTTGCGGCAAGTCCACGCTGGCGCGCGGGCTGATCCAGATGGTGCCGGCCCGCGGCAAGGTGATGTGGCGGGGCGACACCGACCTGCTCTCGCTTTCGCCGCGCCGCATGAAGCCGTTCCGCTCCGAGATCCAGATGGTATTCCAGGACCCGCTGGCTTCGCTGAACCCGCGGATGACGCTGGGCCAGATCATCTCCGAACCGCTGCGGACCCACCGGCCCGATGTGTCCTCGTCCGAAAGACGCCGCCGCGTCGCGCAGATGATGGAACGCGTCGGCCTGCTGCCCCAGATGATCAACCGCTACCCGCATGAATTCTCGGGCGGGCAGTGTCAGCGCATCGGCATCGCCCGCGCGCTGATCGTCGAGCCGAAGCTGCTGATCTGCGACGAACCCGTCTCGGCGCTCGATGTCTCGATCCAGGCACAGGTGATCGAGCTGCTGAAGGAGCTGCAGCGCGATCTTGGCCTCGCGATGATCTTCATCGCGCATGACCTCAGCGTCGTGAAGAACATCTCGCATGACGTGATGGTGCTCTATCTGGGCCGCGTGATGGAAAAGGCGCCCAAGGCGCAGCTCTATGCCGCGCCCCAGCACCCCTACACGCAGGCGCTTCTGTCGGCGGTTCCGGTGCCCGACCCCGCGATCGAGCGGGCAAAGAAGATCATCCCCCTGACCGGCGACATGCCCTCGCCGATGGCGCCGCCCTCGGGATGCGTGTTCCGCACCCGCTGCGTCCGGGCGACAGAGGATTGCGCGCGCTCCGTGCCGACGCCCGAAGGCGGAGAGCACAGCGTCGCCTGCCTGCATCCCGGACCAGTGCGCGATCGCGAGCTGGCCTGAGCGCTTCCGGGTCGCTTGCCGGATGTACCGCTTCGAACCTCATGAGGCCGCCGCTCTTGCGGCCGCGATGCTGATGTCGAGCAGTTTGGCCAGCGCTCCGAACGCCTCCGCCCCGATCACCTTGGCGTCTCTCAGCTCCTGAGCTTTCTCGCCCACGCGTTTGAGACCCAGCGTCGCGGCAGCGCCTTTCAGCGCATGCAACGCCGGATCGTGCTTGTCTGTGTCCTGCGGCCCTGCGCTCTCGGCGACCACGCGCATGAGGGACTGGCCGTCCTCCTCGAGGTTCACCAGCAGGTCCAGATAGAGCTGCTGCCCGAGATCCTCGAGGATTGGCCTCAGCTGGTTCATGTCCAGCAGGTCACCCTCCGGGTCACCGTCCACAGGGCTCGCGAATTCCGCGAGGATGGCAGCGATCTTTTCGCGCGTCACCGGTTTGGCGACGAATTCGGTCATCCCGGCATCGAGGCAGCGCTGGCGGTCCTGCGCAAAGGCATTTGCGGTAAGTCCGACGACCGGCACGCCAAAGCCAAGCTGGCGAAGTGTCTGCGTCGCCACGATCCCGTCCATGACCGGCATCTGCAGATCCATGATGACGAGGTCGAAGCTGGCCCACCGAAGCGCGTCGACGGCGGCCTGACCATCCGGGGCGGTCGTCACCGTCGCCCCGAAGCTTTCCAGAAGCGCCTTGGCCACTTCGCGATTGATGGCGTTGTCCTCGGCCAACAGGATCCTGGTGTCGTATCTCGATGCCTGTGGCGGGGCGAACCCGGCCTTGCCGCCTTCGGTACGCGGCGCATCGCCCAGGATCTCGACCGGCAGCTCGAACCAGAAAGTGCTGCCTTGCCCCACAGCGCTCTCGACTCCGATCGTGCCGCCCATCCCCGTGACGATCCGTTTCGAAATGGCGAGCCCCAGCCCCGTTCCCCCGAAAGGACGCGCGCTCGACGCGCCGACCTGGCTGAAATTCTGGAACAATCTGGGCTGATCTGCTTCGGCGATGCCGACGCCGCTATCCTGAACTTCGATCCGCAAGCCGGATCCGTCCAGCACCCGGGCCCGCAGGCTGATCACGCCTTTCGGCGTGAATTTGATGGCATTCCCGATGAGGTTGAGCAGCACCTGCCGCAGGCGCATGTCATCCGTCGACACCAGGACAGGCGGGAAATCGATGTCAAAACCGAGCTTTGCGGCGACCAGCCTCTGGTGGAACACATCCGTCAGAAGATCCGCCAGATCCAGCAGGGACACGGGCGCGTTCTGGTAGGTGACGCCGTTCGCATCGAGATTGGAATAGTCGAGAATGTCGTTGATGACGTCCAGCAGGATGTCGCCGGAGCGCCGGATCGTCTGCGCGCGCTGCGCCTGTTCCGGTTTCAGATCGGTTCCGATCAAGAGATCCACGGCCCCGATGATGCCGTTCAGCGGGGTGCGGATTTCGTGACTCATCGTGGCAAGGAACAGGGACTTCGCATCGCTGGCGGCCCGCGCCAGCTTGGCACTTTCGGAATTGCGGGCCGAGAGCTCTCTGAGCTGGCGCTGGGTCAGCAGGATCGTCTTCATCTGGTTGAATTGCAGAACGATCGTCGCTGCGAAAAGCAAGGTTGTCGCCGCGACCACCGTCGCAAGGCGGCCATAATCCGTCAGGAGCTGCGCGCGCCCCTCGGTGCGGGCCGTCCCGAGCCGTTCGTTGGTCGCGATCACCAGATCGTTGCTGCGGTCCTGAACCCTGCGCGCATCGCGCTGCAAATGCGGCAGCGCTTGCGTGAATGCCTCGGGATTGCCAACCACCCCATCGATCTTGTCCGCCAGATCGAGAATTTCGATGCGGAGCGCCTTGGCATCCATCTGCAGCTGTTCGGATCCTCGAAAGGTTTCCGCGAATATGCCGGCAGCCAGCAATGTCATCCGGCTGTAGACCAGATCGAAGTTCAGCCTGACCGCATCGAGGGTTTGCGGGGTCGGATCAGCTTCGGCAACCAGTATGGCGTCGACGAGCCGCGAGGCTTCGCGGTGGGTCTGGAACACGGCTCACATCGCGTCTTCGCGCACGCTTTCCATGACGGATTGCTGGCGATCCCTGAGATTCACGAAGAGATAAGCGGTCGCCGCGACCATGACCACGCCGAGCATGAAGAGGATCACGGTCGGCCAACCGATGGCGCGCGATGTCAGAGTGCTGGACGAAGGGACAGACACATCAATCTTGCACTTCGATACGCGCGATCTGCCAGACGGAACGGCCGAAATACACCTCGTTGAAAAGGTCCGGGTTCTCGTCGAAGGGATAGATCAGGAAGAGCGGACCCTTGTCGCGCACCGACATCACCTGTCCGTCGAGATGGGTCGCAAGGACGACCGGATAGTCGCGCAGATCCTGCAATGGCACTTCGGCGGCATAGTCATTCAAGGCGACCATACGCAGGGTGGTCCCATGGGCGCCGACGGCGTCCAGAATGGCCGCACCCAGCGGTCCGCTGAAGTCATGCGGCTCCCCGAACCAGGGCGTGGTGGCCGTCGTGTTGCGCTGCTCGAGGGCTTCGAGCATGGCGCGATCGAAGCTCGCACTGCCGAGGCCATTCGTATTTTCGATATTGCCGGAGACCGTCAGGATAACGGGCCCTTGCGGCGTCGGGAGCGTTTCGGCAAAGGCCAGCGATCCGAGGATGCAAAAAGAGATTGTTGCAAGTATTTTCATGGCTCTATTTCTTTTCCGTCATTAGGACAGGTGAATGGTTTCCGGTCCGTTCTGATAAATTTTCCTGATCTCTTCTATCCCGGAGCCCACGGCCACGACGCAGCGCGGATCGAAATGCTTGCCGGATTGGGTCAGGACCTCGTCATAGGCCTTTTCGAAGGACCAGGCCGTCTTGTACGAGCGCTGGGTGCACAGCGCGTCCAGCACATCGGCCACGGCGACGATACGCCCGGACAGGGGAATGTCTTCTCGGGCCAGACCGCGGCCATAGCCGGTGCCGTCCCATTTCTCGTGATGATAGAGAGCGATTTCATGCGCCATGCGGATCAGCTCGCTCTCTCCATCCTGCAGGATATGGGCGCCGATTTCGGTATGACGCTCGACCTCCTTGCGCTCGGCTTCGGTCAGGGGCGAAGGCTTGTTCAGCAACGCATCGCTGATCCCGATCTTGCCCGTGTCGTGCAGAGGCGTCGCGAGGTAGAGAGTCCGGCAATAGGCTTTGCTCATGCCCAATTCCCGCGCGATGATCTTTGCCACCAATGACACCCGCGAGATATGCTGGCCGGTCGACCCATCCTTTGCCTCGATGGCCCGCGACAACCGCCAGATCAGCTCCTCCTGCCGTTTGACGAGTTTGCGCGTCGCCATTTTCACTTCGTATTCGACATGCCTCGCGCGATCCATGAGGGCCAACTGGGCTTCCCGCAGGGACAGGAGGTTTTTCACACGGAGCCGCAATTCTTCCGGATCGAAGGGTTTGTTCAGGAAATCCGTCGCCCCGGCCTTGACCGCAGCCAGCCGCAACTCGCGGTCTTCGTCAGCCGTGAGCATTATGATGGGTACATATTGATAGGCGGGCATGCCGCGCAGTAACGCGAGACAATCGATGCCGTTCATTTCATCCATGCGGTAGTCGAGCAGCACAAGATCGAAGGTGACCTCGCTGCACCGCGCAAGTGCATCCTTCGCGCTCAGAAAATCCTCGACCTCGTAATTCGCCAGACGTGAGAGCACCGCTCGCAGGACGCTCAGGCTGATGCTTTGATCATCAATTATGCAAACGCGCACAGCTTACCTCGTCCCGGCTTCAAATGGCTCGATGAAACAACTCCGCGCCATTCGTACCATCATTGCCGACCATCCGGTAAGCCCATAAGAATATTGGTTTTTACGGAGTTTTTTAACCTTCCGTTTCGACATATCCATAAATCGGAAAGGTCTTGTGTCGGCCCTCCCGAACGGACAGCGACGAGCCGTCCGCACAAAGGCCAAAAAATTGATAAATTTGAATCAATGCCCAATGAAAGCCATATTCCTCTGGGATAGAGGCCGGAAGGAGCGAAATAGCAAAGTGAATCAAGATATTTACCAGCCAGTCAGCCCCGTGTTGGCGGCAGTCGTTCGCGAGCGGGACGTTGCTGCACCGCATCATCTGGCGGACCATGTTTCGGCGGGGTTGCCCTGCCAGCACAACAAGAATAGTCATGAACTTCATGTTGGGTTCATTTGCCTGACACAGTCAGAGCGGGTGGACAGTGTCATCGACACTTTCGTTTTGAACGGCATGCAGGGAATGGTCGCCAGCGAAGTCATAGGCACTGGCCGACGCGTAAGTTAGTTTTTTAGAGTTTGTAGGGAATGCACATGAACGCTTCCAAGTACCAGTTTCGATACGACAACCAACCCGGACAGCCCTCCCCCTCATACCGTCTTCGCGTGCTCGACTCCGAACGCGGGCCGGAATTCACGAACATCACGAAACTGGTGGAACTGGTTTTCGAGGTCCCGGTCGCGGCCATTTCGCTCATCGATCGCAGGGGCCAATGGTTCAAGTCTTTCGCGGGAATCGAGTCGCTCCACACACCAGGCGAAGTTGCGTTCTGCGACCACACGATCGGGTCGACCGACGGCCTGATGGTTTCCGACACGTCATTGGACGCCCGCTTCTGCAATCATCCTGCCGTGTCGGGCCAGCCCGGTATCCGCTCCTATCTCGGCACCCCCATCATCGGGACGGACGGCCAGATACTGGGCGCTCTCTGCGCCGTGGATTTCAAGCCGCGCAGCTTCACGCCCGATCAGCAACGCCTGCTTGCCACCTTTGCCGATCTCGTGATGAACGAATTCGAGCTGCGGCAGGTCGCTTCCGTCGACGCGCTGACCGGTCTTGCGACACGACGCGCTTTTGTCGAGAAACTCGAAACGGTCGCGCGATGGGATACCAAAGCCTCGCTGATCTGCGTGGATCTCGACCGGTTCAAGGCGATCAACGACACCTATGGTCATCCGGTGGGCGACGACGTTCTGCGCACCGTGTCCCGCGCCATCATGGATTGCTGTGATGTGAACGCCTTTGCCGGGCGGCTGGGGGGCGAGGAACTGGCCGTCGTGCTGTCGGGCACGGATGGCATCGAAGCGGCGGAGCGTATCCGCAGGGCGATCGAACAGGCCCGCTTGGCCCGATTCCCCGACCTGAACTTTACTGCAAGCGTCGGAGTGGCGTCCCGGATGCCGGGCATGGATCAGCATGCATGGCTCGCAGCAGCCGACGCCGCGCTTTATGATGCGAAGAAAAGCGGCCGCAATTGCGTGCGCTACAGCGTCCCTGCCCTGTCGGGCGTCTGAACGCCGAAATAGCCGAAAAAGGACTGACCGGGCCGTGAAGCCCGGTCAGTCGGGCTTCCCAAGCGTTCGCCTGCCGAGTATTGAAGAAATTCCGTGAAATCTTTCACCTTTGTTAACATCACCTTCACGCGATCTCCCGCCATCTCGAAAACTTTCCAACTTTCGGAGGGTGGACAAGGAATGGCGTCAGGCGATACCTGTATTGCATGTCTTTAGAACGGAATTCCTGGCAATGTGCCAAGGCAAAGCCAAGACCGACACGCATGTCGACTCCGATGTCGCGGATACGCCGCAGCTGGCACCGAGGTGGTCCGAAATGGGCCTGAACGATCCCAAGCTGAATGACGAAGCTGCCAGAATGCGGGCGCTCTTGCGGTATTCGGTGCTGAATTCGTCCTCCGAACCGCAATTCGAAAGCATCGTGGATCTCATCCAGCAGACGCTTCGTGTTCCGATGTGCGCCGTGAGCTTCATCGATCAGGACGACCAGTGGCTCAAGGCGGAACGCGGTCTGGGGATCTCACAGGTTCCGCGCCATAACACCTTCTGCAACCACGCCATCCGTCAGGACGATCCGCTTGTCATTCCCGACGCGAAAAACGATCCGCGTACGGCTGACCATGATCAGGTCTGCGGGCCGCCACATATCCGCAGCTATCTCGGCATTCCGCTGCGCACCGTCGAGGGCTATCACGTCGGCAGCGTCTGTGTGCTGGATACCACCCCGCGGGATTTCAGCCCGTCTGAAATCGCGATCCTGTCGCGTTTTGCCGGTCTGGTGGTCGAGAACCTCGAACTCAGGATGATGGCCAGCACGGATGCGCTGACCGGCTTGCGCACGCGCCGCGACTGGCAGGAACGCGTGCGCCGTGAGATCAAGCTGATGGAGAACGGGGAGCTTCCCCTTTCGGTGGCGATCCTGGACATCGACCATTTCAAGGTGGTGAACGATACCCACGGCCATCCCATCGGCGATCTGGTGCTGGCCGAACTGTCCTCCATCCTGCAGTCGAACCTGCGCTCGACCGATCTGGTCGGACGGATCGGCGGAGAGGAATTCGTTGTCGCCCTGTCCGGTACCGGCCCCAAGGAGGCGCTTGTGGTGCTCGAACGGATCCGGCGCGAAGTGGCCAGGGCTCTCATGCCGCCACCTGTCCCTCAGGACGTGCGCGTGACCATCAGCGGCGGCATCGCGCAACTGCGCCCGAACGAGACGCTCGACGATGTGTACCTGCGAGCGGATACGGCGCTTTATTCGGCGAAATCCGCCGGCCGGAACCAGATCGTCACCGGATGAGGCGCGGGCAGGCAAGGCCTGCCCCGTCGCTTGTCTGAAAGGCGTCCGGCTTCATGGCCAGTGCGCCAGCGGTGAAATCCACTTATGAGCCAGAAATCCGATGCTCCATCGGCACGCTTCAGGGCGAGCTTGAATAGAGGATCTTCACCGCTTTGCGCGTCTCCGGGGTTGCGAGTTCGTCGTGGAGTGAAAGGATCTGCGTGCGCGCCGACGCATAATCCTTGAGGTTCAGGTAGGCGTAGCCCCGCAGCAGCGCGAGATCGCGCGGCAGGCCGTTGTCGAGTTCCTCGAGTGCGTCGAAGTAGTTGATCGCGTTCTCGTATTCCTCGAGCTGATAAGCCTGCACGCCGCGCTGGTTCAGGATGATGGATTCGATCTCGCGGCGCTGGGTCGGCGTGTAGTTCGTGGCCGCGGCCAGCCGCGCGGCATCCTCGGTCATGGTGAGCTTGAGATAGGCCAGGGCCAGCCCGAAGCGCGCATCGCGCACGACCTCAGCGCCGAGCCCGCTGCGCGACGTGACTGTGAAATAGGCCATGGCTTCCAGCGGACGTTCGAGATTGTAGGCGCACCAGGCGCGTTCATAGGCGATCTCGATCGAGCGTGGCTGCGCCGAATTGGCGAGGCAGGCGCGGTAGTTCCCGACCTGTGCCGCGGCACGGGCTGCGGCAAGCCTGCCATCGCCGCGGGGCGGCAGGCGGGACAGGGTCGAAGCGCCGTAGGACGTGCGTGCGGGCGCCGCCGTGGCCGACTGCTGCGGAGCCGTGGCCGCTGTCTGGCGGGTCGTCGGTGTCCGGGTGATGGCGGACGTCGTGGTCGGTGACTTGTCCGGAGCCGGTGCCGCAGTGCTGCGCTCGGGCTGCGCCGTCCTTGCGGGTTGCGCGGATTGCGCCGGTTGTGCGGGTTCTGCCGCACTGCTGCCGCGTCCGCGCAGCAGGCGTTGTTCCAGCGTGTCGAAGGTCGTCGCTTCGGTCAGGAACCGCCCCTTGGCGGTTTCGACCAGGCTGCTGAGCTGCGAGTCGCTGGCCACCGCCTCGGCCTTTTCGATGGTCGAGACGATGTTGGGCACGGTGTTGCAGGTATTGACGATCTGCCTGTAGGCCGCGAGCGCGCCGCTGTCATTGCCGTTGCTGGCCTGCAGCTCGGCAAGGTTCCAGGTGTTGTTGATCCGGTCACAGCGCAGCAGAGACGGCGTCTGGGCCGCCACGCGCACGGCTTCGGAGGCATTGCGGGCATTGACCGCGCTGTCGAAGGCCGCCTGCCCTTCGGCGAGGGCAATCTGGTTCTGCAGATCGCTCGGCACCTGCCAGGACGGATAGGCTTCGGAGGTCTGCTGCAGGATGCGGCGCGCCCCGTCGATGTCGCCGCGCGCGAGGCGGGCGTAGATGTCGGCGATCTCGGTCGAAGGCGCGGTCCTGAGCAGATCCGAAAGCTCGGAAGGCGGCGTCCAGCCCGGGAATTCTGCCTGGATCCTGCGGATCTCGGCCTGGATCGCCGCCTGTTCGTTCTGCTCGATGTAAAAGCGCAGCGCGCGCAGGTCATCGACACCCGGACTGCTCTGGGCGAAGGCCGGAATGCCCATCAGGAGGCTGGCCGAGAGCGTGGCGGCCAGGATTGCGTGACGAAGGAAGGGTTGGGATTGGGTCATATCGGTACACATTCCGGGACGGAGACGATCTGAGCGATCAAGGTCATGAGATGCAGGGTCGCGGGATAATAGGGCTGACCCGAGGTCTGGAAGAACGGTATCGGAGCGCCGAATTCGGGGCTCGACGCACAGCGGGTGAAGGCGGCCACGGCACCGTAACCGACATCGGCGCTGGTCTCGACCACACGGCCGCTGAACCGTTCCATGACGATGGCGAACTGCCCGGGGATGAAGGCGTCACCCTCGCGGGCCTGCCGGTAGGCCTGTGCCTGACGCAGAACGGCGGGATGCGGGGCATTGCCGGACCAGATCAGGAAGAGCGCGACGCGGACGGCCTCGTATCCGTTGCGATCCGACATGCTCTCGACCGTGCTGATGCCGTTCACGCCGACCTCGATCCAGTCCGGCATGAGACCCATCCCGGCAAGATCCGCCATGAGCTGCTCGCCGTCTGTGGCGCAGACGGAGAGATCCGAGGCGCCGGTGACGCGGGCCACCTCGCGCATGGCGCGCGGCATGTAGTAGGAGGGATTGACGATCACCGCCTCCTCAAGCACGAAGCCTTCGGCCGCCGGCAGGAGCAGCAGCCGCCCCGATCCATCCGGCGCGGGGGCGATGCATTTATCCACCAGATCCATCGCGATCGCCTGCGCCCGCTCGAGCAGGGCCGGCATCGCGTCGCGCTGACCGCGGATCACCAGCGCCCAGGCATAGAACAGATCGCCGTCACTGGCATTGTTGCGGTCGGGCACGCGGCCATTTCCGCCCGGCAGCCAGCGCCAGGCCAGAAGCGCGTCGGAGCGCACGGCAAGATTGGTTTCGGTCCACTGGTAGATGCGGTCGAAGGTGGGGCCATCACCGAAGAGCGCGGCCAGCAACAACCCGTAACCCTGGCTTTCGGAATGGCTGGCACCCTGCTGGAGACGGTCGACGACACGGCCGTCGTCTTCGACGAAGGCAGCCTTCCAGGCCGCCCAAGGGGCTGACACGGAGCTGCGCGGATCGGTCAGCATGTCGAACGACGCCTGCGCATCTGCCACGGAAGCGGCAAATGCCGGGACGAGACTGGCTCCCATCAGGCCGCTCAGGACGGTCCTTCTGTTCATCTCTTGCGTTTCCCTCTGGTTGAGACGACGAAGATCAGCGCCAGCACGACAGACAGAACCGTGAAGAAGAACAGGACGGTACTGAAGTAAAGGGGCGACCAAGAGGCATAATTGCCTGCCACGGCACGAAAGTTTCGGAAAGTCAGGGGTTCCTTCAGAACCGGAGGCGCGCCGGCATCCTGCCAGCTTTGCCAGGTGCCCTCTTCGGTGAGAATGGAAAGGCGGCCCCGCGGCCCGTCGGGCGACATCCGTGCCCGTGACACCGTGTCGGCCACCTGAACAGGATCGCTGTCCGCGGAGACGACGAGCCACAGATCGTTCGGCGCCTCGGGGTCGGGCATCATCAGCACGGCCTGTCCATTGCGGCCCTCGAGCCATGTGTTCAGCGCGCCGTCTCCGGGCTTGGCAAGGTTGATGAAACCGTCGAACATGCTGCGCGCGCCCGCCGCGATGGGTCGCAACGGAATGAACCGGAACATCGGCGTCTCGTCCGCGATCTGCGTCATGGGCATCGGTTCCATCAGGACGTTTTCGAGCTCGCGGCGCGTCAGGCCCATCCCGGCGAAGGGCACGTTCTCGAACGTACCGACACCCGCGACGGCGAGGCGTCCGTTCTCGTCCTGCTTGCGTCCATCGAGAGGACGCAGCGCCGAGACGAGCGCCAGCGCCATTTCATCCGTGAGCGACTGTTCCGACGATGTCTGCGCAACCATCACCTGATCCGCGCGCATCGAGGTCAGCGCGGAGCGCAGCCCGACGAAGGTCATATGCGGCGTGGGCGGCACCCGAAGCGTCGAGTCGTCGAGGATCGTCACCAGAGGCCGTTCCGTCACCGGGCACTGCTGATCCACGGGGTCGCCGGGCACGATCGCGACGAAGTTGAGCAGGTTGGGGCCGGGTTTCAACAGGTTCGCGGAAAAGCCGATATCGAGCGGCTCCAGAACCTCGCCACCCCCCACATCCAGAGGAAGCAGGCGCACCGTGGTCTCGTTGACCTTTACCAGCATGATGGCGCCTTCGGGCAGACCCTCGGCGAAACTGTAGGTCAGCCGCAGCATCGCCTCGGACGAGGACAGCATCAGCCAGTCATCCGGAAGCCGGAACGGCAGGCGCTGCTCCGAATAGCGGTTGTAAGCATTGGTGTCGGTGAATTTCAGGTCCTGCAGGCTCGTCGCGACACCGGGCTCGATCTGTCCGATATCCTCGAGCGGCGCAGGGCTCGGCAGTTCGGCGCCAAGATCCGGCAATCCGTCACCGGCATCCGGATCGCGCACCACGACCAGAACCATCGCGCCATCGGCACCCCGTTCCACCCGCGCCGGTTCGGCAGGACCATCGAGGACCGTGATCCTGGCGATCGGCGGCAGCGGATCGGCAATATCGTAAAGGCTTTCACGGGTCACGCCGGTAGCGGCGATGCCGGTGACACCCGACAGGCGTACGGCGAGCTGCCGGATCGTCTCGGCCGAGGCATCCGGTGCGATGCGCACCGGCACGCTGCCGTTTAGAGCCATCTGTGCGGCCAGCGCGGTCGCAAAGCTCTCCTTGCCCGCTGGCACATCGCCGCGCGGCAGACGGACGCCGCTCTGTGCGAGGTCGATTTCGGTCCAGATCTGGAAGGTCGCCTCGGGACCGCAGAAGATCCGGTGGGCGTGAACGGCGGTCACCTCGATCTCGTTAGACCCCTCGACCAGCAGGTCGCGCGGCAGTTCGATGTTCACGAAACCCTCGAAGGCCGCGGGTGTGACCGGGGGCACCTGGGTTCCGTTCACACGGATCAGCAGCTCCGAACGGCCGGGAAGCACGTTGATGCTGTTGCGATAGGCCAGAACGACCGCCTCGGCCGATTCGGGAAAGGCGACATCGACCGTCAGAACCGTGGTGCTGCGTTCGCCGGAAAGACGCAGGATGCGGTCGCTCCCGGCCCCCTCGCCCCGAAGCGGCAGCAGCATCGTGTCGGGAACCGCGGACGCCGCCGTCACCGCTCCGCTCTCCGGGGCGCGCTGGTATTCGGGGATCGTCACCGGCTGATCGGACGCGGAGTCCGTCTGCTCCGTCTCGGGCTCCAGAGTGTCGAGCAGCGGGCCGAGGTCGATGAGCGGGGCATCCGCCTCGGAATTTTCGCTCTGCGGTGCCTCACCCGACTGGGTCTGCGCGGCGAGCGGTCCCGCCATGGAACCGGCGCCAAGCGCGATCAGGAAGACGGTGTACCATAGCGCTTCGGATATGTGACGTGACAAGGTCAAGAGGCCCGCTCCTCGGCCATCTGCGCATCGGCAGCCGCTTGCTCTTCGAGCATGCGCAGACGCTCTTCGCGCTCCTGCGCTTCGAGATCCACACCGAAGGCCAGCAGGTGCGCGGGCTTGCGCTTGACCTGCGGTGCGGCGTCCATCGCGCTCTTGCGTCCCGGCCAGCGGGCGAGATCGCCGAGCAAGGGCGGCAGGCCCCGCACGAACAGGGAACCGACATAGATGAATCCCATGATGAGCCCCTTGCCCGACTGTGTCGCGGTGCGGACCCTGTACCAGTTCTCGCTGTCGCCGAAGATCAGGAAGGCGACCGTCTCCTGCACCTTCTGGGATTGCCCGGCATCAAAGAGAAGACCCAGAAGCAGCCCCTTGGGGGTCGACTGCACGGACATGACGCGCGCCAGAACAGGGGTCTCGAGATGCGGTGAATCCGCAAATTTTGGCTGGAAATAGATCTTGCTGCCCTTGAGGCTCGGGCCGGCGGGCCCGGTCTGTTCGAACAGCAACCGCGCACCGCTGGTCGAGGCATCGGTGATGCGCACCGGCATTTCGGCGCGTTTCTGCGATTTGGGGCCGTCGGCGGACCACATCTGGCCGGGCACGTTCATGCTCACCCGGGGAGATGCACGGCGCTGCTGCTTTTCGGCGACGGCGCGGTAGGAGATCGAGACCAGCATGAAGTTGAAGATGGCCCATCCGCCCACGACGGCCAGGACCGAGTGGTCGCCCGGATAGAGGAACCAGCGCACGATCAGGGCGACGACACCCGCCAGCATCGCGAGCCACTGGATGGTCAGGGGCCAGTGGATCGGCGAGATGTAATCCTCTGCCAGCGTCTCGTCCTTGGCGGTCACGTTGAACTTGGCGCTGCGCGGGCGCAGCACGGTCCGCAGCACCGCACCGGCAAGATAGGGCGCCTGCGCGATCTCGTAGATTTCCGAGATGAAGGGCCATCGGTAACGACTGTAGAGCGCGCTCTGAACCATGAAGGCGATCGCGAGGTAACTCAGCATGTAGGCCATGACTTCGGGGAAGGTCGCCACGAAGATCTCGATCCCGAAGAACAGGTAGACCAGCGGCACGTAGAGATAGGTCAGCCGGATCAGCGGAAACAGCCAGAAGCTCATCGAGTTGATGTAGCAGAGCCGCTGCGGCAGGCGCAGACCCTTGCGGAACAGCGGGTTCTTGATCATCAGCATCTGCATCATGCCGGCGGCCCAGCGGCCACGCTGCTGGATGAAGGAGGCAAAGGTCTCGGGCTGCAGACCGGCGATCATGGCGCGGTTCAGATAGACGCTCTTCCAGCCGGAGGAATGGATCTCGAGCGCGGTCTCGGCATCCTCGGTAATCGTCTCGCCGGCGAAACCTCCGACACTGTCGAGCGCCGCGCGGCGCAGCACGGCGGCCGATCCGCAGAAGAACGCCCCGCCCCACCGGTCGAGCCCGCGGTGGATCTGGGAATAGAACATCTCGTTCTCGGGAGGGCAATGCCGCGACAGCCGCAGGTTCCGCTCGATCGGATCGGGGTTGATGAAGAAGTGCGGCGTCTGCACGAGGAACAGCTTTGGGTCATCGACGAAATAGCCGACGGTGCGCGCGAGGAAATCACGCGACGGCACGTGATCGGCATCGAAGACCACGACGAGATCGCCGCTCAGGCTCTCCAGTGCGGCGCTCATGTTACCGGCTTTCGCGTTCTCGTTGCGCGCACGGGTCGAGTATTTCACGCCCAGATCGCGGCAGAGTTCCTGCAGGTCGTGACGCCGCTTGCGTGCGCGCTCCGCCAGTTCCGGGTCTGTGGAATTGCAGCGCTGATCGGTGCCGCCATCATCGCAGAGCACGACCGTACGCTTGTCCGATGGATAGATCATGTTCTTTGCGGCGGCGAGCGTCACGCTCAGCATCTCGACAGGCTCATTATAGGACGGCACCAGGATGTCGACGGTCGGCAGCTTTTCGGGCGGCACCTGCGGCGGGAAGGGCCGCACCGTCGGGTCGGCCGAGATGAAGGCGTTCAGCAGGAAGACGAGGATCGAATAGGTCTCTACCAGCAGCAGGATCAGCGCGACGAGGAACGCGACCGAGATCGAGGGCTCGGGGATCGTCTCGATCACGCGCCACAGCCAGTAGCGCAGGATGATGACCGTCGCCGTGGCCAGAAGCAGGAAGCGCGGAACGAGGTGACTGGCAAAGGGCTTCAGGACCGCGACCGCAACCACCGCCACGACCCCCAGGAATGCCTGCCCCGAGATCGAGGTCGGCACGCTGATCAGAACCGTGATGGGAATGAGCAGCAGACACCAGAGGATGAAGACAGGCGCGTTTCGGGTGGCGCCCCGTGCGGCGAAAAATTTCATCTGCACGCTCCGTGATTATGGTTGGGTCGCCGGGTCATTGCAGGGGCGCGGCGAGCGGAGACAGCATGCGGTTGCCCCCGTTCCGGACGGTGGTGTTCGCGATCGCGCCGAGGCTGATCTGCGGGTCCTGTATCGGTGCAAGCGCTTCTTCAACGGTTCCGATCACGCAGTTGCGCAACAGAGCCTCCATCGCGTTGGTGTCACGCGGCAGGACGCGGGCGCCACCCTCCATCCTGCGGAAGGCGAGCACGCAGTTGGTCTGCGTCCCGGCACTGTATTGCAGCCAGAAATACGTCCCGGCTCCGTCCGTCGCGCTGCGCAGGCTGCGGTCATCGACGCTCCGGAATGGCGACGGCGGACCGCCCACGCGGTCGAGCAGGCGGTCGAGCGTGAAGCGGCCCGTGGCCAGCCCATCGGGCACCCGCGCGATCAGCAGCAACATGTTGTCGCCCTCGAGCGTCGTCGAATTCTCGAGCCCGATCATCTGCTCGTAAGCCCCGGCGACGCGGCGATCGACCATGATCAGCGCACTCGACGGTGTCGCCCAAAGCTGATCGAGGCGGCCCAGAGAGTACTGCGTCGCGGATTTCAGCGCGTCCGCACCAATATTCCAGATCGACGGCGCAGCAGTGCAGGCCGCCAAGCCAAACAGCATGCAGAACGAGAGTTTCTTCAGGCTCTTACGAGCAAGTTCAAATACATTCTTCAGGGCCACCAACGATCCTCTCGGCCTTAGTCCCAAATATTAATGGATTGTTTACTCTACCGGAGGATGCGGTGCATCCCGACGCAGCGCTGATGCGCCTTGTTTTTAGGGATCAGTGGTTTTTTTGTCGCTTGTCCACAAACGGCCCGGCATTCCGGACCGTGTCGACTGTTGCGCAAGTGCCCGCCGCTCAGTCGCTTCCGTCAAGCAGCGCGCGCATGATCTTCCGGGTTTCCGGTCCGAATTCAGGATGCGCCAGGGCATGCGCCATCGTCGCCTCGATGAAACCGATCTTGGAGCCGCAATCGTAACGGCGGCCTTCGAAACGGTAGGCGTCAACGCCCGGGCCATCGATCAGGTTGGCGATGGCATCGGTCAGCTGGACCTCGCCGCCACTGCCCGGAGACTGGTTTTTCAGCATCCCCATGATCTTTCCGTCCAGGATATACCGCCCCACCACCGCGAGGTTCGAGGGCGCCGTGCCTGCGGCGGGCTTTTCGACCATGGCCCGGACAGCACTGAGCGCACCTTCGGGAGGCAGGTCGGAATCGACGATGCCATAGCTGCTGGTCTCGCTCGGCGTGACTTCCTGAACCGCGAGCATGCTGCGCCCGGATGTCTCGAACTGCTTGGCCATTTGCGTGAGGATCGGCACATTCCCGTCCATGAGGTCGTCGGCGAGCAGGACGGCGAAGGGCTCGTCCTCGTCGATCACCGGGGCCGCGCAGGCCACGGCATGACCCAGACCCAAGGCTTCGGCCTGACGGAAGTAGATGCAGCAGCAGCTGGCCGGCACGATGGTGCGCAGGTAGTCCGCCATCTCGTCCTTGCCCTTGGACCGCAGCAGCATGTCCAGTTCGGGATTGGCGTCGAAGTGATCGGCAATGCTGCGCTTGGTGCGCCCGATCACGAAGATCAGATGAGTGATGCCGGCGTTGACCGCCTCTTCGACGGCAAACTGTATCAACGGCTTGTCGATGACAGTCAGCATCTCTTTTGGCTGGGCCTTGGTGGCGGGCAGAAACCGGGTGCCAAGTCCTGCCACCGGGAAGATCGCTTTTCGCAGGGGCCGCATATCAATCTCCTGATTTGTCGCAGTGATCCGGCAAGGGCCGAACTTCGGTTTACCCGACACATGCAGACGTTGCAACGCCGTCATGTCCACACGGAAAGGGATGGATGCAAAACCTCGATCCTGCTGCGTCGACCGGGCCAATAGCGTCAGTGGAACGGCACGTCGCAAAGAGGCCGCCCTGCGCCAAGAGAAAGTGACCCTGCTTTCAAACTATCGCCACAGTTGCGTGGCCTATCGCTCTTAACGAAAATTAATGCTAGCTTGAAAATGGATGAGAAGGCGTCAGATAGGGACCGTGACGGTGTGACGACAGCCAGTATGGGTGCGGCGCATGCATGCCCATGATGGCGCAGAAACCCGCAACTCGGTAAGTAATTAGATGAAAACCAAGACCGGAACGCCCCTGACATGCTCCAGAAATGGCGGCGTCCTTTCTGAGGGATGTGCCGCGTGATCGGCCAGTGCTTTCAATTCGAATATTACGGTGTACTCGCCCCCATCGTACTGGCGATCATCATCGGGATTGTCCTCATCAATGTCTGGCTGCGCCAGAAACCGCATTTTCAGGGCAGGATCCTGTTCATCGCCTGCAGCTGGGCAATGGCATGCTGGCTGTTATCGGTGCTCGCGGAGGTCCAGTCGCCGACGCTCGACTGCAAGGTTTTATGGGCATATGCCGCCTGGCCCGCCATCGCCTTTCTGCCCAGCTGCTGGGCCCTGTTCCTGCGTCACTATACACTGAACATCCGCAGACCGCTCAACCGTACCGAGATCGCCTATCTCGTGGCCGGGCCGGCTGCGATCAGCGCGATGGCGTTCTCGAACCCGCTGCACGGCCTGTTCTACGGCTCGAACACGAGGCTGGTCGAAATCTCTGACCATACGGCCGCGATCTACGATCACGGGCCGCTCTTCTACATTTCCGTAGCCTATCTCTACATGCTGATGATTGCCGCCATCTCGGTCGTTGTGATCGGCATCCGCCGGGCGCGCAAGACACATCAGAGCTATTTCCTGTTCCTGCTGCTGCTTTCGGCCGTACCGCTGATGACGAATGCAGCCTACCTCATCTTCCGGTTCACCGTTGCTGGGCAGGATCCGACACCCTTCGCCTTTGCCGTGGTGCTGGGGATCATCAGTTGGATGCTCTACACGAACCGGCTGTTCGACATAAAGGCCATCGCCCGCGATCTGCTCTATTTCGATTTCGACAATCCCGTGATCGTCGTGAATGCAGAAGGCGCGGTGATCGGCGCCAACCCCCGGGCGCGCCAGCTTTTCCGTATCCGCGAACGCGGGATGGGTGTGAGGATCGACGAACTGCCGCATCTGGAAGACTTCGCGGAGATCGCCCGAAAGGCTGCCTCGGATCAGCTGCCCAAGGACGTGACGGTCGATACGCGCTTTCTCACCGTGAAGGTCACACCGATCGACCGGCCCTTTGCCGATGAAGCGGCGCCGATGGGTTTCGTCATTCTGCTCACCGACATGACCGACCTGCGCGCCATCAACCTGAGGCTCGAGGCAGCGCTCAGCGACAATCAGAAGCGGCTTCAGGAAATATCAGTCCTGCGCGACGATCTGGAACGTCAGCTCACGATCGATCCGCTCACCGGGGTCCAGAACCGGCGCGGGATCGAGCAGGCGTTCGACAACCTGTGTGCGCAATCGACTTCCGGCGGGAAGTGTCTGGTGATGGCGCTGCTCGATATCGACCACTTCAAGAAGATAAACGACGAATTCGGGCACGCCGTGGGCGACCGCGTTCTCAAGGACTTCTCGCGCCTGCTGCGGGCGCGCATCAATGCCGAATGGCCCATCTACCGGGTCGGTGGCGAAGAATTCGTCATCTTCTTCCCCCACGCTCGGGTTGACAAGATTGCGGAACTCGTGGACCGGTTTCGGGACGATCTGCAGCAGAACGCCTTCACTCGGCTGAGCGATCCGGTGCCCCTCAACTTTTCGGCGGGGTTGGCCGAGGCGACAACCGAGGGCGAGACATTCACCGAAGTGTTCAAGACTGCCGATGAGAGGCTGTATTTCGCAAAGATGGATGGCCGCGGGAAGACGGTATATGAAGAACAGGCAAAATCCAGAAATGTACAAGGGTCGGCCTGACCCGCGGGATGTAACGCATTTCGGCGATGAAAAGGAATTGCCGGCAGAAACCTGCATGGCAACCGCATGGTAAGATCTCCGTGGAACTGATCCGACAGAACAGCGAGCCGCAAGCGCGCCAAGACTATCTTGCCATCATGATGCGGCTCGCGCTCAGCACCACGAATGCCAATGTCCGGGAATCCGTCGATACCGCGTTGCGCCGCAGCGGCGAATATTACGGCGCCGACCGCGTCTACGCGTATCGCCTGAATGACGATGACACTTTGCACCTGACCGCCGAATGGACGCGCAAGGGTGTTGAGCCTCTCGACGACAGTTCCTCCACCTTGCCTGCAAATGCGATTGGCCGGTGGCGCGACGCGCTCGAAAACGGAACCAGTGTGAACATGCCGCCGGGAACGCGTTTTCCCCAGATTCCGAAGGGTGTGGCCTTTCTCGTTCCCATGAATGGCGAGGACGGTCTGACCGGCCTGCTCGGGATCGAAAATCTGAGCCCCGTGATGCTCGACAGCAAGGAAGAGCAGCGCTTCCTGGGCATAATCGCCGTCCTGATCCAGACGACGATGCGTCGGCTGGTCGATGACGCCGAGCGGGACGAAGGTCTGTCGGAAAGCGGTTCCGTTCACGGTGATCCGGGCAGCAGCGGCTCGCCCACTGATACACGCGACTTCGCCTTCGAGATCGACGCAGAAGGACGGTTGCAGCGCATCGACTCGCCCGTCCGCTCGCTGAGCGGGAAGTACGCGAAGGGGATGCTGGGAGCACTGATCGAAGAGGTTTTCCCCTCACCCATCGCCCGCGACATCCGCCGATACCTGAGCGATGTCGACAGAAAGGGCCCGATCAGCAATCGCACCGTGGAAGTGAAGACACCCACGCACAGCCTCTGGTACGCCCTCTCGGCCAGTGTCCTGCCGGCGGAACCCGGAGAGGCGGCAAACTATCGGCTGGTGCTGCGGGACGTTACCCTGCAGATCGATCCCGCGGATGAAACGGTTCATCTCGGTCAGATCGTCGGGATGATGACCAATCTCGTCGAGATCGTCGATCCCAGGCAGCGCATCGTCTGGACCAACCGCGCCTTCGAGAAACACACTGGCCATGTTCTGGAAGACATACGCGGTCTCGATCTGAGCGATCTGCTCATGGGAGAGGGCAGCAACCGGGAGACTTCGCAGGAGCTTCGGCAGGCAATTTCCGAAGGCCGCGGCTACGAAGGCGAGAACATCAATTACAGCAAGGATGGCACACCTTACTGGGTAACGTTCAACATGCGGCCCCTGAACGATGCGGCCGGTCACCTTACCGGATTTGTCTTCGTCGAGACGATCATCACCAAGCGGCGCCAGCTCGAAAGCAGCCTGCGGGCCGAGCGCGACTTTCTTAGTGCGCTTTCCGAGACCAGCGTTTCGGCAGTCGTCGCATGTGACGCGGCCGGAAAGGCCGTCTTTGCCAACAGCGAGGCGCGGAAACTCCTGCAGCGCAAGCCGCAGCGCAGGTTTCCGCGCACCTCGGCCTGGCCCCTGTCCCCCGTGGGGGAAAGCGCGGACGAGCAGCAGGCTGCCCCCTTCCGTCAGGTGATGAAGACCGGGACCAAGGTGCGGGCGATGACGCTTGCTCTGACGCATCCCGGAGAGCAGCGGCGCATCCTGTCGGTCAATGCCGCGCCGCTCACCGACGGCCCGACCGGAGCGCGTGTCATCATCACGCTCACGGACATCACCACCCAGTACGAAGCCGAAGAGATCAAGCGTCTTGCCGCCGCGCAGGCGCTGCATGATGCAGAACACGAGCAGCTCACCGGTCTGCCCAACCGGCGCCAGCTGACGCGCCGTCTGGCCTCCGCGATCAAAGAGGATGCGAAGGCAAAGGCGCGGCTTTACGTCGCCGTCATCGACCTCGACCGCTTCAAGTCGATAAAGACCTTCCTCGGGCACGATATCGGTGACGATCTGCTGCGCGCGGTGGGGACACGGCTCGGTCAGGTCGCAGGGCCCAAAGTGATGCTGGCCTGTATCGGCGGCGATTGCTTTGTCGCCTTCGTCCGGGGCGGCCATGACGAGGTCGAAGACCTGCTCTCGCGCCTGCGCACGGCCATCGCCGAGCCCTACGATCTGCATCAGACGAACATATTCGTCACCGCCAGCATCGGGGTCACCTGTCACGAAAACCCGAACGACACCGCCGAAACGCTGATCCGGCAGGCCGAAATGGCGAGCCACAATGCGAAGGCGCTGGGGGGCAACCGGCACGCCTTCCATAACCGGGATATGGAGATCCGTTTCTCGCGCCGGGGCGATATCGTTCAGGCGATGCGCCAGGCCCTGCAGCGCGACGAGTTCGAGCTCGCCTTCCAGCCTAAATTCGCGCTCGCCGACGGCTACCCGCATATCGGCGCAGAGGCGCTGCTGCGCTGGAACTCATCGGCTCTGGGCTGGATCGGACCCGCCGAATTCATACCCGTCGCCGAGGCCTCCGGACTGATCTCCGAGATAGATTTCCATGTCATGCGCATCTTCGCGCGCCAGCTTGGCATATGGCAGCGCGCCGGGATACTCGTCCCGGCCAGCATGAACCTGTCCCCTCTCAGCTTTGAAAATCCGACGCTCGCGCCGCAGCTCATCGCCCTTCTGGCCGACGAAAACGTGTCCTGCGGTGACGTGACGATCGAGATCACGGAAACCAGCCTCGTGTCCTCGTCGCGCAACGCGATCCAGAATATCGATCTCTTCAAACAGGCGGGAATTAGACTGTCGATCGACGATTTCGGCACCGGATATTCCTCGCTGAGCTACCTCCAGAGGCTGATCGTCTCGGAACTGAAGATCGACAAGAGTTTCGTGCAGAAACTCGGGGCGGCCCACGGCCCCGGCAACTCCGAGGTGATCGTCCGTACGATCCTCACGCTCGCAAGATCCCTTGGCGTGAGCACGGTGGCGGAAGGTGTCGAGACCACTGAACAGTTGAACTGGCTCAGACGAGAAGGGTGCGACGTGATCCAGGGCTTTCTGGGCGGCAAGGCAGCGAACCCCGAGATCTACCAGAACACGGTCCTGCAACGCGGCACATTGTTCGACACGATCTGCAGACCGCCGCACTGAGCGACGCCCCTTTACGATATCGATCGAGATCGGTCCACATGCCTCGCTATCTCAAAAAGTGAAATAGCCGCGCAGTTTACCTGCGCGGCTCTCGGTCTTCCGGTTGGAATGATGCCTCAGGCCGACTTGCGGCGGCGGAGCGCCGCCAGGCCCCCGAGCACGCCCATCAGAAGCAAGCCACCTGCTGGCAGCGGCACGGCCGAGACCGTCACGTTGTCGAGCAGCGGGCCGCCCCTGTCGCCCGGCGTGGTGCCGGTATCGGCGAAATACAGCGTTTCCGTAACGCTGCCTGCAACGAATTCATAGATGGCGGAGGCCGTCAGGCTGGACTGTGCAAAGATGTCGAGCGTGTAGCCTGTCGCACCGAGGCCGAAGGACAGGATCTCGGGGATGGTGCTGCTCTGCGAGTTCCGGTTGTTGCCGTAGTCGAAGGACAGAAAGTATTTCTTGCCCACGGTCAGGCCGCTCAGGCTCGTTTCGATCCGGCCGGGGTTGTTGCCGTTCATGTCGAGGCACCGGAACCCGGAGCCGCACCAAGCGAAGGCTGTGCCGGAGCCGATGACGTCGACGGAGCCCGAAGCGGTGCTCCAATTGGTCAGGCTCGATGCCGGTACATTCGGCAGTTCCGAATTGAAGCTATCGGAGAATATGGTCGTGGCCGAAGCGGCGCTGGACAGGCCAAGCGCCAGAGCGGCTGCGGTAAGAGCAATCTTTAACATGGAAAACCTCGTAATTGAAAATGGCGTGTCGTATTCCATTGCCTCAATTCCGCCACAACTCAAGCTCTTTCCGCGCGGCGCAACATTTTCCGCAGATGTTACAGCCTGAGGGTGAATGCGCTGCAGCCCAAGGCTGAAATAGCGAGGTAGAAAAGAAATTATCTCTAATGAATCATGAAGAATTCGAAACAATTGCCCTGATTTTCAGTCGTTCGATATTCCAGTTCTCCTGCTGATTCGAGAATCTACCCGAGCGCTTTTGCGCGTCGACGGCGGCGGCGCGCGGATATGCGACCTGGCGTGCCGCCTGCTGTCAGGATGCTTTACGCCGCGCGACCAGGCCTTCACCAATCGCGAAACTGGACAAGAGGACAAGTCCGCCAAATTTCGGTATGTCCTCGAGACAGAAACCGACGCGGCTGAGTGGCAAGCTTGACTGCTTGAGATCGAACAGTTCCAGCATCGGTTCCCAGGTCACATCCACGGCGACCGATGCCGCAAAGGCGGCCAGGGCCAGGACGATCGGCCAGACGAGGTGACCGTCATTCCCGCGTGTAAAGGACAGCAGAACGGTGAGAAGAGAGATCCCGTAGCAAAGAAAAAGCAGGATTTCCAAACTGCCGAGCTTTTCATGCAGCAACAGCGCATCGTCGATGGCGAAGACGCCACAGAATGCGCCCAGTGCGAAAACCGGAACCGATTTTCCATACAGGCCACGAACGAGGGCAAAAAGCGCCGATACTCCCATGAGCAGGATGCCGACATTGCTGATGAGGCCAGCCTCCGGCTGATCGCTGAGCACACCGTCGCGCAGCGCGGCGACAGCGTCGAAACCGGTAAAGTAGAGGAGCAGGACGCAGAACGAGACCAGAAGGATTGCAGCAAAAAGATGTCTGCCCGTCTCGAACAGGCTGGCAGACCGGGTCAGAAAGAGGGCGCTCAAGAGGCCGGAACCTTCGAAATCTGGGAGGAGTGCAAGAAGGGGCTTTCTTCAAGAGGAATTTCTGTCAGGGATCACTAGGGCTTGGACAATCCCGACTGTCAATGCGGTATCGCCCTGAACGGCTTGCCTGTCAGCTCCGCGTGATCCGCCCCGAGCGATCCCGAAGGGTCGGCGCAAGATCTGAAAAAGGTGCCAAACCTTCTTGCATTCGGAAACAGACTGCGTCTGTTCAGCGGATCACGCGTCGGCCGGGTCCATCGCGGTATTCGGAATCAGGAATGTGAAGACGGTCCTTTGCGCGTCCGATGCGAGGGTGAGGCTACCGTCATGCACCTTGGCTAGTTCGGAGGCGACGAAAAGGACAAGCCCCAGGCGCTCCCGGATCGAGAGATCATCGCCGCGCTTCAACTGGCTGACGAGGGTCGGCTGGGCTCGATCGGTCGGTCATCCAATGCTCGGCGACACCCATCATCCGAGATCATGACGAAAAAAGGGCCCCGCCTGATGGCCGAGCCCTTTTCGAATTTCGATCTGATATCAATCGTTGAGTTCGTTCGATACAGCCTGGCCGACATTCTCGCTGTCCTGAACGAAGCCCTTGGCGGTCTCGCAGGCGGAGAGCCCGGCAAGCACTGTCAGAGCCAGTAATATGCGTGTCACAGGGCGCATCAGAACAGGTTGCCGCCGTTGTTTTCGGCAACCTCGTCAGCGGCGATCGCTCCGGCTCCGCCGAGCAGGGCCGCGCCGCATCCGGATACGGCAGGCAGCAACATCATTAGGGCGAGTATACGGGTCAGGCGGCGTGTCATGGCGGTCTCCTGGTGAAGTAACAAAGGTTAACGTGCCGACCCGCACCCCGGTTCCGAAGATTGAAAAATAAATTTGAGGCGCAATTGCTGGAGGGCTGATCACATTGTCGCCCTGGGCAGTGGCGATCACCGGTCGATCGGTATCATGACCTCGTTGCGTCGGTACATCGGCAAAGTCCAGGGCGGGTTGTAGCCTGCAATCTCGGCCGGGCCGATCGGTTGCAGGCCTCTGGCTGCAAGCCATTTGCGCAATCTGGCTTCCTCGTCGGACGCTTTCCCGTCCATCGATCCGGCATAGCGCACCACCGCGACGCGGCGGGGCGCAATCGTGGCGAGAGACACGTTAGGATCGGACGGCAAAGGCGCCGTTTCCAGCGTGAAGGTCGCGGGCAGGACAAAGATCATCTCGCGCGTGCCCGACCTGCTCTGCAGGACCGGCGCGGTCATGGCAATCTCTGTGCCCCTGTTGTCGTCCGTGTTCAGGACCGGAGCCGTCATGGCAATCTTGCGCCCGCCCGTATTCTCGCCCGAGATGTAGTCGAACAGCCGACCGAACGCGGCGCGTGACCCCTCTGCCATCGGCGTCTTCGCGACCACCAGGGCGCCGTAGTCGCGGATCTCGAAAGGCTCCTCCGCGAGGACGGTGGCGTAGTCAGGTTCGGGGGCTGCCGCACTCCCGAAAACCGAACAGGCCGTGATGGTCAGAAGACTGACGAGGGCACCGATCTGCTTGGCTGCACGTGACAACATGACTGTCTCCATGAGTTAGGAATGGTCCGATGCGGGGTGCTGCTACCCTTCCCGCCAGGTTGCCGCATCTCAGCCCTGAAAACGCATCATCAGCATCACACCCGCCCAGGCGGAGAAGCCCGTAAGTACCGCGCCCCAGGTCGTGTCTGTCGCGACCATCGTCCAGGACCAGTCCTTCATGATCGACATCGACGTGAATTCATAGGTGCCGTATGCCATCGCGCCGATCACCGCGCCGTGCAGCGCCGCGCGCCCCGGGGCGGCATCGCGCAGAGCAGGCGCAGAGACGAGGAAGACGAGCCCGGCCACATAGGCGAGGTAAAAGAGCCCAGCCGGAGCCATCATCGGGCTGTCGCGCATTGCGTCACCCAGATGGCGGGTGAACAGGGGCTTCATCACAAAGGTCAGCATAACCGCATCGATGGCGAGGAAGATGACGGCGGTGACGGTGTAGAGGATCATTTCTGGCTCCAGTATCGAGTTTCCAGAGACAGATAGTGCGCGCGTGCCCGTAGCGTAGACTTCATTTCCTTCGTGCTGTGAAGACCTATGCCGAAACGCTGCGCGGATCTGCGCCCCTCACGCGAAAGAGAACTTTCGCATCATGGTCAGACGTAGCCATATCGCGTCAGGCTGACAGGCATCGCCGGCCTCGGTTGCAAGGGAAGTTCGCGCAAAATCTTCAGGCCTCCTGAAGCACTTCTTCCTGTTCCGATCCAAAGAGATCGCGGAAGAGACCGCTCCGCTCGAGCAGGGCCTGCGGGGTGTCGGACGACTCTGTTGCGTAAATCGGTTGGTGGCCATGCCTCCCCTGTCCGTGGACACAATTATCCCACTGCCTCTGTGACGGGTATGCCGAGTGCGGTGAAGCCGTTCATTGCGGCAACCTGAACCTGAAATTCAGCGACCTGGCAGTCAGGTCGCCGTGCCATCAGCCGGTGTCCCAGCAGTTTCAAGCAGTGCATCTTCGTCTCGACGCGACGTCGGCGGTGCTATCCGTTCCATTTTCACCAAAGCGCCCTTCCAAGGTATTTCGTTGCCCGGAGGGCATCGTTGCGCGCAATGGCTCCCGCCGTATCGGGAGTCCAGGGCTTTGCGTTCTTTCGGGGCGGGATTACCGCATTTGCCCCTCGGTCGGCGAAGGCATTATGCCACTTGCGGGGTGAAGGGCGTCCCGGAATTGATCCAGTGGATCAATTCAGCCCTGAACGGGCAGAGCCCCGAGTCGTAGGCGCCGTCTGCGGTGACACTGCCGATCTCCTGAGCGGGCGGGATCTGGTCGAGCAGTTCCGGCAACATGGGTGCATCCCCGATATCGCTGCCGGTGAACTCGACTGCTCGAATTTCCGGTGTTTTCTCGTCGATCCCGAGGTGAACCTTGCGCCAGACGCGGCGTTTGGAGACGCCATGCCTGCGGGCATTCCATTCCCCTTCGCCCTCAACCCTGACCCCGGTGCTGTCCACTGCCCGGCAGGGTATCGCGCAGCAATGCCCGAGAGGGAATGAGCAGGTGCAGCGGCCCCTGCGAACCCCGATACGGGATTTCACCGCCAAGGTCTTCTGTCGGCGTGACACGGTGCTGAAATCCGGCACCGACCAGTCCAGCCCGCTCAACTGCAAAAGGCTTTCGACGAAGCCGGTCGTCTACCTGAGTGCCATGCCGAACAGAACTTTCATCATCAAGCAGGTCTGGATCGCGGAGTCGCTATAGGTGGGCTGCCGGCCACGCTTGCCGGTCGGCTTGGTCTTCCACGTCATCTTGGGATCGAACCAGATTTTCAGCGAGCCGCGGCGCTTCAGCGCTTCGTTGCAAGCCCGCCAGTTCCTGATCTTGTAGGTCGAGGGTGATAGTCTGCTCATGACACCCAGCT
>JBBSNW010000025.1:0-60590 GCA_038260405.1 Rhodobacterales bacterium | reverse complement strand
GAGGGCGTGCCGATCTCCTCGTCCGGGGTGAAGAGGACGGTGACGGGCAGTGGCGTGTCCACACCCGCCGCCAGCAATTTGCGCAACGCGTCGAGATAGACGTAGTTGCCGCCCTTCATGTCCATGAGACCGGGCCCGAAGCAGATGTTGTCGTCCCGCCGGAACGGCAGCTTTGCCAGCGTGCCGACCGGGTGCACCGTGTCGAGATGCCCCAGAAGCAGGATGCCGCCCTGCCCGGCCTTCGGATGCGGCATGGTCGCGCGCACGCTGTCGCCGAGCCCCATGCGGCCGGGGATCCGCTCGACCCGCGCGCCGAGTGCTGCAAGCTCGTGCTGCACGAGGTCCATCATGCGGTTGACGGCGGCGGCGTCGAAGGTCGGGCTTTCGGTTTCGATCCAGGGCTTGAGCCCGGTCAGCATCTCTTCGGCGTCGAATGGCAGGTCGAGCGGGTTGGTCATCGTGTCGGCTCCTTTCCCGGGCATGGCGCGGGGCCGACCGGGGGTATTGGCATGTTCTGAAAGGGAAAAGCGTCTAGGCCCGCATCAGCCTTTGGGCAGGCGCGTCTCGACGATGCGGGCATAGATCGACGCGCCCACCGGCAGGATCGCATCGTCGAGCACGAAGGCCGGGTTGTGCAGGGGGATGCTGCCCGCATGGCCGACACGGCAATAGGCGCCGGGAACCACCTTGAGCATGTCGGCGAAATCCTCGGACCCCGTCGCCTGCTCGGTCGATTCCGAGGACAGGTCCCCGCCCACGATATCCGAGGCAGCCGCGACATAGGCAGTCGTGAGGTCCGGATCGTTCATCAGCACGTCGAACACGTTGCGCAGATCGACCGAAATCTCGACCCCGTAAGCCTGCGCCATCCCGGCACAGAGCTCACGGATGCGGGTATCCGCCATCTGCGACACCTCGTCGTGGAAATAGCGGATCGTGCCGGATATCGTCGCCGTGTCGGGCACCACGTTATAGGCCGAGCCGGAGTTGAACTTGGTGACCGACAGCACCACAGGCTTGGTCGGCGGGGTGTTGCGGCTGACGACCGACTGCAGCTGCTGCACGAGGCTCGTGCCGATCACGATGGGATCGCGCGACTGGTGCGGCATGGCGGCGTGGCTGCCGGTGCCCTTCACCGTGATGTCGAAGAAGGACGCGCCCGCCATGGCCGGGCCGGGCGTCACGCTGACCTTGCCGGGCTCCGAATTGGGGTCATTATGCATGCCGTAGATCTCGTCGCAGGGAAACTTGTCGAACAACCCTTCGGCGATCATCCGGCGCGCACCGCCCAGACCCTCTTCGGCAGGCTGGAAGATCAGCACCACGGTCCCGTCGAAATCGCGCGTTTCGGCAAGGTAGCGCGCGGCACCCAGCAGCATGGTGGTGTGGCCGTCATGACCGCAGGCATGCATCTTTCCGGCATTGGTCGAGGCGTAGGGCACGCCCGAGGCCTCGACGATCGGCAGCGCGTCCATGTCGGCGCGAAGGCCAACGCGGCGGTTGCCGCCCCCCTGCCCCTTGATCAGACCGACGACGCCGGTGCCGCCTATACCTTCGTGCACCTCGTCGACGCCATAGGCGCGGAGTTTTTCGGCGACGATGCCGGAGGTGCGTGTCTCCTCGAATCCCAGCTCGGGATGGGCGTGGAAATCCTGACGGATCTCCGTCAGCTCGGCGGCAAAGGCCTCGATCTTGGGGATGACGCTCATGCGGTGGCTCCTTTGAGTGCTGGCGTGCTGTCGAGCGCGCGGAAATTGGCAAAGTCCCAGTGACGGCCCGGAGCCGCCTCGATCAGGTTGCGGGTGTAGTCGTGACGCGGATTCGACAGGACCTCGCCCGCGGGACCGTGTTCGACGACCAGCCCCTTCTGCATCACCAGCACCTCGTCGCAGATCTGCGCCGCGACGCGCAGGTCATGCGTGATGAAGAGCATGGCGACGCCGAATTTCTCCTGCACATCGTCGAGAAGGTCCAGAACCTGTGCCTGAACGCTTACGTCGAGCGCCGAAACGGCCTCGTCCGCGACCAGAAGGTCGGGTTTCATCGCGACGGCCCGCGCGATCGCGATGCGCTGGCGCTGCCCGCCCGAGAACTGGTGCGGATAGCGGTCCAGCGCGTCGCGGGGCAGATCCACCAGCTCCATGAGCTCGGCGGCCTTGTCCATCGCCTCGTCTTTCGACGTGCCGAAATTGATCGGCCCCTCGCAAAGGCTGCGGGCGACCGTCCAGCGCGGATTGAGCGACCTGTAGGGGTCCTGAAACACGATCTGGAGGTGCTTGCGGTGCGGTTGCAGCTGACGGCGGCTGAGCTGCGCGATCTCGATGCCCGCCACGGTGACCTTGCCCGCCGTCGGGTCGATCAGCCGCATGATGCAGCGCGCGACGGTCGATTTGCCCGAACCGGACTCGCCCACGATGCCCAAAGTACGCCCGGGCTTGATCGTGAAGTTCACATCACGCGCGGCTTTCACCCCTTCGGATTTGCGGAAGAAACCGCCGCCGCCATAGGTCATGTCCAGCCCGTCGACCGTGATCACGTCCTTTTTCGCGGAGGCCTGACGCGCGGCTCGGGGCTTGAGATTTGGTACCGCTTTCAGCAGCTTGCGGGTATAGTCTTCTCTGGGGGCGGTCAGCAGTTCGCGGATCGGGGCGCGCTCCACGATCCGGCCCTTCTGCATCACGCTCACCGTATCGGCGATCTCGGCGACCACGCCCATGTCATGCGTGATGAACAGGACGGCGGTGCCGTGGCGCTCCTGCATCTCGGCGATGAGCTTCAGGATCTGCAGCTGCGTGGTCACGTCGAGCGCCGTCGTCGGCTCGTCCGCGATCAGCAGGTCGGGGTCGAGGATCAGCGCCATGGCGATCATGATGCGTTGCCTCTGGCCCCCCGACAGCTGGTGCGGGAAGGCCTGATAGATGCGCTCCACATCCGGCAGATGCACCTGATCCATCATGTCGAGCGTGCGCGTCTTGGCCTCTGCCTGCGACAGATCGGTGTGCATGTTCAGCACCTCCTCGATCTGCTCGCCCACCCGCAGGACCGGATTCAGCGCGGTCATGGGCTCCTGAAAGATCATCGCGATCCGACGGGCGCGCAGCTCGCGCATCTGCGAGGGTTTCGCGTTGGTGATCTCGAAGCCTTCGAGGTCGATCAGACCGCCCTGGATTTCCAGCGCATCCTTGGGCAGCAGGCCCATCGCGGCAAGCGACGTGACCGATTTGCCCGACCCGCTCTCGCCGACGAGGCAATGGGTTTCGCCCGCCCGGATGTCGAGGTCGATCTCGTTCAGGACGGGTGCCGCGTTCGGGCGGCCGGTCAGGCCGACCTTCAGCTTGCGGATCTTGAGCACGCGCTTGGCGTCGGTGAAATCCTTCGATTTGAAGTCCATGCCTCAGCCCTCCCGCTTTTTCATGCGCGGATCGAGCAGATCGCGCGCGGTGTCGCCCAGAAGGTTGATCGCAAGAATGCAGAGCGACAGCAGAAACCCTGGCCAGAAGATCAGCCCCGGCTTGATCTGGAAATACGTCCGACCCTCGGCCATGATGTTGCCCCAGGTCGGGATTTCGGTCGAAACGCCCGCACCAAGAAAGGACAGGATCGCCTCGATCAGGATGGCTGAGGCGCAGATGTAGGTCCCCTGCACGATCAGCGGCGCGAAGGTGTTCGGCATGAGGTGCTGGATCAGGATCTTTGGCATCGACGAGCCCAGAGCGATGGCCGCCTCGACATAAGGTTCCTCCCGCGCGGAGAGCACGACCGAGCGGACAAGGCGGACGACGCGCGGCACTTCGGGCACGGTGATCGCGATGATGACCGACGAGAGGCTCGGCCCATTCAGCGCCACCAGAGCGATGGCGAGCAGGATCGCGGGGATCGCCATGAGGCTGTCCATGATCCGCATGATCACGCCGTCCGCCGCGCGGAAGAAGCCCGCGACGAGGCCAATCATGAGGCCTACGGCAACGCTCACCACCGCGGCACCCACACCGATCAGCAGCGAGACGCGCCCGCCGGTCATCACGCGGCTGAACGTGTCGCGCCCATAGGGATCGGTGCCCAGCAGATGCGCCTCGGAGGGCGGTTTCAGGCGGGACATCGCATCCATCGCGAGCGGGTCATAGGGTACGTACCAGGGCGCGAAGATCGAGGCGAGCACGATGGCCACGAGAATTACCGCGGCGATCATCGGGCCGACGCCGATGCGCGCGCCGACGGGGAGGGAGAACAGTCCCGTCAGCACCTGGAAGGCGCTGTGACGCGATGTGGGGATCTCTGTCATGTCAGTACCGGATCCTTGGATCGAAGAAGGAATAGGAGACGTCGACGATCAGGTTCACGAAGACGTAGATGCCCGCCGTGAGCAGGATCATCGCCTGGATCACCGGATAGTCGCGCGCGAGGATCGCATCGACGGTCAGCCGCCCGATGCCGGGGATGTTGAACACCGATTCCGTCACCACCACGCCCGAAATCAGCAGCGCGAACCCGGTGCCGATGATCGTGAGGATTGGAACGGCGGCATTGCGCAGGGCATGGCGGAACAGCACGACATTCTCGCGGACACCCTTGGCGCGGGCCGTGCGGATATAATCCTCGCCCAGCACTTCGAGCATCGAGGCGCGCGTCATCCGGGCGATCAGCGCGATGTAGATCGTCGCAAGGGTCAGCGAGGGCAGGATCGCTCGGCTGAAGAAGGCGCCGAACCCGGCCGATGGGTCCGCGTAGCCCTGCACCGGCACCCAGCGCAGCTCGATCGCGAAGATCTGGATCAGGATGTAGCCGATCACGAAGACCGGCACGGAAAAGCCGAGCACCGAAAAGGACATCACCAGGAAGTCGACCCAAGTGCGGTGACGCCATGCAGCGATCACCCCCATCGGTACGGCCAGCGCGACCGAGATCACGATGGTCATCACAGCGATGTTGATCGTCGGTCCGAGCCGGTCGGCCAGCATCCCGGAGACGGAAGTGTTGGACAAAAGCGACGTCCCGAGATCACCGCGCAGCAGCTGGCCCATCCAGGTGAAGAACTGCGTGATCAGCGGATCGTTCAGACCCAGCCTGTCGCGGATGCGTTCGAGCTGAGCCGGCGTGGCGGCATCCCCGGCGAGGATCGCGGCCGGATCGCCCGGCGTGAGCCGCAGCAGCAGGAAGACGAAGATCGCGACGATCACCATCACTGGGATCGTGGCAAGCACGCGCTTCAGAATGTAGAGGAACATGCTCCGGGCTCTCCTTGACGTCGTGGGGAGGGGTGGAGGGCGCGGCAGGCGCGCCCTCCGGTGCGGATCACTCCGCCTCTTTGGTCACGTTCCAGAAGACCGGCACCGGAGAGGGGATCATGTTCTGGATCGTGTTCCGACGGGCCTGAGGGATGATGTATTCGCCCATCATGATGTAGTTCACGTTATCCATCACATGTTCCTGGATCTGGACCGCGATCTCCTTCTGCGAGGCCTCGTTCTCTGCCGCGACGAAGGCCGAGCGGAGTTCCTCGATCTCGGGGTCCGTGGGCCAGCCGAACCACGCATCGTCGCCGCGTCCGTTGACCATCACGTTGATCAGCGGGTCGGAGATTTCGGGCACCATCCAGTTGGTGAAGAACAGGTTCCAGCCGCCTTCGCCCGGTGCGCTCTGCTGGGCGCGGCGCTGAACGACCGACTGCCAGTCCATCGATTGCAGGTCGACCTCGAAACCTGCCTCGCGCAGGGCCTGTGCGGCGACGACGGGCTGGTTGATCAGGCTGACCACATCCGTCGGCGCCATCACGACGATGGGCGTGCCGTCATATCCCGCCTCTTCGAGAAGGGCGCGGGCGGCTTCGGGATCTGCGCCATCGGTCAGCATCTCGGAGCCGGATTCGTCACCGAGCGGGGTCGAGCAGCCGAAGATGGCGCCGCAGACATTGTAGTATTCCGGGTTGCCCTGCATCGTCGCCAGCATGGATTCCTGATCGAGCGCGGCCATCGCGGCCTGGCGCACCAGCTTGTTGTCAAAGGGCGGGTGCAGGAAGTTCGGCCGCCCGATTGTGACGTAGCCAAGCTCGTCGCGCTTTTCGACGGTCACGTCCGGGTTACCTTCAAGGATCGGCATGAGGTCGATCTGCACCTGTTCGAGATAGTCGATCTCTCCGGCCGACAGCGCGTTGAGCGCCGTCAGGGCATCCGGCATCGTGGTCCAGACGACCTTGTCGACATTCACGACCTTGCCGCCTGCCATCCAGGAGGCGGGTTCGTCGCGCGGCACGTAATCCTCGAACTTGTCGTAGGTCACGTTCACGCCGGGCTCGTATTCCTCTTCGTTGAACACGAAGGGGCCGGAGCCGACATATTCGGTGATCGTCTCGTCCGAGGACGTTTCGGCCACGCGCGCGGGCATGATGAAGGGCGGCACGGCGGATTGCTTGGAAATCACGTCGAGCAGCGGCGCGAAGGGTTCGCTCAGGGTCCACACGATGGTCTTGTCATCCGGCGCCTCGAGGCTTGCGGTCCTGTCGAAGATCATCTGACCGCCCGAATCCCGCTCGCCCCATCGGTTGAGCGAGGCAACCACATCCGCGCCCGTCACCGGGGCGCCATCGTGGAACATCAGCCCGTCGCGCAGGGTGAAGGTATAGGTCAGACCGTCCTCGGACATCTCCCAGCTCGCCATCTGCGGCTGCGGGTTGAACTCGGAATCCACGGCCGTCAGCACGTCATAGATCATGTAGCCATGATTGCGCGTGATATGCGCGGTGGTGATGACCGGGTCGAGCACGCGCAGGCCCGAATGCATCACGGCGGTGATGGTGGTCTCATCCTCCTGTGCGGACAGGGCCCCGGGCGCGAGCAGCGCGGTCCCGGTCAGCAGGGCGGCTGCAAGGCCGCGGGTCTCTTTCAGTGCGGATCTCAAAGTCAGCATTTTTCTTTCCCATGTTGGTTTTCGGTTTGATGATATTGGACCGCGGCAGCCGAGCCGCCGTGGTCAGGGCGCACCGTCCCGGCGCGCAGAGCCCCGAAGGCGGGACCGTTGGGGGAGAGCCGCAACCCCTGCCGCAGCCGGGTGAAGGGCAGATCGGCCGGATCGAACGGCATCGGGCCCGGCGCACGCGCCACGAGGATTTCGCGCGCGATCGGCGCGAAATCGGCACGGAAATGGGTGGAGCTTTTCACCACGAGGATGTTCTGCTCCTCGGGCTGGATGCCGACGAAGCGGAACATCTCGCGGTCGGCCATCTGCGCGATGCGGGTTGTCACGACCACGCGCACGCCACCGATGCGCAGACAGGCGGAGGGGCCGAGGTCGAGCCGCGTTCCGCCGTAATAGGGCCCGGTGGCGTGAAGCTTTCCATCCGAAAGCATCTCTATCACGGCATCGGCCTCGAGAGGAGCGGCGTCGGGCAGGCCGGGATGACCGCCGATGCGGAACCGGGCCGTGGCCCCCTGCCCGGCCTCATGCGCCTGACGGGCAGATCTGGGATCGACGATCAGCCCGATGGCGGCGCCTTGGGCATCGGCGGCGATCAGGGCGCGGAGCATCCCCGTGGTAGCGGAAACGCCACCGGCACCGGGATTGTCCTGCGTATCGGCGATGATCACCGGACCGCCATGGGCACGCGCAAGCTGCATGGCCTTTTGCACGGCTTCGTCAGCGGTGTAGGTCACGTTGTCGAAATCGGGTTCGGCCGCCTCATAGGCCGCGGCGATCCTGTCGGCGGCCCTGTCCGCTGCCTCTTGCGTGTCGGCAAAGGCGATGGCGGTTGGTCCGCAATTGGGAATATCGGCGGCAGGGAACCCCATGAAGAGCGAGATGGTGAGTGCCTCCTCAGCCTCTCCCAGCGCGGCATAAAGCCGGTCCGCCGGAGCCATGTCCGTGGACTGGAACGGGATCGGCACGAGGTAGGACATCCGCCGGAACGCCTTGGCGGGACGCGCACCTGTGGTCATTATCCGGTCCAGCAGACGCGCCGACGCGGCACCTGTCGCCGCCATGTCCACATGCGGATAGGTGCGAAAGCCGACCAGCACGTCGACGAGGGTGACGAAGTCTTCGGAGATGTTGCCGTGCAGGTCCAGCGCCGCGGCGATGGGGACGTCCGGACCGACCACGGCCCGCACGCGGCGTGCGATCTCGCCCTCGCCGTCGTCGAGATGCTCGGCCACCATCGCGCCGTGCAGGTCGAGAAACACGCCATCGAGGGGCCCTGCCGCCCGGATACCCGCAACGATATCTTGCGCGATCTGCTCGAACGCGTCGCGGGTCACATGCGCCGAAGGGATCGCACCCGCCCAGAGCACCGGAACCACGTCCCAGCCCAGCTCATCCGCCACCGACAGCGCGCCCGATATGCCGAGATTCACGCCGCGAGCTGCCGTGATCATGTCGGGGCCGCGGGTCATCGGCACGTACCCACCGCCGAAGCGGAACGCCTCGAGGTCTGCCCGCGCCGGGGCGAATGTGTTGGTTTCGTGAACAAAGCCAGCCAGGGCGACTCTCATTCAGGTTCCTCTGTCGTTTTGCGGTCTACCCCGGATCCCGGAGACAATCCCGCTTGTGTATCTCCAGGCGATACATCTATATTGTTCTACGATCATACGAAGACGTTCCGAGATTCGTCAACCAGAGGTTTGCGATGCCGAGCATTCTGCGCGCCGATCCACCGAGAGAGGCTAATTTTCAGGCAGACGACGACCGCCTTTTCGTCCGGGCGGCGGGCCGCGCGATGCAGGTGCTCAGCGCGTTTCATCACGCCACCGGCCCACTCAGCCTGTCCGAAATCGCGCACCGCGCCGAGATCGACCGGTCGGCGGCGCAGCGCCTCGTGCACACCCTGATGACGCTCGGCTATGTCCGGCGCAGCTCGGATGACCGCGGTTATCTCCCCGGGATCCGGCTGCTCGATCACACGCTCGACCTGCTGCGGCTCGATCCCGTGGTGCAGAAGGCGACGCCGGTGCTGCTCGAACTTCGCAAGACGATCCGCGAGCGCGTCGATTTCAGCCTCTTTGACGAGACCCGCCTGATCTATGCGCTGCGGATGCAGAGCAAGCGCGAGACCTTTTACGCGACCCTCGTGGGTCACAGCGTTCCGACCTATTGCACCGGCGGCGGCCGCGCAGTCCTGTCGGCCCTGCCCGAAGCGGAGGCGCGCGAGATCGTGACGAGCGCACCGCTGCACAAATACACCTCCAAGACCGAAACCGATCCCGACGCGGTGATGGTGCTTGTTCAACAGGCCCGCACCGACGGTTATGCGGTGGTCGTCGACGAATTCGTGCAGGGAGAGGTCGCGATCGGCGTTGCCGTGACCAGCCGTGACGGCAGGCCGCTCGGCGCGATCCACGTCGCCGGATCGCTGTCCGAATGGACGCCCGAGGCCTTCGTGCGACAGGCCGCCCCCGTCGCGACGGAAGCCGCGCGCGCGATCATCGGCAGCCTGTAAAGCCTGCCCTCACGGCTTGCGAACAAGGGAGCGAAATCCGTTTGCGGGACGGAAGATCGTTCGCGAACCCGTCACCCGCGGAAAACGGCGCGACAAATGCAAGGGCGGTTGCCTGCGGTGCGCGGGATGGTTAACACCAAGACAACAGGCAGAAACCAAACGGATCTTGCCTGACCACGGCTCCGGGGAGCGACGTCACCCCGGGGTCCCGCCAGATCGCCCGCCATCGGTTGTCCCGTCCGTGAAATGCCGGGCCTTCCTTTCGCCGCAATGATCCCAACCGGGGAGAGCCATACTGCAAGGGCCGACCATGTCACCGTTTTCGGTCCCGATCTTCCGGGCCATCTGGTTCGCGTCGATGTCCTCGAACTTCGGCGGACTGGTTCAGGCGGTCGGGGCATCCTGGCTGATGACCTCGCTTTCGAATTCGCCGCAGGAAGTCGCGCTGGTCCAGGCCTCGACCGCGCTGCCGATCATGCTTTTCTCGCTGATGGCAGGCGCGATCGCCGACAATCTGGATCGCCGGATCGTCATGCTCTGCGCGCAGGTCTACATGGTGGTCGTGTCGCTCCTGCTGGCCTTTTTTGCCTGGAACGACTGGCTCTCGCCCTGGGGGCTGCTTGCCTTCACCTTTGCCATCGCCTGCGGCACAGCACTCAACAATCCGGCATGGCAAGCCTCGGTCGGAGACATGGTTCCCCGCAATGCCCTGCCCGGTGCGGTCGCGCTCAACTCGATGGGGTTCAACATCGCGCGGTCGGTCGGTCCGGCGATCGGCGGCGCCATCGTCGCGGCGGCGGGCGCGGCGGGGGCGTTCCTCACCAACGCGCTGAGCTATGTCGGCCTGATCGTCGTCCTGTTGCGCTGGCAGCCGGAAAAGAAACCGCGCGCCCTGCCGCGCGAGCGTATCGTTACGGCCATGGCGGCAGGTCTGCGCTATGTCGCGATGTCGCCCAACCTCTGCATCGTTCTGTTCCGGGGCAGCCTGTTCGGACTCGCCGCGGCGGCGCTTCCCGCACTGATGCCCATCGTCGCGCGCGACCTGATCACCGGCGGTCCGCTGACCTATGGCATCCTGCTGGGAGCCTTCGGGGTCGGCGCCGTCGGGGGCGCCCTGTCGAGCGGACGGCTTAGATCACGCCTCACGACGGAAAACATCGTCCGGGTGGCCTCGGTCGCGCTGGTGATCGGCGGGATCGGAACCGGGCTGAGCCGGAGTATCCTGCTGACGGTGCCGGCACTGATGATTGCCGGATCGGGCTGGGTGCTTGCGCTGTCGACCTTCAACGTCACGGTACAGCTTTCGACGCCCCGCTGGGTCGTGGGGCGGGCCCTGTCGCTCTACCAGATGGCGACTTTCGGGGGGATGGCGGCCGGGGCCTGGGGTTTTGGCAGCATCGCCGAAACGCAGGGCATCACCACCGCCCTGCTCTCTGCCGCTGCTTGCCAGGCCGCGGGCGGGTTTCTGGGTCTGCTGCTGCCGCTGCCAAGCGGCGGCGACGTCGATCTCGAACCGCTCGACCGGTTTCAGGAACCCGAAACGGCGGTTCCGATCCATGCGCGCTCCGGCCCGATCGTCATCACGATCGATCACCGCGTGGCCGAACCGAACGTCCCGGCCTTTCTTGTCGCGATGAACGAGCGGCGGCGCATCTGTCGGCGGGACGGCGCGCGGCGCTGGACGCTGTTGCGCGACCTTGCCGAACCCGAGCTCTGGATCGAGCGGTATCATGTGGCCACATGGCTGGAATATGTCCGCGACAACCAGCGCCGCACCCGTGCCGATCTCGACAATTTCGAGCGGATACGGTCGCTGCATATCGACAGCCATGCCACAAAAATTCACCGGATGATCGAAAGGCCCGTGGGCTCTGCCTCGCAGGATCACGTGCCGGGCGGACGCGAGGGCGGCGATCCGATGACGGACCCGACCCGCGCGAACTGATAGGCCCTGCACCGGGCGTGGTGCCGGTGCAGGGCGATGTCACCCCGCACCGGCTTTCTTTGGGACGTCGCTCACATCTCGTTGCGGATCTGGCCATAGGCCAGCACGGCGAAGAGCAGCGTTCCGCCAAGGATGTTACCGACAAGAACCGGAAGGATGTGACTGGCAAAGGCCGTCACGATGCCCATCTCTCCGTTCACCACGAGGGTGAAGATCTCGTTCGAACCCGCGATGACATGGGTGAATTCGCCCGCAGCAATGAGCCAGGTGAAGAGCATGATCACGATCACTTCGGACCCCTTTGCCGAGGGCAGCATCCAGACCAGCGCGGCGATGAAGAAGCCGGCCGGAATCCCCTTGAGGAGCGATTCCATCGGCCCCAATTCGGCAACGTGCCGCGAGATTTCGAAGATCGCGTCCAGCGTTTCCTGAGACAGGGTGCCTGCATGCACCGTCAGCGAGGCCGTGATCAGCGTTCCGAACATGTTGGCGAGAAACACGATGGCCCAGAGACGCGCCGCGCAGTAGAATTGCTTGCGCGACGGGCTGGCGAGCACCGGCAGAACGACCGTGATCGTGTTTTCGGTGAAGAGCTGCAGGCGGCACAGGATCACGAGCACGAAGCCGAACGTGTAGCCGATGCTCTCGAATAATCCGAGATAGGGATGGTCCGAGCCCAGGTTGGAGCGAATGATCGCCTCGGCGAGAACCGAGGTCGAAATGCCGATGCCGGCGGCGACTCCCGACCACCAGAGCGAGGCTTTCGGGCGATGCAGCTCGTCCTCGCCCTCGCGCATGATGATGGAATAGACCGCAAGCGCGGACAGTTTACCATGTTCGACCACCTCGGCGCGTTCACCTTGAGTGAGGGTCTTTTCCGTCTCGGTCGGTGTCCTTTCGCGCGTTTCGCGCTCCTTGACCCGTTCCTCCGACGTCTTTTCGGCCTCCTGCTCGTCGTCGCGCGCCTCTTCGTCCGTCTTCCCGCCGTCCCGATCATCCATGCTACCGTTCTCCTTGTGACACCCGGCCATAGGCCTCAACGCCCGCTATCTTCGCGCGGATCCTCATTTTTTTCGCATCGGCACCATTTGCGGTCAATCCGACACAGTCCTGCCCGACAGAACACATCCTGCCGGAATTTTGTCGCATTAGGCGGATTTGTGGACGCTTGCCCGCTACTGACCCGATCCCAGTGCGCGTAAGACTGCCCGCGAACCTCCCTGAAATACAGAGTTTTTCCCCATGTCAAAATACTGCCTGACGGTGACCTGCCCCTCGACCCGGGGAATCGTGGCAACGATTTCCACATATCTCGCTGCAAATGGCTGCAACATCACCGACAGTTCGCAGTTCGACGATCTGGCGACGGACCGCTTCTTCATGCGGATGAGCTTCGTGTCCGAAACCGGAGTCAGCCTGCAACAGCTGCAGGACGGCATGGCCGAAGCCGCGGAACCCTTTGGCATGAAATACGGATTCCACGATGAGAACCGAAAGGAAAAGGTCGTCGTGATGGTGTCGCGCTTCGGGCATTGCCTCAACGATCTGCTCTACCGCTCGCGCATCGGGGCGCTGCCGATCGAGATCGTGGCCGTGATCTCGAACCACATGGATTACCAGAAGGTGGTGGTGAATCAGGATATCCCGTTCCATTGCATCAAGGTCACGAAGGCGAACAAGCCTCAGGCCGAAGCCGCGATCCTGCAGGTGGTCGAGGAGACGGGTGCCGAACTGATCGTGCTGGCCCGCTACATGCAGATCCTGTCGGAGGAGATGTGCCGCCGCATGTCGGGGCGGATCATCAACATCCACCACTCCTTCCTGCCCTCCTTCAAGGGGGCGAACCCCTACAAGCAGGCGCATGAAAAGGGCGTGAAGCTGATCGGTGCGACCTCGCATTACGTGACCACGGATCTGGACGAGGGCCCGATCATCGAACAGGACACCGTGCGTGTCACCCATGCCCAGAGTCCCGAGGATTATGTCTCGCTCGGCCGCGATGTCGAGGCGCAGGTCCTCTCGCGTGCGGTGCATGCCCACGTCCACAAACGGGTTTTCCTCAACGGCGACAAGACGGTGGTGTTTCCCGCCGCCGCGGGCGCCTTCGCCTCCGAGCGCATGGGATAGGGAAAAATCGCGCAGATCCGGCAGCGAACCGCTCCCCACGCGGAACAGGATGGAGGGCGCTGCGTTTGTTGCCAGTAAAGTTCAGGAACATCAGCGTGACATCGACAGACAAGCCCGCCGGTTGGCGCCCCGTGATCGCGGGCGCCTTCGCCTTTTTTACCGTCATGGCCGGTGCCACGATTCCGACGCCGCTCTACCCGACCTATGTCTCGACCTACGGCTTCTCGCCCCTCATCATCACAGTGATCTTCGCCGTCTACGGAGGCGGCGTGATCACGGCGCTTCTCGGCACCGGCCCATGGTCGGACCAGATCGGGCGCAAACCGCTGCTTCTCGGCGGCCTTGTCTGCACGGCGCTGGCATCGCTTACCTTCGTGCTGGCCGATGGTCTTGCGCTGATCCTCGTGGCCCGCGTGCTGCAGGGCCTCTCGGCCGGGATCTTCGCCTCCACCGCCACGGTCGCCGTGGCCGAATTCGCGCCCAAGGGGCATGACCGCACGGGGGGCATACTCTCGACCATCGCCAATATGGGCGGGCTGGGGATGGGACCGATCATCGGCGGAGCGATCGTGGCCGTTCTGCCCGGGCCACTGGTCACGCCCTACCTGATCCATCTCGCCCTCGTCGCCGTCGCGGGCCTGCTGCTCTGGCCGGTCGCAGAACCGCATCCTTCGGTAAAGGATCCCCATCTGCACCCGCAAGGGCTGGCCGTGCCCGAGCAAGTGAGGCCGATTTTTGTACCGGCCGCGATCTCGGCCTTTGCTGGCTTCATGGTCTGCGGCTTTCTTGGCGCCGTGGCGCCGGGCTTTCTGGGCCGCGTGCTCGGCTACACGGATGCGCCCCTGCTGACGGGTTTCGTCGCGGGTGTGATCTTTCTCACCTCCTGTATCGGGCAGATCGCCGAGGCCTCGCTGCCGAAGAACCGCAAGCTCGTCATCGGCATGGCCATCCTGACCTTCGGCATCGCTCTGGTGACGCTGGCACTCTGGCAGCAAAGCCTTGTCTGGTTGATCGCCGCCATCGCCGTTGCCGGCCTCGGTCACGGCGTCGCCTTCAAGTCGGGCCTGTCGGCCATTTCGGCGCTGACGCCGGCGCACCAGGCCTCGGAGGTCACCGCGACCTATTTCGTCGTCGTTTACGTCGCGATCTCGATCCCGGTCCTCATCATCGGCGCGCTGGAAGGCCCTCTCGGCCTGCCACTGGTTGCAGTCGGCTACGGCGCAGCCTCGGCACTGCTCAGCGCCGCCGCCTGCCTGCTGATCCTGCGGCGGCGGTAAGGGGCTTCAAATCGCTTTCATGCCGATGGATTGGACACGGGGGTCTGATCCGCCCCCGAACCCTCCTCAGCTGAGCGCCTGGAATTCCACGCGTCGGTTTTCGTCAGAGCGGGGGTCGGCTGTATTATAGGGGAAGCGTTCGCCCATGCCGACGGTTTCAAGGCGTGACGGGTCGATGCCGCAATCCTCGGTGAGGTGGCGCGCGACCTCCTTGGCGCGCAGGACCGACAGGCGTTCATTGTACTCGTCCGAACCGGAGGTGTCTGTATGCCCGACGATGCGGATCAGGTGGATGTCGCTTTTTTCGAGTACCTGACACATCGTGTCGAGCTTGGGCTTTTCCTCGGCCGAGAGCGCCGCGGAATCGAACCCGAAGCTGATATGCAGATTGACCTGAAGCTCGGGGTCGAGCTGGCCGAAGACCAGAGGTGCGTCGCCATCGGCGGCGGCCTTGATCGGCTTGTTCGGATCTGTGGGCATGGCGTCTGCTTCGCCCCAGACCGAGACGGACTCGGTCATCGGTTCGGCGGTCGATCCTGCGGCAGCCTCGGCGTTCACATCCTCGACGGTGACGAGCTTCAATCCGCGCGTCGCTCCGAGCCCGTTGCTCTCGGCCTCGCTGAAAACCTGTTTCTGGCGCTCGAAGAGCGTCACGAGTTCGTCTACCGAAAGTTCCGCCTGCGCGGCGGCGGGACCGGCGGCGCAGAGCGCGGAAAGCATGAGGGAAATGGACAGGGCATGGCGCATGGCGGTCACCTGGTTCAAAAAAGGGTTTGTGGCTAACAGGCGCTAGGGTATCATCAAAGCACTTTCAAAACAGCCCTTTTTAGAGTGATTACATGCGCGATCCATTCATTATCCGCCGCTTGCGGCCCGGTTCCGCCTGAGTCGCGCGGCATGTCGGTCCCGATCACCCGCGTACCGCTGATCCGCCCCCTTGCAGCGCCGTCCTTTCATGGTGCGGGTCTCACACATGCCGGGCTCGTGCGGGAACGCAACGAGGATTCGATCCTGACCGATCCGACCGGAGCGCTCTGGGCCGTTGCCGATGGCATGGGGGGCTACGGACATGGCGATGTCGCCTCCGACATCGTGATCGAGCGCTTGTCGCTGGTGGGCGACGATGGCGTGGCGGGGCAGGCCCTGCGCACCCGTCTGGCCGAGGCGAACCGCGCGATCCTCGCCAAGATGCACGAACCGGGCATGGACCAGATGGGGTCCACCGTCGTTGCCGCGCTGATCCAGAATTCGGTGGCGACCATCGCCTGGGCCGGGGATTGCCGCGCCTATCTCATGCGGGGGGGCGCGCTGCGCCTGCTCACGCGGGATCATACGGTGGTGCAGGAGATGGTGGAGCAGGGCCTGCTGCGCGATCGCGACCGCGATCGTCACCCCGAGAGCCATGTGGTTACCCGCGCGATCGGTTTCGAGCCGGATGTCGTGATAGACACCGTGATCGTGCCGCTGGTGCCCGGCGACCGGATGATGCTGTGCAGCGACGGGCTGACCGCCTGCCTCTCCGAGCAGGAGATCGCCGGGCATATGGGCCAGGGCACGAGCCCGCAGGAGCTGTGCAAGGGGATGGTGGTCGCGGCGTTGGATGCGGGTGCGCCCGACAACGTGTCGGTGGTCGCCGTCTTTGCGACCGAGGCTTAGGTCATGCGCGAAGGCACGGTGATCGGACCCACCATCGTCGCCATCGGCCTTGTCGTCGCGGCGATCGCGCTGGCGGTGGTGGGCGCACTGCTCGAAACGGCGGATGGCAGCACCGAATTGCGCCTGGAACGCGCCGAGGCCGAAACAGAGCAGTTGCGCGGCCAGATCGACACGCTGCGCACGGAACTGCGCGACGCCCAGGCCGAGCTCAGGGCGCTGGCCGAGGATGTGGCGCTTGGCGCGGCCGCGCAACCGCTGGCCGCGCCCCTGCCCGATGTCAGCGTGACCGCGCCCGACATCACCGGGCAGGACGAGGGCGAGGATCACGAAGGCACAGAGGCGATGACCGAGGTCATGCTGCTCGCAAAGGCGCGGTTCAACAAGGGCATCACCCAGCCCCGCAATGCCGTGATGCTCGAGGTGCTGGGCCATCCGCGCAGCAGCTATGGGACCGACTGCCAGCCCGTGACGCAGCCGAAACTGAAGGCGCTGCTCGAGACGCGGCAGATCGGGCCGCTGAAGGTCACGATGGTGAAGCCCGCGCTCGACTCGCTTGAACGGATCGTGGCGCGGCTGAAGGCGGACGAGCCCGACATCCATGACGCGCTGGGAACCGCCGGGGCGCTTTGTGCGCGGCTTATCCGCGGGTCGCGCTCCTCGGTCAGCAATCATTCCTGGGGCACAGCGATCGACGTCAAGCTGCAGGGGCGGCTCGACGGGTTCGGCGATGGCGGCACGCAGTTCGGGCTCCTGCTTCTGGCCGAGCTCTTCAACGAAGAGGGCTGGTTCTGGGGTGCCACCTACAATCGCGAGGATTCGATGCATTTCGAGGTCGGCGTCGAGACGCTGCGCAAGTGGCAGTCCGAGGGCAAGCTCTAGCGCATGGCCCGCGCCCCGGACCCCTCCGCGCTTGACCGCGCCGCCACCCCGGTTCTGGACCTCATCGACGATTTCGAACGCCGCATGCGTGGCGGGGAAAAGGCGCTGCTGGCCGAGGCCGAGAGCGCTTTGTCAGTCTTCGAGCGGGACGCCGCACGCGGCGGGGCGCTCGCGAATGCTTTGAAACCGGCGCGCTATGGTCTCGCGGTGCTGCTGGACCTGCGGGCGCGGCAGGTGGCGGGCGTGTCGCTGGGAACCTGGTCGGTTCTGGCGCAGCGGCAGCTTTTCGAGGGGCGGGACATGTCGCTCTCCCGCATCCGCGATTTCCGCGACACCGCCGCCCGGCAGGGCGAGGACTATGGCGATCTGGAGCGGTTCCTGAGCGGGCTGATCGCGCAGGCAGAGGCGGGACGCCATGCCCATCGCCCGGTGGCGAGCGGTCGCTGGGGGCTCAGGATCGCCGCCTATGTCGTGGTGCTGGCGCTGGTGCTGGTCGGCTATGCGGGCTGGCTGGAATACCGGTTCCACAAGCGGCTGTCGGAGGTTTTCGCGCAGGAGGCGCTGAGCATCGGACTGGACCGTCCGCAGACCGGCATCGGCCTTGTGCCCCGGCTCGACGACCTGCGCGCCGCCGTGGATCGCGTCGCTGTCGCGGCCCGGCATGCGCCTCTGCGGCGTCTGGTCCGCCTGCCGCTCATAGATGGCGAGAGGCAGGCCCGCGCCGCCTATGCCGAAGCGGTGCGGCGGCATGTGCCAGCCGTCATCGCAGCGGGTATCGAAGAGGTGCTCGCGGGCGAAGGCGACGGGCTGATACTCTACGATGCGCTGCGCGCCTGGTCGGTTCTGACCGGTGAGGAGAGCTGGAGCCGTGACTACTTGGCCGGATGGTTGCAGGATAACGGCGCCCGCGTGGGTCTGGCGGGGCTCGAGGCGCATCTCGAACCGCTCGACGGGCCCGCGCCCGACATCACGCCCGAGGATACGACGGTGATGGATCAAGCCCGCACCTTTGCCGCCGAAGTACCCGAACCGGCGCGTGCCTGGCTCGAATTGCTGCGCTCGGCCCGGATGCGCGACCTGCCCGCCTGGCATCCGGAACAGGCGGTGACGGGCATCGGGGACGTGCTGCTGCGCCGTTCCGGCCTGCCCATCGACACGCCGCTGCCGGGCATCTTTACCGCCGATGGCTGGAACGAAGCGCGCGACTTTGCCGTGGGCGGCGCGGTGCAGCAGGCACGGGACCTTGCGCCGCGCATCACGGGGCAGGCTTTGCCTGCAGAGAACGGTTCGCCCGATCTACTGATGGACCGCCTGCATGTCGAGACGATCGCCGCCTGGAAAGCCTGGCTCGCCGATCTGCGGGTGCGCCCCTTTGCGCAGCGCGAGACGGCGATCGTGGTGTCGGGCGCGCTGGCGCAGACGGACAATCCGCTGACCCGGCTGCTGCGGCAGGTCTGGGTGCAGGCGGGGGGGGACGACAGGGGCCGCAGCCATGCGCAGCACCTGGTGCTCGCGCGCGAATTCGGCCCGATGATCCAGTATGTCGAACAGGGACGCATGGCGGAAATCGCGCGGCTGTTTTCCACCCTCAACGTCGCGCTGGGAGCGGTCGACATCTCGCAGAGCCGTGGCAGCCAGCGCCTGATGACGGTGCAGGACCGGGCACGGTCGATCGCGGCCCTGAAAAGCGCGCCACGCATCGTGGTGCAGATTGCCGAGGATGTGCTGGCACAGTCGGCCCAACCCGAAACGCAGGGCAATGCCTCGAACCCGCTGACACGCGGCTGGCAGCAGGAGGTGTTTCCGCTCTGCCGCGACGTGACGGCGGGGCATTATCCCTTTGCCAACGGGCCCGATGTCCTGTCCGGCGATCTGGCCGCGCTTCTGGGTCCGCAAGGCGCGCTGCGCCTCTTCGTGAGCCAGAGCGCCGCGCCGTTTCTTGACACCGAGACCAGCCCCTGGCGCTGGAAGCCGGAGGCGCGCTTTGCCGGTCTCGCGCCCGAAAGCGCCGCCTTTCTGGAACGCGCGGTGCTGGTGGCGGGCGGGCTTTATGGTCCCGACGGCACGCTGCGCCATGACCTCACGCTCGCGGCACTGGCCGAGCGTGGCGAGACGATGTTCGCCATCGGGGGACAGGCCGAACCGGTGCGCGCGACGGGTGCCCCCGCAGCGCTCAGCTGGCCCGGGCCGCAGCCCGATGCCGGGGTCGAGGTGAGTTTCCGCGATGCAGCCGAAAGCGCGCGAATATTGCATCCCGGTCCCTGGGGACTCTTGCGGCTGATGGACGGGCTGCGGTTGCGGCTGCGTGACGATGGCGCGCGTGTCCTGCTCGATCTGCGCACCGAGTCCGGGCGGGTCTTTCTTGAAATGGACTTTCAGGAGGCGCTCAACCCCGTTTCCATCCGCCCCGCCCTTCGGGGCTTTGCCTGCCCGCCCGTATTGTGAGCGATTTTCCCGCAGGATCCGGGAATCGCTGTATACTCCCGCCCAGATTGAGACATTCACATTTTAAAGCAGGGCTCTGACGGAAGGAGCAGCCGAGATGGCCATTGACCGTATCGCCGATTTGATCACGCCGCTTCCCCCACTCGATGATGACGACGCGCTGCTGTTCACCCATCTGCAGGGCAGGGATCAGGTCAGCCGCTGTTTCAGGTTCAACATCCTCGCGCGCAGTTTCGACCCCAACATCGCCGCGAAGGACCTGCTGGGCGAAGCCGTCACCGTCGCGGTGGCCGCGGACCCCGAAACGCCGGGGCTGATGCGCTATTTCCACGGCATCGTGGACCAGTTCCGCTTCGAGGGGAACGATGACGAGGACCGGTTCATGTACCGGCTCATCCTGCGTCCCAAGCTGTGGCTGCTGTCCAAGACGACCGACAACCGGATCTTTCAGGAGATGTCGGCGAGCGACATCATCACCAAGCTGCTCGACGAGCACGGTGTCTCGGATTACGAGCTGCGGCTCCGCGGGACGCCGAAGACCCGCGACTATTGCGTGCAATATGGCGAGAGTGACCTCGATTTCATCCAGAGGCTGATGGAGCACGAGGGCATCTTCTATTTCTTCGAATTCGAGAAAGACAAGCACCTGCTGATCCTGTCGGACGACCCGACCAGCCTCAAGACCGCGGAAGGAGTCGAGGACCTGCGCTTCGAGCCGAATTCCGAGCTTGGCCGCGATGGCGCCGGCGTCGTGCTGAAACTGCACCGGACCGACCGCATCGTGTCGGGGTCGCACACGATGACCGATTACAATTTCGAAACGCCCTCGGCCGATCTGATCGCACGCAAGGAAAACCTCCTTGGCCATACGGGCGACAAGATGGAGCGCTACACCTATCCCGGCCGTTACCGCGAGCAGGGGCCGGGGCAGGATCTGGTCGAGATCCGCAACCAGCAGGATCAGGCCCATGCACAGCAGATCTGGGCCGACTCCACGGCGGCGATGCCGGCCTCGGGGCATCTGTTCAGCCTGTTCGACTACCCGCGCGAGCAGGAGAACATCGAATACATGATCCTCGCCGTGGATTACGACATCTGGGACGGGCAATATTCGTCGCGCGCCAATCCCGACCAGCCCGAAGGCTTTGCCGCGACCTATCGCATGGTGCCTTCGGATGCCGCCTACCGACCGCTTTCGCTGACGCCCAAGCCGGTGATGAAGGGGCCGCAGACCGCAATCGTCGTCGGACCCAAGGGCGAGGAGATCTACACCGACGCCTATGCCCGGGTGAAAGTGCAGTTCTACTGGGACCGCGAGGGCGGCAAGGACGAGAATTCCACCTGCTTCATCCGCGTGAATTCCGCCTGGGCCGGGTCGGGCTGGGGCTTCATCCAGATCCCGCGCATCGGGCAGGAGGTGATCGTCGATTTCCTCGACGGCGATCCCGACCGACCGATCATCACGGGACGCGTCTACAACGCCGAACAGATGCCGCCCTACGACCTGCCCGGCAACATGACGCAATCGGGCTGGAAGTCGAATTCGTCAAAGGGTGGAGGCGGGTGGAACGAGCTGCGGTTCGAGGATCTCAAGGGCAAGGAAGAGGTCTATTTCCAGGCGGAAAAGGATCACAACGAGTGGATCAAGAACAACGAGACGCGCGCCGTCGACAATGATTTCGCCGAAACCGTCGGGCATGACGCCAAGCAGGATGTCGTCCACAACCGCGACGAAACCGTCGGCAACAACAAGACCACGCAGGTCGGCGTGAACCGCGACGTGAGCATCGGCAGCAACGACACCGAGACGGTAGGCGTCAACCGTTCGCTGACCGTGGGTGCCAACGAAACCATCGGCATCGGCGCGAATTCGGACGAGACCATCGGGATGAACCACAGCCAGACCGTGGCGCTGAACCAGACCGTGACGGTGGGCGTGGCGCGTGTGGACACGGTGGGCGCGGCCGAGACGCGCACGGTGGGGGCCGCGCAGGTCAACACCATCGGCGCCATGCGCTCGGTCAGCGTGGGGGCCGCGCAGAGCCACGACATCGCCCAGTCCGACAGCTGGAACATCGGACAGGATCAGAGCACGCAGATCGGCCAGAACCAGAGTGTCGGCATTGCGAAGGACAGCACGACCAGCGTGGGCAAGAACATGTCGGTCACCATCGGCGAGGATCTGAGCATCCAGTCCGGCAAGAACATCGTGATCACGGCGGCGGACAGCATCACCCTGACCTGCGGCAAGGCGAGCATCCAGATGAAGAAAGACGGCACCATCGTGATCGACGGCAAGGACATCTCGGTCAGGGGATCGGGCAAGATCAACGTGAAGGCGTCCAGCGACATCACGATGAAGGGCAGCAAGATCAACCAGAACTGATCCGCGCGAGCCTTTGCAATTGCACCTCGGGTTCTGCCGGGGCGGTGCCGGGCCACCAGAGCGACGGAATCGGTGGTGCCGTGTCACCCGGCGCCGGATCGACGATCTGCGCGACACTGGCGAGCAGCGCGTCCGGGGGCACCGCGTGTTCGGCCGCCCGCAGCAGATGCGGCCAGACCGCATCTGCCCAGGCATCTGACGCCGCCTGCCCTGCCCCGCCATGCGCGACACAGGCGACAAGAGGATAGGGCCGCCCGACGGCATCGGCACTCGGCTCGATCAGCAGCAGGAAATCCCCCCGCGCCGTGCCGAGCAGCGCGCGCACCCCGCCTTCGGGCCAGGATGCGGGGGCCTTTACCAACGGTGCAAGATGGAACGTGAGCCAGCGGTCGAGCACCGGCTGCAGCCCTGGAGCCAGCCCGCGCGCGACGAAATCCCCGGCGCCCGGAAGCTTGCCGAAAAGGCCGGTGGCCACGCGCCCTAGAACCCGCGCGGGCAGGTGAAGCCCGAGAACATCGAGAGGTCGAATGGGTTTTCCACCGAGTTCGCGCGCAGATCGAAGTTCGCCGAAAAACTGCCCGCGGCAAGGCTGAGCGAGAAGACTTCGGGCAGCGCGGTCTTGGCCAGCCTTCCCTTGCGGATCAGCCGCAGGATCGCCCAGCTGCCGGTTTCGGAGGTCACGATTTCCGCGGTGCCGTTCACCGGCGCAAAGCTGAGCGTGATCATGTTGGTCCCGTCCGGCCCCGGCCAGGTCATCGGTGTGGGCAGCGAGGCGGCGTTGAAATAGGTCAGCACCTGACCGTCGACATTCAGCGTCACCCGGCTCGCATTGCCCGAGAGGTCCTTGGGTTCGAGCGAAAAGGCCAGCACCGGCCCCGCGCCGCCGGGAAACAGCGCGTCCCGCATCGCCCGGGCATTCTCGAAGGGTTGCAGCAGCGCGGCATCGAGGCCGAAATCGGCCCGCCAGCGCCAGGGGCGCACGGAATTGTCGATATAGGGTTGCAGGTGGTCGTTGATGAAGCCGTCCACGAGGCCGCCGCTGCCGAACAGCCGGGCAAAGTCGAGCGTGTTCACGTCGATGGCGCTCGACTGGTCGAACGGATAGCGCCCGGACGTGGCCGAGACACAGAAAGGCAGCACGTCGGCGCGCCAGCGGGCGTTGAGCTGCGCGATCACCGCCTCTCGGGTGACGCTGATCGTGTCGCCCGCGATCCCGGCGATCCAGCTGTCGATCGGGTCGGGCAGGTTCGCGGCTTCATTGGCGATGGCGCCGGTCAGCTGCGGCAAGCCACCGCGCGCGAGCAGCGCCGCCTGCGGATCGGGGCTCGCCGCGACGGTCTGGAGTTCGTTGGACAGCGCCGTCAGCGCCGCTACCGCATCGTCGAGCATGGGCGGCTGGCCGTCCACCTCCTGCACCGTGCCGCGGATCGGGGCGAAGTGATCCGATACCGGCGTGCCGGGTGGCGGCGGGGGCGGCCCGCCTTCGGAGGATTTGGCGATCTTGGCACCGGCCTTGACGAGCTTGCCGAGTTTTCCGAGCTTCGAGACCGCCTTCAAGGCGCCCTTCTCGACCGCCGCATTGCCGCCGCCCTCGTCCTCGACCCGGGCAAGGTGCGTTTCCAGAACCACCGATTCCAGCAGCCGTTTCAGCGCGGAATCCGCCGAGGCGAGATCCTTGAGGTTCTGGCGGGCCTGCACCAGATCGCCGATGGGCGTGAGGCGGATGTCGCGCAGGAATCCGTCCCACTGGGCGATGAAATCATCGTAGTAGAGCTTGAGGATGTCGGTCTCGAGCGTGTCGACCGAGGCCTCCGCACTCTCGGAACACCCTCCGGCAAAGACCGCGCGGTCGAGCGTCGCCTGTGCCGCGACCTCCGGCACCAGCGGCAGGACGGCATTGTGAAAGCCGTCATAGGTAAAGGCGCCGGGCAGACCGATGCGCAGGGTCTTTTCCGACAGCCGGGTCAGCACCCGCGCGCCGTTGGGGCCGGTGTTTTCCGCGGGAATCCAGTCGGGAAGACCAGCCACCGCCGGGTCCGACCTGAGCGAGCGATAGGCGCGAACCGCCAGCGGGATGGTGCAGATGCTTTCGAGCGCGGTCGAGACCAGAGCGGGATCGGAACCGATCTTGTCCTCCTCGCCCGACATGCGCAGCAGCGCGGCAAGCTGGTGATCGACGGATTCATCCGTGGGAAACGGGTCGATCGGCGCAAATTCCGGCAGGACGGTCTGCCACCAGACGCCGAGGAAAGCCGCATCGTAAGGCGCCTGCCCCGTCATCATCTGGTAGGATTTGAGCGCGCCGAGCAGGAATTCCGGGTCGCGCGAATGCCGCCACATCGTCGCCTCGAGCAGGGCGACCATGCGCGGCTCGAGAATGTTGCGCAGGGTGTGCTCATAGGCGATGCGGTTCACCTGCGCGAGTTCGGGCCCGGCCGTCGGCCCCAGCAGAGTGAGTGCTCCGCCATCCACGAAGGTCGCGGCATTCACCGTCTCGTTCGCCGCATCCAGAGCGAGGTTGAGATCCAGCGGATCGGTCGGTGCCTGCCGCGCAGCGACATTGGCCAGCCGCGCCGAGAGGTTGGTGAGCTGGCGTTCCTGCTCCCCCAGAGCCCCGTTGTAGCGCATGAAGGAGAAGAGGAAGAGCGTCGCCAGCACCACGACGGCGAGCGAGGCCCCCGCCAGGGTGCCGCGCCAGATCCAGCGGCGGCGCTCCTCGGCACGCGGATCGAACCGTCCCAGACCCGCCTCGGGAAAGATCAGCTCCGTCAGCAGATTGCGCAGGAAGAAGCTGCGCGTGTTGCCGTGGATGCGCCGTTCCGGCAGCGGCGCGCGCAGCCCGAGCGAGGCTGCGATGCCCGTCACCATGAGGTCTATGGGCGAGCCCTCCTGCGTGGCGGAGGTGAAGTAGACGCCGCGCATCCAGGGGCTGTCCTCGTAGCGGCTTTCGCCGAAGACCGCCTCGATCAGCACCTTGAGCGGGCCCGTGAGCTGGTCGAGCTGGCTCGGGAAGCGGAAGATCTCGGCGCGCTGCGCCAGCGGCACATCCTCGGCGATGCGGGCGGTCATGCGCTGCTCGAGCGCCTCCTGCATCACGCGCATCTCGCGCTCGACCGTGACGCCATCGACCCGGTCGGCGGTGCCGAGAGTCGCGCCCCAGACCTGCTCGCGGTCGCGCGCATTGAGATCGCCGAAGAAGGATTCAAAGCCGGGGATGAGATCCGCCTTCGTGATCATGAGGTAGACCGGCAGCTTCAGCCCCGTCTCCTGCCGCAGCTCGGCAAGCCGCTTGCGGATCTCGCGGCCGTGCTCGCGGATCGAGATGTCGTCGCCCGCCAGTTCCTGCACCGACAGGGTCAGGATCACGCCATTGAGCGCGCGCCGCCCGCGATGGCGGACCAGAAGGTCGATGAAACCCTTCCATTCCGCGGCATCCACGTCCGGATCGCTTTGCTGCTGGACGTAACGCCCGGCCGTGTCGATCAGCACCGCATCCTCGGTGAAGAACCAGTCGCAATTGCGCGTGCCGCCGATGCCCTTGAGATCATCCGACAGGTCGATGGGAAAGTGCAGCCCCGATTGCCGCAGCGCCGTCGTCTTGCCGGTCCCGGGCGGACCGATGATCACGTACCACGGCATGTCGCGCAGGAATTTGCGCCCGCCGAGCTTTGAGCGTTTCATCTGCTCCATCACGCCCTGGAACTTGCTCTGCACCTCGGCAAGGTTCTCGTCGCCGGGCGCGGCCGCCTTTTCGGGGGCGGGAGCCGCCAGTTCGGCGACGAAGGCACGATTGGCGCTGGCGCTGCGCAGCTGGCGGATCAGCACGGAGACCAGCCACAGGAGGATGATCACGCCGATCACCACGATCCGCGTCAGATCCGCGGCGAGCGGCTGCGCATCGCCAAAGCTGATCAGCGGGCCATAGAACCAGATCAGCAGGCAGAGGATGGTGATGCCGATCAGCGTCCAGAGAAACCGGGAGAACAGGAATCCGAAGATCTTTTTCAGGACGGACATCGCTCAGACCTTCTTCTGCAGGATGATTTCCACCCGCCGGTTGCGGGCGCGGCCCTCTTTCGTGGCGTTGTCGGCGATCGGCTCGGTCGCGGCCTTGCCTTCGGAAGTGACGAGGCCCGCAGGCACGCCCGCCTCCACCAGTGCGTCGGCGATGCGCCGGGCGCGCGCCTCGGACAGGCCCTGGTTCGATCGGAAGGGGTTGGAGGTCTGAACCGGCACGCTGTCGGTATGGCCGACCACCGTGACCGCGCCGATGAATTCGACATTGTCGCGGATCACCTGCGCGATGCTGTCGACCAGCGCGTCATAGCCGCCGTTCAGATCCGCTTTTGACGAGCGGAACACTTCGGGGTCACTCGCCTGCACCACGAGCACGGCGATGGACACATCCTCGCGCCCGGTCAGGGCCCTCGCGGTCGCCTCGGGCGCGGCGGCGGCAAAGAGCGGCAAAAGCTCAAAGACCAGCGGATCGGCAGTCAGCAGAGGCTGCTCCGCCGTCTCGATCACCGGGCGGAAGATGTCGGCGCGTGTCGGCGGCGGCAGCACACCCGCGAGGGTGAAGAGCTGCTCGCCCCGGTTGGAGAGCTGGATGGAGAGTGCCACATAGACCGCGGCGATCAACGCAAGCGCGATCAGCGCGATGGACCAGAGCGGGACGATGAAGCCCTTGTTGTCATCCGCCGCCTCGACGCCCTTCCAGTGCGGGGCAAGCGGCGCCTCCGCAAGATCGCGGTCACGCAGCAGGCGGTTCATCTGCACCCGCAGCTGGGCGATCGCCGCTTCACCCGCGCCCGGATTGATCCGGTACTTGCCGCGGAACCCCAGAGAAAGGCACAGGAAGACGAGCTGGAGCAGCTGGGGGTCGCGTTCGGGGTAGCGGATCAGATCCTCGGCGAGGTCGAAGAACCGCTCGCCCGCATCGACATTTCCATAGAGCGACACCACCAGCGGCATCCGGGGCCAGCCGCTCTGCCCGCCCCAGGGTGTGTTCAGCGCGATGTCATCCAGCAGCGCCGCCACGAACCATGCCCCCTGATCGGCGCGCGTGAGCGGCACACCCGCCGACACCGCCGAGTCCCGCGCATGGGTCAGGCTGTCGAGCAGACGGGTGCGCAGCACATCCGGATTTTCGGGGGCAGTGGCGCGCTCCAGTTCGGGCGCCATGCCCAGAAGCGCGGCATAGGCGTTGAGCAACGGGTTGTCGCTGGCCCGATTGGTGCGCACGGGCGCGGCGGAGGCGAGACCGGGCTGAGAATGCGCAGGCTGAGCGGCGCGCCGGACCGGCCGGATGCGGGTGCGTCCGGCGTCGTTCTCAAGGCCAAAGGGGTCATTTCCGCTCATGTTCTCACCGGCTCACCGCGTAGCAGTCGATCTGGGGTTCGCGTTCGAGGTTGCCCGCCACGCCCAGAACGAACCCCGGTGCATCGGCGAGGCCGGCCCAGTGCTCGGAGCTGCGGTCGAGCTCGAGGCAGAGCCGGTCACCGTCATAGGGAATTTCGCGCGGCTGGGAATTGAGCGGCTTCAGCGGAATCCCGGTCAGCCGCGATTTCCACAAGGCGTCGAAGGCATCGGCCGAGCCCACCGTGGCCTGATCGACGAAGATCTTGCGCAGGAGCTTTTCGGACATGTCGCCGCCGATGCGCAGTACGATGCGGCTGTTGGCGATGATTTCGGGGTTGTCGATGCGCACGGTCCAGATGTTCTCTGCATGGCGCGACACGCGCAGGGCGCGGCTCTTGGGTTCGACATGGCGCAGCGACAGGACCAGCGAACGCAGGGTGTCGGCCAGCGTCTGGAAGCTCAGCTGCGGGTCGGCATGGTCGTAATCGGGCAGATCGCCCAGACGGCGCGCCGAGGCACCGAAGGTCGCCATGCGGCCCGCAAGCCCCGCAAGTTCCTGATAGAGCGTCGAGGGATGGTCGTTGAGCTGGGCCGCCATATGCGCAAGGCGGGGCCGCGCCGCATTGGCAAGTTCGAGGATCAGCAGGTTCTCCATCGAGGCACCCGTGCCGCCCAGCACCATCGCGCCATGCGCATCCGAGATCCGGTCGAGACCGCTCGCAAGCTCCTTGAGCAATTGCCCGTACCAGCCCACCGCCCCGATGGTCAGCGCCGGTGCAAGGAAGCCCGGATCGAGCACCACGCCACCCCCGGCGCCGAGCCCCTCGATCCGGGCGATGGGCAGGGTGGTATATCCCGCGAGCTCGTCTGCGGGCAGCAGCAGCTTCGGAGCCAGTGCCGCGACCTCGATCTCGGTCGGCTCCGCGCCGCCGCGGATGGTGTCGCGCACTTCGATCACCCGTCCGCGATAGCGCGTGCCCGAAGCGGGCGCATGTGCCGGGTCGATCTGCACGGCCCCCGCCGCGACCGTTGGCAGCGCAAGATGCACGAGGCCCGCACCAGATTTTGTCGTGACCGGCACTGAGGCGACGCTCGCCGTGTCGCCGGGCACGGCAAAGAAGGTCCCGTCCGGCAGAACCCCTTCGGCACGCGACAGCGCGACATGGCCTTCCTCGAGCGCGGTGGTGTCGAGCACCAGCTCGGTAAAGCCGAAGCTGTGCCGCGGCAGCGCGCCCAGAAGCTGGCGTATCAGCCAGTCCGTGTGCCGGTCCTGCTGTTGCAGGTGCTGGGTGCGAAGGAAAAGCCCTTCGGACCAGACCACCTTGTTCCTGTCGGTCATACCAGTCCTTCTGACTTGCGGGTCAAGCCGCGGTGAGTGTGAGGCCGCCCGGACCCACGGCAACGATGAGGCCCTGACTTTCGCCGGGGGCCGGGACCTTGCTGCGCACGGTGCGCCCGGTCGGGTTGATGAAGCCGCCCACGACGCCGATCACGCTGGTGGTGGGCTGGATCGTGATCGTCTTGATCGCGCTGTCGCCGGGGACAAGCACGAGCTGATCCGCCTTCACGAGTTCGGCCCCGAGGGCGGCCGAGGGGTCCTGCAGCGCGAAGTAGTCTGCGGAATCGAAGGCCCCCGATCCCGTGAGCTGCAGGATCGTCAGGGTCACCGGACGGTCGGTGCCATCCGGGCCGGGGTTCATCCCGGCCGCGCCCTGCGCCCGCACGGTCACGACGGTGGGCGGCTCTTCCTTGCAGCCCGACAGGATCAGCCCGGCGCCCGCGGCGCTGGCGATCAGAAAGGTACGGCGTGCGATGAACATCTTCTCAACTCCCCTTGTTTTCATAGGCATCCCTGAAATCGACCCCGACATCGCCCAGAAACTGCTTTTCGGCCGATTGCGCGATGTCGCGGTAGCGGTCCTCGTAAATCTGCCACAGCTTGGCCTTGCGCCCGCCCGCGACGAGGGATTCGAGCAGGCCCACATCGGCCATCTCCTTCTCGATCTCTGCGGGGTCGAACTTGTCCACCATTCGGCGCAGGGCAATCTGCAGCGCGCTCCAGGTGCGGACCTGATGATCGGCAAGGTCGCGATAGGCCGCCGGGATCGCCTGATCGGGAGCGAGGTAGCCACGCCCGCGCGGACGGACCAGCGCGGCCAGCGCATCCTCGGGCGTGGCGAGGAATTTCAACGGATTGACGTCGGCGCTCGCGATGATCGTCTGGGCGACGCGGACCTTCTGCTTTTCCTGCGCGCGCGTACGCAGCAGCAGCATCACGCCCTCGACGAGGTCATGCATGCAGCGGCCCAGATGCGCCATCTCGGCCAGCGGATCTTCGGAGGCAGGCACGCTGGCCGGATCCAGCCCCATGCCGCGCAACAGCGCATCGCGCAAGTCGCCATCGGATGCGGGCCGGGCTGTGCTGGGCACCTCGGAGGCGACAGGCGGCGGGTCATATGCCTGCCGCGCTGAACTCCGTTCCGGTGACGGGTCGGCAGGGGTCGTGCTTTCGATTGGTGACTCGCTGCGTTGGGGTTCGCGGCGGGCCGAGGGCATTGGCACTTCGGCAGATACATCACTTTTCCAGCTGTCAAAGATGTCTGGCTTTCCCTGCGCCTGCGGCGGCGCGGCGTCCGGTGCCTTTGGAGGAGTCGCCGAGCGTTCCGCTGGTTTAGCCGGGGGCGCGTCGAAATATCCGCGCCCTTCGGCGGAGTGCGATGGTTCGGGATCGGTCTCCGGCGCGGGCTCCGCCTCGAAGGCGCGGCGCAGGTCCAGCCCGAACGGGTCGGCCTGATCGAGCGGACGCGGATTGCGCGACACCTCCTTGTGCCGCTCGATCCGGGCGCCGTCGCTGCGCAGGCCGAAAGGGTCCGGCAGGCTTTCGGGCCGGGGGGCTGGCGGTGCGGGTGGCGGATCGGCCGGTTCGTCGGCAAAGAAACCGCCCCTTGCGGCGGTACGGGGTGTCGGGGTCGGAGCGCTGACGGCCGCACGCGCAGCCTCGATCCGCAGGGTGAAATCGCCGATATGCAGACGCATCCCGGGCTCCAGCGGCACGGTATTGCCCGCCCCGACGGGGTGCGCCGCATTATCGATGAAGAGCCCGCCTGAGGAGGCATCGGTGATCATGACCCGCCCCCCCTGCTCGCTCAGGATGCAATGGCGGCGCGAGACGAAGGCGCTGGGATCGACCAGTTGCCAGTCGGCATCGTCGCCGCGCCCGATCGACAGCTGCCCGCCGGTGAATTCGTGCTCGGTCACGATCTGCGGGCTCGGCGAGGATTCGAGGACAAGGCGGAGGGTCATGCGGCGCTCCTCTGGGCGGGGGGTTCGGTGACGTTGGAAAAGGCGAGATCGTCGGCATCGCGCGCAGGGTCGGGATTGAGCCAGATCGTGCGGCCAAGCTGACAGTGCCCCAGCCGGGCCTGCGGCACCTCCGCGGCGGCCAGAACGAGGCGCAAGCCGAAGGCGATGTCCTTGCCTGCCGCAAAGACCAGCGCCTGCCGCAGCCGGTCGCGCGCGGCGCTGTCCTCGAGAAAGGTGTTGAACTGGGACAGGGTGAGCGGCCCCAGGCGCAGCTCTGCCTGCGCCTGCCGATCAAAGACGCGCCCGCCGATCACGGCACCTGTGCCCAGCCCCGCATGCTGAAGCCCCAGACGGCTTTGCAGGTGCACCGGAATGTCGATCCAGAGGCCGACATATTCCGCGAGCGTCACCGGCACCCCCAGCACCGTCTGCAGGAACGCGGTCAGGCGTTCGGGGCTGCGCGCCTCGAGCGCGAGGGAGGTGGCATGGCGCAGCTTTGCGCCGTCGAGCCGGATGTCATCGCTGGTGGTGCCCGGCAGGCCAAGCCCGGCCAGCGCACGCATCATCGCCGTGACGCGCCCGCCATCGCCATGCGCGATATGCACTTCGGGGCGCGCATCGGCCCATGCGCGCCAGTAGAGCGCGATAAGCCGGTGCTGCAGCATGTTGATGAAGTCGAGAAAGGACGTATCCGCCGTGGCGCCGTCGGTATCACCCGCGAACCAGCGGTTCGACAGCCGCTCCATGATCCAGCGGGTCATGTGCAGCGGCATCGGGCCCTCGGGACCGATCAGGCCCAGCACGTTGACGCCGATCCGGGGCGGATGATCTGCATCCCCCGCGACGATCTGGGCAACGTCGCCGGCGGCAAAGGACTGGCGCGCGGTCTGGCCCAGACGGGCGGGTTCACGCGCGGCGCCACCGGCCCGGCCAAAGCGCAGGTCTGCGGTTTCGAGCTGTCGCAACAGCTCGAAGAAATCCGCACCCGCAGCCTTTTCGGCGGCGGTCAGATCAGCGCGCGTGTGCCGGGGCTCATCGGCCATCCTACCTCCGTCTGGGCTTGGGTCAGCTGCGTGCGGGTGCAGACAAACGAGTTGATCGCGGAGTGGCGTGCGAAAAGCCGCGCCAGAAGCGCCGAAAGCAGCAGGGAACTGCCCCCCGACAGAAGCGCCTCGTTGATGTCGAGCGTGATTTCCGTGCCATGGCCAAAGCAGAGGGGACCGGCGACCTGCAACCGTTCCACCACGGGGCGAGATCGCACGCGGAGGATGGAATTGCCGTGGCGCTGCAACGCCGGGTCGCCCCGGTCGGCATAGAGTTTCAGCAGAGCGCGCAGCGGTTCGGCACCTGCCTCGTTGCCTGCGAGCGAGATGTGGTTGAGGCTCAGCTGCGAGATCCAGCGCCACGTGAGATCGTCGATCTGCCGCTCATCCGTGGCCCCCGAGGGCAGGGTCGCGCGCAAGGAGGGGCGCGGCCGCCGTACCGGGCCAAGCAGCGAGACGGTCTGCACCGGATCGCCGGAATCGAGCGTCAGCGTGGGCTTGTCGTCGAGGATCGGCATGTCGCGATTGGTGCAGAGCGCGCGCACATCGAGCCTCCGCACGGGCTTGCCGGTGCGCTTGCCCGCGGGCCGCCCGACCGAGATGTAGAAATCGTCGCCGACATAGCTGCTGCGGGTCTGGCCGCGCCGCACCTCCTCGGTATCGGGGCGGCGCGGGCGGCGGTCGGCGGAATAGACGAAACCGCTATCTGCCTGCGCCTCGGTCGAGAAGAGCGGCGTGATCCGCGCCTGCGGGCCGTCCGCCTCGCCATCCTCGACACGGAGCAGACGGTAGATTTCGTAATCCCGCGGGCGGGTGCGGTCGGCCTGCACGATATGCGCCGCACGGTTGGCGCGCAGCTCGACCAGATTGCATTCATGTTCGAAGAGGTTGACGACCGGTGTCACGAACAGCCGGAAATCCTGCGCGCTGATGCCCGCGAGATCGGCGCGGGGCGTGCGCAGCAGGATGACGATTTCCACCTCCTGCAGACCCGTGGCGCGGATCACCGGGGAGAGCCTGTCCAGCGCCACGTAATAGAACCGCTCGGGCATGAGGAAATATTCGCGCAGCAGGCGGTACCCTTCGAAGGAGGACCGGACGCGGGGCAGCAGCGCCTCTGCATCCTCGATGCCCATCATGGCGAATGTACCGACACTGCGGAACCGGGATGTCACATCGGCGGGCCGCGCCACGGCCCCGGCACCAAAGCCGAAGATCGCATCGAAGATCGCGCCACCCCGCGTCCCGGCGCCGAAATACAGTTCAAGCCGATCTAGGGACAGCTCGGCCAGGCTGCCCGCGCCCTGCCGTTTCAGCGTGATGCGGATACCGGCGGCAGCGCCGCGCGCCACCCCTTCGCCGATCCCCGCCTGCGCCAGCGCGCCGGGGTCCTGAAGGTAGCTCACCGATCCGATACTGATGGGCCAGAGATGTACCGGTTGCGCGGTGGTATAGGTGCAGCGGGTCTGCTGGCCTTCACGCAGCCCCGACAGAAGCCGGGTGCCGCGTGCCATGCGGTGCCCGTCGATCATGCGCATGACCTGCGGTCCCGGCATCATCTGCGCCATGGTCATCGCGGGTGCCGGCCCGGCCAGATCGGGATAGAGCGTGTCGATCAGGTTGCGGACATAGCGGCTCGCCTCGCCATCCACCTTGAGCCGCGTGCGGGCGGCGAGGAACGCCACCCCTTCGAGCAGCCGCTCGACATAAGGGTCCGGGCAGGGGATCGACTCCATCGACAGGTTGCGCGCCACATTGGGATGCAGCGCCGCAAATTCCTGCGCCAGAGAGCGGATATGCGAGAGCTCCTCCTCATAATATTCCAGGAAGGCCCGATCCATCAGCGATCCTCCAGCGCGGTCAGCGCGCGGCCATTGTCGAGGTCGATGCTGGTGGACAGGCGCAGCCGTTCGGGCACGGGCGAGAGCAAAAGCACGCCGTCGATGTCGATGCGCAGCCCGGTCTTTTCACCGGTGCGCACCCGGACGCGCACGGAGTCCCGCTTGAGCCGGGGTTCGTAGATGTTGAGCACGGCCTTTATGTCGCGCGCGAGATCGTCCTTGTTGAAATCCGATCCCGTCCGCCCCGAGAAGGAGGGCACACCGTAGTTGAGCACGCTTGAACGCACCTCGGGAAACGCCTCGAGCAGGGTGGCGGGATGGGGATGGTCCAGGGCTTCGCGGTCGGTCAGCAAGAACTGCGCCTCCAGCCGTTCGTTGTTGAACAGCATCTCGATGTCGCGCCGCACGGCTTCGCGCAGCACGTCTGCGGTGACGATGATACCGCTGTCTTCCAGACGCCTGCGGCGCGCCATGATCTGCACCACGCGATGCGCCAGCAGCCGGGTATCCTCGTCCAGATCTCCGCGCTGTTCGATGGCCCGGGCGCCGCCCGCAATCAGCGCCTCGGCTTCCGCCTCCGCGCCAAGCGCGCGGGACAGATCGCGGCGCAGCGCCTCAGATTCCGCCACGAGTCCCGGCAGGTCGTCGACCAGCCTGTCCCAAAGGGAGGGCTGGACCGCTTCCTGCCGGGAAACGGTCGGGGCTTCGCTGCGATCAGCCACGTTGCAACATCACGAACCGGTCACACGCCAGCGGCGATGTCGTACTCGATCTCGTGCTCATCTCCTTTCGAGTGATCATCGGCCTGGACGGTGTACTTGACCTTCACGTTCTCGAACGAGAGGCCCACATCCTCCATGATGGTCTGGCCTTCATCCTCTCCCGCCCCGGTGATCGCGTATTGCGAGATGATGACGTTCTCCATCGTGATGATCAGGTAGTCGAGATGCGCATCGCCGGAATCCTTACGGATCGTGAGCACGACCTCGTCAAAGGATTTGCCCTGCATCGCGGCCAGCGCCAGATAGGGCGAAGAGGCGTCATACGCCTTGGCACAAGTCAGAGCCGAGATCTGCGCACGGCCCTTGGAACGCCCGCGCCCCGTCTGCGCCCCCGCCGCCTGCTCGATACCCCAGGTGAAATCGTAGATGTCGATTTCATCCTCATGCTCGGCGCGCTGGGATTCCCCGTCAATATCGGGGATCTTCAAATATCCGGTCAAAGCCATTTCAATTCTCCATTTGCAGTTTCAATGCGTTTTCAGGTTTTCACCGAGGGCAGTTCCGATACGAGACGAAGCGATGCATTGATCCCTTCGAGCTGGTAATGAGGGCGAAGGTAGAACCGGGCATTGTAATATCCGGGGCGGCCCTCGACGCTGTCCACCTGCACTTCGGCGGCGGCCAGCGGTCTCTTGGCCCGGGCCTTTTCATCGGCCATGGCCGGGTTGGCCAGCACGTAGCGGTTGATCCACTCGCTGAGCCAGACCTGCATGTCGGCACGCTCCTTGAAGGTGCCGACCTTGTCGCGCGCGATCGCCTTGAGATAGTGGGCGAACCGGCTGACAGGAAAGAGATAGGGCAGGTTGGCCGAGAGCCGTTCATTCGCCTGCGCGTCCTTGTCGACCAGGCGGCCGGCGCGGGTCTCGTCGTCCTGCAGGGAATGCGCGCCGATGAAGGCGGCCACATCGGTGTTCTTGCGGTGCAGGATCGGCATCATCCCGAGCTTCGCGAGCTCCGCCTCGCGCCGATCGTCGATGGCGATTTCGGTGGGGCATTTCATGGCCACCGAGCCGTCATCGGTCGGGAAGGTATGCACCGGCAGGTTCATCACTGTGCCGCCCGATTCCACGCCCCGGATCTGCGTCCCCCAGCCAGAAATCTTGTGGCTGCGATTGATGTTCACCCCCATCGCGAAGGCGGCGTTCATCCAGACGTAATGGTCGTGCTGCCCGTCGATCTCTTCCTCGAAGGCGAAACCCTTGACCGGAATCGTCTCGGCACCATAGGGCAGACGGCCCAGCACGCGCGGCATGGTGAGGCCGATGTAGCGCGCATCCTCGGATTCGCGCAGCGACTGCCAGCTGGCATAATCGGGGCTCGAGACGATCTGTTCCAGATCCTGCGGGTTGGGCAGTTCCTGCCAGCTTTCCATGCGGAACAGCTGCGGCGCGGCGGCGGCTATGAAGGGTGCATGGGCCGAGGCGCAGATGCCACTGAGGTTGCGCAGCATGCCCACATCCTTGGGCTTGTGGGAGAACTCGTAGGCACCGACGATGGCACCGAAGGGTTCGCCGCCGAACATGGAATATTCGTCGCTGTAGATCTTCTTGAAGAGCGGCGACTGGTCCCACATCTGGCCCTCGTAATCCTCGAGGTGATCGCCGAGATCGGTCTTATTGATATTCAGCACCCGGATCTTGAGCTTCTGATCCGTCTCGGTGTTGTTCACGAGGTAATGCAGCCCGCGCCAGGTGCCCTCGATTTCGCGCACTTCGGGGGCATGCAGGATCTCGTTCATCTGCTTGGTCAGCATCTGGTCGATGCCCGCGATCAGCGACTTGATCGACTTTACCGCATTGCCCGAAATCGCGGCCGTGCCGGAGCGTTCCTTTGCGGCGAGCGCCAGGTTCGCAACCAGTGCCTGCAGCTTTTCACCTTCGGAATCCTTGACGCGGAAATCCTTTTCCAGAAGGTCGCTGAATTCCCCGAGATCGATCGCTTCGGCTTCGGCGGTGGTGCCGCCTGCGAGCTTTTCCTCTTCGGCCATGCTCAGCCCTCCTTCTTGTCTTTGGCGGCGGCCATGGCCTGCTCCGCGGCCTGCGCCAGCAGAGGTTCGTTGTTCAGAAGCTGCGCGATGCGCTTTTCCGCGTCGACCTTGCCGTCCATGTAGCCCAGCAATTCCTCGAGCTGCTTTCGCATCTTCAGCAGTTCCGCGAGTGCTGGCACCTGTTCGGCCACCTTGTCGGGGGCGAAATCGGACATGCTTTTGAAGGAGAGGTCGACGAACATCTCCTCGTCGGCTTCGCTGCCATCGGCCGAGGGCAGCGTGTTCTTCACGCGCGCCTTCACCCGGGGGCTCAACGCCTCCATGAACTTGCTGAAACGACCCGCATCGGTTTCCACAAAGGTCCGGTCGTTGATCGGCTTCTTGGCCTCCTTCGTCTCGGAGGCGCCGGCCAGATCGGCCATCACGCCCATCACGAAGGGCAGCTCGATCGTCGTGGGACTGCCGTAATGCTCCACATCATAGGCGATCTGCACACGCGGCGCCCGGTTGCGTTCAATCACCTTCTGCTTGCTGTCGCTCATCTCAAATCCTTCCTGTAAACGTCATTTCTTCCTGGGTTCTTCGACACCCGCGATACTGCGAAATTCCTTCAATCCGGACGGCGCGACCTCTTCCATGAGTTCGATGAAATCCATCGACACCATCCGCCGCATCCGCCGGGCCAGATGCGGAATCGGGCTCGAGGGTTCGGTGCGTTCGTAAAATCCTATGATGCGGTCGAGCGCGCCCTCGACATCATCGCGTGAATTGATCGTGCCGGCGGGCGCCGCGGCGCCGTTGACGGGGGCCTTGAGGGCTCCATTGAGCGCCGGTGCCGGGGCGGCCGGGTTGTCGGTGACCGGCGCGGCCTCCGATGTCGTCTCCGCGACGGCCTTTTCCAGCGTGGCGCGGCACAGCCCCAGAAAATGGGCGAGTTCGCTCATCGACAGACCCGGCTGGCTGCCAAAGCCACCCTTTTCATCCACCGCCCGGACCAGCGCCGCAATCGCCGCGTCGCAGTTCCTGAGTTCGGCGATCATCGCGGCGGCACGCGCTCCTTCCTCGGCGGCGAGAGCGCGGGCGGCGGCGGTCACGCGGTTCACCCGCTGGCCATGCCGCGCGACAAGCGCATCCTTCTCGGTCTGGTTCAGGCCCGAGGCGGCCTTTGTGAGCATGTCGAAATCGCTCTGCGTTCCGGCGGCCAGATCGTCGCCGGTCACCGGCCCGATGCCACGCGGATTCAGCATCATGCCAAAGCGCAGATCCCCCAGCAGGCCGTTATCGTCATTCTCGAGCTGGCGCAGCGCGTTCAGACGCGGCAGCGCCGCCGCCTTGGCATCGTCCCGGTCGCGCAGAGCCGGATAGAGGCTGTCCCAGAATTGCGTCACGCTCGCGGTCAGCATCTCCAGTCCGGTGGCGAGCCCGGAAAACCCCTCAAGGTTGTAGTGTGCCCGCACGAGGATTGTCAGAAGCCGCAGATCGCGACCCTCCTCCGCCAGAGCGAGCCCCTCGTCGAGCACCATCTGCCAGTCTACATCGGGCGCCGAGTCGTTGACGGACCCGTCCGCATTGAGACGTGCCTCGCGCGCCGCAGGGTCCAGCATCCGTTCGATCGCATGAAAGCGCGCCTCGTTGCGCAATTCGACTCCCGACGGAGATTCGCCCCTGATAGACGATAGGAGGCGGGTAATATCCATGCCTCGCTGCCTTTTGAAATAATTTAACAACTGTGTGGACTCTCGCAGAAGATTCTGATTCTGGCAAGAATCGCAAAGGTCGGGTATTCCGCCACCCTCAGGGGGTCGGAAAGGTCACTCGCACGGCTCAGCGCGGCGCCGCTGTCGTCGACACGAAGAGATAGACCCATTCGCCGCGAAACCCGGGCTCGGCGGCACGCGCCTCCGCGATGCGCCTCTGGAGGTCTGCGAGGTATGGCTCGGCCTTCTCAACCATAGGGCGAAGACCGTTGTAGAGCGGACGGCTGGTCGCAAAGGCGACGGCGATGTCCTGACCGAAGGGCGGCGCGATCCGCAGGTCAAGGTCGCCCTCACGCCCGACGGAAAATGCGCGGCCCGGATCAAGACGGCGCAGCGGCGTCTGCGGGTTCGGCATCAGGTGCAGCACCTGCCCGGTTGCATCGAAATAGTCGAGATAGACATAGGCCGGATAATCCGGCGCGGTCAGGTCGATCACCAGCCGGTCGCCTTCGGTGAAGGCATAATCGCGCACCTGCGCATTCTCGCCCACAAGGTCGCTGTCGGTCAGCTGTTCCTCGGATTGCGGCAGTCCCAGAGCCGCGATCCCGTCGAGAAGCGCGCATTGCGGAAGCGGCAGGATCTGCAGTCTATCGCGCACTTCCAGTGCGCGGCCGATCTGCGCGCGCAGGCTGTCCAGCAGCGGGGCGCGGGCGTCCTCCTCGGGCACATGGCCGCGCAATTCGAGCGTACCGGTCTGGACATCGAAAACCGTGTGAACCCGCGCGCAGTCAGGCGCGGCCAAGACCCGGGCCATGCGGTCGCGCACGTCCCGGCCAGCGCTTGCGCCCGGTTTCAGAAAGGCCTGCAGCGTGGCAAGGCTCTGCGCATCGAGCGCGACGGACCCCGCCCCGCTCCATGCCAGCCCCGCCTGAAGGCGTGTCCCGACGCTATCCGCTGGTGCGATGGCATCGCCCGAGACGGTTTGCACCCTTGCCGGGATCAGCTCCGGCGCAAGCGCTTCGGCATTTGGCGGCGACGGCTGGGCGGGGCTCAGCTTCGTAGAGGGCGGCGGTATGGTCGGATTCAACAGCCCCGTGGCGGGCAGGGCCCCGGCTCGCTCGGACAAAACTGCCTCCGCGGGTTGTCGTTGTGCTGAAACTTCGGTTTCGCGTGCTTGCGTGGCATCCTCGGAGACCGCGTCCAGTCGAGCCTCGTCAAGCGCCATCGCAGGCCGCTGCGCGCCTTGCACAGAGCTACCCTGCGGTGCTGTCCTCCGCGGCACCAGCGCCGTCGCGCGCCGCAGCGGCACCCCCTGCCCCGCCATTCGTGCTCCGGCAGTTCCGGCGCTGGTGGCTTCGGGTGCTTCAGGCGTCCGGGGCGTGGCGCGGGTGCGCGGCACCTCCATCGTCGCGAGCAGGATGCGGCTCTGGTCAGGCGACTGCTGCGGCATGGGGCGCGGAGCGAGCAAGGGCAGCAGCGCGGCCCCGGCGACAAGGTGCAGCGCCAGCGAACCCGCGAGCGCCAGAGCGGTCCGCCCGACATTCATCGCTCGCGAGGGGTGACCACGATCACAACCTCTCCCAGCGCCGCCTCTTCCAGAGCGCTCACCAGCGGCAACACATGGCGCAGCGCCACATCCCGGTGGGCGTTGATGCGGATCAGGTGCGCGTCGTCGCGGCGCGCCGCCCGGGTGACACGGTCGAGCCAGTCCTTGGCCCCTGCACCCGTGCCATTTACCGCCAGCGCGCCATCGGCCGCGACGGAAAGCGTAACACCGCCGCCCGGCATATCCTGCCCCGATGCAGCGATGGGGGGAAACACTTCGAAAGGGGCCGATGCGTCGAGCCGCGCGACCAGCAGAAAGAAGACCAACAGAAAGAACACGACATCCACCAGCGCGATGATCGGCTCGGGCGGCGGTCGATGATCACGGCGCTGCAGCCTCATTCGCCCGCCTCCAGCCGGATCAGCCGGGCATCGGCGATACCGGCCGCCGCGACCGCGTCCATCACATCCGTCAGCGACCAGAGCGGTGCCGCCCCGGTCGGCAGGATCAGCACCCTCTGATCCGGGGCTGTCAACACCGCTGCCAGTGCCTGGCGCGTCAGCACCTGCCCGCGCAGAACCACCTGCCCGGCGGCATCGATCCGCAGAAGCAGGCTCGTCACCTTGCCGGTCCCGCCGGTGCCAGCAGCCTCGGTCCCGCCCTTCACCACCGGGATCATGTCGAGATCGCGGTAGACCGAGGTCACCATGAAATAGACCAGCAGGATGAACAGCACGTCGATCAGCGGCACCAGCGTGAGGCGCCGCACCGGTGTCGCCCTCCGCGCGAGGCTCATGGAACAGGCTTTCCGTCACGCATCGCGCGCGCCAGCGTCACGCGGCCGATCACCCGCTCCATCTCGCTCGTCCCTGCCTCGACCCGGGACTGCAGTATCGCCGCGCCGATCACCGCCGGGATCGCCACCACCAACCCCGCCGCCGTGGTCAGCAGCGCCTGCCAGATGCCGCCCGCGAGGATCGAGGCGTTGGCCGCGCCCTCGGCCATTTCGAGCGAGCGGAAGGACTGGATCATGCCCAGCACGGTGCCGAGCAGCCCCAGCAGCGGCGCGATCATGCCAACCAGTTCCAGCAGGCGGATGCCACGCCCCATCGAGGCGACCTCGGCATTGCCGAGCTGTTCGAGATCGGCGGCGAGCGCCGGTGCCGGAACACCGCGCCGCAGCAGATCGCCCGCGCGCAGAGCGATGCGTCCCGCAGGGGCACGGATGTCGCCCGGCGGATCACCACCAAGCCCCTGTTCCAGCGCATGAAGCCAGTCCGACCGCGCCCCCTGCCCCGCGCGCAGTCCGCGCAGGCCCATCAGCCGCGCGAGGAACACCGCCACCGACAGCAGCGAAAGCGCGGCGAGCACCAGCAGGACCGGCCCGGCCGTCCCCAGATCCGACAGCGCGATCATGGCCTATTTCACCAGCGGCGCGGCGGCCTTGCTCTGCAGGTCCAGCACCGCAAAACAATCCATCTCCTCGCCGTTCTGCGGGCGACAGGCCGTGATGTCGTGCAGCAGGATCTCGGAGATCCCGTCGCAGGCGATGCCGGGAAATTCGAACAGCTTGAGCGTGGTCCGCTCCAGCGGCAGCGGGGCGGCGTCCACGGTCAGAAGCTGGTCGATGACCCCCTGACCGTCCAGAATCGCGAGCGACATCTCGAACGCCTCGAGGGTGCGGCCAAGATCGTTGCGAAACAGGAAGAAGGCGCGGCAGGAACCGCCCTCACCGGCTTCGAGCTTGTTGAGTTCAACGGTCAGGGTGCCACCTTGGGCCATCGCAGGTCCGACGCCGAGAAGGAAGGCGAACATGACGGCACTCAACCGTTTCAGCGCAATGCTGCACGGGTCCGTCTGCCTGTCTGCCCGTCGCGGGTCACTCGAATTCATAGCCGAAACCGTCCGGCCCGCCGGTGACCGTCACACGTGAGAGATCCTTGCCCTCGAGTCGCCAGGTGAGGATGCGGCGGCTGAGTTCGGGCATCAGCGTGTTGGTCAGGATCGCGTCGATCATCCGCCCGCCACTCTCGATCTCGGTGCAGCGCGCCTTGATCACCTCCATGGCCCCCTCCCCGATCACCAGTTCGGCGCCATAGCCTTCGCCCAGACGGCGCGCGAGACTGCGCAGCTTGTGTGCCGAGATCGCCTCGATCATCGTGTCCGACAGCGGATAATAGGGGATCGTCACCACCCTCCCGAGCAGCGCCGCCGGAAACACGTCGAGCAGCGGCTTGCGCAGCGCGCCGGTCAAATCCTCGCTGTCGGCCTGGATCTTGCCGTCCTGGGTCATCGACATGATTTCCTCGGACCCGACATTGGACGTGAGCAGGATCAGCGTGTTCTTGAAGTCGATCCGCCGTCCTTCGCTGTCATCCATCATGCCCTTGTCGAAGACCTGAAAGAAGATCTCGTGCACGTCCGGATGCGCCTTTTCCACCTCGTCGAGCAGCACCACGGAATAGGGCCTGCGCCGCACCGCTTCGGTCAGGATACCGCCTTTGCCGTAGCCAACGTAACCCGGCGGTGCACCCTTCAGCGTGCTGACGGTATGCGCCTCCTGGAACTCGCTCATGTTGATGGAAATGAGGTTGTCCTCGCCGCCATACATCAGTTCTGCGAGCGCCAGCGCCGTCTCGGTCTTGCCGACACCCGAAGGCCCGCAGAGCATGAACACCCCGACGGGTTTCTCCGGCGGTTTCAGTCCCGCGGCCGAGGTCTGGATCCGGTTCGCGATCATCTCCATCGCGTGATCCTGCCCGACCACACGCTCGGCGAGCGTCGCGGCAAGGCTCAGCGCGCGCTCTGTCTGGCTCGCCAGCATCCTTCCCATGGGAATGCCGGTCCAGTCCTGCACGACCGAGCCCACGGCCAGCCGGTCGACCGAGGGCAGGATCAGCGGCGTCTCGCCCTGTGCCAGCGCCAGTTCGGCCATCTGCGCCTTGAGCCGCGCTAGCGTCGCGGCGCGGTCGAAAGGCGCTGCCGTCACCTCGATCTCGGGCGCGCCTTCGCTCTCGGCCTGTTCACTCACACGTTCGGGCCCGGCATCGCCCATCTCGCCGGTCTCGTCCAGAGCCGCGCCAAGCCCGCGCAACTGCGCGCGCAGATCGAGGATGTCGGCGACCATGGTCTTTTCCGCGTCCCAGCGCAGGGTCGCCGCCGCCATCGCCTCTGCGGCTTCCAGCAGATGGGCCTCGACCGCCGTCTTGCGGTCCGCGACCTCGATGCCGATCGCCTCTTCGCGGGCGATGATGCCCTGCTCGATGCTCAGCGCATCCAGACGACGCTGGATATCCTCGACCTCGGCCGGGGTGGCATGCTGCGACACGGCCACCCGGGCGCAGGCCGTGTCCAGCAGGCTGATCGCCTTGTCGGGCAACTGGCGGCTCGGGATGTAGCGGTGCGACAGCTTCACCGCCGCCTCGATCGCCTCGTCCAGAAGCTCGACCTGATGGTGCTTTTCGAGGACACCGGCGACGCCCCGGCACATCAGGATCGCCTTGGCCTCGTCCGGCTCCTCGACCTTCACCACCTGAAAGCGGCGTGTGAGGGCGGGATCAGGCTCGATATGCTGCTTGTATTCGGCCCAGGTGGTGGCGGCGATGGTGCGCAACTCGCCGCGTGCCAGAGCGGGCTTCAAGAGGTTCGCCGCATCACCGGTGCCGGCGGCCCCCCCTGCCCCGATCAGTGTATGCGCCTCGTCGATGAAGAGGATGATCGGCGTGTCAGAGCTTTGCACCTCGTCGATCACCGCCTTCAACCGCTTCTCGAACTCACCCTTCACCGAAGCGCCCGCCTGCATCAGGCCGATATCGAGCATCTGCAGATCCACGTTGCGCAACTGCGGCGGCACATCGCCCTTGGCCAGCCTCTGTGCAAAGCCTTCGACAACCGCCGTCTTGCCCACACCCGCCTCGCCGGTCAGGATCGGGTTATTCTGCTTGCGCCGCATCAGGATGTCGACGATCTGCCGGATCTCCGGATCGCGGCCGACCACCGGGTCCATCTTGCCGTTGCGCGCCCGCTCGGTGAGATTTGTCGCGTACTGGGACAGGGCCGACTTGCCCCCCGGGGCCTTCCTGCCGCCCTTGGGCGTCTCGGTGGCCACCGCGTCACCGCTGCGTTCGATGGAAGCCGCGAGCAGGTTCTCGAGATCCGCGATCATCGCATCCGGATCCAACTTGTCGAATTCGAGCGAGATCTTGAACAGCAGGCCTTCGAGCACCGGCACCTTCAGGGCCGCCAGCAGGACATAGGCCGACCGCACGGTATCGTCGCCATAATCGAAGGAGCCGAAATTCCAGCCCTCCTGGATCGCGCGGAAGATGTGGTCGGAAAACTCCTCGACCGATCCCGCGCCATGCGGCAGCGCATCGGTCGCGCGCAGCACGTCGCCGTCGAACTTTTGCCGGTCCACACCCGCCGCCTGCATCAGCAGTGCCGTGTCCGAACCGTCTGTATCCGCCAGCGCGGTGATGAAATGAACGAGCTCGACATAGGGGTTGCCGCGCCGTTTTGCGGCCTGGGCGGCAGCGGAAAAGGCTTTCAGGCAGATGGGATTGAGCTTGCCAACCAGCTCCTTGCGCTTGATGGTTTCGTTGGATCCGCGAGCGGCCATTTTCAGACGCCCTCCAAAATAAGTTGTTGTCACCGCAAGCCGGTGGAATAATCGAAATCGTATTATTCCGGCATGATAGACCGGTTTCGCATTTCAATCGACTGTTTTGAAGCCCCCGGTATTACGCCCCCGTGCGATGAGAGGTTTTCGATGAAGGACTCCCTGCCCTCGGATATTTTCAGACCCGGCCAGGTGCTGAACAATACCTACGAAATCCGGGGGCTGCTGGGACGCGGCGGCACCGGAGAGGTCTATCTCGCCTTCAACCAGATCAGTGAACGCACGCTTGCGATCAAGGCGCTGAATGCGCGGTTCTCCGGCAATTCCGACTATGTCGAACTCATGAAGCGCGAAGAACAGATGCGCAACATCCTGCACGATTCGGTGGTGCGCTATTCGGAATGTTCGCGCACCGACGATGGCCACGTCTTTCTCGTCATGGATTACGTCGAAGGCGTTGCGCTCAGCGATCTCATGTACGAACGCAAGGTGAGCGAGCGCGAATTGCTCATCATCGCGCACCGCGTGCTCGGCGGATTGGTCGCAACCCATGCGCAAGGCATCGTGCACCGCGATCTCTCGCCCGACAACATCATCCTGCGCGGCGGCGCGGCGGAGCGGGCGACGATCATCGATTTCGGCATCGCCAAGGACACCGCCACGGGTGCGCGCACCATCGTCGGCACGCAGTTTGCAGGCAAATACGAATATGCCGCTCCGGAACAGCTCGAGGGCCATGCCGATTACCGCACCGACCTCTATGCCCTTGGCGCCTCGCTTCTGGCAGTGGTGCGGCAGGAGGTGCCGGATGTCGGCACCAGTCCCGGCGCCGTGGTGCGGTTCAAACGGAGCGCGCTCGACACGTCGGGCCTTGGCCAGCCGCTGCGCGAGCTGATCGACTGGCTCACCGCGCCCGATCCGAACGCCCGGCCCGCGACGGCACAAGCGGCGCTCCTGCGGCTTGACCAGTGGCTGAAACCGGACAGCCATCGGGCGGAGAAGGGTCACGGCAAAGGTCGTGGGGCTGGCTTCAAGGCCACTCTGGCGGCCTGCGCGCTTGTCGTGGCAGGTCTTGTGCTTTGGGCGTCTGGCCTGCTGCAGGGGGTACTGGCCCCGCCTCCCCCACCGCTCGCCAGCCCCTACAGCCTCGCGGCCACCTTTGAGGACGGCTCAGGGACGCTTGACGGCAATGCGCCCGACGATGCCGCCGCGGCCCTTCTGCGCGACGCCTTTGCCGAATCCACCGAGACGGTGCCGCCCGCCGACGCTCTGAGCCTCGCGACCGGCCTGCCCTACCCGGACTGGCCGCGCGATGCCGCCGCCTTGCTGACGCTTCTGCAACCGCTCGACCGCTGGAAGCTCGCAGTTTCCGACGCAAACGCCACGCTGACTGGCCTCGCCCCGGACAGCCCCACGCGCGATGCGTTCGGGACGGCCCTGGCCGACTGGCAGTCGGGTGCGGGACTCGCCGTCGCCGCCGATATCTTCGCCGGGCCGGAACTCTTGGAGCGCGAGACGCTCGCGCCGGTTCTGGCGAGCCTCGCCACCTGCGGGCCGCTGATGCAACTTGATTCCGGCGGGCCACCTTATGCGCTTTCGGACACGATCACCGTGATCGGCGATGTCGCTGCAGCAGACGATGCCCGGAAGGTCGAAACCACGCTTGCACCCCGTATCGGCGACCGCAGGCTGCGGGTCGAGACGACAACGCTCAACGAAGATCTCTGTGCGATCCGCTCAGTCCTGCCCCACGCCCCGCCTGGCGAAGTGTCGATCCGCCTGAGCCGCGGCGATACTGCAGAGCCGGTGCTGACAGGCGTCTACCGCACCAATGACAACCCGGTGGTTGATGTCGAATTGCCCGCCGGCGAGACCGGCGCCTCGCTCTGGGTGATGGTGGTCGACAATACCGGCAAGGTGTTTCACGTCCTGCCCAACATCAATCGCCTCGAACACCAGGTCGGTGACCTCGGCACCGTGGAAAACGGTCTTCGCCGGGTCCGCGTGCTCTGGTCCCTCGACGAATTCGCGGCAGATCCGAAACGGCTCGCTTTGCAGGTGACCGAAGGTGACTATGGCAAGTCCGAAGTCATCGCGATCCTGTCCCGCACGCCGCTCTTCGACATGCGACGCCCGCGCGATGAAAGTGTGACCTCGTTCGCGGAAGCTCTGCGCGAAACGCTTGATGGCCGTTCCGACGACATCCTCGGAGTGGCATCCCGCATCATCGATGCGCGACCGTGAGCATGCGCCTCGACACTGGCTGCGCGCTGCCGATCGGGCGCGCCTCGCCATCTCGATCGCTCCGGCATTTGCGGCATACCCCGCGTACATGCTTCAGAGGAGCCGATTCCTGTTCGATTTGAAGTCGCACGACTCCAGAGGCTGGGTTGAAGGCTCGAAACCGGGTCCCAGTGCCTGATTCCAGCCTGTGGACAAGTCTGTGGAAAACCGTTGAGGGTCTTGCGGCTGATTTTCTTCGACGGCCGGATTTTCAGCCAAGCCATTGTTCCTGATAGAATAATGACCAGCATGACCGTTACGTCGAAGAAACACCCCTTACACTGATTTTTCCGTTGTGCAGGTTTCTGTAGATTTCGCAGGCCAAGTCGATGTAGGTATTCGAAAAAAGAAAGTAAGGGCGAGCATGACAGGCATCAAGGGATCAGAGCAGCTCCGTGTCTACAGCGATACGATTCGCGACGCACTGAGCCGCCATACGGCGAAGCTATTGTCTCCGGATACACGCAAGGCAGACAAGCCTCTGCGCCGATTTTCCGTGCGCGAAATGGCGGATGCGATCCGCGTGAACTATTCCTCCATGCGGCATTTCCTGAAGACCATGGACGGTTTTCCCGAAGGGATGCTGGAGGCCGGGAATCGCCGCACATTTTCCGGCGAGGAGGTCCACGCTGTTCAGGACAGGCTTTTCGAGGCCGGGAAGATTCCGCTCTCAATGTATCCCCGCAAGGCCGAAGGCGATGTCACGGCAAAGATCGCCGTCTACAATCTAAAGGGTGGTGTGGCAAAGACCTCCCTGTCGGCAAATCTGGCTGAGTTTCTCGCACTCAGGGGTTTTCGCTGTCTGATCATAGACCTGGACCCACAGGCGAGCCTTTCGGATCTCTTCGATGTCCGAGCGGATGCCTATGAAATGCTCTCGATCTACGACGTGCTGAAATACGACAACCCGGTGCCGATCACCGAGGCGGTTCAGGCGACCTATTTCCCGAATATCGACATCATCCCGGGCTCCATGTCGATGACGGAGTTCGAATACGAGACCTCCGCCTCCTACATGAACGGAGGCCCCCAGACGGATCCGTGGCATCGCAAGATCTCGAACGCGCTGAGGCTGGTCGAGGATTATTACGACATCATCCTCTTCGACACGCCGCCGCATATGAGCTTTGCGGTCATTGCCGCGGTCGTTTCGGCGACCGGCCTTCTGGTGCCCGTCTCGGCGGGGATGCTCGACGTCGTGAGCCTCGAGAAATTCCTCGACCTCGGCGCCGGCACGCTCGAAGTGGTCGAACAGGCCGAGGCCGGCAAGACCTATGATTTCATCCGCTTCGTGCTCACGCGCTACAACCCGAACGATCAGGCGCAGCTCCAGCTCAGTTCGTTCCTGCGCTCCCAGCTCGGCTCGGCCATGTTGCAGAACGATTTCCTGCAATCTGCCGCGATCGGCGACGGCACCAACACGATGCAACCACTTCTGGAGCTTGGACCCTCCGGCGTCGGCACCCGCAAGACCTATGACAGGATCTTCGAATGCCTTCTGAAGATCTCGCATGAGGTGGAAGCCGACATCATGCGCTCCTGGGGTCGCAAGCAACCGGCACAGGGGGATAGCTGATGGCACGCAAGGTATTCGAAGACGACCGGGACACCGAGGCCGAAACCGAGGCTGCCACGCACCGCCCTGCCCCGCGCCGCTCTCCGCTGCTGAAAGGCGGGGCTGCCGCGCCCAAATACATCAAGGGATCGACACAGTCCGCCTCCGAGCGGACTCACGAGGATATTCCGGTCAACCAGATCCAGGACAGCCTGATCGAGGATCGGATCGATGTGAGCGAGGGGCTTGCCGAGCTCGTCGACTCGATCTCGAAGAACGGGCAGCAGATTCCGATCATCGTGAGGATCGTGAACCGCGACAAACCCTACGAGATCGTCGCCGGGCGTCGGCGCCTTGCCGCAATCCGTCAGCTCGGCAAGCCGACCATCCGCGGCTTCATCACCAAGATGAGCGACAAGGAAGCGTTCATCGCGCAGGGCATCGAAAACTCGGCGAGGCTCGAGACGAGCTTCATCGAGCGGGCGCGGACGGTGGTGAAGGCCTATGACGCGGGCTTCACACAGCACGACGTCGCCGAGTTCCTGAACGTCTCACAGACGCTCATCAACTTCATGGTCCGGATTTTCGAGGCACTCGGCGATCCGCTGATCGTCAGGATCGGCCCTGCCCGAGGTGTGGGACGTCGCAAATGGGAGGCGCTTGTCAGCGCATCCCGCGAGCGCAACATGGCCCCCGAAGATCTGCTGGCGCTCGTCGATACCAGCCAGGAGAGCAGCGCCGATCGCTTCGAAGCGCTGCTCGACGCGGTGGTCTCCGCCCGCGGCCGCAAGAAGGCCAACGCCACGCCGGAACAGGCCGTGCGGTCCGATCTCATGGGGGGTCAGTACGCAATGCTGCGAAAACCGAAGCAGCTCGTGCTGAAAGCAGGTTCGAATGTTTCGGGTGACCTTCTGGATTTCATATCCAGTCGTCTGCCGGAGCTTGTGCAGGAATTCGAGAACAGCAAGAAGGAGAGCAGCGGAAAATAACCTAAGCCACTGATAAATAACAATAATAAAACTATTACCGCGGTAATAGTCAGTTGAGACACATCCAGGCAAAAAACAAGGAGCAGACACCGGCATAAAAAAAGGCCCCCCGAAACCGAAATTCCGGAGAGGCCCTGCAGTCTCTTAGCACATTCTGCATAGCGTCTTTCCGAATCAAATTCAACACCGGTTTTCGGTGAACGGTCGAATTTTGCCGTCTGAAATCAGAATGAATACATTGATGTCCGCGGTAACCCCGCGTGGGCAGGCGGGAGACGCTTGTCCGAAACATGGTCCGGGGCACCGCCTCCTGGACCGCTGGGAGCTGTTGTCCCTCATCACTGGGCTGCGTCGTGAAATCGGCCTCACCGATCGCGACGTGATGGTCCTGAGGGCGCATCTTACCGTGCTGCCCCAGGGACCGCTCGATCCGCGAAAGCTCAACGTCTCCTTCATGGGCGTTGCCGAGATCCTCGACCGCGCCTGCGGCATGGAGGCCCGCCGCTTTCGTCGCGGTGAGGCCCGTCTCGAAGAGGTCGGCCTTGTGCGTCGGCACCTCAGCGCCAATGGCAGGCGGTTCCCCGAGCGTGACCGCGAAGGTCGCATCGTGAACGCCTACGGTATCGATCTCGCACCCATCTTCGACAAGCACGCCGAACTGCTCCTGCTGAGAGACCGTCTCGACGAGGAACGGGTCGCACTACGGAGCCGCAAGAACAGCCTGAGTGCCCGCCTCCAGGACGTCCTGCGCCGCCTGACTGTGCTGGGTCGGTCCCTGCCAGACTGGGCAGAGGAACTGCGTCTCCATGTGAGAAACGTCCTGCGGCGCAAGACAACCGCCCAGGCGGATCTGGACGCTCTCGAAGAGCAGGTCGATCGGATCGCGCAGGAGGCAGAGACGTCCTCGACTGAAACGCGTGTCGAGCAACCCGCCCCCTGCCCCGCTGCGACGAGTGAAACCGCGGTTTCGCCGGACAGTTCGGCCGCGGATGCCGGACAGATTGTCCGGCACATAGAGTCGAAACACAAAGATCTAAAAAAAGAAGCTCAAAATCATTTTGATCTGAGACGTGCGGCTACAGCATGGGCCCAGACAAAGAACCTGCAGGAATTCTATCCAGATGTTCCTCAGCGAGAGCGCGAGCTTGCAGGCGTTTTGATTCAATTTTCTTCTTTCATTGGACTTGGACAGAGGGGGGTCAACCGTGGTCTAGAAACACTAGGATGGGAAGCGATGATCCTTGTCCTGGATTATCTGTCTGCAAGAACGACCCAGATCACCCGGCCAGAGGGCTACCTTGCTTCGATGCTCAAGAGCTATGAAGCAGGTCAGCCGATCGCAGGAGGACGCGTTATCCCACCTGTCGTGCAAGCATATTCTGATGCAAGTGTGAGGCGAACGTACGACCATGCGCCCTGCCCTGTATCGTGAACGCAAAATACGGCTCGGGAACCCCGTGTGGCTTTGATCAGGGATCTGCATCTCAGCGGCAAGGTGTCTGCTCAAATCAGAGGCGACCCCGTGTAGGGGAGTTGTGCGACATCTTTCAACTTTCGGTTCGTTCTGTGGGCGGTTCCTTTCGGATAGATGCACGGAATGGCGTTTCGCGCATCTTCTTCTCAGTCGGATTCGACAGTGCCGCCGAGACTTATTATTCATTAGGCCGTCACGATGAAGACTGGAGACCCTATGAACGAAAGACCTCAGCTTCTTTCGCTCAGACTAGATGGTCCGAGTTATTACCGCGGTAATATTTCGCCTGACCAACCATCGTTGAGCACCATAGGGGTTCTGAAGCTCGTTATTACCGCGGTAATAACGACGTCCTGAAGGGGCTGGGTTCCTTCGCTGGGTGACGTTGTGGATACTATGTTTGCCCTGAGCCGACTGTCCCTATGCTTGTGAATCCAAGAGTTCAAATCACTTTTCAACCGGCGCACCGCTCCAGACCTTCGAGATGTTCCCGAAGGCGCCAGCAAAGATGTTAGCGTATTCCATCGTCTTGTGAGGACCCGAATTTTACGATGAACTGCACTCGATGACCGTTAACGTTCACAAGACTGCAGCGTTGTCGCGTGGAGGATACGCCGAAACAGTCCGGAAGAATCAGTCTCGAGATGGCGAGATGGAGGGCGATTGGCGTCGACGGGATGTATTCATAGAACCGCGGTTCCGCATGGTTGCTTCAAGCGACAAGCTGGAAACATTTTGCCTGCATGCATATTGGGTGTTTTTGACCGAGTTGAAATCACAACCCCGCCGCCTTTGTGAGGTTCACGCGGAACCTGTCCCTGCGGCGTTGGTAGCGGCGGGTCATCTCGGCGCTGGCATGGCCGAGCTGCTTCTGGACGTAGCGCTCATCGACCTCGGCGCTCGAGGCGAGACCGGCGCGCAGGGAGTGGCCCGAAAACAGGGCGAGGCGGTCCTTCTCGGGCAGGTCGGAGCGGATGCCCGCGGCGAGCACGCACTGCTTGATCAGCCGCGCGACATGTTTGTCGTTGAGCCGGGCATCGAGCGCGCGCTTGCCGTCACGGGAGGTGCGCACGAAGACGGGGCCGAAACCGATCCGGGCGAAATGCAGCCATTGCTCGAGCGCATGAACCGGGCAAGTCTGATCGGAGGAGCCACGGCCGATCTCGACCTCCCGCCAGCCGGTCTTGGCATCGAGCTTCAGCAGGACGCCGTCCTTCAGGATCTCGATCCAGCCGCGGGATTTCGGCGTATCGTCCGTGTGGACATCGAGGCTCACGATCTCGGACCGGCGCAGACCCCCGGCATAACCGAGCAGCAGGATGGCCCGGTCGCGCAGACCGCGCAGGTCGAAGGGCAGGGTGCCGACCATCGCCACGATGTCGTCGCGCAGGATCGCTTCCTTCTGTACTGGCGGGCGGGCATGCCTGCGCCGGATCCCGGCCAGCACGGTGGCGATGTGACGGTTCTTGCGATCGAGAGTGAACCCGCGCTGTGCAAAGTTCCAGGCAAGACCGGAGAGGCGCCGCTCGATCGTCGAGACCAGCAAGGCAGGGGCCTTGCCCGCGGGGGCTGCGAGGTCCGCGAGGTAGAGGCCGATCATGTCCGGCGACGGGGGCAGGGGCTCGGCGCCCCGCATCCGGCACCAGCGGGTGAAATGCGCCCAGTCCCGCGCATAGGCCTTGAGCGTGTTGTCAGAGGCCGCGCTCCGGGCATAGTCTCGGGCGGTCTCGACAAGGCGGTCGAGCGCGCCCGACCCGGCGACGTGGGCGGGCAGGGTGATGGTCTCGCTCTTTGCCTGGTCCCTGTCGTCAGGCGCGTCTTCGTGAGAGGCGCCGGGAGGCACTGCGCTGAATCCGGGGGTCTTCGGGGGCATGCTTTTCAGGGGTCTCCCAAGGTGAAATCGGGTGTCGTTCTTGTTCTATTGGCGGACTCTAACTTCCTGATATCACCGTCGTCACGTTCTTGTTTCAATTCTGGACTATGCGTTTGTTACTGGAGTGTCGTCCTGGCGGCGGGAGAGATGTGTCTGGTTACGGCTGCTAGCTGAATAGCCCGACGCGGGCAAAGCAGGCCGCTTTCGTTCCGTGGTACCGAGTCCGTAGATCAAGATCTCCGTTCGCCAATTGAGCGGAACCTCGATGACAGAGGGGCCAATTCGGACGAACCACCCATGAAATTAAGCCAATATCACGCCATTCCTGACCGTATCCCGAATTGTCCGATAATGCAAACTTATTGGACATGATTGTGTTTGGCAGGCTGCGGCGGTTGCGTGTCTATTCTCTGGTCATAAGCGCCGTCATGAGATAGCCTGTGCGGATGAGACCCGAGCGCGACATTCCTCACATCGACCTCGAGACGCTACCCCGGATGCCGTCCTGGGTCATCTCCGCGCGTGCGGAAACCCTTGAAGATGTGGCGTTTCTGTCAGGCGCGGCGCTGGCCGTGCTGCATCTTGTGGTGTCCCGGGGCGAGGTGCCCCAGCCCTTGTTGCGCGACCGCCTTTCCCTGCGGGCAGCGGAGGCCTGCGTGGTTCTGGCAGGGCGTCCCGAGCGGGCCGCGGATCTGCGCGACGAAGTGTATCTGATGCGCCCCGGCGATCTGCCCGGTCCGGCAGGCGCGATCTGCCAGCGCTGGCGGCACGCGGCCGCGCGGCCGATGACCCCAGAGGGACTGCACCGGGCGCTGCCGGATCTCACGCGCGCACAGATCGCCGTGTGGTTGGGGCCGGGGCAGGGCGGTCCGGTCGATCGGATGGCACAAGTGCTGGAGGCGGTGCTCGCGGAAGATCCGCGCGCGGAGGCGACGGCTCTGATCCTCGCCGATGCCACGCTGGCGCGGGTCATGGGCTGGAACCGCCTGCTGCCGCTGTTCGCCGCCCATCTGACAGCGCGCGACCTGCGCAAGTCGGGCGATGACCTGCGGCGCGCCTGTCACCGGGCGGTGCTGGCCTCCTGCCGGGAGGCTGTGCCGCTGGCACATGATCTTGCGCGCCGGGCCGCGAAGCTGCAATCGGTGGCGCCGAAGCTGCGCGCGAAGGGGGCCGGGAAGGCGGTCGAGATCTTCCTGAGCCGTGACGCGGTGGCGCCGTCGGAGTTCACCGCGTTCATGTCCGACCGCGCGGCGCGGCGGCTCTGCGACCGGCTGGTGACCTTGGGCGCGGTGCGCGAGTTGACGGGCCGCGACACGTTCCGGCTCTACGGAGTCTGAGATGGCGCGGGATCGAACCGAACCGGATCTGGACCGGGAGCTGGCTGACCTGCCGCCCGAGCTGCGCTGGCACGAATGGATGCGCCGGATCGAGGCGGTGCTCTTCGCCTCCGCCTCCCCGGTGCCGCGTGAGGATCTGGCCCGTGTGGTGGGGCAGGGCGCTTCGGTCGATTTGCTGGTCGCGGATCTCGCCGAGGATCTTGGCGGCCGGTCCTTCGAGGTGACCAGGGTTGCCGGTGGCTGGATGCTGCGCACCCGCCCAGCCTATGCGCCCGCGATCCGCGCGGCGGCGGATGTCGGCGGGCAGGATCTCGATCTGAACGAATTTGACATCGCGGTGCTGGCCGCCATCGCCTACCACCAGCCGGTCACCCGCGACGGGCTGAAGGAGATTTTCGGCAAGGAGATCAGCCGCGACCTGATCGGGCGCTTAAACGCGCAAGGGTTGATCGCCACCGGCCCCCGCAGCCCGAGACGCGGCGCGCCCTATACCTTCGTCACCACCGAACGGTTTCTGGTGGTGTTCGGGCTGGAAAGCCTGCGCGACCTGCCGGACCGGGAACAGATGGAGGATGCGGGGCTGACGTCGCCCGTAAAAAACCGAAATCGCGAGGCTGGCCGTATTGCAGGCCACACACCGGACGAGGTGTGCAACTAAGCCCATTGTGTCGATGGTTCGGGGCAACTATCGGCCCAGGGACTTTAGCTGGGTCAGGCTAAGTCGCAGCGCAACTTCACCGAACCAGACATGCGCGCATCGTGTAGCAGGTTAGGCTGTCGAACATCTTCAATGCGAACAAGGCCTTCATTCGCTGATGGCGATGGTTTCGCCGACGCATGTAGCGACCGCGGACCTTTTTCTTCATGGTGAAGCATCCGATATGGCTTTATCCTCTTAGAAAAATCTGAATCGAGTGATGCATAAGGAGATCCGGATGCACGACCTTGATGCAAACAAGCGCAACGTGCGGGCGTTTTACGAGATGATGTTTAACGCTTGCGAGCCGCGACGCGCGATCGAGACCTTTGCCGGTGAAGTTTACATTCAACACAATCCGCACGTTGGCGACGGCAAGGATGCTTTCATCTCCTATTTCGAGCGGATGCCTGCCGAATATCCTGGAAAGCGCGTGGAGATCAGACGAGCCTTCGCCGAAGGCAGCCACGTCATTCTGCATTGTCATCAGATCTGGCCTGAGGGACTGGAATACGCAGGTATAGACATCTTCCGCCTCGACCAGAACGGCAAGATCGTCGAGCATTGGGATGTGCTGCAAGTGCTACCAGAAACGAGCGCCAATGAGAATGGTATGTTCTGAACTGACTTTGGTGAAGTGCTGCCCCGCTCTTCTATGTCGGCGCCTCATGCGAGCCGTCCGCGACGGAGTATGTGCAATGTCGTGGACGGGCTCGGAACTACCGTTCGCTGTAAGCGCGAAAAACAATACGTGACCAGATCGGCATTCTCACGAAGTGCGGATTCCAGCCCAGAGCCGTCCATGCTGACCGACACAGCGCAGGTCCAGATCGAGCCCTTATTTTTTCGTTGCGCGGCGTCCTACTGTCTTAGCCGGGTTCGATCGTGAAGACGGCAGCGGTCGGGGTATGTGAGGGATGCGGGAAGCGATCTCCTTTTTTCCTTGGTTCAGTCCAGGCGGTCAGTTCAGGTGGATACAGGCAAATCGGACCGATTAGAGGAACCTTCCACGGCGCCACCCGTTGGAAACTGAACCAGAACAAAGGATACCGACATGGCAATTCACTCGCTCAAGGACATCTACCTCGACCAGCTGCAGGACATCTGGAGCGCCAACACGCAGTCCCTGTCCGTCGTGACCGAACTGGGCCGCGCCGCCGAGAACAAGGATCTATCTGAGGCCCTGATTGACGGCGGCAACGGTATCGCCGATGGAATCGCCGAGATCGAAAAACTGTGCAACGATCACGGCATCAAGCCTGACGCAGAGCATTGTAAGGGCATGGAAGGCCTTGTGAAAGAAGCGCGCGCCCACGGTTTGTCCGACGAGATCGCGGACGCTGACGTGCGAGACGCCGCTATCATCCCGCAATACCAGCGCATGGTACATTACGCACTGGCGGGCTACGGCACGCTGGCCGCCTTCGCTAACCGCCTCGGCTTGGACGGTGACGCGGCGGTTTTGAAGAAATGCCTCGATCAGACCTATGACGGCGACCGCCGCATGACCGAGATTGCCATGACGGGCGGGGTCAACAAAGACGCCGCCTCCTGAACTTCACCTGCAATTGACAAATGGGGCCGTACGAGAGATCGCGCGGCCTCTCCACATTCTGTGGACATTCGCCGAGTGGGCATCTTTGAAGCTGCGCCATAGAATATCTGGTCATGCAAATATCAGCATCGGGCCGGTCGTGACGGTCCAATAGCCAGGGCGGAGAACCGCCATTCGCTGCGGGTGCGAGGCGGCCCAACGATTACTTTCTACGCCGGTGTTCATACCAAAGTTTATGTGCTGAATATTGGTGAACGAGATGTCCACTGGCGGGAAAACTCGGTTACTCGCTTGTTTGGCTTTCTAAAACGTGATCTGGTCAATTTATACGATGATATAATTGGCTCGCCGGAAAATCATCTACTTACCTGCGGTCCGCAGAATGCTCCACATATACGGACTGGATAAGCCAATATCATGATCCCTCATGCGAAGAACGCTGTGACGTCTCTGCCGTCCGACGGGTACCTGACGATCTGCGCGATTGGCGCGTCGGCTGGCGGCGTCGAGGCGCTTCGAAGCTTGTTTGGCCAGCTACCTTTGGATCTCGGGATGGCATATGTAGTGATCTTGCACCTCGCGCCCGAACATCCGAGCGCGATGGCTGAGATATTGTCAGCCTGCACTGAGATGCCGGTGCGTCAGGTCGACGACACAACTCAGCTAAATCCAAACTGCGTTTATGTGATCCCGCCGGACCGCGAATTGATCATTGACGGTAACAGCTTGGCCGCGCGGGCCTTTTCTGAACCGCGCGGGCAGCGGGCACCGATTGACATGTTTTTCCGCTCGGTTGCGGCCGCGCGCTGCGATGGGATGGCGGTGGTCTTGACCGGTTCCGGATCCGACGGCTCGAGCGGTGCCCGTGCAATACACGAAGCCGGTGGCGTGGTTTTCGCGCAAGATCCGCAGGACGCCGAGTTCCCTGCGATGCCACAAAGCGTCATAGCGACCGGTATCGTGAATTTCGTAGCAACGATCGGTGGTCTGGTGGAGCGGCTTGCAGAAGTTGCGCGCAGCCAAATGGAGGTGCGGTCGCTGGATGCGGACCGTCAGGCTAGCGACCTGCGCAAAATCGTTGAACTTCTGCGAACCAAAACCGGCCACGACTTCGCCAACTACAAGCGCGCCACGGTCATGCGCCGGGTTCTGCGACGGATGCAGGTTTGCCGTGTCACCAACATGGATGATTACGCCGAACTGGTCCGCACGACCCCAGAGGAGGCCCAGGCACTGTTCGATGATCTTCTAATCTCGGTTACGCATTTCTTTCGTGATGAACATGCCTTTGAAGTTTTGTCGAAAAGGATTATTCCTTTGCTTTTCGAAGACGTGGCAGAGGAAGGCTTGCGCATTTGGTCTGTCGGCTGCGCCACCGGCGAGGAAGCCTATAGCCTTGGGATACTTTTGCTGGAGGAAGCGGCGCGCCAGAAAGTACATGTGCCGATGCAGATCTTTGCCAGTGACCTTGACGAAGGCGCATTAGCAAAAGCGCGAGAAGGCCGATTTCCAAGATCCATCGAAGCGGATGTTACGGAAGAGCGGCTTCAACAGTTCTTCATCGACGAGGGCTCGCATTACCGAGTCCGCAAGGAATTGCGAGACATAGTATTGTTCGCCTCGCACAGCGTTCTGAAGGACCCGCCTTTCTTGCGCATGGATCTGATCACATGCCGCAACCTGCTCATCTACCTTGAACGCTCACTTCAGGAGCAGCTTATAAACGTCTTTCACTACGGACTTCGATCGGACGGCTGTCTGTTCGTCGGATCAGCAGAGACGGCGGACGCCAGTTCAGACTTGTTTACAGCCATTGACAGGGACGCGCGGCTTTACCGAGCTCGGCCCCGAGCCCGTCGGCACATGCCAGCGTTACCTCACGTCCCGATTGGCCATGATCTGAATCCGACGACAACCCATCAAATTCCCGTCAGAAAGCGGCCCGAAGAGCCGACCCTGCAGCACGCAAAGGCCTTGGAGCAATCGGCACCGCCGAGCGTTTTGGTAGACGATACTTATCAATTTGTGCATCTTTCGCCAAACGCGGGCCGCTTCATTCTACATACCGAAGGAGCCTTCTCGCCAAAGCTATCGGACGTAGTCCGGCCCGAATTGCGGTTGGATCTCAGGATCGCGCTTGAACATGCCATTCATAAGCGCACGTCAAGCCTGACTCTTGCAACCGCGGTCGACTTCGACAGTGGACCTCGGCGGATCGCCATTCAATGCTCTCCGGTCTCGGGCAACGGCAATGAGGCGGAGCAGGCTTTGGTGGTTTTCCTCGATGCAGGGCCCATAGCGGATGGCGACGAGCCGGAAATCGACCCAGCTACAGTGGGGGCCGGTGAAATCCGCCGACTTCACGGGGAACTTCGGGCTTCGCAGGAATCGCTTGTCGCCAGCCGTGCAGAACATGAGATCGCAATCGAGGATTTGCGGGCGGCCAACGAGGAACTGCAATCGATCAACGAAGAATACCGCTCGACCTCGGAAGAGCTGGAGACCTCAAAAGAAGAATTGCAATCAATGAACGAGGAGCTACAAACGGTAAATGCCGAGCTGAAACAGAAGCTCGAGAGCATTTCGACCGCCCACAGTGATTTTCAGAACCTCATTGCAGCCTCTGAGGTCGGCACGCTGTTTCTGGACACTGATCTGAGAATTCGAATGTTCACGCCGCCGATGACAGAGCTTTTCAACATCACCGAAGTGGATGTCGGCAGGGCGATCACCGACTTCACAAGCCAGCTTGTCTACGACAGTGTCGAGGACGATGCGCAAAACGTGCTTGCCAAGCTCGCGCCTTTCGAAAGCGAAGTTCAAAGCCGGGACGGTCGTTGGTTCATCATTCGCATACGCCCGTATCGCACCATCGAGGACAAGATCAACGGCGTCGTGTTCACCTTCATGGACATTACATCACGGCGCGACACCGAGCGCAGGCTTGAGGATAGCCAGACAAGGTATGAGACCTTGTTCAATTCAATTGACGAGGGGTTCAGCGTTGTGAACGTCCTCTACGAGGATGATCGCGCCGTCGACTTTCGGTTTGTCGAGGTCAACGCCGCGTTTGAGCGTCAGACGGGATTGCCCGATGTGATCGGAAAGACCGCGCGGGAGCTTATTCCCGAACACGAGGAGCACTGGTACGATCTTCACGGTCGAATTGCAGAATCTGGCGAACCTGAACGGTTTGAAGCATTGGCCGAGGCACTGGGCAAGTACTACGATGCCTACGCGTTTCGTGTCGGAACGCCTGAGGAACATCGAGTCGGCATGCTTTTTCGTGACGTAAGCGAGCGTAAAGAGGCCGAAGAACAACGTGAGATGCTGACAGCCGAGCTAAGCCACCGAGTCAAGAACACGCTCGCTGTTGTTCAGGCGCTCGCGCGCTCTTCGGGGGGGCGCGACCAGACTGTCCAACAATACAGCGAGCGATTGATCGGCAGAATCCAAGCTTTAGCAAAGGCGCATGACCAATTGCTTTCGACCCAGTGGCAGTCAGCCGATCTGAAGACGCTCATCGAGTCAATATTCTCGGCCTATGGTGGGCCCGGACGGCGCGACCTGATTGCTGTGCAGGGCCCAGTTGTCCAATTGACGCCCAAGCAGGGTCTGGGCCTTGCGCTGGTCGTGCACGAATTGGCGACCAATGCCTCCAAGTACGGATCGTTGTCGCAGAAAGGTGGGCACCTGAGCCTTAGCTGGTCTCGCGAACAAACGGATCAGAGTGAGCAGGTCCGTTTGACCTGGCGTGAAACTGGGGGGCCGGAGGTGCAAGAGAGCGCCAGCGAAGGGTTTGGAACGAAACTCATTCGGCAAGCCAGCAATTATGAACTCGAAGGAACGGTTGATTTTCGGTTTAACCCCTCCGGATTGGAAGCAGATATTGTATTCCCGATTGAATGAGGAGCTATTATTATGCCTGACAAGAAGAACACTGGACCTTTGGCAGGCCGTCGCGTCCTCATCGTAGAGGACGAAATGCTCGTTGCAATGGACCTTCAGGAGCAGTTAGAGACTGAAGGTTGTATCATCATCGGCCCTGTTGCAAACGTGAAAAGCGCGCTTGAAGTTTTGTCGGAACATCACCCGGACGTCGCGACGCTGGACCTCAACCTGAACGGCGAGACATCGGCCGCGATTGCGAATGCTCTGACAGAAATGTCCGTGCCGTTTCTGCTGACCACCGGATACAGCGAAGAGCAGATCGATGATCAATTTCCCAAGGCACCCTGGGTGAATAAGCCTGTCAATATGGCTGAATTGCTTGAAAAACTTGTCGCACTTCTGAAGTGATATGCTGCAACTTGTCTCAATTCTGAGTTCAGCACGGTGATCTGGACAGGTTTCCTGACCTTCGCGTGTTGGTTTTAAGCGGGCAGCTGAGGCCGTTCAGGCTTGGTAATTCCAAGGCATGAGGGCGTGGATTTCAGCGCTCGGCCACTGGTTGGCGATGCGCTCCAAAGTCTGGGTCAACCAGGCGACGGGGTCGACGTTGTTCATCTTACAG
>JBBSNW010000024.1:0-60899 GCA_038260405.1 Rhodobacterales bacterium | reverse complement strand
GCTTCCTCGTCATTCGCCTCGATCCACTGGAACCCGTCGGGTTCGCAATCCTTCACGTGCAGGGCAGGTGTGTCCGCGTAAAGGTGGTTCAGGTCCCGCACGAGGTTCTGGATGCCCTTGTGATTGGGTTTCTCGGCACCCTCCCAGTCGAGCTCTGCATCATGGTTCCATTCCTTCGCCTGCGCGAATTCCTGACCCATGAAGAGCAGCTTCTTGCCGGGGTGACCCCACATGAAACCGTAATAGGCGCGCAGGTTCGCGAACTTTTCCCATGTGTCGCCCGGCATCCGGTCGAGCATCGAACCCTTGCCGTGCACGACCTCGTCATGGCTGATCGGCAGGATGAAATTCTCGGAAAACGCGTAGTGCAGGCCGAAGGTCATCTGGTGATGGTGATGCTTGCGATAGAGCGGATCCTTTTTCATGTAATCCAGCGTGTCGTTCATCCAGCCCATGTTCCACTTGAACCCGAAGCCGAGCCCGCCATCGAAGACCGGTCCCGACACCTTGGGATAGGAGGTCGATTCCTCGGCCACCGTCATGATCCCGGGCACCTCGCCATAAGTGAAGGTGTTCATGTGCTGGAGCATGGCGATGGCTTCGTAATTCTCTCGGCCGCCATCCTTGTTGGGGACCCATTCGCCATCCTTGCGCGAATAGTCGCGGTAGAGCATCGAGGCCACGGCATCCACGCGCAGACCGTCGACATGATATTCGTCGAGCCAGTAGAGCGCGTTGGAGGTGAGGTAGTTTTCCACCTCGCGCCGTCCGTAATTGTAGATCAGGGTGTTCCAATCCTGATGGAAGCCTTCGCGCGGGTCGCCATGTTCGTAAAGCGCCGTGCCGTCGAACTGGCCGAGCCCATGTGCGTCGGTCGGGAAGTGCCCCGGGACCCAGTCGAGCAGGACGCCGATATCCGCCTTGTGTGCGGCGTTGATCAGGTCGCGGAATTCATGCGGCGGCCCGTGGCGGATGGTAGGGGCGAACATGCCCACCGGCTGATAACCCCACGACCCGTCGAACGGATATTCCGAGATCGGCATCAGCTCGATATGGGTGAAGCCCATTTCCTTGACATAGGCAACCAGCTCGGTCGCCGCTTCGATGTAGGAAATGGGGCGTCCGTGATCCTTGCGTCGCCATGATCCCAGCTGCACCTCGTAGACCGAGATCGGCGCGCTGCGGGAATTGTTCTTGGCGCGCTTGTCCATCCAGCCCGTATCGGACCAGCCGTAGCCGGAGATGTCGCGCACGACGCTGGCATTCTCGGGCGGGTGCTGCGAGCCGAAGCCCACGGGGTCTGCCTTGAGTGGCATGACCGCGCCATGGGCACCGACGATCTCGTATTTGTAGACGGCACCGTCGCCAATTCCGGGGATGAAGATTTCCCAAACGCCGGTCGCGCCGCGACGGCGCATCACATGGCGGCGGCCGTCCCAGAGATTGAAGTCTCCTACAACGGAAACGCGCCGTGCATTCGGTGCCCAGACCGCGAAGGATGTCCCCTGGACACCCTCGTGTTCGCGCACATGCGCGCCCAAGACGTTCCAGAGCTTGTGGTGTGTGCCTTCGCCCAGAAGGTATTCATCTATTTCACCCAAAACGGGTCCAAATCTATAGGCATCTTCCGTATCCCATTCCTCACCGGCCTCATTGCGGCCTCGCAGGACATACGGTTTCGTGCCCGGTACGGTTCCACGAAAGATGCCGGGCAGTTTCGGGACATTGTCCAGCGGATGGGCCGTGCCGTCGACCACGCCCCACATGGAAGTCGCACCGGGATCATAGGCGGTCACGCAGCGGTTGCCGCTGTCCTTGTGCGGTCCGAGAATGGCGAAAGGATCATCGCAGCGCGCATCGATCACGCGTTGCAACAGGGCGAAAGTCTTTGGTTCAGGTTGCTCTGTCATACCTTAACCCTATGCGCGTTTTCGTGATCTGCAAGGGCTTTGGGGTGAATTGCGGTTTATTCGCCGGGGGCTGCCACGGACTGCGGAGAAGCTGGGCATATGTCTATACATATGCAGCAAAAAATGGTCCGAGCCCGCCTTTTCCCTCCGGCTGTCATGACCAGCTCAGAGGCTCAGGCAAGGCGGTTTGACGCCCTGATTGCCATCAGGTGCCCAGTGACACTTTGCCGGCGCACGGCTCGGGCAACTTCGCGTTTCGAGCAATCTCGCCTCCGGCGGGAACAAGTGAAACACGATCTGGGACGAGCCTGCGATACCGAATTCAGCTGTCCCGCAGGCTTTTCGCGTTCCAGATCTGGGCCATGTAATCGGTGATCGTGCGGTCCGACGAGAACCAGCCCGACCGCGCCGTGTTAAGCGCTGCCATGGTCATCCAGTGGTGCTTGTCCTTGAACGCCGCATCCACCTCGCGCTGCGCGCGGTAGTAGTCGGTGAAATCCGACGCGACGAGGAAATAGTCCGGCCCGCTCAGGTTGTCGGTGATGTTGTGGTAGCGCGCAGGCTCGTCCGGCGAGAATACGCCGTCGCGGATCGCCTTCAGGGCTGCCGCGAGGCGCGGATCGGCGGCGATGGCCTGAGCGGCGTGATCCTTGACCATGCGGCGCTCCTCCACCTTGTCGGCGGTCATGCCGAAGAGGAAGAAGTTGTCGGCCCCGACATGCTCGCGGATCTCGACATTCGCGCCGTCCAGCGTGCCGACGGTCAGCGCGCCGTTCAAGGCGAACTTCATGTTGCCGGTGCCCGAGGCCTCTTTTCCTGCGGTCGAGATCTGCTCGGAGAGGTCGGCGGCCGGGATCAGCCGTTCGGCCAGCGTCACGTTGTAGTTGGGCAGGAACGCGACCTGCAGCACGTCGCGGGTTTCGGTATCGGCGTTCAGGACCTTGGCCACGTCGTTGATGAGGCGAATGATATCCTTGGCAAAGAAATATCCCGGCGCGGCCTTGCCTGCAAAGATCTTGAGGCGCGGTGTCCAGTCGGCCTTGGGGTTGGCCTTGATCTCCTGCCAGAGCGCGATCGCCTCGAGGATGTTGAGATGCTGGCGCTTGTATTCGTGCAGGCGCTTGATCTGGACGTCGAACATCATCTCGGGGTCGACCTTGACGCCGGTCGTCTCGAGCATCCACTGCGACAGATCCGCCTTGTTGGCGCGCTTGGCCTCGGCATAGCGGTCGAGCCATGCGGCATTGCTCACATGCGGCTCGAGCCCCTTGAGCTGTTCGAGATCATCCGCCCAGCCTTCGCCGATCGTGTCGGTGATCAGCCCCGACAGGCGCGGGTTGCACGACAGCAGCCAGCGGCGCGGGGTGACGCCGTTGGTCTGGTTGATGATCCGGTCCGGATGCAGGCGGTGGAATTCGCTGAAAACGGTGGTCTTCATGAGTTCGGTATGCAGCGCCGAGACGCCGTTGACCTTGTGCGCCATGATGAAGGAGAGCTCGCCCATCTTGACCTGATGGTCGGAGCGCGCGGACAGCGTGCGCGAGGGATGCGCCTTGGCATGGGCGTCGTCGATGCGGTCCACGATCTGCAGATGGCGGGGCAGCAGCTTGCCGAACAGATCCTCGTTCCAGCTTTCCAGCGCCTCTGGCAGCAAGGTGTGGTTGGTGTAGCTGAGGCAGGCCTGCGCGGTCTTCATCGCCGCGTCAAAGGGCATGCCGCGTTCGTCATGCAGGATGCGCACCAGTTCCGGCCCGGCAATGGCGGGGTGGGTGTCGTTCATCTGGATCGCCACCTTCGTGGGCAGCGCAGACAGGTCGTCATGTTCGGAATCGAAGCGGCGCATGATGTCCTGCAGCGCGGCACCGGTCAGGAAATATTCCTGCTTGAGCCGAAGCTCCTTGCCCTGCTGCGTAGTGTCGTCGGGGTAGAGCACGCGCGAGATCGTGCGGGCCAGCGCCTCGGGGGCGGCGGCGGCGGCAAAGTCGCCGCGGTTGAAGCTGTCGAGGTCGAAGGGATAATCCGACGCCTTGGCCGACCAGAGCCGCAGCGTGTTCGCCCAGCGCCCCTGCCAGCCGATGACGGGGGTGTCATAAGCCTCGGCATCGACGGTGTCGGACGGGGTCCATGTGATCTTGCCCGCCTTGGTGGTCACCTCGCCGCCAAAGCCGATGGTGTAGCGCGATTCGGGGCGCTCGAATTCCCAGGCGTGGCGCTTGAGCAGCCATGTCTCGGGCGCTTCCATCTGGCGGCCGTCGACGAAGGACTGGCGGAACAGACCGTGTTCGTAGCGGATGCCGTAGCCATAGGCCGGGCAGCCCAGGGTCGAAAGGGATTCTAGGAAGCAGGCCGCAAGACGACCAAGACCGCCATTGCCGAGCGCCGCATCGGGTTCGTCCGCCAGCACCGTGTCGAAATCCTGACCCAGCGCCGAAAGCGCATCGCGGGCCTGATCGACCAGCCGCAGATTCACGATTCCATCTTCGAGCAGGCGGCCGATCAGGAATTCCATCGAGAGGTAATAGACACGCTTGGCACCGGCCTCGTAGGTCTTGCGGGTGGCGGCGAACCAGCTGTCGACGATCTGGTCGCGCACGGCAAAGGACAGCGCCATGCGCCAGTCCTCGATCTTGGCGCGATCCGCATCCTTGCCCAGCTCGTAGGTCAGATGGCGCAGGATAGAGGCGCGAAACTCTTCGGTCGTGAGGGTGTTGCGGCTGACCATATTCATGTCTGTACGTCCCGTTTCTGCTGTGTCCTTGGCTCTTGCCGACCATGAATAGCGCTGGTCTCTTAAAGGCAATTGCTCGCTTTGCGTTTTTTGCACAAATTTATGGCGAAGATGCAAGTTTCAGCGGAAGCCCGCAGCCTCAGCCGGTCTGTGAGAGGATTTCGGCCAAATGACAGGCGGAGCCGGTGAGGGCTGCGTAATCATCGGTCACGAGGTGAACCGGGAACTGGCCCATGAACGCGCTGAACCTGCCCTTGTCCGAAAACGCCTCGACGAAGCCCTTGTCGCGCAGGTGCGGGCCGAAATGCCGCGCGACGCCGCCGATCAGGTAGATCCCGCCAAAGGGGAGGTTGATCAGTGCGAGGTTTCCGGCGACGCGTCCGAGGATACGGGTGAAGACCTCGATCGCGCGATCGGCGCGCGGATCGCTGCCCGCATTCACCGCCTGCATGATGGCATTGGCATCGAGCGGTTCGGCGCCGCCATCCTCCTCGCAGAGCCAGGCATAGACACGCTCGAAGCCGCGCCCCGACAGCACGTCCTCGACGCCCGGAGTGCCGTGCTTGCGGGCGATGAACTCCATCAGGCGCAGCTCTTCGTGGGTCTGCAGGGGCAGCGAGATATGCCCGGATTCCGACGGTGGCACCAATGTGAGACCGCCAAGACGGAATACGGGCGCGGCGTTCATGCCGGTGCCGACGCCGATCACGAGCTTTGCGGCAAGTCCACCGGCCGGACGGCCCGGCATCACGCAGGTGAGGTTGTCGGGCGTGAGATGATCGAGCGCATGTCCCTGTGCCTGCAGGTCATTGAGCACCGCGACCGTCCCGGCGCCAGTCGCCTGCGCGATCACGGCGCGGTCCACCGTCCAGTCGAGATTGGTGAGCCGACCCACGCCATCGAGCACCGGTCCCGCCATCGCGACGCAGGCCGCATCCGGGGCCGTGTCGAGCGTGCCGCGATAATCGGAAAGCACCTCGCTCAGACCGGTGTGATCGGCGTTGCGGTAGCGGCGGATCGTGTCCGTCCGCACGCGCGTGCCACGGGTCAGGGCGACCCGCGTATTGGTGCCGCCAATGTCGGCCACAATGGCGGTGATGTCGTTGAAATCAGCCATGGCTCTACTCTTTCAGTGCCCGTGCAAGGGCGTGGTACGAGTCTTTGGGGGTGCGTACAAGGCTGTCGAAGTCGACATGCACGAGGCCGAACCGCTTTTCATATCCGAGCGCCCATTCGTAATTGTCGAGCAGGGACCAGATGTAATAGCCGCCCACCGGCACGCCTTCGTCTATGGCGCGTTTGATCGCGGCCATGTGCTGCTCGATGAATTCGGTGCGGTCGGGATCGCTGATCGCGCCGTTCTCGAGGATGTCGGGCGCGGCGAGGCCGTTCTCGGTCACGACAAGGGGCAGGTCGCCGGTATATTCCGCCGTGGTGCGCTTGAGGAACCTGTAAAGGCCCTCGGGATAGATCTCCCAGTTCATGAAGGTCTTGGGCAGCGGCCCTTCGACCTCGTCGAGGCTGGGCCAGGGACCGTCATTGGGGGCGAGCACCTTGCGTGTGTAGTAGTTTATTCCGCACCAGTCGACCTTTTCGCCGATCACCGGAAAATCGTCCTGCCAGCCATGCGGAAGGTGCTGCTCCATGCCCGCAAGGACGGTATCGGGGTAGGAGCCCTTGAACACGCCATCAAGGAACAAGCGGTTGTAATAGCCGTCATAGGTTGCGGCAGCGCGGGCGGCTTCGGGGGTGTCGTCGACCGGTTCGGCCCATTCCATGTTGAACACCGCGCCGAGGTTCTGCATCCCCATGGCGCGCATCGCCTGCGTCGCGGTGCCGTGCGCGAGCAGGACGTGGTGCATCGCGCGGGCGGTGGCGCGGATGTCGCGCAGGCCGGGCGCGTGGAAGCCCAGGAAATGGCTCATCCAGGCCACGCACCAGGGTTCGTTGATCGGCGCCACGGAATGCATCCGGTCGCCGATGCGGCCCATGATGACTTCGGCAAACTCCGCGAACCACTTGGCGATGTCACGGTTCGTCCAGCCCCCGAGATCCGCGAGCGGTGAAGGCAGTTCCCAGTGATAGAGCGTCGCGCAGGGCTTGATGCCGCGCTCCAGCATCGCATCGGTGAGGCGGTCGTAGAAATCGAGGCCTCCGGGGTTGGGTGTGCCGCGCCCCTCCGGCAGGACACGTGCCCAGGAGGTCGAAAAGCGGTAGCAGTCGAACCCTGCCGCCTGCACGAGATCGAGGTCGGCCTCGTATTGATGGTAATGGTCGCAGGCGCGCAAACCGTTTTCGGCACGTACCACGTTGCCCGGAGTCGCGGCGAAGGTGTCCCAATGCGTGGGACCCGCACCGCCAAAGCCGTGGCCCTCGATCTGGTAGCTCGATGTGGCGGTGCCGAACTGGAAGTCCTGCGGAAAATCGCTGCGTCTGAGTTTCATGTCCGTCCTTGTCGGTTTGGTGTTCTATCCGCCGCCGGGGCGGGGCGCGGGTCCGGTGGAATTGCCCAGGATCAACTCTGCCTCGAGCAGGGAGTGCAAGGGGCCGCCGGACGGTTTGGCGATCATCTGCAGCAGAAAGTCCGCTGCACACCGCCCCGCCGCCCGCACGGAGGAGCGGGTCGCGGTGAAAAGCGGCACGTCCTGTCCGTTCTTGAGATAGGCCAGCTCGTCGTCATGAGTGATCACCGAGACGTCCCGGCCCATCTGCAGGCCCGCCTCCTGAATGGCGCGGCGCACACCGATCGCCGTCACCATCGAGGATGTCAGAAAGGCGGTGGGCGGATCGGGGCCCGCGAGCATGTCGCGCGCGGATTTATGGCCCAGCAATTCGGTCATCTCGCCTGCGCGCATGAGCGTGGCATCAGGCCCGATCCCCTGCGCTGCCAGCGCCGAGAGGTATCCCTTGCGGCGGCGATAGGCGAAATCCATATGCTCGAGCCCGTTGACCAGCGCGATGCGGCGATGCCCGAGTTCGGTGAGAAAGGCGGTGGCGCGTTCAAAGGCGCGCCGACTGTTCATGTCGACCCAGGAATAGTCGGAGGTGATGTCCGATGCGCGCCCATGCACCACGAAGGGCAGGCCAAGATCCGACAGCAGCGCGATGCGGCTATCCTGCATCCGGGGGCTGTGCACGATGATCCCGTCCACATTCCCCTTGTCCCGGATGTTGCGGTAGAGCCGCTCCTCGTCGCCATCCTCGACCAGCGTGAGGACGAGGTCGTAGCCTGCCTCGACATAGGCCTCGGACGCGCCGGTGATGAAGTCGCCGAAGACCGGATTCACCATCTCGCGCTTGGCGGAAGTGGGAATCACGTGGCCGATCGACATGGAGCGACCGGTTGCGAGCCCCTTGGCCCGGGCGTTCGGCATATAGTTGAATTCGCGCGCTGCCGCTTCGACCCGAAGACGGGTCGCCTTGTTGACCTCGGGATAGCCGTTCAGCGCACGGCTGACCGTGGTCTGCGACAGGTTGAGGTGTTTGGCGAGTTCCTTGAGGTTCATCCGTCCACGGGTTTCCAAAGCGCTTTAAATTCACCTGACGTTACACGCAAATCAAAGCGCGATAAAAGATGTTTCTGGACACCCGCTTAAGCTGCAGCGCAGCATTGCATAATCGCAAATATAGAGGCGGGCATTGACAGGTGATCTGATCTGCGCGAGCCTGCAAAAGTCCAAAGCGCTTTGAGGCAAACCTGTGAAAACGGAACGTCGGCAGAGTGCGAAATGCAGGAATTCTGGGAGGGTTTTTTATGAAACATGCACTCTATTCGAGTGTCGCCATTGTGGTTCTGACGGCAGGGGGCGTGCAGGCTCAGGCAGATCTGTCTTTCACGCCGGGTGAGGGCGACTTCAACTGGGACAGCTACAATGAATTCGCCGAGTCGCATGACCTGAGCGGCCAGTCGATCAGCATCACCGGTCCCTGGACCGGCCTCGACGCCGAGAACGTCGAGGCCGTGCTGGCCTATTTCACCGAGGCGGCGGGCGTCGCGGTCAATTATTCCGGCTCCGACAGTTTCGAGCAGGATATCGTGATCTCCGCCCGTGCCGGATCCGCGCCCAATGTCGCGGTCTTTCCGCAGCCGGGTCTTGCCTCCGACCTCGCCTCGCAGGGACTGCTCGCGCCGCTGCCCGAGGGATCGGCCGAGTGGATGCGCGAGAATTACGCCGCCGGCGAATCCTGGGTGGACCTCGGCACCTATGAGGATGCGGAGGGCAACGCGCAGTATTTCGGTTTCTTCTACAAGGTCGATGTGAAATCGCTGGTCTGGTATTCGGAATCCGCCTTCGACGAGGCGGGCTACGACATTCCCGAGACGATGGAAGAGCTGAAAGAGCTCACGCAGGAGATCGTCGACGATGGCGGCACGCCCTGGTGCATCGGTCTCGGCTCCGGCGCGGCCACAGGCTGGCCCGCGACCGATTGGGTCGAGGACATGATGCTGCGCACCGCCGAGCCGTCGGTCTATGACCAGTGGGTCACCAACGAGATCCCGTTCGACGATCCCGCCGTGGTCGAGGCGATCGAGGAATTCGGCTGGTTCGCGAAGAACGACGACTTTGTCCAGGGCGGCGCGCAGGCCGTACCCACAACGGACTTCCGCGAGAGCCCGAACGGTTTGTTCAACATCCCGCCGGAATGCTACATGCACCGCCAGGCGCAGTTCGTGCAGACGTTCTTTCCCGAGAATAACGACGCCAACTTCTTCTACTTCCCGGCCTACGAGGAGCGGGATCTCGGCACGCCGGTTCTGGGCGCGGGAACGCTCTGGGCGATCACCGATCACAACGAGGCGGCCGATGCGCTGATCGAATTCCTGCAGACGCCGATCGCCCACGAGATCTGGATGGCGCGCTCGGGCTTCCTCACGCCGCTGAAAACGGTGAACACGGATCTTTATGCAACCGAGACGCTCAAGGATCTGGGGGACGTGCTGCTGAACGCGACGACCTTCCGCTTTGACGCCTCCGACCTCATGCCGTCCGAGATCGGCGCCGGTGCGTTCTGGACCGGCATGGTCGATTACGTGACCGGATCCCCTGCCGAAGAGGTCGCCGGCGACATCCAGGCGCGTTGGGACTCGATCCGCTAAGGGATTGTCGATTGAGAAAAAGCCCCGCGCCCTGTGTCCGGCGCGGGGCGGACGACCGGCCCGCATGAAGGGCAGGCGCGGCATGGCAGGCGGGGTCGAGCTCCGTCCGGTGCCGGTACAGGGAAGGAGAGCGCCATGTCCCCGATCTTGCAGGGTATCATCACCATCATCGTCGGTGTCGGTGGCTGCGTCGCGTATTTCTACGGAAGCAACCTGATCCTCGACAAGGTGATCTTTCCGCCCCGCACCGACGATCACGGGCGCAACATCAACCGCGCGACGCTGGTGCGGCCCTGGCTGTTCCTGTTTCCGGCGATCTTCGCGCTGGGGCTGTATCTCGTCTATCCGGTGGTCGGCTCATTTGTCCGATCGCTCTACAATCGCTCCGGCACCGAATTCATCGGCCTTGGCAACTATACCCAGATGTTCAGCGAAGAGGGCTTCCGCATCGCCTTCTGGAACAACATCCTCTGGGCACTGGTCGTGCCGGCGGGGGCGACCTTCCTCGGCCTGCTGGTCGCGCAGCTCACCGACAAGCTGCGCTGGGGCAACATCGCGAAATCGCTGATCTTCATGCCGATGGCGATCTCCTTCGTCGGCGCCTCGCTGATCTGGAAATTCGTCTATGCCAACGATCCCGATATCGGCATCATCAACGCGGTGCGCGACACGATCGGCATGGGGCCGGTCGATCCGCTGCAGATCCCGTTCTGGAACAACTTCTTCCTCATGGTGATCCTGATCTGGATCCAGACCGGCTTTGCCATGGTGATCCTGTCCGCCGCCCTGCGCGGCATCCCCGAGGAAACCATCGAGGCGGCGATCATCGACGGGGCCAACCCGTTCCAGATCTTCTTCAAGATCAAGGTGCCGCAGATCATGGGAACGATCGTGGTGGTCTGGACGACGATCACGATCCTCGTGCTCAAGGTCTTCGACATCGTCTATGCGATGACCGGGGGCAATTTCGATACCGAGATCCTGCCAAGCTACATGATGGACTACATGTTCCGCGATGACGGGCGGGCGACGGCCGTGGCATTTGTCATCATGATCATCGTGCTGCCCGTGATGGTCTGGAACATCCGCCAGGCCCGCCGCGAAATGCGCTGAGAGAGGACGAACCATGGACAATATGGCTGGACAGAAGACGTCGCTTTCCATCGTCACCAACCTCAGCGTGATCCTGCTGGTGGTGCTCTGGCTGATCCCCACTGTCGGCCTTCTGGTGTCGAGCTTCCGCACCAACGAGCAGATCTCGGCGTCGGGCTGGTGGGCGGCGATGTTTCCGGTCGAGGAGGCGATCCGCATCAGCCCCGAACCGGAGGGCGTGACGCGCGACGGCGACTATTACGTGCTGAGCGGCAACCTGTTCGAGGGCGGCTCGGGCAGTGTGTCGGGCTTCGGCATCGCCTCGACCGATCCGGGGGCGGCGGAGCCGGGGCAGATCTATGCCCGCTTCAATGTCGACGTGACAGAACCCGACGGAGAGGTCGACGACACCCGGGTCGAGGTCGCCTACGACGCGGAGGGTGAAGCGACGATCCCGACCGAGGACGAGGACGGCAATCCGGTCGTGCCGGGCACGTCGGTGCTCGACCGGTCGCTGCAGGTCGCCGAGAACGGCGATTTCACCTACATCTCGGACAGCGAGATCAGCCGCGCGCCGTCCGTCTATGTCACCACGATGCAGCCGCCGAGCTTTTCGATGCAGAATTACGAGACGATCATGGCGTCCGACAACATGGACCGCGCCTTCATCAACACGCTCACCGTGACGATCCCGGCGACGATCATCCCGATCCTGATCGCGGCCTTCGCCGCCTATGCGCTCGCCTGGATGGATTTCGCCGGCCGCGGCTTCCTGATCGCGATGGTGGTGGGCCTGCTGGTCGTCCCCTTGCAACTGGCGCTGGTGCCGCTCCTGCAGCTTCACAACCGCGTCGGCATCGGTCAAAGCTTCCTTGGCATCTGGCTTGCGCATACCGGATTCGGGCTGCCGCTCGCCGTCTACCTGCTGCGCAACTACATGGTGGGCTTGCCGCGCGACATCATCGAGAGCGCCAAGGTCGATGGCGCCACGGATTTCCAGGTCTTCACCAAGATCGTGCTGCCGCTGTCGTTTCCGGCGCTTGCCTCCTTTGCCATCTTCCAGTTCCTGTGGACGTGGAACGACCTGCTGATCGCCAAGGTCTTCCTGCCGTCGAATTCCGAAAGCTGGGTGATGACCGTCAAGATCGCCGACGACCTTCTGGGCTCGCGCGGGGGCGACTGGGGCATTCTGGCCGCAGCGGCCTTCATCTCCATCGCCGTGCCCTTGATCGTCTTCTTCGCAATGCAGAAATACCTCGTGCGCGGTCTGCTGGCCGGCTCGGTGAAATAAACTCTCAAATCAACGAAAGACTCCTCACATGAACAAAACGGCGGACCTCCCAACGCCTTCCGCAGAGCAGGATACCGACTGGTGGCGCGGTGCCGTGATCTACCAGATCTACCCGCGCAGCTTTCAGGACAGCAATGGCGACGGCATCGGCGACCTTCTGGGCATCGCGCAGCGCCTGCCGCATGTCGCCTCGCTGGGTGTCGATGCGGTCTGGATCTCGCCCTTCTTCAAGTCGCCGATGAAGGATTTCGGCTATGACGTGAGCGATTACTGCGACGTCGATCCGATGTTCGGCAGCCTTGCCGATTTCGACATCCTGATCCAGACGGCGCACCGGCTGGGGCTGAAGGTGCTGATCGACCTCGTGCTGTCGCACAGCTCGCAGGATCATCACTGGTTCAAGGAAAGCCGCCAGGACAAGGACAACGCCTACGCCAACTGGTATGTCTGGGCCGATGCCAAGCCCGATGGCACGCCGCCCAACAACTGGCTGTCGATCTTTGGCGGATCCGCATGGCAGTGGGAGCCGTCGCGCTGCCAGTATTACATGCATAACTTCCTGACCGAACAGCCGGACCTCAACTTTCACGAACCGAAGGTGCAGGAGGCGCTGCTGAACACCGCGCGCTTCTGGCTCGACCGGGGCGTCGATGGCTTCCGGCTCGACACGATCAACTTCTACGTTCACGACGCGCAGTTGCGCGACAACCCGGCCTTGGCACCCGAGGATCGCAACCCGATCACCGCACCCGCCGTGAATCCCTATACCTGGCAGAACCACCTCTATGACAAGACGCAGCCCGAGAACCTCGATTTCCTGCGCAAGTTCCGGTCCGTCCTGAACGAGTATAACGCCGCTGCCGTGGGCGAGGTCGGAGAGGACCAGCGCGGGCTCGAAGTTCTGGGCGAGTACACTGCCGGCGACGATCTCATGCATATGAGTTATGCGTTCGAGCTGCTTTCGGACCACATCCCGACGCCCGAATACATCACGTCGGTGATGAACAAGATCGCCGAGGTCGCGGCCGATGGCTGGGTCTGCTGGGCATTCTCGAACCATGACGTGCCACGCCACATCTCGCGCTGGAAGCTGACGGATGGCGCCGCGCGCTGCTTTACCACGATGATGATGTGCCTGCGCGGGTCGGTCTGCCTCTATCAGGGCGAAGAGCTGGCGCTGCCCGAGGCGGAGGTGTCGTTCGAGGACCTGCAGGACCCCTATGGCAAGCGCTTCTGGCCCGCCTTCAAGGGCCGCGACGGGTGCCGTACGCCGATGGTCTGGGAACCGAGCAACCAGAATGGCGGGTTCACGCAGGCCAGCCCCTGGCTGCCGGTCAGCCACGAACACCTCAACCACGCGGTCAGCACGCAGGAACAGGACCCGGCGGCGATCCTGCACCATTACCGCCGTGCGGTCGCGTTCCGGCGCAGCCATCCGGCACTGGTCAAGGGGGATATCCGCGCTGTCGGCACCTCGGGCAACATCCTGCATTTCATCCGCAGCCAGGGCGATCAGGACATCTTCTGCGCCTTCAACCTCAGCCACGATCCGTCGACGATGGAACTGCCGGCGGGCAAGTGGCGCCAGATCGGCGCAGAGCTGGGCAGCGGGGGCGTGGCACCTGATGGCAAGATACACCTTGGCCCCTGGCAGCCTGCGCTGTCGGTCCGGGTCGGGTAAGAACCATAAGATCCTAGGGAGGGGACCGCATGGCCAACCTGAAACTGAAGGATGTCGCCAAGACCTATGGCGGCACGATCGATGTTCTCAAGGACATCAATCTCGACATCAAGCAGGGGGAGCTGATCGTTTTTGTCGGCCCCTCCGGCTGCGGCAAGTCCACCTTGCTGCGGATGATCGCGGGTCTGGAAAAGATCACCGGCGGCACGCTCGAGATCGATGGGCAGGTGGTGAACAACGTCCCTCCCGCGCAGCGCGGCATCGCGATGGTGTTCCAGTCCTACGCGCTCTACCCGCACATGACGGTGCGCGACAACATGAGCTTCGCCCTCAAGATCGCGAAGAAGTCGCCCGAGGAGATCGAAAAGGCGGTGGCGAAGGCCGCGAAGATCCTGCAGCTCGGCGACTATCTCGACCGTCTGCCCAAGGCGCTGTCGGGGGGACAGCGTCAGCGGGTGGCGATCGGGCGGTCGATCGTGCGCGACCCCAAGGTCTACCTGTTCGACGAGCCGCTCTCGAACCTCGATGCGGCGCTGCGCGTCGCGACCCGGATCGAGATTGCGCAGCTCAAGGAATCGATGCCCGACAGCACGATGATCTACGTGACCCACGATCAGGTCGAGGCGATGACCCTTGCGACCCGGATCGTGGTCCTTGCCAACAAGGGCATCGCGCAGGTCGGAACGCCGCTCGACCTTTACGAGCGGCCCAATGGCGAGTTCGTTGCGCAGTTCATCGGCTCGCCCGCGATGAACATGCTGCCGGGCGAGGTGACGGGGACGGGCGAACGGACGACGGTGAAGATGTCCAATGGCGGCGTGGCTGTGTCGGACTATCCGACGCATGATGCCGATATGGGCCGCAAGGTGAATGTCGGCGTGCGCCCCGAGGATTTCCTCGAGGTCGAGACGGGCGCGGATTTCATCTTCCACGGCAAGGTGAACATCACCGAGGCGCTGGGAGAGGTCACGCTGCTCTATTTCGAAAAGGAGATGGGCTCGTCCGATGCGGTGATCGCCAAGCTGCCGGGCATCCATTCCGGCCTGCGCGGGACAGAGGTCAAGCTGGGTGCCGTGCCGGAAAAGGTACATCTTTTCGCGGATGGGAAATCGCTGCTCTATCGGTGAACGGGTCGATCCTCGGACCCGGAATAAGGTCGAAGGCGCCGGGCGAGGTCAGGCGTCACTCGGCCGGTGCGAAGCCCACGATCAATTGCCGCAATCCGAAGGCCGCCCCGGCAAAGATCGCGGCGCTCGTGACCGGTGCGCTGTAGGCGAGCAGGGAAAAGGCGCTCAGCCCCTGACCGACGGTGCAGCCCATGGCGATCACGGCGCCGGTCCCCATCAGGACGGCGCCGAGGATCTGGCGGCGCAGTTCGCGGGGGTCCTCGCAGGCCTCCCAGCGGAAATGGCCCTTGTAGAGCGAGCCGAGAAAGGCGCCCGACCAGACCCCCGCCACCGATCCGACGGCAAAGCTGAGCGGGCGGGCGCTGCCCGACATGAACCAGAGCACGGTCTCGCCCACCGGAGCCGCGAAGCTGTGGGAGGCGACCGGCAGGCCTTCGAACCCGGTCGCCGCAATCCATGCCGTTCCCATCCAGCCCGAGATCACCGCGACCCCAACGAGCACCGCCCAGACGATCTGATGCGGCCGTTCCCAAAGTGCCGACGAGGCGAGCGAGACCGCCAGCAGCAGCGCGCCCATCGCGATCCCGATCCATTGCGCTGACAGTCCCGTCACGCCGCCCAGGAGATGTGCGATGCCCGGCGGGATCGTGCCTGTGGTGGCGATCTGGGGAAACAGGGCGTGGCGCAACGGTGCGACGGGGCCGCTCAGGACCGTGTAGGCGGTGACTCCCATGACCAGCACGATGACGAAGCTGCGCAGGTCGCCGCCGCCAAGCCGGGCCAGCGCGCCGTAGCCGCAATTGCCTGCCAGCGCCATGCCGTAGCCGAACAGGAGGCCGCCGCAGATCGACGCCATCGGATACCACTGCGCGCCGAGATAGGCCGTGCCCGAAGCGTTCAGCCAATGTGTCTGGATCAGTCCGAAGGTGCCGATGATGGCCACGCCGATGGCGACGCCCCAGAGACGGAAGCGCACCGACGAGCCCCCGTAAAGGAGATCCTCGATCGCGCCGAGACTGCAGAACCGTCCCAGCCGCGCGGCAAGGCCCAGCAGGAGACCGCCGAACAGCCCCACTCCGGCGACGGCCAGATGTTCGTATGTCATGCCGAGCATGTCTGGTCTCTCCTCCATGACCTGACCTGCGGTGATGGCGGATTATGCAGACGTATTCGAATGTTTGCAACTGAGTCGTCGCTCGAGCCTTCGGCGCGGTCCGATCAGAGGTCAGTCTTCCTTGCAGAACAGCTCGTAGACGCATTCCAGCATCTTGCGCGGACGGTCGTCGGCGAGACGGTAATAGATCGCCTTGCCATCCCTGCGCGGCACGACCAGCCCTTCGAGCCGGAGCCGCGAGAGTTGCTGCGACACGGCCGCCTGACGGGCCGAGAGCAGATCCTCGAGTTCGGTCACGGACTTCTCTCCGGTGACCAGATGGCACAGGATCATCAGGCGCCCCTCATGGCTGATTGCCTTGAGGAAGGCGGCCGCATGTGTGGCCTTGTCGGCGATGCGGTCGAATTCGGCCTCGGACATGTCGTTGCTGAGAACGGGCAGGGTCATGACAGGGGATCCTGTTGCATTGCGGTGAAATTTGAATGGGTCGTGCAAACCTGCATCAGGATGCCTCCGGCGAAAAGTCGGTATGATCCCTCAGCATTCTCTCCAGAAGGCTCCAGAAGAAGTCTTCGCCCGGATAGCCTTCGATGCGCGCGAGCTCCGCGCCATCGTCCATCAGGATGAAGGTCGGGGTAAAGACGACCTTGCGGGCAAAGGTCATGTCGTCCGGAGAGCCTGCGCGCAGATCGACGCGCTGAAGCGGCGCGAACTGGCCTTCGGGTGTCTTTGGGTAGATCGGTGCAATGGTCTCGTCCCACATGGCGCAATAGACGCAGCCCTGCCGCTCCACCATGACGAGCGTCGGCTCGGCACGGACGGCGCTCGCCCATGTTGCGGCCGCGACCGCGAGAATCGCAGTGATCCGTCTCAAACTTTCATGTCCTGATTGACGTTTCCTTATCGCACAACGTAATCTGAATATGTGAATTGATCAAGGATGGGCCTCCGAAATGCTGGACATGTCGTTTGCTGGTGCCGCTTTCGCAGGCATCCTCAGCTTCTTCACGCCCTGCATCCTGCCGATGGTGCCGTTCTACCTGTGCTACATGGCCGGTCTGTCGATGAGCGAGCTGCGCAGCGACAGCGGTATCGCACCCGGGGCGCAGCGCCGTTTGCTGGTTTCGGCGGTGTTCTTCGCGCTCGGTGTCACCACGATCTTCGTGCTGATGGGAATGGGGGCGACGGCGCTGGGACAGGCCTTCGCTGACTGGCGCCAGCCGCTGAGCTACGTGGCCGCGGCGATCCTTCTGGTGTTCGGGCTGCATTTCCTGGGCGTGATCCGGGTGCCGCTGCTCTACCGCGAGGCCAAGATCGAAAGCACGGCAGAGCCGACCACGGTTCTGGGCGCCTATGTGATGGGGCTGGCCTTCGGGTTCGGCTGGACGCCCTGCGTGGGCCCGGCGCTGGCGTCGATCCTGATGATCGCGTCCGGCATGGGGGATATCTGGCGCGGCGGGCTGCTGCTGATGGTCTATGGCCTCGGCATGACGGCGCCGTTCATCCTGGCGGCGCTGTTCTCCGGCCCGTTCCTGCGCTGGAGCGCGCGGCACCGCGGCGCGCTCGCCTATGCGGAAAAGGTGATGGGCGTGATGCTGATCGTCTTTGCTGTCCTGATCGTGACCGACAGTGTTAACTTGATCGCGGATGCGATGATCCGGTGGTTTCCGGGCTTCACGTCGCTTGGATGACCTTATGAAAAGGGGGGAAGCATGAAACGGATGTTGATGGCGGCTGCGGCTGCGGTTCTGGCACTGCCGGTCTGGGCGGCGGAGCTTGGGGATGACGGGCTGCACAAGACCGAATGGATGCGCGACACCTTCAAGGACCTGCGCGAGGATCTCGGCGAGGCCAATTCCGAGGGTAAGCGGCTTGTGCTGTTCTTCGAGCAGCGCGGCTGCATTTACTGCACCAAGATGCATGAAGAGGTGTTTCCGCGCCCGGAGATCAGCGAATACATCTCGGAGAACTACTTCGTGGTCCAGCTGAACCTGCATGGCGATATCGAGATAACCGATCTCGACGGCGAGGTGCTGACCGAAAAGGAAGCCGCCCGCAAGTGGCGCGTGATGTTCACGCCGACCATCATGTTCCTGCCCGAAGACGTCCCTGAGGGCGAATCGGCGGCCGACGCGGCGGTGGCGACGATGCCGGGCGCCTTCGGGCCGGGCACCACGCTCGACATGTTCACCTGGGTGAACGAGAAGCGATATGCGCTTGATACCGAAGAGGATTTCCAGCGATACCATGCGCGGATGATTCAGGAGCGCGACAACGGCAAGACGGATTGAACAGAATTAGTTATTCAATTTCGTGAATTTGTCTTGCCATGTGGCGTTTTGCTGCACTAAGTTATAGGTCAGGCCGATACGACACGAGATCGGACAGCCTAGGGAGGGACAATGAGGCTTACAACACTCACTCTGGCCATGACGCTGGCGGCGGGCGTGGCTTATGCCAACCCGGTTGCGCCCGGCGACGTGGACTTCACGGATACCGGCGCCATCGAATCTTCGCTGAGCGGAACGCCCGGCGATGCGGAGGCAGGGGCTGAAGTCGCTTCGGATCGCGCGCTCGGCAACTGCGTTGCCTGTCACAAGGTCTCGTCGCTTGATGCGGCGTTTCAGGGCGGGGTCGGACCCAGCCTGGACGGTGTCGCGGATCGCTGGAACGAAGCTCAGCTGCGTGGTATCGTGGCTAATGCCAAGAAAACCTACGACGGCACGATCATGCCTTCGTTCTATAAGACCTCCGGCTTTGTCCGCCCGGGTGACGGGTTCACCGGCAAGGCTGCCGAGGGAGAGCTTTCGCCGTTGCTGACGGCACAGCAGATCGAGGATCTCGTGGCGTTCCTGACGACGCTGAAGTCGCAGTAGACGAAACCGGGACAGGGCGCGCCGAATGCGCGCCAGAGATTGGGCACGCCAGGCGCGCGCCAGAGATTGGGCACGCCAGGCGCGCGCCAGCTACACGGCACGCCGCGCGCGCCGCGATACAAGGAGACGAAGATGGATTTCACGAGACGTGAGACTCTGGCAATGGGGGCAGGCGCTGCGCTCCTGAGCTTCATGCCGTTCCGCGCCAATGCGGCGGCGGTGGACGACCTGATCGCCGAGTTCACCGGCGGGGCCGAGATGGGCGATGCGGGCGTCGAGCTCAACGCGCCGGAGATTGCCGAGAATGGCAACACCGTGCCGATCGAGGTTTCGGCACCCGGTGCATCGGCCATCCTGCTGCTGGCAGCGGGCAACCCGACACCGCCGGTGGCGAAATTCGCCTTTGGCCCGCTTGCAGGCAGCCAGACGGCCAGCACCCGTATCCGCCTTGCCGGAACGCAGGACGTGATCGCCATCGCCCAGCTTGGCGACGGCACGTTTGCGCGCACCAGCAAGACGATCAAAGTCACCATCGGCGGCTGCGGCGGCTGAGTTAAGGAGTTAGACACATGGCAACAGGCGTAAAACCCCGCGTCAAGGTTCCCGGTTCGGCTAGCGCCGGAGAGGTGATCACCATCAAGACGCTGATCAGCCACCAGATGGAATCCGGCCAGCGCAAGGACGGCGACGGCAACAAGATTCCGCGTTCGATCATCAACCGCTTCACCTGCGACTTCAACGGTGAGAACGTGATCGACGTGACAATGGAGCCCGCGATCTCGACCAACCCGTATTTCGAATTCCAGGCCACGGTGCCGGAAACGGGCGAGTTCAAGTTCACATGGTACGACGATGACGGCTCTGTCTACGAGGACAGCAAGTCGGTCACCGTCGGCTGAACACGGGCTGCGACCGGGCCTGCAAAAGGCCCGGCGCCTCAATGGGAGGGACAAGATGCTGAGAACGACAACCACTCTGGCGGCCGGCCTCATCGCTGCGGCGACAGTCGGCTGGGCGGATGCGGACGATAACGAACTGGTCATCAACGGCGAGATCGAGATCACGACAGAGGCGGCGGCTCCGGCATATGTCGAGGGTCTGTCCGAGATCTATTCGGGATGGCGCTTTCGCGAGGTCGACACACAGGCGACGCAGATGGACGATTTCGACAACCCCGCCTTTCTGGCCGTCGATGCGGCAAAGGAAGTCTGGGACACGGTCGAAGGCGAGGCGGGCAAGTCCTGTGCTTCGTGCCACGGCGACGTGATGGAGAGCATGAAGGGCGTGCGCGCGGTCTATCCCAAGTGGAACGAGACCGCCGGAGAGGTCCGCACCCTCGCTATGCAGATCAACGACTGCCGCACCGAGAACCTCAAGGCCGAAGCTTATGACTATACCTCGGACGAGATGACGGCGATGGAGGCCCTGATCTCCGTGCCCTCGCGCGGGATGCCTGTAAATGTCGCGGTCGACGGCCCGGTCCAGTCGACCTGGGAGCAGGGCAAGGAGATGTATTATACGCGGTACGGACAGCTCGAACTGTCCTGCTCGAACTGCCATGAGGACAATTATGGCAACTACATCCGTGCCGATCACCTGAGCCAGGGCCAGATCAACGGCTTTCCGGTCTACCGTCTGAAGAACACCAAGCTCAACCAGGTGCAGGACCGCTTCAAGGGGTGCATCCGCGACACCCGCGCCGAGACCTTCAAGCCGGGCAGCCCCGAATTCGTGGCGCTCGAGCTTTATGTCGCCTCGCGCGGCAACGGCCTGGACGTCGAGGCGCCCTCCGTCCGCAACTGAGACAGGACCCCGCGCCAGACATCGTGGCGCGGGGTTTTTCAACCACAATGCATGCAAATATGCGTATGTGTAATTTCCGAAAGGGAACGCGATGATTTCGAGACGCGACTTCATGCAGGTCTCCATGGCAGCTTCGGCGCTGGTCGGGGCGAGCGGTTTCGGCAACTGGTCCCGGCTCGCCGCGCAGCAGCGGCTGACGCAGGACCAGCTCCTTCAGTTCGACAGCTTCGGGAACGTCTCGCTGATCCATGTCACCGACATCCATGCCCAGCTGAAGCCGGTCTATTTCCGCGAGCCCGAGATCAATATCGGTGTCGGTCCCAACCGGGGAGAGGTGCCGCATGTGACGGGCGCCGATTTCCGGCGGCTTTACGGGATCGAGGATGGCTCGCCCTCCGCCCATGCGCTGACCTACAATGATTTCTCGGCGCTGGCTGCGGAATATGGCCGCGTCGGCGGTCTGGACCGGGTGGCGACGGTGGTGAACGCGATCCGTGCCGAGCGCCCCGAAGCAATCCTGCTCGATGGCGGCGACACCTGGCACGGCTCCTACACCTGTTACCACACGGCGGGGCAGGACATGGTCAACGTGATGAACGGGCTCAAACCGGACGCGATGACCTTCCACTGGGAATTCACGCTCGGGTCGGAGCGGGTGAACGAGATCGTCGCGGGTCTGCCCTTTGCGGCGCTCGGTCAGAACATTTTCGACGCCGAATGGGACGAGCCTGCCGAGACGTTTGCGCCTTACCAGTTCTTCGAGCGTGGCGGGGTCAAGGTGGCGGTGATCGGTCAGGCCTTTCCCTACATGCCCATCGCCAATCCCGGCTGGATGTTTCCCGAATATTCGTTCGGCATCCGCGATCAGCACATGCAGCAGATGGTGGACGAGGTGCGCGCGCAGGGCGCCGGACTGGTCGTGCTGCTGAGCCATAACGGTTTCGATGTCGACAAGAAGATGGCCGATGTCGTGACCGGCATCGACGTGATCCTGTCGGGCCACACGCATGATGCCTTGCCCGAACCCGTTCTGGTGGGAAGCACGATCATCATCGCCTCGGGGTCCAACGGCAAGTTCGTGAGCCGGGTCGATCTCGACGTGCGCGACGGTCAGATGATGGGGTTCCGGCACAAGCTGATCCCGATCTTCTCGGACGTGATCGCGCCGGACCCCGAGATGACCAAGCTGATCGAGGAGCAGCGTGCGCCCTACGAGGCGGAAATGTCCGAGGTGATCGGCAAGGCGGGAAGCCTGCTCTACCGGCGTGGCAATTTCAACGGAAGCTGGGACGACGTGATCTGCGACGCGCTGCTATCCGAGCGCGACGCCGAGATCGCGCTGTCGCCGGGTGTGCGCTGGGGGCCTTCGATCCTGCCGGGACAGGACATCACGCGGGAGGATATCTGGAACGTGACCTCCATGACCTATCCCAATGCCTACCGCACGGAGATGACAGGCGAATTCCTGAAAGTGGTGATGGAGGACGTGGCCGACAACCTCTTCAATCCCGACCCGTTCTACCAACAGGGCGGCGACATGGTGCGCGTCGGTGGCATGGGCTATCGCATCGACGTGACCAAGCCGCAGGGCGAGCGGATTTCCGAGATGACGCTGCTTTCGACCGGAGAGCAGATCGATCCCGCCCGCAACTACGTGGTGGCGGGCTGGGCGAGCGTGAACGAGGGCACCGAGGGTCCGCCGATCTGGGACGTGGTGGAAAGCCATATCCGAAAGCTTGGCACGGTGTCGCCTTCGCAGAATGACAGCGTGACGGTGGCCGGGGCTTAGAGCCCCGCCCGCCATCGCCAAAAAATTTGGGAATTTCATTCACATAAGCGCATGTGTTGATATGAAGGGAGGCAGGGCATGACGTCCGATACCAATCCAAGACAGGCCTCGCGACGGGCGTTCCTGAAGGGAACCATCGCGGCGGGCGGGACGCTTGCGGGCGCGAGCATGGCAAGGGCAGGGGATCCGCTGATCACCGAGGTCCAGCCCTGGGCACAGGGCTTTGGCGATCCGGTGGACGCGACGCCCTACGGCCTGCCGATCCGGTTCGAAGAGGACGTGGTCCGGCGCAACGTGCCCTGGCTTACCGCCGATCCGATCAGCTCGATCAACTTCACGCCGATCCACGCGCTGGACGGCACCATCACGCCGCAGGGCTGCGCCTTCGAGCGCCACCATTCCGGCGCCATAGAACTCGCCAAGCCAGACTACCGTCTGATGATCAACGGCATGGTGGATCAGCCGCTGGTCTTCTCCTACGAGGATCTCGAACGCTTTCCCCGCGAAAACCATGTCTACTTCCTCGAATGCGCGGCGAATACCGGCATGGAATGGGCCGGCGCGCAGCTCAACGGCGCGCAGTTCACCCATGGCATGATCCACAACATGGAATATACCGGCGTGCCCCTGCGCACGCTGCTGGAGGAGTCGGGCTACGACACCTCCGCCAAGTGGATCTACGTGGAAGGCGCCGATGCCTCGTCCAACGGCCGCTCGATCCCGATGGACAAGGCACTCGACGATGTGCTCGTCGCGTTCAAGGCGAATGGCGAGGCGCTGCGCATGGAGCACGGCTATCCGGTGCGCCTCGTCGTGCCGGGCTGGGAAGGCAACATGTGGATCAAGTGGCTGCGCCGGATCGAAGTGACCGATCAGCCGGTCGAGAGCCGCGAAGAGACCAGCAAGTATACCGACGTTCTGGCCGATGGCACCGCGCGCAAGTTCACCTGGGTGATGGATGCGAAATCTGTCGTGACCTCGCCCAGCCCGCAGGCGCCGATCACGCATGGTGCAGGGCCGCTGGTGATCACCGGCATGGCCTGGTCGGGCCATGGGCGCATCACCCGCGTCGATGTCAGCAAGGATGGCGGCATGACCTGGGAAACCGCGCGGCTTGCGCGGGAGGGCGACAACAAGGCGCTCACCCGGTTCTATCTCGACACCACGTGGAACGGCGAGGAGATGTTCCTGCAATCCCGCGCCATCGACGAAACCGGGTACGTCCAGCCGACCAAGGCGCAGCTGCGCGAGGTGCGCGGGCTGAACTCGGTCTATCACAACAACTGCATCCAGACCTGGTGGGTCAAGCCGACAGGGGAGGCTGAAAATGTCGAAGTTTCCTGAAAATTTCTTTGCCGTGGTGCTCGTCGTGATGATCGCGGCTCCGGCTCTCGCGGGGCCCTACGGTCTGGGCCGGGCAGCGGAGCCGGACGAGATCGCCGCCTGGAACCTCGATGTCAGCCCCGATGGCACGGGGCTGCCGGACGGATCGGGATCGGTCGCGGATGGCGAGCAGATCTTCTCGGATAACTGCGCCGCCTGTCACGGTGAATTCGCCGAAGGTCTGGGCAACTGGCCCAAGCTTGCCGGCGGCGATGGGACGCTCGCCAATGCGGATCCGGTCAAGACCGTGGGGTCCTACTGGCCCTATCTCTCGACCACCTGGGATTACGTGCACCGCTCGATGCCCTTCGGCAATGCGCAGAGCCTCAGCACCGACGACGTCTATGCCATCACCGCCTATATCCTCTATTCCAACTTCCTGGTCGAAGACGATTTCGTGCTGAGCCGCGAGAACTTCACGAGTGTGGAGATGCCCAACGCGGATGGTTTCATCCCCGATGACCGGCCCGAGACGGAATATGCGATCTGGCGGGACGCACCCTGCATGGAGGCGTGCAAGGACAAGGTCGAGATCACGATGCAGGCCACCGTTCTCGACGTGACGCCGGAAGAGACATCCGACAAGACAGCGCAGACGCCGAGCCCCGCGCCGGAGGACCAACCGGTCGAGGCGTCGTTCGATCCGGACCTCGCTGCCGCGGGTGAGAAGGTGTTTCGCAAATGCGCGGCCTGCCATCAGGTCGGTTCAGACGCTCAGAACCGTGTGGGGCCGCAGCTGAACGGCATCGTGGGGCGTGCGGTCGGTGCGGCAGAAGGCTTCAGCTACTCCGACGCCATGGCAAAGGCGGGCGGACATTGGGACGCAGAGCGCCTTGCCGCTTTCCTTGCCGATCCGAAAGGCGTGGTGGCGGGCACCAAGATGGCCTTTCCGGGGCTGAGGAAAGAAGCCGACATCCTGGCCCTCACCGAATATCTCAAGAGCACCGCACCCTGACGGGATGAGGCATCAATGCAGGAGGGCCCGGTCTTCGCAGAGACCGGGCCCTCACGTTTTTGCGACTGTGTGAGACATGCGCGGCCGATCGGGCTGCCTCCGCCTCCGTTTGAGCGGCCGCATGCAGCTTTCTCAGCCGAGTGGACAGATTGCGGTCCGTCGCGCATTCCCCTAATTGATGACGGCCCCTTGCGGGGGTCGAAGCCCGACACTAAGACTCTGGTAACCGCACCACGATAGACACTTTCACACAGCAGCAGCAGGCAGGCCGAAATGAGAGATCCAGTAGAAACCTATATGAACCTCGTCCCCATGGTGGTCGAACAGACCAGCCGCGGCGAGCGGGCTTATGACATTTTCTCGCGCTTGCTCAAGGAACGGATCATCTTCATCAACGGTCCGATCCATGACGGGATGAGCCATTTGATCGTGGCGCAGCTTCTGCACCTCGAAGCCGAGAATCCGAGCAAGGAAATCAGCCTTTACATCAACTCACCGGGCGGCGTTGTGACGTCTGGTCTGTCGATCTACGACACGATGCAGTACATCAAGCCGAAGGTCAGCACGCTCTGCATCGGGCAGGCGGCCTCGATGGGATCCGTGCTGCTGGCGGGCGGCGCGCCGGGCATGCGGTTCTCGCTGCCCAACAGCCGGATCATGGTACACCAGCCGAGCGGTGGCTATCAGGGTCAGGCCTCGGACATCATGATCCACGCGGCCGAGACTCAGAAGCTCAAGGATCGGCTGTATGACATCTATGTGAAGCATACCGGCCAGACGAAGAAGGCCGTCGAAAAGGCGCTCGATCGCGACAATTTCATGTCCCCCGAAGAGGCTAAGGAGTGGGGACATATCGACGAAATCGTTTCGAACCGCGAAGCCGTGGAAGAGGCGAAGTCCTGATCGCTCCAAGATCTCCGCAAGGGGGAGCTCCTCTTGCGGTGAAATTTGCGATTGTAGAGCGGAAATGCCTGTCCTAAGCTGACAGGAACTTGGCGGCTGGAACGGAATTGTCGCCCTTTGCGACAGTCCGGCCAGGCGGTGACGAAAGCCGAGAAAGGTGCGATATGGCGACGAACTCTGGCGGTGACAGCAAGAACACCCTTTACTGCAGCTTCTGTGGCAAAAGCCAGCATGAGGTCCGCAAGCTGATCGCAGGTCCGACCGTGTTCATCTGCGACGAATGCGTCGAGCTGTGCATGGACATCATCCGGGAAGAGACGAAGGGATCGGGGCTGAAGGCCGCCGACGGTGTTCCGACACCGCGCGACATCTGCACCGTTCTGGATGACTACGTGATCGGCCAGATGATGGCGAAGCGGGTGCTGTCCGTGGCGGTGCACAACCACTACAAGCGTCTGAACCACAGTCAGAAGACCAACGACATCGAACTGTCGAAGTCCAACATCCTGCTGATCGGCCCGACGGGCTGCGGCAAGACGTTGCTGGCGCAGACTCTGGCACGCATTCTGGACGTGCCCTTCACCATGGCCGATGCGACGACCCTGACCGAAGCGGGCTATGTCGGCGAGGATGTCGAGAACATCATCCTGAAGCTGCTCCAGTCCTCCGAATACAATGTCGAGCGGGCGCAGCGCGGCATCGTCTATATCGACGAGGTCGACAAGATCACCCGCAAGTCCGAGAATCCGTCGATCACCCGCGACGTCTCGGGAGAGGGCGTGCAGCAGGCATTGCTGAAACTGATGGAAGGCACGGTCGCTTCGGTGCCGCCGCAGGGCGGGCGCAAGCATCCACAGCAGGAATTCCTGCAGGTGGACACGACCAACATCCTCTTCATCTGCGGCGGTGCCTTTGCCGGTCTCGACCGGATCATCTCGCAGCGCGGCAAGGGTTCGGCGATGGGCTTTGGTGCCGATGTGCGTGATGTGGATGCGCGCGGCGTGGGCGAGGTCTTCAAGGATCTCGAGCCCGAGGATCTGCTGAAATTCGGCCTCATCCCGGAATTCGTCGGCCGTCTGCCGGTTCTGGCGACGCTCGAGGACCTAGACGAGGATGCGCTGGTCACGATCCTGACCCAGCCCAAGAACGCGCTGGTCAAGCAGTATCAGCGTCTCTTCGAGATGGAAGATACGGCGCTTACCTTCACAGACGATGCGCTGACCGCGATCGCGAAGCGGGCGATTGCGCGCAAGACCGGTGCGCGGGGCCTGCGTTCGATCCTGGAATCGATCCTGCTCGAGACGATGTTCGAGCTTCCCGGTATGGACGAAGTGATCGAGGTCGTCGTGAACGAAGAGGCGGTGACCTCTGACGCGAAGCCGCTGATGATCTACGCCGATCAGAAGAAAGAGCCGGCGACCGCAGGCTGAGTCTTCGAGACTGGAATTGCGAAAGGGCGGGGAGGTTTCCCCGCCCTTTCTGATGTGGCCATACCGAAGGATCGTTGACTTGGGCTGCGCCCGCGCGTTGACCTGTGAGCGGGTACTACGCATCAGAAAGGGCAGTCCATGACGATCAGACGCATTCATTCCGGCAGCCCGTTCGAGGAAAGGATCGGCTATTGCCGTGCCGTGGTCGCGGGCGGGTTCGTCCATGTCGCGGGCACAGTGGGGCAGGGCGACACGGTCGAGGAACAGTGCCGCACGGCGCTTGGGACCATCGGCTGGGCACTGCGACAGGCCGGCGCGGGCTTCTCCGACGCGGTCCGGGTCACTTACTATCTTCCTGCCGCCTCGGATTTCGAGAAATGCTGGCCCATCCTGTCCGATACCTTCGGGGGCAATCCGCCTGCCGCGACGATGATCGAATGCGGGCTGATCGATCCGAAATACCGCATCGAGATCGAACTGACGGCACTGGCTCCGGATGCGAAATGACGGACCGCAAAAGAACCGCCGAACGCGATGCACCTGCGGCAAGGCTGCGCTGGACCTTCATCCGATGATGGGTCATAGAGGGGCAAGACCTTCAGAGGAGTGATCCATGGGTATTCTGAGCACCCTCCTGCGCGCCGTGACCTGGTGGAACGGACAGACGCTGAACACCCAGTTCTACACCTGGCGCAATGGCCAGCGCGTCGGCGACGATGCGCAGGGAAACGTGTTCTTCCAGACGAAGGACGGCAAGCGCAGGTGGGTCATCTTCAACGGCGAAGCCGAGGCGAGCCGAATCGGCCCGGAATGGCATGGCTGGCTGCATCACACCTACCAGGAGCCACCGACCGAACGGCCGATGACCCACAAGAGCTGGGAGATACCGCATCAGGAGAATCTGACGGGCACGGCGCTCGCCTATGCGCCTGCAGGATCCATCCGTCGGGTCGATCCGGTCGATCGCAGCGATTACGAGGCCTGGAGCCCGGAATGACCTCCTCTCCCGTGTCGGTTGCGTGACGCTGGACGGGCAGGCTGGTGCGCGTGATCGCGTCGGCATGTCTTTCCGACACCCGGGCTTGGCATCAATATTGCGGCTCGCGATCTCGGCAGCAGGCTCCGTGACACCATGACGAAACGTAATTTGCGGGGACTCGGGATGATCCGGTTTGCAGCACTCTTTTTCGGTCTGATCGCCACCGGCGTTTGCGCGCAGGAGGCCGTGACGGACACCAACGGCGCGACGCTGCGGGCGCTCGACAAGCTCAGCGGCAAGGTCACGGACATGCAGCTCTCAAAGGGCGAGCGTCAGGTCCTGGGACGTATCGAGGTCGAGTTGGACGATTGCCGCTATCCCGAAGGCAATCCGTCGGGGGACGCCTATGCGTTCGTCACGATCCGCGAGGCGGGAAAACCCGATCCGGTCTTTCGCGGCTGGATGGTGGCGTCGGCGCCTGCCCTCAACGCGATGGATCACCCGCGCTACGATGTCTGGGTCATGCGCTGCCAGACCTCATGACCCGAGGCTGCTAGCGGCCTCGCGGTGAAGTCCGCGTTCTGCTCCAGCGCCTCCTGAAGCCTTTTGTGATATTCGCCACGCGTGATCTCGATGGCACCGAGCGATGCGAGATGCGGCGTCAGGAACTGGGTATCGAACAGCACGAAACCGGTGCGCCTGAGGTGGTCGACAAGCCAGGCGAGGGCCAGTTTGGACATGTCCGTCCGGCGCGAAAACATCGACTCCCCGCAGAATGCCGCCCCAAGCGTCACACCGTATACCCCGCCGGTCAGCAGGCCGTCCTGCCAGATTTCAAGGGAATGTGCCTGGCCGCGGGCGAAAAGCGCAGTGTAGAGCTCGCGGATCTCTGGATTGATCCAGGTCTCCTCGCGGTCCGCGCAGGCGTCGATGACGCCTTCGAAATCCGTGTCGAGCGTCGCCTGGTAATCCGTCCTGCGCAGCTTGCGGGCCAGACTGCGCGAGACATGGAAGTGATCCAGCGGAAAGATGCCCCGCCGCCGCGGATCGACCCAGAAGATATCCGGGTCGTTCCGGCTTTCGGACATCGGGAAAATCCCGCTGCGATACGCCTGCAGCAAAAGATCGCTGGAGATCGTCACGGGACGGCGCGACCAAAAGTTTTACGAAAACTTTTGGCAAGACTTTTTCCAAAAGTCTTGGGGGCCGCGCTGCTCATGTCCCGTGTCAGTCCCGTTTCATCGCCTGTTCCAGCCATTGTTCCAGCCAGTGGATGTTGTAATTCCCCGAATGGATGGCCGGCTCCTGCAACAACTCATGAAACAGGGGAATGGTGGTGTCGACCCCGTCCACGATCAATTCGCCCAAGGCCCGGTTCAGTCGCGCCAGCGCTTCGGTGCGGTCGCGGCCATGCACGATGAGCTTGCCGATCAGGCTGTCGTAATAGGGCGGGATTCGGTAGCCGTCGTAAAGCGCGGAATCCATGCGCACGCCAAGCCCGCCCGGGGCGTGATACTGCGTGATCCGCCCCGGCGAGGGAGAGAAGTTCGGCAGCTTTTCGGCGTTGATTCGCACCTCGATCGCATGGCCGTTGATCTTGAGATCCTGCTGCGTGAAGGACATCGGCAGGCCCGCGGCGACCCGGATCTGTTCGCGCACCAGATCGACACCGAAGATCGCTTCGGTGACGGGGTGTTCCACCTGCAGGCGGGTGTTCATCTCGATGAAGTAGAACTCACCCTTCTCGTAAAGAAATTCCACCGTTCCGGCACCGGCATAATCGATCTTGGCCACGGCGTCGGCGCAGACCTTGCCGATGCGCGCGCGCTCCTCTTCGCTGATGCAGGGACCGGGCGCCTCTTCGAAGACCTTCTGATGGCGACGCTGGAGCGAGCAATCACGCTCGCCGAGATGCACCGCGCCGCCTTTTCCATCGCCGAAGACCTGGATCTCGATGTGACGGGGGGTGGTCAGGTATTTCTCGATATAGACTTCGTCATTGCCGAAGGCGGCTTTCGCTTCGGAACGGGCTGTCAGAAAGGCGCGCTCCATTTCGGACTCGTCATGCGCGACCTTCATGCCGCGCCCTCCGCCACCTGCCGTGGCCTTGATGATCACCGGATAGCCGATTTCCTCTCCGACGGTCTTTGCCGTCTCGAGGTCGGGAACAGCGCCGCCGGAGCCCGGAACGCAGGGCACGCCGAGCGCTTTCATCGTCTCGATCGCGGCGATCTTGTCCCCCATCACGCGGATATGCTCGGCCGTGGGGCCGATGAAGGTCAGGCCGTGATCCTCGACGATCTGCACGAATTTGGCATTCTCCGACAGGAAGCCATAGCCCGGATGGATCGCCTGAGCGCCGGTGACTTCGCAGGCCGAGATGATCGCGGGGATGAGCAGGTAGCTGTCGGTGGAGGGCGGCGGGCCGATGCAGATCGTCTCGTCCGCCATGCGCACATGCATCGCGTCACTGTCGGCGGTCGAGTGAACGGCGACCGAGGCGATGCCCATTTCGCGGCAGGCGCGGATCACGCGAAGGGCGATTTCGCCGCGGTTGGCGATCAGGATCTTGTCAAACATTGCCTGTGCCTTATTCGAGGATCACGAGCGGCGCGCCATATTCGACCGGGGCGCCATCCTCGACCAGGATGCGCTTTACCGTGCCCGAACGGGGTGCGGGGATGTGGTTCATGGTCTTCATCGCTTCGACGATCAACAGCGTATCCCCTTCGGACACCTGCTGGCCCACGCGGATGAACGCCGGTGCACCGGGTTCGCCCTGCATGTAGACCGTGCCGACCATCGGAGAGGTCACGGCGCCGGGGTGGGAGGCCGGATCTTCGGCAAGCTCTGCCGTCGGCGCGGCAGATGCGGACGGCCCGCCCGAAGCAGGTGCTGGAGCCGGGGAAGAGGCGAAAGCCGCAGGTGCCGGTGCCGCGACCGGATGCATGCGGCTGACGCGGACATTCAGACTGTCATCTTCGCCATAGTCTCGTTTCACCTGCACTTCCGTCAGGTCGTTTTCGCGCAAAAGCTCTGCAAGTGCCTGAATAAAGGCAACGTCGCTGTCATAGGTTTTATTGGTCATGCCATCCTCGCCGGGTTCCTCTCGCGTCCCACCTTCGGGGTGGCGCGTGCGGTTGCCCGCTTATAGGACATCAGTCCGGCCATGAAAAGCGATGCTGTTGCGGTGGCCATTCTCGGCCGGAATCACAGGCTTACGGTGCATCTCCGGGCCTGCTTAGGTGATTGGAAATTGCGTCCCGATCCGAAGGATTGCGACTCAGAAGACGGTGTTTTCCAGGGCCGGGCTTTCCTCCCCGGACAGTCCGGAAACCTGGGCGTAACCGGATTTCACAATCGCCTGATGCTGGTTCGGCGCCCTTTCCTTCGGTTTTTCCGTCTCCTCTGGATCTCTGCTGACCAGTTCGGGCGCTTCCGGCTCGCTGTCGACCTCGGGGTCCGCTTCGGCGGCCTGTCCAGCCAGGTTCTGAGCTTGGGTGTTGAGCAATTCACTGATTTTCAGCTGCATGATCGAGGGGGGCGCGACATTTGTAGACGCTCCACGCTGGCCCGTGGCAGGGCGCGAAAACGGCGGGGGCGATTTCTCCTGCATCATGCCGGTATCGCTGAAGGATTGTTTTGAAACGGCAGCTACGCGCGTGACGCTTTTGACCTGCACGCCGGTTTCCGGCAATCCGAACGAATGGCCTGTGGAAAGAGGGGCGGCCCAATTGGGCAGGACCGAAAATTGCATCTTATGCTCCTCTGTGTGAAAGACCCTGATAAATTAGGATATCATGAAAGGTGGCATCGTTATCGGGAAAAGCCCGTAAAATTTACGGCTTTCGCGAGGAATGGTTAACGCAACGCCTTGCTTTCATTAACCAAACGTCGAAGACTAGTGCTGCGGCCCTTTGGACGGCACCCGATCAGGCAGCCGGGCGACATGCCTCGCGATCGGGAATGCCCCGCTGCCTGCACATTCCTCGGTCAGGAGGCGCACAAAATTAAAGCAGTCAGGGAACCGGTCACGTATCCGTGACGTTATCAAATCAGAAATCCTGACCGACAGTGGCGGGATAAGACAAAGGAACGTCATATGCCGGAATATGCAGGACTGGGCGGCCTCATCGTTCTTGCGATCGACCTCTACGCGATCATATCGATCTTCGGGTCCGACCGCAGCACTGGGTCCAAGGTGCTCTGGATACTGCTCATTCTTGTGCTTCCGATCCTCGGCTTCATCATCTGGCTGATCGCCGGGCCGCGGGCAGTACGCAACCGCATCTGACTTTCCGATCCTGGAGTAAGAACCATGCTTTACTGGGCGCTTCTTTTCTTCATCGTTGCCATCATTGCCGGTGTTTTCGGCTTTGGCGGTATCGCATCCGCTTCTGCCGGCATCGCGCAGATCCTCTTCGTGATCTTCCTGGTGCTCTTCGTGGTCGCGCTGCTGTTCCGGGTCTTGCGCAAGGTCTGACCTTTGCCGGAATAACCGTGTATGCGAAAAAACGCGCCGGATATCCGGCGCGTTTCCTTGTTTTCAGACTAGCGAAAAGGGCGGCGCCGGAACGCAGCCCTCCGTTAGCTTCAGACCTTGAGTGTCTCGGTCGACGAGAAGAACATTGCCTGCGAGATCGCCGAACGCACCTGATCTTCGGAATAGGGTTTGGAGATCAGGAAGGCCGGCTCGGGGCGTTCGCCCGTCAGCAGCCGTTCGGGGAAGGCGGTGATGAAGATCACCGGGCGGTGGCCCAGCTCTGCCAGAAGATCGTGCACGGCATCCACGCCCGACGAATTGTCCGCAAGCTGGATGTCGGCGAGGATCAGGTCCGGCGCTTCGGACTTTCCGAGTTTCACGGCGCCGTCGCGCGTACGTGCAACACCGGTCACCCGGTGACCGAGATCCGCGACGATGCTTTCGAGGTCCATTGCGATGATCGCCTCGTCCTCGATGATGAGGATGCGGCCCGAAATGCCGTCTGCCATTTCCTGACGCGCGACATTGACCAGCTGCTCGGCCTCGTCATTGCCGACCTGCATGATCTCCGCCACTTCATCGAGCGTGAATTCTTCGATCGTATGCAACAAAAGCGCCTCTCGGCTGTTGGTTGTCAGACGCTGAAGATGTTTCTGGGCTGTGGCCCGGGGGCCGACATCCTCTTCGACCACGGGCGCGCCCGTGGTGACCCAGATGCCGTGGAACATGGCGAACAGCCCGGCCTTGGCGGACGAGGCGTCCTGAACCACGCTTCGGTCTGCAAGTACCGCTTCCAGTGTGGCTGCGGCGTAGTTGTCTCCACTGCTCTGACTTCCGGTAAGAGCGCGCGCATAGCGGCGCAGATAGGGCAGAGCGGCGCCAACTTCGCTGCTGAGATCCACCTGTGTCATATTTCTTGTCCTTCCTGCACTTTTTCTGGAACCAAACGCCTGCGACGCCTGTTAGTTCCCGAGAACAACGCGGCATAGCGGTTTTTTGTCGTATCGGTAAGGCGCACGGGCGTAGCAGGATCAGACAGCGCGTATGCGTTAATCAAGTGTGGGGATGCAGGGTCGCATCCAAGCAATAAGGTATAAGAATGGCGCAGGATCGCAACAAGGCACGGCAGTCGCAGGTAATCGACGACAATCTCAAGCGGGTTTACCAGGACATGCTCGACGAAAAGGTTCCCGACCGGTTTCTGGACCTCCTGTCCCAGCTCAAGGGGCAGCAGGAAAATGGAAATCACGGGGAAACCAAATGAGCGCTGATCCCCGCGATGAAATTGTCGAACACCTTCCTGCGCTGCGTGCCTTCGCGCTCAGCCTGACGCGCAACGGCGCTCTGGCGGACGACATGGTGCAGGACAGTCTGGTCAAGGCCTGGACCAAGATCGACAGCTACGAGCCCGGCACCAACATGCGCGCCTGGCTGTTCACGATCCTGCGCAACACATATTATTCGAACCGTCGCAAGGCAGGACGCGAGGTTGCGGATGTCGACGGCGTCTACACCGCCTCGCTGTCCGAGAAGCCGGCACATGACGGTCGCCTGCAGATGACGGATTTCCACGCCGCCTTTGCAAAGCTCAACGACGAACAGCGCGAGGCACTGATCCTTGTCGGCGCATCCGGCTTTTCCTACGAGGAAGCGGCGGGCATGTGTGGGGTTGCAGTCGGCACCATCAAGAGCCGCACCAACCGGGCACGTGCGCGTCTGGCCGAACTGATGCATCTCGACATGGACGAGGCGCTGGAAATGACTGACGGTGCGACCCTTGCCGTCATTTCAGGCAACAGAACAGCTTCGGTAGGCTAAAAATGATCGGAGCTGCTGGGCCCCGCCCGCTGCCCGGCGGGCTGGCGGCGCGCATCATCGGGTTTTTGTCAATCGCCCTGATCCCGTTGGGGGTGGTTGCCTATCTTCAGACGGCAGAACTGAGCGAAGAGACGCGCGCCCGCTCCCAGCTCAGCCTTGCCGCGCTGACAGAATCCGTGGCCTCAGGCGAGCGCCAGACCATCCTGCGCGCACTTGGCGCGGCTCAGGCCCTCGGCTCTGCCGCGATGCTCTATCAGCAAGAGAACGCGCAATGCTCCCAGATATTCCGGGAATATGTCGCCTCCAAGCCGAACGTCTCCTTCGCAGGCATTGTCTCGCTCGACGGCGTCGTGAGGTGCTCTTCGGCGGAGATCGAGGTCGATATCTCGGAATCTCCGAGTTTTCAGTTCATGCGGGAAAGCACGCGGTCGACCATCCAGCTGAACGTGGCGCCCCGGATCAGCAAGGAATCCGTGCTCGTCGTCGCCGAGCCGTTCTTTCGGGACGGCGCTCTGGCAGGCTACGTCGCGGTGTCGATTCCTGCCATCGGCCTGCGGGACCGGGAGCTTCCCGATCCTGACAGCGATATCGAGGAACTGCTGACCTTCAACTTCGCCGGACAGGTGCTGTCGTCGCGCTCGCCCCGCGAACGGACGCTGGAACTGCTGCCCGACGCACTCGATCTCGCCACGCTTGCGCAGTCTTCGACCTCGAGCTTCAAGGCCCGGAGTGCCGATGGCGAGACGCGAATCTTTGCCGTCGCCCCGCTGATCCCGGGCCTTGTCTATGCGCTCAGCATCTGGCCCGAGGACAGCAGCGCCGCTACCGCCGTTCAGGTCAACGATTTTGCCAAGCTGCTGCCCTTCCTGATGTGGGCGGCCAGCGTCGTCGTGGCCTTCCTTGCCATCAACCGTCTGGTGATCCGTCACGTCCGCACGCTCAGCCAGCAGATGCGCAATTTCGCCCGCAACCGCCGCGTGCCGCAGGAAACGGCCGGTGCGCAGATGGCACTCGAATTGCGGGACATGGAAAGCGATTTCCTGCACATGGCCGACGCCATCATGCAGGACGAGGCGCAGCTCGAAAACGCGCTGCGGGAAAAGACCATCCTGCTCAAGGAGGTCCATCACCGCGTCAAGAACAACCTCCAGCTGATCTCGTCGATCATGAACATGCAGATCCGCCAGAGCGACTCCGAAGAGACGCAGATCGTGCTGCGCCGTCTTCAGGAACGGATCCGCGGGCTCGCCACCATCCACCGCAACCTCTACCAGACCGAAGATCTCGGCCACGTGGATGCGGGCCGGTTGCTCGACGATCTCATTCGTCAGATGTCGCTTGTAGCCGACCAGAGCTCTTCGCGTGTTCAGCTCGACATCGAGCTTGAAAACGTCGAGCTCTACCCGGACCAGGCCGTGCCGCTCTCGCTGCTGACCGCCGAAGCGCTGACCAATGCGGTGAAGTATATCTGTCCCGATGATGACGGGCTGCAGCGCGTGATCGTCCGGTTCCAGCGGCTGGACACGACCCGTGCGGTGATCGAGATCTCCAACACCTGCCACCCTGAGCCGACCAACCCGTCGGAAAGCACCGGTCTCGGCTCGCGGCTGATCCGCGCCTTTGCCACCCAGCTGGGCGGCGAGCTTGAGCAGGGTGTGGAGAATGGCATTTATTCCGTGCGCGTCGAATTCACCCTGACCGATTTCATTCCCGAAGCTGGCGACTATTGAACGTCGGCTTATAAAGGACCTGACCTTAGATGAGCGATTCCCTGCAAGATCTCCCGACACCCCGCAACCGGCAGGGGGACATCCGCCGCGTCGGCATCGAAGTCGAGTTCGGCGGTCTGTCGGAAGAGCGCGTCGCCGAGATCGTAAAGGACGCCTTGGGCGGCGAGATCGACAACCGGCCATCCCAGGGACGGCTGGTCCGCAACTCCTCGCTGGGGGATATCGAGGTCTATCTCGACAGCCGTTACCTTGCCGATGCGGAGACACACCTCGAAAAGCGTATCCGTGAACTCGCCGCTGTTGTCGTGCCGGTCGAGATCGTGACCGGTCCGCTGACCCCGGCGCAAATTCCGGTCCTGGACGATCTGCTGCAAACGCTGCGCGGGGCAGGTGCGACGGGCACCAATGCCGGGGTCTTTCTGGGATTCGGCGTCCATTTCAATCCCGAGGTGACTGGGACGGAACTGTCCGACGTCCTTCCCGTGCTCACCGCCTTCGCGCTTTACGAGGATGCGCTGCGCAGCGAGGCCGATATCGACCTCTCGCGCCGCGCCTTGCCCTTCGTCGATCCCTATCCGCGTGCGCTTATCGATGCGCTGGCAAAGGGGGACATCAAGGACATGTCGGCACTTATCGATCTCTATCTCAAGCGTACACCGTCGCGGAACCATGCGCTCGACATGCTCGCGCTGTTCACCCATCTTGACGCGGAAAAGGTCGGCAAGACCATGGATCTCGAGCCGATTTCCGCGCGGCCGACCTATCACTACCGTCTGCCGGATTGTCGCATCGACGAAGATGGCTGGTCGCTTGCGCTCGAATGGAACCGCTGGGTCCTGATCGAACGGATCGCCGCGAACCCTGCCTTGCTCGACCAGCTGAAGGCAGGCTGGCTGGAACATCGCGCCTCGCTCACCTCGCTGCGCGGTGATTGGGCCAAGACGTCCAGGCGGATGGTTCAGGAGGCGCTATGAGCGTTCTGAACCGCAAGAATCGTCCTGTCATCGGTGTGACCGTCTCTCGCCAGTCCGGTTGGCGAATCTTTCCGCTGATGAAGCTCAGCCTCTGGATCGTCGGTGCGCGTGCGGTGCGCTGGCAGAGCGGGTCGGAAAAGGTCGATCTCGACGCTGTGGACGGCGTCGTCATCGGTGGCGGCGACGACATCGCGCCTACGCTCTATGGCGGCGAATTGCGCATGGGCGTGCGGCTCGACCCGGACCGGGACACGCTCGAAAAGGACGTGCTCGAGGGGGCCTTCGAACGGCGCCTGCCGATCCTCGGGATCTGCCGCGGGTCGCAGATGCTGAACATCGTGCTGGGCGGCAACCTGCATCAGGATGCCTACAGCGTCTATGATTCAAAGCATTACAAGACGATCCTCCCGCGCAAATGCGTGAACGTGACGCCGGACAGCCTGCTGTACCGCGTCACGCGCAAGAGCCATTTCTATGTGAACGCGCTGCACTCACAGGCGGTTGACCAGCTCGGCGACCATTTGCGGATTGCCGCGAAGGATGCAGGGGGCATGGTTCAGGCGATCGAGCGTACCAGCGACCCCTTCGCGATCGGGGTACAGTGGCATCCCGAGCATCTCTTCTACCGGCGCGCGCATCGCCGTATCTTTGCCGCCTTGGCAGAAGCCGCTCGCGCGCATGCCGCGCAGGTCGGCCAGATCGACGCCGCCGAAGACGAAGCCCGGAGCGATGCGGCTTTGCGCAGCCCGGCAGGATAAACGACCTTTTGGCATGACTGACCCCCGGACCGGTATCCGGCACGGGGGTTTCGTCAAACTACAGCGCTGCAGTTCTTCAGACCGGCATCATGAAGTAGCTGTGCACGTCGTCGTGCCAGTGCCGGTCTAACCGCGCGATCTGGTCGATCTGCGGTGCCGCCGCGAGTTTTTCCGAAGTGATGTCCAGTACGAGGTGCCCCCCCGTAGCGCGGTAGCGCAGGATCTGAAACGGCACCACCAGCAGCTTGCCGGAAAGCACGCTGCCATTGTCGATCACGAGGTGCGTGACCCGTCCATCCTCGGAATCGAGCAGCAGGTCGCCAAGGGTGCCGAGCGCACCGTCGCGGCCGAATATCTCTGCGCCGATCCAGTTCTGCGCCAACTCGAAACGCTCGATGGCGGCTTCTGCGCGCGGATCGCTGTCACGGTCCGGCTTTTCGGTTTCGATCTGAGCGGCCATCGCCATCGGCGCGTAGGTCGAGCCGAACGGACCTACGACAAGCGGCGGCATCGAGGCGAGGAGCGGGAAGAGATGCTCATGCTCTCCCTGCCAGCGCGGGGCATGGGAAAATTCATCGGGGCTGGCGCGCAGTGTCACGTTTCCATTTTCGCTGTCGATATCACCGATGAGGGAGGCTGCGACCAGCGTCTGCTGGTCTTCGAGCCAGGCTCCGGTATCCACCATCAGGTATTTCAGGCGGCCGTCCCGTGCATTGAACAAGACATCCGTCACGTCGAACGTGTCTTCGCCCAGATGGGCGCGATAGCGGATCAGGTCTTTGAAGCTGGTGAGCATGATGTTGCCTCCTTGCTTCCCAAACCCGTGAACAGTCGGAGAGTTCCGGAACCCTTCTTTCATTGGGGACGTTAGGTAAGCAACAGCAACTGAAGGACAGAGCAATGACAACGGATGTTTTCATAGCTGGCTTGGCCGCGCTCACCTTGATTGCGGCCCTTATCTTTGCGCTGACCAGCAAGCGCGATGTGAACGACATGGAAGATTCAGTAGGTAACGACAGATCCTCCATGGGTTGAACGATTGATGACGACAAGATGCACTCTTGTGCATTCAGGAAAAGGGGCAGGCGCGAACCTGCCCCTTTTCCTATGCCCATTTCCATGCGCAACGCTTTGACCCGGCGCTTGCTTACGGGGCAGGTCTTTACCTCTCTGTCCGGATGCGGTCTGGTTGGGCCGACATTGACGACACGGGACTGACATGGCCGATCTCACCCAGCGTATTGCGCAGGCGCGCGCAGACTCTCCCGCCGATCTGGTTCTGCGCGGCGGGCAGATATTCGATCTCATGACCGGCGAGATGCTGACAGGCGATGTCGCGATCTGCGGCGACACGATCGTGGGTATCTGCGAAGATTATGAGGGCGTCGAGGTGATCGATGTCAGCGGTCTGATCCTCGTGCCCGGCTTCATCGACACGCATCTGCACATCGAATCTTCGCTCGTGACGCCGTTCGAATTCGACCGCTGCGTCGCGCCGCGCGGCGTCACCACGGCGATCTGCGATCCGCACGAGATCGCCAACGTGATCGGGGCCGAGGGCATCCGCTATTTTCAGGCAGCCTCCGAGCGCACCGTGATGGACATCCGCGTCCAGCTCAGCTCCTGCGTGCCCTCCACCCATATGGAAACCGCCGGGGCCGAATTGCTGGCCGCCGACATTGCGCCACTCATGGGCCACCCCTCCGGCATCGGCCTCGCCGAATTCATGAACTATCCCGGCGTAATCCACCGTGATCCCGCCGCCATGGAAAAGCTCGCGCTCTTCGAGGGCGGCCATATCGATGGTCATTGTCCGCTCCTGTCGGGGCGTGATCTCAACGCCTATGTCGCCGCGGGCATCCGGACCGAACACGAGGCGACTTCGGCGCCCGAAGCGCTCGAAAAGCTGCGCAAGGGCATGCGGGTGCTGATCCGAGAAGGCTCTGTTTCCAAGGACTTGCGCGCGCTGCAGCCGCTTCTGAGCGAACGTACCTCGCCCTATATGTGCCTGTGCACCGACGACCGAAATCCGCTGGATATCGCCGAGCACGGTCATCTGGACTACATGATCCGTACCCTGATCTCCCTCGGCACGCCGCCGCTCGCCGCCTACCGCGCCGCATCGCTTTCGGCAGCCGAGGCGTTCGGACTCAAGGATCGGGGCATGATCGCCCCTGGCAAGCGGGCCGATATCGTCGCCCTCGACTCACTGGAGGGCTGCAACGCGCAGATGGTCCTGTGCGCGGGCAGGGTGGTCGGTGATGCAGCCTTTGCAGCGCGAGACGTGATCCCGCCGGTGGGGCGCAACTCGGTGCGCGCGCCGCAGGTCGTCGCACAGGATTTCCGTGCCCGCGCCAACCGCACCGCCACCGACGTGATCGGCATCCGCCCGGGACAGATCCTGACCGACCACCTGCACGAAGACATTCCGGTGTCCGAAGGCGACAAGCATCCCGATCCTGCCCGCGACCTTGCCCGCATCGCGGTAATCGAACGTCATGGCCGGAACGGCAATATCGCCACCGGTTTCGTGCGCGGCTTCGGGCTGCAATCGGGCGCCATCGCTTCGACCGTCTGCCATGACCACCACAATATCGCCTGCGTCGGCATCGACTATGCCGACATGGCGCTGGCCGCGAACCGGCTGAGCGAAATCGAAGGCGGGTTCGTCGTGGCCGAGGGTGGCAGAATCCTTGCCGAACTCTCCCTGCCGGTCGCGGGCCTCATGAGCCTCGAGCCTTTCGAGACGGTGCGCGACGGGCTGATCGATCTGCGTGCCGCTGCCCGCAGCCTCGGCGTGACGCTGGAAGAACCATTCCTGCAGCTCGCCTTCCTCGCCTTGCCGGTCATACCCTCACTCAAGATCACCGATCGGGGCATGGTCGACGTAACGAGGTTCGAGATCCTGTCGTGATCCCGCCTTCTGCCCGACCAACAAGCGACCACCCTTAAATTGCCCTACTAAAATAATCGGGTTTGACTTATCTGACTGATTTGGTCAGGTTGCCGTTATCGCGATTCCGTCGCGCAATAGGTCGAACGCCCGGGACAATACGGAAAGGGTTCCACATGACACGCATCTTCCTGGCCGGTCTGGCCACGACTGCCTTGACCGCCGCGCCGGTCTGGGCGGTCGAAAAATCCGAGGTGATCAACACCTATGCCGATATCGCCGCCGCCAAGTATGCCGACAGCCTGACCACCGCTCAGACGCTCGACAGCGCCATCGAGGCGCTTCTGGCAGACCCATCCGAGCAGACGCTGGCCGCCGCCCGGACCGCCTGGATCGATGCCCGGGTCCCCTACATGCAGACCGAGGTCTACCGTTTCGGCAATCCCATCGTCGACGACTGGGAAGGCAAGGTGAATGCATGGCCGCTGGACGAAGGGCTCATCGACTATGTGGATTCCTCCTATGGCGGGGCGACGGACGAGAATGCCTTTGCCGCGCTGAACGTGATCGCCAATCCGAGCTTCACCCTGTCGGGCGAGACCGTCGATGCCTCCGAGATCACCCCGGCGCTGCTCGAGGATACCCTGCAGGAAGCGGATGCGGTGGAAGCGAATGTCGCGACCGGCTATCACGCGATCGAATTCCTGCTCTGGGGTCAGGATCTGAACGGCACCGATGCCGGGGCAGGGAACCGTCCCTGGACCGACTATGCCAGCGGCGCCGATTGCACGGGCGGAAATTGCGATCGGCGCGGCGACTATCTGCGCGCGGCTTCGGACCTGCTGCTCTCCGATCTCGACTGGATGGCAGGGCAGTGGGACGAAGACGGCGATGCCCGCTCGGCTCTGACATCCGATGAAACTGCGGGCCTGCAGGTGATCCTGACCGGCATGGGTTCGCTCTCCTATGGGGAACTCGCAGGCCAGCGGATGAAGCTCGGCGTATTGCTCAACGATCCCGAGGAAGAGCACGACTGCTTCTCCGACAACACGCAGTGGAGCCATTATTACGACGCGCTCGGCATCCAGCAGACCTATCTCGGGACCTATACGCGCATCGACGGCACGCAAATGCGGGGGGCGTCGCTTGCGGATCTGGTCGCCGAAGTGAACGCCCCCGCCGATGCAGAGCTGCGCGCTGATCTCGACGCGACACTCAGCGAGATGCGCGAGATCGTCGATGCCACGCAGGACGGGATGGCCTATGACATGATGCTTGCCCGCGGCAACGATAGCGGCGAAGAGCTCGTGATGTCGGCGGTAGATGCGCTGGTGGACCAGACCCGCTCGATCGAACGGGTGGTCACGGCGCTTGATCTCGGCGGCATCACGCTCGAAGGCTCCGAAAGCCTCGACGATGTGAACGCGGTCTTCCAGTGAGGCCTTCCGGGGTGCGGCAGCGGGTCCGGTTGAAACCGGGCAGTCCGCGCCGCATCCTGCACCCAATTCATGCCATTGCCCGGCGCCTGTCCGGGCAGGGCATTTTCACGGACGTTTTGCCATGAGCCCCCTCGCACGCCTGCAACTCGCCATGATAGGCGCCCTGATGCTGTCATTCGGTCTGGCGCCGTCGGCACAATCGGGCACACCTCCGGAGCTGGTCGCCCCCCATCTGGACGTGGTGCCCCGGACGAGGGACGAGAGTGCCCGAATCCGCGCCGTCACCCGGCCCACGACCGATTTTACCGCACCCGAGCCGTTCGAGGCGAATGCCGCCGGCGGCGCAACCGTGCGGGCCCGCGCAACGGCCGATGCCTTTTCGCAATCCTCGGGCAACATGCCTTTCGAGCGCGAGCTCGACTTCAAGGTCGGCGACGGCCTCTTTCGCAAGCTCTGGGTCTCGTCGCCTTCCTCGACGCTGGTTTCCGATGGGCTGGGACCGCTCTACAATGCGCGCTCCTGCCAGTCCTGCCACCTCAAGGACGGGCGCGGCCACCCGCCCGAAGGGCCCGAAGATGATGCCGTGTCGATCTTCCTGCGCGTTTCGGTGCCCTCGGCCCCCGACGCCCCCCTGACCGAGATCGAGGCCTTTCTTGCGGGCATCGGCGAGAACAGCCCGCGCACCCGGCCCGATCCGGTCTATGGCGGCCAGTTGCAGGACTTTGCCACGCAGGGGCACCCCGCCGAATACCGCTTCGCGGTGGAGTATACCGACAAGCCCGTCGCACTTTCGGGCGGTGAGACGGCGACCCTGCGCGTGCCAAGCTACGAGGCCGCGGACCTCGGCTACGGCCCGCTGGCCCCGGGTGCGATGCTCTCGCCCCGTGTCGCCCCGCAGATGATCGGCCTCGGCCTGCTCGAGGCGATCCCGGCTGCCGACATCCTCGCACTGGCCGATCCCGACGATTCGGATGGCGACGGCATTTCAGGGCGCGCGCAGAATGTCTGGTCCTTCGAGAACAGCCGCCCGATGCTCGGCCGCTTCGGGCTCAAGGCCGGGGCGCCGACGATCCGCGAACAGAGCGCCTCGGCCTTTGCCGGGGATATCGGCATCTCGTCGCCGATCTTTCCCGCGGCTTTCGGGGACTGCACCGAGGCGCAGAGCGACTGCCGCACGGCGCCGGATGGCAATACCGGCAGTCCGGCGGGAACCGAAATCGGCGAGGACGGCCTCGACCTCGTGACCTTTTACGCGCGCAATCTCGGCGTGCCCGCGCGGCGCGACGTCGACGATCCGCAGGTCCTGCACGGCAAGCAGGTCTTTTATGAAACCGGCTGCACGGCATGCCACCAGCCGAAATTCGTGACCTCCCGCCTCGACGATCAGCCCGAGCAGAGTTTTCAGCTGATCTGGCCCTATACCGATCTGCTGTTGCATGACATGGGGTCGGGTCTTGCCGATGATCGCCCCGAGGGGCGCGCGAACGGCAGCGAATGGCGTACCGCGCCGCTCTGGGGGATCGGGATGACCGAGACCGTGAGTGGCCAGCAAAGCTACCTGCATGATGGCCGCGCGCGCACCCTTCTCGAGGCGGTGCTCTGGCATGGCGGCGAGGCCGAGGCGCAAAAGCAGTCGGTCATGGACATGCCCCCCGCCGACCGTGCCGCCCTCATCAGATATCTGGAGAGCCTGTGAAACACTTTTCTTTCCTCATTGCTGCCCTGACGATGGCAGCATGTCCTGCCGCCGCCGATCTGGCCAAGGCGGTCGATGATCATATCCTGCCCGGCTACGCCGCCTTTGCCGACAGCACCGCCAGCTTGCGCGATGCGGCCGCCGAAAGCTGCGCGCCGCAGACGCTGAAATCCGACTGGAACGCCGCCTTCGATGCCTGGATGGGCGTCAGTCACCTGCGCTTCGGCCCGGTGGAAGAGGAGGGCAGGTCGGTCATCATCGCCTTCTGGCCCGATGAGCGCGGCATGACCCCGAAGGGCCTTTCCGGCCTGATCGCGGACGAGGATCCGATCATCGACAAACCCGGCGGAATCAAGGACGTCTCCGTCGCCGTGCGGGGGCTCTACGCGCTCGAATTCCTGCTCTACGACCCCGAGTTCGACGCCACGGCGCCTTATACCTGCACCCTGATCCGCGCCGTGACCGCCGATCTTGCAGATATTGCAGCGGATGTCTCGGATGCCTGGCAGAACGGCTATGGCGAGACGCTGCGCACGGCGGGTGCCGAGGGTAACAGCACCTATCTCACTGAAAACGAAGGGCTGCAGGTGCTTTACACCAGCCTCGTCTCGGGGCTTGAATTCACTGCGAACGAACGGCTTGGCCGCCCGCTCGGGACGTTCGATCGCCCGCGCCCCAACCGGGCGGAGACGCGTCGTTCGGAACGCTCGCTGCGCAATGTCGCGCTGTCCGTGGCGGCGCTGCAGGAGCTGACCGACACGCTGGTCGATGCGCCGATCCCGGAAACCGACGCGGCCTTCGAGCGCGCGGCGCAGACCTCGGCAGAGCTTGGTGATCCGACATTCGCCAGTGTCGCCGATCCCGGCGCGCGGCTCAAGGTCGAGATCCTGCAGCAGAAGGTGAAGGCGGCGGAGGTCGCGGTGCTGTCCGAAGTCGGCCCGGCGCTTGGCGTCTCGCAGGGGTTCAATGCAGGGGATGGAGACTGACATGACCACAAGACGCGGCTTCATGGCCTCGCTGCTCGCCGCCTCGGCACTGCCCACGCTCAGCTGGGCGGATGCCGGCAACCCCCGCTATCTTGCCGCCGCGCGTGAACCCGATGGCGGCTACGCGCTGTTCGGTCTCGGTGCCGAAGGGCAGGATACGTTCCGGGTGCCCTTGCCCGCTCGTGGCCACGCGGCGGCCAGTCATCCGCACAAGCCGCTCGCCGTGGCCTTTGCCCGCCGCCCCGGCACCTATGCCCTCGTCATAGACTGCGCGGACGGCCATGTGCTGCACCATCTGGCGCTGCCGGAAGGCCGCCGTTTCAACGGGCATGGTGCCTTTTCCGCGGCAGGCGACGTGCTCCATACCTCCGAGATCGAGGCGGAGACGGGAGAGGGCATCATCGGTCTCTGGGATGCGACCCGCAATTACCGCCGCATCGGAGAGTTCGCGAGCGCAGGGATAGGCCCGCACGAGATCGCGCGCCTGCCGGGCTCCGACGATCTGGTCGTTGCCAATGGCGGGATCCGCACCGCGATGGATGACGAACGCACCAAGCTCAACCGCGACACGATGCAGCCCAATCTCAGCTATTTCAGCGCCGATGGCGAGTTGCTTGAGCAGATCACCCTTGTGCCGGAACTGCACCGCAATTCGATCCGCCATCTCGCGCTGCGTGCGGATGGTCTCGTGGCCTTTGCCATGCAGTCCGAGGATGACGCCGCACTCGCGCCGCCGCTGCTCGGCCTCCATCGGCGTGGCGCCCGGCCAGTGCTTGCCGCCGCGCCTGAGGCCCAACAGATGCGCATGAACGGTTATGCCGGCAGCATCGCCTTCAGCGGAGATGGCAGGCAGGTCGCGCTGACGTCGCCGCATGGGGGCGTGGTGAGCGTGTTCGACGCCGCCGGTCAGTTTCAGGAAATGCTCACGCGCTCGGATGTCTCGGGTGTCGGCACGGCCAAGGACGGCTTCATGACGACCGATGGTCTGGGTGGCTTGTGCCGCATCGCGCATGACACCCTGTCGCCGCTCAACAGCGCGCCACGGGCCTGGGACAATCACCTCGTGACGCTGCCGGTCTAAGAGCGGGACATTTCCGCAGCCACGGCTAGCCCGGCGGCGGTCCCACGCTCTTGCGCGGGATGAATTCGACATCGATCACCTCGGAGGGACCGGTCAGGCTGCCCACCTCGATCATGTCCAGCAGCAGTTCGGCGGCGCGTGTGCCGATCGTCGTGCGCGGCTGGCGGATCGTGGTGAGGGCAGGGGTCAGATGCCCGACAACGTCGATATTGTCGAAGCCGACGATCGAGAGATCTTCGGGCACGCGGATCCCGGCATGCTGCACCGCCCCCATGAAACCGACTGCCATCTCGTCCGAGGAGCAGAAGAGCGCAGTGGGACGCGACTCGAGCGCCATCCAGCGCTTCCCGGCGGCAGCACCTGAATCCATGCTGAAATCACCATCGAAGATCCACGAGTCCCGTCTTTCCAGCCCGTGTTCCGCAAGCCCGCGCAGGTAACCCGAGAGCCGCGTCTCGGTCAGTACATTGCCGCGCGGCCCGGTGACATGCCCGATCGCGCGGTGCCCCTTCGCGGCAAGATGCGACACGGCCATCTGCGCGCCAAGGGCGTTGTCCACCCGCACCGATGGCAGCCCGCCCGCCATCCATTCGCAGGCCATGATGACCGGCGGTCGCCGTGGCACGTCCAGCGCCGCCAGCGACAGCGAGCCGTCGAACAGGACCAGCCCGTCCGCCTGACCCGAGCGCAGGAAATGCGAGAGCCGCTCGTCCGGATCGGTGCCGGTCTGCGTGTCCGCCACCAGCAGGCCCAGACCTGCGGGCGTCAGCACCGCCGACATGCCCGCCATGATCTGCGAAAAGAAGGGATTGGCGAGGTTCGGCACCAGCGCGATCACGCTGCCGGACCTCTGCCGTCGCAGGTTCGAGGCGGTGGAGTTGATGCGGTAACCGGTTTCGGCCACGGCATTGAGCACCGCCTCGCGCGTCGATTCGGCCACCACGGAAGGCTTTGACAGGGTGCGGCTGACGGTGGCGGTCGAGACCCCGGCAACCCGTGCAACATCCTGAATTGTCGCGACTCTCTTGTCCATCCAAGCTCTTTCTTCCGGTGCGAACAATGATGGCGAAAAAATCTGTTGTAAACGATTTGAGCTTTTGTCAGTCTCCTTGCAAACGATTACATCGTCAAGATGCGCGCGAAAAAGGCGCAAGGGAGGATCAGATGAAAACGATACAGGGTCCCGCCCTGTTTCTGGCGCAGTTCGCCAGCGACACGGCTCCGTTCGACACATGGTCCGGCATCACCCGTTGGGCCGCGGATTGCGGTTATGCCGGTGTGCAGGTCCCGAGCTGGGACAGCCGCATGATCGATCTCGACCGGGCCGCGACCAGCACGGATTACTGCGACGATTGGAAAGGGCAGGCGGCCGAGAACGGCATCACCGTGACAGAACTCGCCTGTCACCTGCAGGGCCAGCTGGTGGCCGTTCATCCGGCTTATGACACTGCTTTCGACGGCTTTGCCGATGCATCGGTGCATGGCAACCCGGCCGCGCGGCAGGAATGGGCCGTCGATCAGGTGAAAAAGACCATCACCGCCTCGCGCAACCTCGGGCTTACCGCCGTCGGGACGTTCTCGGGCGCACTCGCCTGGCCCTATATCTACCCCTGGCCGCAGCGCCCGGCCGGTCTGGTCGAGACGGCCTTCGACGAACTCGCCAGCCGCTGGCGGCCGCTTCTGGATCACGCCGAAGAGCACGGGATCGATCTCTGTTACGAGATCCATCCCGGCGAGGATCTGCATGACGGCGTGACCTTCGAGATGTTCCTCGAGCGGGTCTCGAACCATGCCCGCGCGAAGATGCTCTATGATCCGAGCCATTACATCCTGCAATGTCTCGATTACCTCGACAATCTCGACATCTATGCCGAGCGGATCGGCATGTTCCACGTCAAGGATGCCGAGTTCAATCCCACCGGTCGGCAGGGCGTCTATGGCGGCTTCCAGTCATGGGTCAACCGCGCGGGACGCTTCCGCAGCCCGGGTGACGGTCAGGTCGATTTCGGAGCGGTCTTCTCGAAGCTCGCAGCGATGGATTTCGGCGGCTGGGCGGTGGTCGAATGGGAATGCGCGCTGAAACATCCCGAGGATGGTGCCCGCGAAGGGGCCGCCTTCGTGAAGGATCACATCATCCGCGTCACTCCGCATGCCTTCGACGATTTCGCGAGCGGCGGGACGGACGAGGCCGCCAACCGCAAGATGCTGGGGCTGGACCGATGAGCCGTTTCGCAGATCGCACGGGTCCGATCCGACTTGGCATGGTCGGTGGCGGACAGGGGGCGCTGATCGGCGCGGTTCACCGGGTCGCCGCGCGGCTCGATGGAGCGTTCCAGCTGACCGCCGGCGCCTTGTCCTCGACGCCGGAAAAGGCGCAGGCTTCGGGTGTCGAGATAGGTCTGGCACAGGACCGGATCTATGCCGACTACACGGAGATGGCCAAGCGCGAGGCGCGCCTCAAGGACGGGATCGAGGCGGTCGCCATCGTGACACCCAACCACATGCACCTGCCGGTCGCCCGCGAATTTCTCAAGCGTGGCATTCACGTGATCTGCGACAAGCCGCTGACGGGCACTCTGGCGGATGCGAAGAAGATGCAGAAAGCGGCGCAGAACGCCGATACGCTCTTCATCCTTACGCATAACTACACCGGTTATCCCCTTGTGCGTGAAGCGAAAGAACGTGTCGCGCGCGGCGATCTGGGCGACATCCGTCTTGTTCAGGTCGAATACGCGCAGGACTGGCTGGCAGAGGTTCCCGATCCCGGTAACAAGCAGGCTGACTGGCGCACCGATCCGGCACGCAGCGGTGTGGGCGGCGCGACCGGCGATATCGGCACGCATGCCTTCAACCTTGCGCGTTTCGTGACGGATCTCGTGCCCGAAGCGCTGGCGGCAGATCTGCAAAGCTTCGTTCCCGGGCGGACGCTGGACGACAATGCCCATGTGATGCTGCGCTTCGAGGGTGGTGCGCGCGGAACGCTCTGGTGCAGCCAGGTTGCGGCAGGGTGCGAGAACGGCCTGCGCCTGCGGATTTACGGCACGAAGGCAGGGCTCGAATGGCGGCAGGAAAACCCCAACGAGCTGCGCGTGACGCCGCTCGGGGGCTCGACCACCGTGGTGACACGGGGATCTTCGGATACCGGTGCCGCGGCTGCGCGTGTCACGCGCATCCCCCCGGGCCATCCCGAAGGCTTCTTCGAGGCCTTCGCCAATCTCTATTCCGAGGCCGCACTGGCAATCCGCGCCCACCGTTCGGGCGCCGCCTTGCCCGAGGGAGTGACCTTCCCGTCGATCGATGACGGCGTCGAAGGCGTCGCCTTTGTCGAGGCCTGCGTGCGGTCGTCCAAACGCAACGCGGCCTGGGTCACGCTATGAGCGCAATCCTGTCGGCACAGCAGATCAAGCGCCGCTTCGGACCGATCCAGGTCCTGCACGGTGTCGATTTCGACCTTGTCCCGGGGCAGGTCCATGCCCTGATTGGCGAAAACGGTGCCGGCAAGTCGACCATGATGAAGATCCTCGGCGGCTATCTCGCGCCGTCCGAGGGTCAGCTGATCCTCGACGGTCAGCCGGTGCGCTTTGCCGATCAGAAAGCCGCCGAAGAGGCGGGAATCCTGATGATCCATCAGGAATTCAATCTTGCCTTGCAGTTGACGGTCGAGGAGAACATCTTCCTAGGGCGTGAAAAGAAACGCGGGCTCTTCCTCGATCACACCGCCATGCAGGACGAGGCGCGCGCGCTGCTCGAGCGTCTCAACTGTCACGTGGATCCGCGCACCCGCATCCGCGATCTGTCGGTGCCCAATCGCCAGATGGTCGAGATTGCCCGTGCGCTGGGGCGCAATGCCCGCGTGCTGATCATGGACGAGCCCACCGCTGTTCTCACCAACCGCGAAACCGACATCCTGCTGGAGCAGATCGACCGCCTGCGCGAGTCAGGTACAGCCATCCTCTACACGTCGCACAAGCTCGACGAGATCCGCCGCATCGCCGATCGCGTGACAGTGCTGCGCGACGGCAAGCAGATCCTGTCGCGGGACGCGGAGGGCTTTACCGAAGACCAGATGGCCACCGCGATGGTGGGCCGCGAATTGTCCGACCTTTTCCCCGCCAAGCCGGTGCCGCAGGAAGACATCGTCCTGCGGGTCGAGAACCTGAACGTTCCCGGTCGTGTGCGCGATGCGTCCTTTACCCTGCGCCGGGGTGAAGTCCTGGGCTTTGCCGGCCTTGTCGGGGCAGGGCGCACGGAACTGATGGAGGGCCTCGTCGGCCTGCGCCCCGCGACAGGGACGGTGCAGGTGATGGGCAAACCGCTCAAACCCGGCTCCGTTCTGGCCGCGCGCGAAGCGGGCCTCGTCTACCTTACCGAAGATCGCAAGGACAAGGGGTTGCTGCTCGGGAAGAACCTGACCGAGAACCTGACCCTGCTGGCGCTCGACCACTTCGGGAGCATCCGCATCGACAAGGGGGCCGAAGATGAGGCGCTCACCACCGCGATCCGGGAATTCGACATCCGCGTGAACGATCGTGCCATGGTGGCGGGCAGCCTGTCGGGTGGCAACCAGCAGAAACTGCTGCTCGCCAAGACCATGCTGGCCGCACCGCAGATCGTCATCATCGACGAACCCACCCGCGGCATCGACATCGGCACCAAGCAGCAGATCTACGATTTCATCGCGGCGCTGGCTGCCAAGGGCAAGAGCGTCATCGTCGTCTCCTCCGAACTGCCCGAGGTGATCGGCCTGGCCTCGCGCGTGATCGTGATGGGGCGCGGCCACATCGCCGGAGAGCTGAGCGGCGCCCAAATAACCGAAGACGCCATCCTGCGCCTTGCCATGGGTGTCGCCGCAGAAAAGGAAACCGCATGAGCGACACGACCGCACCCGCCCCCCGGAAACACCGCATCAACCTGCATGTGCTGGGGCCGATCCTCGCACTCGTGGCGCTGATCATCCTCGGGGCATCGCTCAATTCGAACTTCCTCGGCTACGGCAATGTGACCAACGTTCTGGCCCGGTCCGCCTTCATCGGCATCATCGCCGTGGGCATGACCTTCGTCATCACCGCCGGGGGGATCGACCTCTCGGTCGGCTCGATGGCAGCCTTCGTCGCCGGGGTGATGATCATGGCGATGAATGCGATGATCCCGACGCTCGGCATCGGCGTTCCGCTGATCCTTGCGGGCATGTGCGTGGCGTTGCTTGCGGGCCTTGCCGCCGGACTGCTGAACGGCTTCCTGATATCGAAGGTCGGGATCGAGGCGTTCATCGTCACGCTCGGGTCGATGGGCATCTATCGCAGCCTCGTCACCTGGCTCGCCGATGGTGGCACGCTGTCGCTCGATTTCGAGGCGCGGGGCTTCTACCGCCCCGTCTATTACGACGGCCTCTTCGGCATTTCCTGGCCGATCCTCGTCTTCGCGGTCGTCGCGATCCTCGGCGAGCTGGTCATGCGTCACACGCCGTTCGGCCGCCACTGCGCGGCGATCGGCGCCAACGAACAGGTGGCGCGCTATTCCGCGGTCAAGGTCGACCGCGTGCGCATGGGCACCTACGTGTTGCTCGGCATGCTCGTGGGCCTTGCGACCATCATGTATGTTCCGCGTCTCGGCTCAGCCTCCGGCTCGACCGGCGTGCTGTGGGAGCTGGAGGCCATCGCCGCCGTGATCATCGGCGGCACCGTGCTCAAGGGCGGTTTCGGACGGGTCTGGGGCACCGTGGTCGGCGTGCTGATCCTGAGCCTCATCGACAACATTCTCAATCTCGCCTCGATCGTCAGCCCGTATTTGAACGGCGCGATCCAGGGGGTCATCGTCATCCTCGCTGTGGTTCTGCAGCGGGAAGGAAAGTCCGCAGAGTGAGGCGGCAATCAAGGGAGGAGACTTCATGAAACGCAGAGACATCTTCAAGGGCGCAGCGCTAGGCGTGGCGCTGGCAGCAGGTCCGGTGGCGGCGCAGGACGAGAGCTACACAATCGGTGTGGCGATCCCCTCGGCCACGCATGGCTTCATGGGCGGGTTGAACTACCACGCGCAGGCCAGCATCGAGCGGCTGGAGGCGACCTATCCGCAGCTCAGCTTCGTTCTCGCCACGGCGGGCGATGCGGGCAAGATGGTCAACGATATCGAGGATATGGTGGCCACCCGCAACATCGACGCGCTGGTGGTGCTGCCGTTCGAATCCGAGCCGCTGACATCCCCTGTGCAGGCTGTCGCCGATCAGGGCATCTGGGTCACGGTTGTGGATCGGGGCCTGTCGGTGCCGGGCATCGAGGATCTCTATGTCGCGGGTGACAACCCCGGCTTCGGGCGCACCGCGGGCGAGTATTTTGCCGAGAACCTCAACGAAGGCGACAACATCGTCGTGCTGCGCGGCATTCCGACGACGCTCGACAACGAGCGGGTGGAGGCCTTCAACGCCGCCATCGAGGGGTCGGGCATCAACGTTCTGGACATGCAGCACGGCAACTGGAACCGCGACGATGCGTTCAACGTCATGCAGGACTTCCTGTCCAAATATGACGACATCGACGCGGTTTGGGCGTCGGATGACGACATGGCCATCGGCGTGCTCGAGGCCATCGCACAGGCGGACCGCTCGGAAGAGATGTGGGTCGTCGGCGGTGCGGGCATGAAGGAGATCATCAAGCGCATCATGGACGGCGATCCGCAACTGCCGGTGAACGTGACCTATCCGCCTGCCCAGATCGCGACCGCGATCGAGCTGACGGCGCTGAGGCTCGTTTCGGACACGCCGGTCTCCGGCCGCTTCATCATCGGCAGCCAGCTCGTCACACCCGAGAATGCCGAGAGCTTCTATTTCCCCGACAGCCCGTTCTGATTTTCGGCTGAAGGACTGAGAGGGGCCCGGGCAGAATTGTCCGGGCCTTTTTCGTTTTAGGCGGGGGGAGCATCTGGCCACCGTGTCTGCCGCCCGGCGGGCACGGGCTGCCTGCGCACGGGTCGGGACGTCGTTGCGTCTTGGCGGTTCCGCACCGCCACGATCCCCTGTAGAGGGACGGAAGCGAACGGAGGGGAATGAATGAGCGATACACGGATTCTGGCAGAGGTCAGTGCCTCGGCACCACGGCGCGTGATCGGGGTGGGGATGCTGTGGTTCCTCGGCGGGTTGCTGATCTATGTCGCTCTGGTCACGCCGCCCTCGGTCGGCTGGCGGATGCTGCTGGTCCTGCTCGGGGCCTGCGCGATCTGGTTGGGCTATGTGATGATGCGCGCCACCACGGTGACGCTGCAACTCACCGAACACGAATTGCGCGACACTGCCGGAACGCTTCTGGCGCGGGTCGAGGATATCCAGAGGATCGACCGGGGGGTCTTTGCATTGAAACCGTCGAACGGCTTCACGCTGATCCTGAAGCAGCCGCAGGAGCGGTGCTGGCGGCCGGGCCTGTGGTGGCGGCTGGGACGCAGGGTCGCGGTGGGCGGTGTCACACCCGGATCGCAGACTCGCCCCATGGCCGACGTGATCGCCGCCATGATCGCGGGCGTGGCGCCGATCTGACCGCCCCGGTTGGGGGCTTGATCGCAAGCATCTGACCTTTGCGTCAGACGAGGCTGGCAGCGCCGAAGACATCGGTGCCGACGTCGCGAGCAAGGCCGGGGGTCGCAATCAGTGCGCGCTTTCCAAAACCATTGAACCCATTCTATCCCGTGAACAGGATCTGCGGTGCATAGCGGGGACGGGTGAAGGAATAGGTCGTGATCCTGAAGTCACCCAGACCGACGCTGAAGGCGGGCCTGTAATCGTCCCAGGTCTCGACCAGGATCACCTGATCGTTGTTGGCCATGACCGGCAGCCTGTCTATGTAGAGCGCCATGTCGCTGTCGGTCAGCGCCGGTTCGGCACCGCGGCTTTCGGACCAGACAACGCGGTAGTTCTGGCCGCTGTCGCGGTATCTTACCACCGTCACCCGCAGATCCGACTCGGCGCCTTGCGACTTGTTGAGCAGGTAGAGCAGCTCTCGGGTGTTGTCGATATAGCTGTCATTGACCGGACTGGTCTCGCGCGAGAGCATGTCGCCGATCGTGTAATTGGCCTTCTGATTTATCGATTGCTGGCGAAAGACGTCGAAATAGACCCAGCTGGCGGCGAAGAGCCACAGGAGGGCAGGCATCACGATCATCGCCTCGAGCGTGATGTAGCCTTGGCTATCCTCGCGGAAGTGGCGCAGGCGGCGGGAGAAAAACTTCAGCATTGTCTGTGCCTCAGCTCGGTTCCTGCACGAAGGCAGAGGTGGAGACGATGGCGGTGAAACCGTGGGTGTCCTTGTTCAGCGAAGAGCCTAGCCCCCCGGCCGGAGAGATCGGTTTGTACTTGAAGCAGGCGCGCAGCAGCATGAGATCGTTGTCGAGGCCATATTCGAATGTCGTCGCCGGATTGACCTGCAGGGCGGTGTCGACGCAGTCGATGTCGGAGCTGGGATTGCGCCAGTTGCGGATGTTCAACGTAACCATTTCGAGCTTCAGGTTCGACATGCAGTCCGGAAGGATCGCCGCCTTCCGGCAGATCTCCTGCTTGAGGGTATCGTGTGTGTAGCCCGTCCCTGTCCCGAGGCGTACTTCGCGCACCGTCTGGTCCAGCGCGCGTTCCATCGCCGTATGGCGCATGGTGAGAGTCCCCAGTTCCATGCCCGACACGATGATCATGATGAAAAGCGGCAACCAAAGTGCGAAGGGGATCACCATGGACCCCTCCTCGGCGTGCTTGAAACGACGGAGGCTCTTGCCGAGGCGGCGGATCATTGCGTGAGCCTCAACTGGTTAATCGCGCGGGCGATGGAGTAGAAGGCCTGCTCGATCTCGGTGCCCTGGACCCGGAAGAAGTGCGACGGAGAGGAGGCGCACTGGCGCATCACGTCCGCACCGTGATTGCTGACCTCGAAGCCGATGGACCATATGACGATGTTGTTCGCTTTGGCCGCATCACAGATGTCTTCGAGCAGCGAGTCCCCGAGAGTGGCGTTGTATTTCTGGTAGTAGAACGAGCTGCGTTTGTAATATGCGACATTCGCATTCAAATAGTAAAACAGGTTCCAGCGGTCCCAGTTCGCGATATCGCTTTCGGAATCGTAGGCCCAGTCCTGAAGGCGGAACGACTGGTCGTGCTGACCATCCGTCATCAGAACCACTGTCTTGAGTGTTTCGGTATCGTCGAAATTCGCCGGTCGGCCCTCGAAGGCGTTGTCGACATCGCCGTCGCGGATCAGTGCGCTGGCCATGCCGCGAGTCGAAGGATCGAGAAGCGCAGTGCCCCACTTCATGCCGAGGAAAATCGAGGTGCCGGCCCGGGGATTCAGTTGTGCAATTTGCGCCTTGAGCGCACCGGCATTCTGGCTGAACGGGCTGATCTGTTCATAGGAGTAACGCGGGCAGACCGTGTCGGTACGGGAATTGGTGTTGGAACTGTTGAACTGGAAGTGCTGCATCTGATCGTAGCGCATGGACGTATTGAGAGCTGTCGATTTGAACTCCGAGTCCGGGAATTCGAGACAGTGCGAATAGCCGTGACGCCAGTTCACATTCAGCTTTTCGGTGAGAAGCGGACCGGCATTCACCTGCTCGGAATAGGGCACAAGGCTGACCGAGATCAGATCATCGGAATTGCCGTCCAGCACCGTGTCGATAAAGGTGTTTGCCGCGGATTTCAGGCGCACGAGCTTGTTGTTGTCCCGCATGGAGCCTGAAATATCGAGCACCATGGAAATCTCGACCTTGGCGACGCGCTCTTCGGCCTGGGCCAGACCCTCGGCGCGCAGGGATTCGACGCCCAGCAGCCGCAGGAAGTTCGCCGGGGTATCGAGCGAGGCATCTGCCGTCACGGTCTTGTGGTTGAGGCCACGTTCCACGCTAACCGAGGTCAGGGTGTCGGCCAGGCCCATCTTGGCCATGTAGTCGTTCACGACATCGGTAGGATTGATGGTCTGTTCGAGGTCGGCGGCCGCAAGAACCGCGCGATCCAGCGTGCTCTGGATCTTGTTGCGCTTGACCTCCGCGCTGATCATGTCGATCCCCATGCCGCCGAAGATCATCAGGATGAGCGCGCCGGTGATTGCGACATAGGACATGGCGCCACTCTCGTCCTTCACGAACGGCATCATGCGTCCAAGGGCCGTCAGCGCGGATCCACAGACACCCTGCGAGGGCCGTCTCTTGCGAGCAGGAATCATGTGTGCATCCGTAGCCTTCCTCCCGGAGAAAGCCCGGGAAACTGCCCCACAACCGACAGAATTTCATGCTGCGGTTATCAGCGGCCAAAATGGCCAAACTTGGGCGATCAGTGGCGGTATTTTCTAAAATTTTCAGTGGTTTTGGGACATTGAGTGGGAATGCGGCGTTCTGTTTCCGCAGCGGGGACAACAGCAACTTTTGCGTGTTCGGAAGGGTGAGAGAAAACGCCTGGGGCGTGTTGCCAGATTGGGGGGCGTCATCCGAACCGATTTGACCTAGGGTGGATGCACTCAAAACAGGCGAAACTTGAGTCGCTGACGGTCACCACAACTGGAGAACCTGCAATGTCTGCAACCCCCACGCACGAGCCCAGCTTTCGCGAAAGCGTCGATCTCATGTTCAACCGCGCCGTGGCGCTGATGGATCTGAGCCCGGGGCTCGAGGAGAAGATCCGTGTCTGCAATGCCACCTACACGGTGCGTTTCGGGGTCCGGCTGCGCGGCGCAATTCAGACCTTCACCGGGTATCGCTCGGTGCATTCTGAACACATGGAACCGGTCAAGGGCGGCATCCGCTATGCGCCCAACGTGCACCAGGACGAGGTCGAGGCGCTTGCCGCCCTGATGACCTACAAATGCGCGCTGGTCGAGGCGCCGTTCGGCGGTTCCAAGGGTGGGCTCAGGATCGATCCGCGCCAGTATGACGAGCGCGAGCTCGAGCTGATCACCCGCCGGTTCACCTATGAGCTGGCCAAGCGCGACCTGATCCATCCCTCCCAGAACGTGCCCGCGCCCGACATGGGCACCGGAGAGCGCGAGATGGCCTGGATCGCGGATCAGTATCGCCGGATGAACACCACCGACATCAATGCCGCGGCCTGCGTGACCGGCAAGCCGATCAATGCCGGGGGCATCCAGGGACGGACCGAGGCGACCGGGCGGGGCGTGCAATACGCGCTGCAGGAATTCTTCCGCCATCCCGAGGACATCGCCAAGGCCGGGCTGTCGGGCAAGCTCGACGGCAAGCGGGTGATCGTGCAGGGACTCGGCAATGTGGGCTATCACGCCGCCAAGTTCCTGAGCGAGGAAGATGGCTGCCGCATCACCGGCGTGATCGAATGGGACGGCGCGGTGACCGATCCTGCCGGGATCGACATCGAGGATCTGCGCCAGTGGATCATCCTGCATGGCGGCGTTACCGGTTACAGCAAGGGGGCGGTCACGCAGAACGGCAATGCGGTGCTCGAAGAGCCCTGCGACATCCTGATCCCGGCGGCGCTCGAGGGGGTGATCAACCTCGGCAATGCCCATGCGATTCAGGCGCCGCTGATCATCGAGGCCGCCAACGGGCCGATCACGGCAGGCGCCGACGAGATCCTGCGCGAGAAGGGCACGGTGATCGTTCCGGACATGTACGCCAATGCCGGGGGGGTTACGGTCTCGTATTTCGAATGGGTCAAGAATCTGAGCCACATCCGCTTTGGCCGGATGCAGCGTCGGCAGGAAGAGTCCCGCCACCAGCTGGTGGTGGATGAGCTGGAGCGGATCTCGGACTCGCTGGGCAAGACCTGGACGCTCAGCCCGGATTTCAAGCAGAAGTACCTGCGAGGTGCGGGAGAGCTGGAACTGGTACGCTCGGGGCTCGATGACACGATGCGCATCGCCTACCAGTCCATGCGCGAGGTCTGGCACGGGCGCGAGGATGTGAGCGACCTGCGCATGGCGGCTTATCTTGTCTCCATCGGCAAAGTCGCGGCCAGCTACCGTGCCAAGGGGCTCTAGTCTCGGATGCACCACCAGGTCGGGCCGGCAGGAGAGGCTGTCGGCCTTGCCACGCCATCTCGAGCAGGTCGGATTTGCGAATGACGCCGACAGGGACAGGCTGTTCTTTGGCAGCGGAATCGGGCAGTCTTTTTCATGATCGGTATCGCCGGTGAATGAGGGAGGCCCTGATGTCGTCCAGCGTTGAATTCTCCTGCCGCTGCGGTGCAGTTACGGGCGTGCTGCAAGAAGCGGTGCCGCGGGAAGTCTGCCATCTGGTCTGTTATTGCCGCGACTGCCGCGCCTTTGCGCGCCATATGGGCGTCGCCGATCAGCTCGAACCCGGCGGCGGCAGTCCACTGGTGCAAGTGCTGCCCGCCCGGATCGAGATCACGTCGGGCTCCGAGCATTTGGCCTGTCTGCGGCTTTCGGAAAAGGGTCTCTACCGCTGGTACGCCGATTGCTGCAACACGCCGCTCGCCAACACGGTGGGCACGTCCCGGGTGCCGCTCGCGGGCATGTGGCGCCCGCTGTTTCGGGATGCGACACCCTTTGGCCCGGTGCGTACGCGCGGCTTCACAAAGATGGCCTTGCCGAACGCCGGTGCGCCCAAACGCGACAAGGGGCTGGTCGCGATGCTGGGGGGACTCATGCGGCGCTCGGTTGCGGCCTATCTCTCGGGGACGGCCCGCCGGTCTCCTTTCTTTGACGCCGCCGGACAGCCGGTATCCCCGCCGAGGGTGCTGAGCAACGAGGAGCGCGCCGCGGCTTATACCACGTGATCCCGGGCAGGGCGCGGCAGCGACAGGACATGTCGGAAACCGTCAGGGCGCGGTCGGCGGGCATTGCTAGGATAAACTTGTCGAACCGGAGTCCCCAATGAGATTTTCCGCCCTGCGCATCCTGAAGGAAGGCCTGACCGGCAATGCCGGCTGGACGCCGCACTGGCGCGATCCCGAACCGAAATCCGACTATGACATCGTGATCATCGGTGGTGGCGGGCACGGTCTTGCCACCGCCTATTACCTCTCGCGCGAGCATGGGTTGCGCAATGTCGCCGTGCTCGAAAAGGGCTATCTCGGTGGCGGCAATATCGGGCGCAACACCACGATCGTGCGCGCGAACTATTATCTGCCGGGCAATTCCGAGTTCTATTCGCATTCCCTGAAGCTCTGGGAGGGGCTCGAGGCGGAGCTGAACTACAATGTGATGCATTCGCAGAGGGGGCTGATCAACCTGTTCCACTCGGACGGGCAGCGGGATGCCTTCGTGCGGCGTGGCAATGCGATGTGCGCGCAGGGTGACGATGCGGTGCTGCTGGACCGGCGCGGGGTGGAGCGGCATCTGCCTTACCTCGATTTCGACAATACGCGCTTTCCGATCTACGGAGGGCTGCTGCATCCGCGCGGTGGCACGGCGCGGCATGACGCCGTGGCCTGGGGTTACGCCCGCGGGGCCGACCGGCGCGGCGTCGATCTGATCCAGAACTGCGAGGTGACGGGGATCGACATCGAAGGCGGTGTGGTGCGCGGCGTGCAGACCACGAGAGGCGCGATCCGTGCTAAGAAGGTCGGGATCGTCGTCGCCGGGCGTTCGGGCCAGGTGGCGGCGATGGCGGGGATGCGGCTGCCGATCGAAAGCCATGTGCTGCAGGCCTTCGTGACCGAGGGGCTCAAGCCCTGCATCGATCACGTGGTGAGCTTCGGGATGGGGCATTTCTACATCTCGCAATCCGACAAGGGCGGACTGGTCTTTGGGGGCGACCTCGATTTCTACGCCTCCTACGCCGCGCGGGGGAACCTGCCGATGGCCGAGCATGTGATGGAGGCCGCGATGACACTGATGCCGATGATCGGCAAGGCGCGCGTGCTGCGATCCTGGGGCGGGATCATGGACATGACGCCGGACGGTTCGCCCATCATCGACCGGACGGGGGTCGAGGGACTCTATATAGATTGCGGCTGGTGTTACGGCGGCTTCAAGGCGGTGCCGGGATCGGGGTTTGCCTTCGCGCATCTGCTCGCGACCGACCGCCCTCACGGCACTGCCGAGCGCTTCCGGCTGGACCGGTTCCGCACCGGGCGTGGCTTGATGGACGAGGAAGGCACCGGTGCGCAGCACAACCTGCATTAGGCGCGGGTATGAAGGCGGAATCTTGAGGTCGGGAAAGGGGATGTGGATGCGGTGTGGTTCGAGCCTTCAAAGGGCGGCGCGGGGTGACGGGGCGGGAGCCTCCGGCGGGAGTTTTTCGGGCAAGATGAATATGGGAGCTTCGGAGCGTATGAGTGGAGGTGGCGCATGAGGCTGCCCTGTCCGGTCTGTGGCGAGCGGGATCTGCGCGAATTCACCTATCAGGGGGATGCGGTGCGGCTCGATCGACCGGCGCCCGATGCGGGGGAGGAGGCCTGGGACGGATATCTGCATCTGCGCGACAATATCGCCGGAGAGATAAGGGATCTCTGGTGGCACGGTGCCGGATGCGGCGCCTGGCTCGTGGTGCGCCGGGATACGGTGAGCCATGCGGTGCTGGGCGCGGATCTGGCCCGGGAGATGCGCGTTGCGGATTGAGGGCAGGGGCGCGACTGGGCGCAGGGTCGTGCGATTCCGGTTCGACGGGCGTTGGATGGAGGGGCTCGAAGGGGAGACGCTCGCGGCTGCTTTGATGGCGAACGACATGCGCCTGGTGGCGCGCTCGTTCAAGTACCACCGGCCGCGCGGCATCCTGACGGCCGGATCGGAAGAGCCCAATGCGTTGGTCACCGTCGGGCAGGGGGCGGCGCGTGATCCGAATGTGCGCGCCACGGTGCAGGAGCTGCATGACGGGCTGGTGGTGGAGAGCCAGAACCGCTGGCCGTCGCTCGACTGGGATCTGCTGTCGGTGAACAACCTTGCGGCACCGTTTCTGGCTGCGGGATTCTACTACAAGACCTTCAT
>JBBSNW010000023.1:0-61194 GCA_038260405.1 Rhodobacterales bacterium | reverse complement strand
TTCATAATGGATATCAACGGCCTGGGCGTGCTGATCGGCATGCAGGAGGCCGCGCGTCAGATGATCGCCCAAGGCGGTGGCGGCAAGATCGTGAACACCGCCTCGATCGCCAGCCGTCAGGGCTTCGACAATGTGGCGCCCTATTGCGCCTCGAAATGGGCGGTGGTGTCGCTGACCCAGTCCGGCGCACGGGATCTTGCAAAACATGACATCTCTGTCACCGGTTTCGCGCCGGGAGTGGTGGCGACCGAGATGTGGGAGGAGGTCGACCGAGACTTGCTGCGCATCGGCGCCTCCGAGCGACCCGGTCAGGCGATGGAGGAATTCTCGGCGGAAATTCTGCGGGGGCGCGTCGCGCAACCTGCTGACATCACTGGAACGACGACATTTCTTGCGTCGCGTGAAAGCGATTACATGACTGGTCAGATCGTCATGATTGACGGTGGCATGACCTTGGTCTGAGGGCCCGCACGGACGGGTCAAGGGAGGGGAAAGACATGGCGACCATGACGCGGTCATCCATTACGAACATTCTGGCAAAACAGGGTATCCTGATTGCCTTTGCGCTTTTCATCATCGGGTTCGCCCTGGCCAACAACCGCTTTCTCGCGGTGGACAACGTGCTGGGGGTCATCCGGTCCTCGGCCATTCTCGGGGTCATGGCGCTGGGGGTCACCTTCGTCGTGATCAGCGGCAATCTGGACCTGTCCGTCGGATCGATGATGTCGTTCTCGACCATCGTCGTGCTCGATCTGCATGACAAGCTCGGGCCGCTGATGGCGATCCCGGCAATGTTCGCGATGACCATGTGCCTCGGGGCCTTCATCGGGTTTTTGGTGGGCTATCTCAAATTGAACTCTCTGATCGTGACGCTGGGAATGCTCTCGGCGATCCACGGGCTGACGCTGACCTATTCCGGCGGCAAGAACATGGATATCGCTGACAAGCAGGGCACCTGGTTCGGCTTTTTCGGGCGTTCCGACATCCTCGGCATTCCGGTGCCGATCCTGTTTTTCGCGATCCTCGCGATCCTGCTGAGCATCCTGCTGTCGCGCACACCCTTTGGCCGCAAGGTCTATGCGGTGGGCGGCAACGGCACTGCGGCAACCTTTTCGGGCATCCCGCGGGCGCGAATCGTGTTCCTGACCTATGTCATCTCGTCCTTCTGCGTCGCCTGTGCGGGGCTGTTGCAAGCGAGCCGGTCGCTGGGCAGCCAGAACACCGTGGGGCAGGGGCTGGAGCTTGAAGTGCTGGCCGCCGTCATCCTGGGGGGCGCGTCGCTGATGGGCGGTTCGGGCACAGTGTTCAAGACAGTGATCGGCGTGCTGATCCTCGGGTTTATCCAGAATGGACTGCTGCTCGTAGGTCTCGATTTCTACGTCCAGTACGTCGTGACCTGGGTCATCATCATTCTGGCCGTCTGGCTGGACATCGCGGCCAAGCGCGGCCGTCTCCTGTCACCGATCGCCTGAGGAGCCGAAAATGTTAAGCGAAAACACCGCGCGGCTGCTCAAGCAGGGAGCGATCTGGGGCTTCATCGTGCTCGAGCTGATCTTCTTCTCGGTGGCGGGACATTTCCTGTCGCTGTCCGAAGGCGCCTTCATGGATCTCGACAACATGCTGCTGCTGCTCAAGCAATCGGCCCCGATCGGGATCATCGCCCTGGGCATGACCGTCATCATGATCAACGGCAATATCGACCTGTCCGTCGGCGCGATCTTTGCGCTCAGCGCCGTCGTCCTGCTCGACAGCATGACCTGGCCGATCTTTGACGGCCTTGGCGACTGGGTCATCCCGGTATCCTGGCTGCTGGCATTGCTGACCGGCACGGTCCTTGGCGCGGTGAACGGCCTGATCGTGTGGAAGACGGGGGTGGATGCCTTCATCGTGACGCTGGGATCCATGCTCGGCTACCGGGGTCTGGTCTTCATGTATAATGGTGAACAACCCACATCCGAGCTCAACTGGACGCTGGTCGATTTCGCCGAGGCGCAGTTCCTCGGCCTGCACACCGCCACATGGTTCCTGCTGGCCTGCACGCTCGCGCTCTGGCTGATGATGAACAAGACGGTGCATGGCCGAAACGCCTATGCCATCGGCGACAATTGCGACGCGGCGGTCAATGCCGGTATCCGGGTCGGGCCGCACATGCTCAAGAACTTCATGCTGATCGGTTTTCTTTCGGCCCTGAGCGCCGTGGTGTTCTATTCGGAAAGCGGCTCGGTCAACCCCAATGACGGCTCGCTTTACGAACTCTGGGCGATCACCGCGGTCGTTCTGGGCGGCACCAAGCTCGCCGGCGGCAGCGGCTCTGTCATCTCGACCTTCGGCGGGGTCATCGCGATCCAGCTGTTGCGCAAGGGGCTCGGCTATATCGGCTCGGATACCGAGACGGTGAACCTCGTGATCGGTCTGATCCTGATCGCCGTGCTCTACCTGGACCGCCAGCTCAACCGCAAAGGCAAAGAGGAGTTGCGGATATGACCAAAGGAACACCCGCCCTGCGCCTGTCGGGCATCGTCAAGACCTTCCCCGGGGTGCGTGCGCTGGATGGCGTCAGTTTCGACGTGATGCCCGGCGAGGTGCATGCCCTGCTCGGCGAGAACGGTGCAGGCAAGTCGACCCTGATGAAGACGCTGGCGGGCATGCACCAGCCCAACGAAGGCGACATCTTCATCGAGGAAAAGAAGGTCGTCATGCGCAGCCCGATGGAAGCAAAGGCCAAGGGTGTCGTGCTGATCCACCAGGAGCTGAGCCTTGCCGAAGAGCTGTCTGCGGCCGAGAACATCTATCTCGGCGAGCTGCCGACCAAGAGCTTCGGCCGCGTCGACTGGGCGACCTTGTACGACAAGGCGGGAGCGATCCTGAAGCGGCTCAATTGCAGTTTCGGGCCGAAGACCATCGTCGGCGACCTCTCGATCGCCAACATGCAGATGGTCGAAATCGCCCGCGCCCTGACCGTCGACGCCAAGGCGGTGATCTTCGACGAGCCGACCGCTTCGCTGACGGATGCGGAAAAATCCGTGCTTTTCGACATCATCCGCGACCTCAAGGCGCGTGGCGTGGGTATCGTCTACATCTCGCATCGGATGGACGAGATCTTCACCATTTCCGACCGGATCTCGGTCCTGCGGGACGGGGCCTATCGCGGCACCCTGATCACGCGGGACACGAACGAGGAGGAAGTGACCAAGCTCATGATCGGTCGCTCTCTCGACCTGACCCGGAACGTGCAGCCGGCCGAAATGGGCGACGTTGCGATCGCGGTAAAGGGCCTGTCCTGCGGCAAGCTCTTCCAGGATATCAGTTTCGAAGTGCGCAGCGGCGAAGTGCTGGGCTTTTACGGGCTGGTCGGGGCAGGGCGCACCGAGATTGCCGAGACCCTGTTCGGTCTGCGCACGCCCTCGGCCGGGCAGATCCTGATCGACGGCGAGGTGGTCAGGATCAACTCGCCGGTGGATGCGATCCGCAGGGGGATTTCGCTGGTGCCGGAAAGCCGCAAGGAACAGGGGCTCGTTCTGGGCATGAATTGCAAGGATAACATGACCTTGCCGCAGGTTGGTGATCTGACTGCGGGACCCTTCGTGTCGGATGGCGCCGAGATCGCGATCTTCGATCAGTACCGCGACAAGCTCTCGATCAAGACGCCGGGATGGCGGCAGAAGGTGGGCAACCTCTCGGGCGGCAACCAGCAGAAGATCGTGATCGCCAAGTGGCTGTCGATGCAGCCCAAGGTCCTGATCGTCGACGAACCGACGCGCGGCATCGATGTCGGGTCGAAATCAGAGATCCACAGCCTCATCCGCGAGCTTGCGAAACAGGGATATGCGGTGATCGTCATCAGCTCGGAAATGCCCGAGGTTCTGCAGGTCAGCGACCGGATCGCAGCGATGTATCACGGACGCCTCATGCGCATCTTCACGTCGCAGGAGGTGACCGAGGACAATCTCGTGCAGGCGATCTCGGGGCTGAATTCGGAGCGGGTGGCCTGATGCATGTCGGTTTTGCTGGATTGGGGCGCATGGGTGCGCCGATGGTGCGCAACCTTGTCGCCGCCGGACACGAGGTCACCGTGTGGAACCGCACCCGTGCCGCAGCCCTTGCTCTGGCCGACGAAACCGGCTGTGCCGTAGCCGATGCGCCTGTCGATCTGACGACGGCGTGTTCGGTCGTTCTGACCATGCTGGCGGACGATCCCGCCTCCGACGCCGTGCATCTGGGGGATGAAGGGCTTTTTGCGGGACAGGGCGCGTCGGTCTTTGTCGAGATGGGCACGCTCAGCCCCGATCACGTCGCGGCACTCTCCCGGCAGGCGCCGCAGGGAACCACGGTGATCGATGCGCCCGTCTCCGGTTCGACCGGAGCTGCGAGCGAGGGCAGCTTGCTGATCATGGCCGGCTGCACCGAGATGGACGCCGCGCCGCTTCGTCCGGTGCTTGACGTGCTCGGGCGCAAGGTCATCTGTCTTGGCGCGCCTGGGCTAGGGTCCGTGATGAAACTGGCAGTGAATTCCCTGATACACGGCATCAACCAGACCTTGGCAGAGTCCATGACCCTCGCGCAAGCCACCGGCATCGACGCGGCCCGCGCGTTCGACGTGATCGAAGCTTCCGCCGCCTGTGCGCCAATGCTGAAATACCGCCGCCCCCTCTACCTCGACGAGGCGGCGCATGAGGTGACATTTACCGTGGCGCTGGCCCGCAAGGACATGGAACTGACCGCTGCCTTGGCCGCGAAGTTCAACGTCGCGCTGCCTCAGGGCGCGATCACCTTCCAGAAACTCAGGGAAGCCGAGAGCGCCGGATATGCGCAGCGCGACATGGCCTCGATGCTTCCCTTCATGCGTAAGGAAATTCCATGAAGGCAGTTCTTTTCGTCGGTGGCTGGGAAGGCCACACTCCCACCAAATTTGCCGACTGGTGCCGGAATCTGCTCGCGCAGAACGGCTTTGACGTCGTCGTGCACGACACGCTCGCCCCTCTGGCCAGTCCCGAAGCGATGGCGGACGTCGATCTCATCGTTCCGATCTGGTCCTCTGCGCGCTCGGCCCATCAGCCGGAATTCGGCACCATGACCAAGGCCGAGGAAGACGGACTTCTGAAGCTCGTCGCACGGGGCTGCGGCCTTGCCGGGTGGCACGGCCATATGGGCGATGCGTTTCGCGACCGTCCGACCTATCACTTCCTGATCGGCGGCCAGTTCGTGGCCCACCCGCCAGGCTGGCCTGACAATCCCGTGCCGTCGGATGATTACGTCGAGCATGACATCACCATCTGCCGGCCGTCCGATCCGGTCATGCGTGGTATCCGCAGCTTCAGGCTGAAGTCCGAGCAATACTACATGCTGGTCGATCCCTCGAACGAGGTTCTGGCGACGACGACCTTCTCGGGCGATCATCTGTGGTGGATCGAAGGCACGGTCATCCCCGTGGTCTGGAAACGCCGCTGGGATCAGGGCCGCGTCTTCTACTGTTCGATCGGACATGAGCTGCAGGATCTCCAGACGCCGCAAGTCACCGAGATCATGCGGCGTGGCATGCTCTGGGCCGCGAGGCAGTGATATGTATATACTTAAAGCCCATCACGCGGGCCGCCATCTGCCCTGCCCGAGACGGCGCGGCGGAACCGACTGAAACTCTGTAGCCTCCGGAGCGCTGCCCCCGAACAGCAAAAAGGCAGGCCCCGAAGAGCCTGCCTGTTCGCAGCGCGCTCACGAATGAGGCAGCGCCAATATCGAGGTCTTACTTGCCGGCAGCGGATTTCGCGGCGGAAGTTGCGTCCTTGCTGGCGGTCTTTGCAGCTGCCTTCGCTTCTTCACCGAAGTTCTTGCCAGCAGCGGTCATCAGCTCGAGCGTGTCGGACTGGGCTTTTTTGCCGATCTCGGCGAAAGCTGACATGTGCTCGGTCGCTGCCTTGGAATAATTGGCAGCAAAATCGGTCATGGCCTGCATGTAGTCTGCGGGCGAGGATTTGGCTTTCGCGACGTCCGACAGGCCTTTCAGCGTTTCCTGGGTCCACTGCTCGGAGATCGAAGTCGACTTCTCGACGGCGCCCAGAGCCACGGTGCTGATCTTCTCGTTGAGTTCGGCGGTGGACTTGAACGTGCCCTCGGCTGCCGAGCCATCGATCGGGAAGGCTGCCATTGCGTCTTTGAACATTGCGGTCACATCAGGTGTCTTGGTCATGGTAAAATCCTTTGAGCTGGCGGGATGATCCCCGTTTTCTGCGTCTGTACAACACATGATTGCTGCACTGCAGCATTTCAAGGGTGTGATGCTGCAGTGCGGCAATATTTTTCCGGCGAACCTGACCTCACGGCCCTGTCCCTGACTTGAGCAGCGCTTTACTGCCCGGCTCGAGCAAGCCCGCAATCAAAGGACCGGCCAACACTTGGTCTAAGACATTGCCGACCAGTGCTGGCTGCCGTAATCTGCCTTAACGCCCCACCGCACGGGGGCCGCTTATTCAGGTCAAACCACCCAAATGTCCCAACTGCCGTCTGTCGACCAGATCGACCCCGACAAGCTCAGCGTTGAAAGCTGGCGTGTCGAAAATCTTGTTCAACTCAACAAGATCCGCCGCATCCTCCTGTTTCTGGCATTCCTGGCTTTTGTCATGGGATGTTTCTTTGCCAAGGATGTGCTGCTGCCCATCATCCTGGGGCTGATGCTGGCCCTCACTCTCAGTCCCATCGTTCGGGGCGCATGGCGGGTGGGGGTCCCCTCGCCTCTGAGTGCTGCGCTGCTGGTTATATCGCTCGGCGCGGGTATCGTGGCCGGCGGGTATGCGGTCAGCGGGCCGGTCAGTGCCTGGATGCAGGACGCGCCCGAGATGGGCCAACAATTGCGCGAAAAGCTTCAGGGGCTCACGGAGTCCGTCGAGAAGGTCAAGGAGGCGAGCAAGGAGGTCGAGGGTCTGACCGAGGAAGCCGGCACTAGCGGGCAGGTCCAGAAAGTGTCGATCCAGCAACCCGGCATCCTGAACTCTGCCGTCAGCAACGCCGTCAGCACCGGCACCACGCTGGTCGTGACGCTTGTGCTTGCGCTGTTCCTACTGGCCTCGGGCGACATGTTTCGCGCCAAGCTCGTCGAGGTATTGCCGTCCCTGAGCGAGAAGAAGCGTGCCCTGAAGATCGTGGCGGGTGTGGAGCGGGCCATTTCGCGGTACCTTCTGACGATCACCCTGATCAATGCCGGTCTGGGACTGGTCGTCTGGGGATTGATGACGCTGGTGGGCGTGCCCAAGGCCTATGTCTGGGGGCTGGTTGCGTTCCTGTTCAACTACCTGCCCTTCCTTGGGGCGATCGCGGGCGTGGTGCTTGTGGGCATCTATTCTGTCCTTGCCTTCGACACTCTGGGGCAGGCGGCCATCGCACCACTGCTCTATCTCGCCGCCACATCGCTCGAGGGCCAGATCATCACACCGGCCATTTTGGGACGCCGGCTGGAGCTGAACACTGTCTCGGTCTTCGTCACCGTCGTGTTCTGGGGGTGGCTATGGGGCATTGCAGGCGCGCTCATGGCGGTGCCATTCCTCGTGATCGTCAAGGTGATCTGCGACAACGTGGAAGCCATGACGACGCTGGGCCATTTTCTCGGATCCGCCGACATGCGCATAAAGATCGATGAGCCCGAGAAGACTGCGGACGCCCAGACCTGAGCGGGCCTGACCGGGCCCGTTATCACCGGATCACAACTCTTTCAGAATGCAGGGCACCAGAATCGTTTGGTTGCCCTGCTCGGGCTCGTTCATCGCATCGAAAGCTGTTTCCAGCATTCGGGCGACGTCCTGCTGCACCATTCCGACGTTCGCCGACAGCAACGCGGCGAAGGGATCCCAGTCGAAGCATCCGTATCTGATCTTGGTCCTGTATTCCGGGCTCAGCCCCTTGGCCCAGGTCACCACGCCTTCGAGCGTGATCGTGGAATTCACGAACAACCCGCCAATCTGATCCGGGTCCAGTTTGCTCAAGGCGCTTTCGGCTTTTTCGGCAGCGTAGCCGCAGGCGAGAATGCGATCCTGGGATACTTCCAGACCGCATTCCGCATGTGCTTCGAGAAATCCCTTGATGCGGGCGCTTGTATTGTGATCGGACGCCCTGCCGCCGACGAAAGTCAGGGGCGCGCAAATGCCGAATTCAGCCTTGCAGCGCTCCAGGATAAGACGGGTGAGATCGCGTGCGCCTGCGACGTTGTCCGAGATGACGGACATGGCCTTGCTGCCGGGAAGGTCGACATTGATGTTCTTCACGCCCGCGGCTGCGCAGAGCGTGCTGATCCTGTCTGGGTCCGTCGCCCCGGTCGAGATGATGCAATCGGCCTGGTAGGATAACAGCTCCTTTGCCGCCTCGAATTCGAGGTCGGGATCGCGCTGCGTGCAGGTGATGACGGGGAACAGGCCCCGAATCCGGGCGGCCTGTTCGAACTTTTCCGCGATGGCCCCGAAATACCGATTGTCGTATTTCGGAATGATCATGCCGATGATGTTCGACCGCTCCCGCCTCAGGACGCTGGCCTGAAGGTTGACCGAGTAGCCCTGTTGTTCTGCGACGCGCAGCACGCGGTCCGCCAGCTTCTGGCTGATTCGGCGTTTTTTCCATGAGCCGTTCAGAACCGAACTGACGGCGCTGGCAGACGTGTCCGTAAGAGTGGCGATGTCGTAGATCGTTGTTCGCTTTGCGGAAATCTCGTTTTTGCCGCTCATGTGGCGTGGTCCTCGCGCTGCCCGGAATCCTCCGCGGTTTCAAACAGCTTGACGGCAATTCTCTTGGCGTGCAATGCTTGCGCAATCGATTGAGCAAGCAAGCACAAACGATGAAGCAACCTGAATCGGCTGCTTGGGGAGGAGACGGACAGGGGCGCATGCCCCGCAGCGCGCGTGTCGGGCACCCTGAGGAGGGAGGTTTCCGACGCAATGTCCGCGCACGCTCCCCATGCGGCACCCGCCTGATCCGCGGGAGGACCGAACTGGAGGAGAGACCCATGAAGAGAAGCTACAAGCTTGCAGGAACCACGGCCCTGATGGTCGGCCTGTCCGCAATTGCCGTATCGGCACAGGAGGCGGCCACCGTGGCCTTCCTGATGCCGGACCAGGCATCGACCCGCTACGAAGAGCATGACTATCCCGGCTTTCAGACGGCGATGAAAAAGCTCTGCCCCGACTGCACCGTGATCTACCAGAACGGCAATGCCGATGTGGCCTTGCAGCAGCAGCAGTTCAATTCGGTGATCGCGCAAGGCGCAAAGATCATCGTGCTCGACCCGGTGGATTCCTCGGCCGCGGCCGGTCTGGTGCAGATCGCGCGATCCCAGGATGTGAAGGTCATCGCCTATGACCGCCCGATCCCCGACGTTCCGGCGGATTATTACGTGTCCTTCGACAATGAAGGGATCGGTCGTGCCATCGCACAATCGCTCGTCGACCACCTCAAGGCCGAGGGTGTCCCCGCGGGCGCCGGTGTCCTGCAGATCAACGGCTCGCCCACCGATGCCGCAGCCGGGCTGATCCGTGACGGTATCGACAGCGCACTGGACGGCTCCGAATACGTCACGCTGTCCGAGTTCGACACGCCCGACTGGGCCCCTCCAAAGGCACAGGAATGGGCCTCCGGTCAGATCACCCGCTTCGGCAGTGAAATCACCGGTGTCGTTGCCGCCAATGACGGCACGGCGGGCGGTGCGATCGCCGCGTTCAAGGCTGCCGGTGTCGATCCGGTCCCGCCGGTCACCGGCAACGACGCCACCATCGCGGCGCTGCAGCTGATCATCGCGGGGGACCAGTACAACACCATTTCCAAGCCTTCCGAGATCGTGGCGGAGGCAGCGGCGGAAATCGTGGTGAGTTTCCTCGAGGGCGAGACCCCTGAGGCGGAAACGACACTCTACGACACGCCCTCGCAGCTTTTCGTGCCTGCAGTCGTCACGCAGGAAAACATCAAGGCCGAGATCTTCGATGCGGGCATCCAGTCGACCGACGAGGTCTGCACCGGTGAATATGTCGAGCCCTGCAAGGCACTTGGCATCATCGAGTAAGGCAGCACGCCTGCGCCGATATCCTGTCGGCGCAGGTCAGGTCGCAGCCATGTGCGAACTTTCGACAGGTCCGCGACCGGCACAGGGGGAGGAAAGTCCACATGTCCGACATTAGAACAGAGGCGCCGCCGCGCGGGGAGCTCATCCTCCGGCTGCGCGGCATTTCCAAGCAATTCGGCGCCGTGACCGCGCTTTCGGACATCGATCTCGATGTCCATGCGGGCGAGGTCGTCGCACTTGTCGGCGATAACGGCGCCGGCAAATCGACCCTGGTCAAGGTGCTCGCCGGGGTGCACCGGCCGACCGCGGGAACGATCGAGTATTGCGGCAAGACCGTGACGCTCGATAGCCCCGGTACGGCGCTCGAACTCGGGATCGCCACGGTGTTTCAGGATCTGGCCCTGTGCGAAAATCTCGACGTGGTGGCAAACCTGTTCCTCGGGCATGAAGTGTCGCCCTGGCAGCTCGACGAGGTTCAGATGGAGGTCCGCGCCTGGACGCTTCTCAACGAACTCGCGGCCCGGATTCCCTCCGTACGCGAGCCGATTGCATCGCTTTCGGGCGGACAGCGGCAGACCGTGGCCATCGCCCGCTCTCTGCTGCTCGATCCCAAGATCATCATGCTCGACGAGCCGACCGCCGCATTGGGCGTGGCGCAGACCGCCGAGGTGCTGAACCTGATCGAGCGGGTGCGCGAGCGCGGGCATGGCGTGATCCTGATTTCCCACAACATGGAGGACGTGCGCGCCGTCGCCGACCGCGTCGTCGTGCTGCGACTGGGCCGGAACAACGGCGTCTTCGACGCGGACGCGACTCATCAGGAACTTGTCGCCGCCATAACCGGTGCCACGGACAATTCCGTGTCGCGGCGCATGGCACGCAAACTCGAAACAACGGGTGAATGACATGAGCCAGAAAGCCATCATGACCGGACAGACGCCGAAATTCGATCAGGCCGACAGCCGCGTGCGGCGCGATACCGGGATCGGCGGGGCCATCCGGACCTTCATCGACCGGGTGCGCTCGGGGGACCTCGGCATGTTGCCGGTCTTTGCCGGCCTCCTGATGATCTCGGTCGTGTTCACCACCCTCAACCCGATCTTTCTCGCTCCGAACAACCTCGTGAACCTGCTCTTCGACGCGGCCGCTGTGGGGCTGATCTCTCTCGGTGTCGTCTGCGTGCTGATGCTGGGCGAGATCGACCTGTCCATCGGATCGATGAGCGGCCTGTCCTCGGCCCTGATCGGGGTGCTCTGGGTCAATAGCGGCCTGCCGCTGCCCCTCGCGATCCTCGGGGCACTTGTCGCCGGAGCTTTCGTGGGACTGGTCTACGGCACCCTGCGCAACAAGTTCGAAATGCCGAGCTTCGTTGCGACTCTCGCCGGTCTGCTCGCGCTTCTGGGCATGCAGCTCTACCTGCTCGGTGCGACCGGCTCGATCAATCTGCCCTATTCCTCGCCTCTGGTCCGGTTCGGTCAGATCATGATCATGCCGGCCTGGCTTTCCCTGGGTCTGGCCTTCGTGCCCGGCATCGTCATCGTCGCGACCGGCCTGCGCACCATGAAGCGTCGCAACGAGGCCAACCTCTCCAATACCGGGCTCAGCGTGATCCTCGCCAAGGCGATCATCATGACCTTGGCGCTGGTTGCGGCCGTGCTCTACCTCAATCAGGGTCGCGGCGTGCCATGGATGTTCGCCGTCTTCGTGCTGTTCGTGATGATCATGAACTATGCCCTGACGCGCACGAAATGGGGCCGATCGATGTTCGCCGTCGGCGGCAATGCCGAAGCGGCACGGCGTTCGGGCATCAACGTCACCCGCATCCGGCTCTCGGCCTTCGTGCTCTGCTCGACCTTCGCGGCGCTTGGCGGCGTATTCTCCGCAGCGCGACTCGCTTCGGCCAGCCAGCAGGCGGGGACGGGGGATGTGAACCTCAACGCCATCGCGGCGGCGGTGATCGGCGGCACCTCGCTCTTCGGCGGGCGCGGCTCTGCCTGGTCCGCCCTGCTTGGCGTGCTCGTGATCATGGCGATCTCGAACGGTCTGACCCTGCTCAACCTCAGCTCGTCGCTGCGCTACATGATCACCGGGGCTGTCCTGGCGATTGCCGTGATCGTCGACTCGCTCGCGCGCCGCTCCCGTGCAAGCCATGGCCGCGCCTGAGCGAACCGGAAAGGAAAATCCAATGTCACAAGCCATGACCGGCAAGACAGCCGCCATCACCGGTGCGGCCTCGGGGATCGGGCTCGAATGCGCCCGGATCCTGATCGAGGAAGGCGCAAAGGTCGTCCTGATCGACCGGGCAGGTGACCGGCTCGAAACCCTGTGCCAGGAACTGGGCCCGAACGCCTTTCCCCTGGTGCTGGACCTGCTGAACGGGCCGGACGTGTCCGCCATGATGCCAAGGATCGAAACACTTGTCGGACCGCTCGATATCTTTCACGCCAATGCAGGTGCCTATGTCGGCGGGCCGGCGGCCGATGGTGATCCGGATGCCTGGGACCGGATGCTGAACCTCAACATCAACGCGGCCTTCCGCTGTGTGAACGCGGTTCTGCCCCGCATGATCGAGCGCAAGAGCGGTGACATCCTCTTCACCAGTTCCGTCGCCGGTGTCGTTCCCGTGGTGTGGGAGCCGATCTATACCGCGTCGAAGTTCGCGGTTCAGGCCTTTCTGCACAGCACGCGTCGGCAGGTGTCCCAATACGGCATCCGGATGGGCGCGGTGCTGCCCGGTCCGGTCGTCACCGCCCTGCTCGATGACTGGCCCAAGGCCAAGATGGAGGAAGCGCTGGCCAACGGATCGCTCATGCAGCCGCGCGAGGTGGCAGAGGCCGTTCTCTTCATGCTCACGCGGCCCCGGGGCGTCGTGATCCGCGACTTGGTGATCCTGCCAAACAGCGTCGATCTCTGATCGCGGATTTCAGCCAAGCACAGGAACGGAGTGACCATGACCAGGATTGAGCATCCCGACGAAGCGGTACAGCAGCGATACCTGCTGGGCATCGATGTCGGAACCGGAAGCGCCCGCGCCGGTGTCTTCGATCCGTCCGGTCATATGGCCGGCACCGACAAATGCGAGATCGCCATTCATCGCGAAGGTGGAAGCATCGTCGAACAGTCGAGCGCCGATATCTGGCGCGCCGTCTGCAAGGCCGTGCGCGGCGCCGTAAAGGCGGCCGGGGTCGAGCCCGCTCAGATCGCAGGCCTCGGCTTCGATGCAACCTGCTCGCTCGTGGTGCTCGGCGAAGGCGGCACCCCGCTCCCCGTGGGGGATCCGGGCCAGACCGAACGCGACATCATCGTCTGGATGGATCACCGTGCCGTATCCCAGGCCGAACGGATCAACCGGACCGGCCATCAGGTCTTGCAATATGTCGGGGGACGGATTTCGCCCGAGATGCAGACGCCGAAACTGCTCTGGCTGCAGGAAAACCGACCCGAAGTCTTTGAAAGCGCGTGGCAGTTTTTCGACCTGACCGATTTCCTGACCTGGCGCTGCACCGGCAGTCTGATCCGCTCGAACTGCACGCTGACTTGCAAGTGGACGTATCTTGGCCATGAAGAGCGCTGGGACGAGAGCTATTTCCGTGCGGTCGGGTTGGGCAAGCTGGCCGATGAGGGCTTCGCCCGGATCGGTGCCGAGGTCGCGGTGCCCGGAACCGCCTTGGGGGATGGGCTGACCGAAGCCGCGGCGCAGGACCTCGGGCTTGTGGCGGGCACCCCTGTCGCTGTCGGGCTGATCGATGCGCATGCAGGCGGAATAGGGTCGGTCGGTCCCGCAGGTGGCGGCGGTCCGGAGGCGAACATGGCCTATGTCTTCGGCACATCCTCCTGCACGATGACCACGACGCAGGAGCCGGTCTTCGTGCCGGGGGTCTGGGGGCCGTATTTCTCGGCGATGGTTCCCGGAACCTGGCTGAACGAAGGGGGCCAGTCCGCAGCCGGGGCCGCGATCGATCAATTGTTGCAATTTCATCCCCATGCCCATGCGGCCACCAAACAGGCGCAGGATGCCGGACTTGGCCTTCCCGAGTGGCTGGCGAACGAAGCCCTGAGCCGCATCGGGTCACTCAGTGACGCGGTGCATCTTGCCACCGGGCTGCACGTGGTGCCGGAATTCCTCGGAAACCGCGCGCCGCATGCAGACCCCCATACGCGCGCGGTCCTGCTTGGCCTGGGAATGGAGAGCGGGCTCGACAGTCTTGTTGCGCTCTATATCGCGGGCATCTGCGGCATCGGTTATGGCCTGCGTCAGATCATCGAGGCGCAGACTGTGGCGGGCGCCGGTATCGAGCGCATCGTGATCAGCGGCGGAGCGGGACGGAGCGCGCTGGTGCGGCAACTTCTGGCAGATACGACAAGGGTCGAAGTTGCCGCGCCCGCAGCCGCCGAGCCGGTGCTGCTCGGTTCGGCCATTCTTGCCGGCGTGGCCGCTTGCATCCATCCGGACATTCCCGGCGCCATGGCGCGCATGACATCCTTCGAGCAAAGCTTCGAACCGACCTGCGGCGACAATGCAAAACAGCATGATGACCGCTTTCGCATGTTCGAGAGCCTGCAGTCTCTCGCCCGCAAGGCTCCGCTGATCTAGGCAGCGGGCTCTGTGAACTTGTTTTGCATGAATTCGGTGAGGGTTCGGTCAGAAGAGGGGGGATGTCCAAGCGGATAAATCATTCTGCTGACACCCATCACCGGCGCAGAGGCGCGGTCGGAAACGGGCATGTCGTTGTACCTGCCGATCGCTTTAAGCGGTTTGGTCCGTTTCAGCCATGGTGTGTTCGGGGCCGTGTTCGTTATAGATGCCGGGGGGCAGCCACGTTGCAACCTTCCCGCGAGATCACCTTGCGAAGACAGACAACCAGAAAGGACTTGTTCATGAAATCCCTCTTTCACCTCGCCATCCATGTCACCGATCTTGATGAGACACGCGCTTTCTACGGCGATGTGCTTGGCTGCAAGGAGGGACGCTCGACAGACACATGGGTCGATTTCGACTTTTTCGGGCATCAGCTTTCCATGCACCTAGGGGAGCCGTTCAAGACCACACGCACGGGCAAGGTGGGCGATCACATGGTCATGATGCCGCATATGGGTGCGGCGCTTCGGCTCGACGATTGGAAGGCGCTTGCCGAGCGGCTTGAGCAGAAGGGCGTCGCCTTTGATATACCCCCTGTCATCCGCTTTGAGGGCGAGCCGGGCGAGCAGCGCACGATGTTCCTTTTTGACCCGTCGGGCAATCCGATCGAGTTCAAGGGTTTCGCCGATTTTGACGGCCTCTTCGCGGTCTGATTGATCCGCTCAACGCAGACCGTAAATGGCGCCGGGGGGAGGCGAATTGCAGCATAAAGCGTGCACCCCGCTGGCAGCATCATGCCGTCATAGCGCGGAAAATCCACCTGTCCCGGCTGTTCAGACATCAGGAGCCACCTCTCTTCTTGATCGAAATGCCGAATTGGGTAACTGTGTCCTCAAATTAGATCTATCGCGGAGGTTTCGGTCATGAAGTCTTTCACGATGTTGCCGCGTTTTTGCTTTCCCGTCATCGATGCCGTGCGACCCCATTTTCCGTGGGCGCTCCCGCATTTTCACGATCACCGCGACGGTGCGGCGCAGCCGGATGCGACAGATTCCGGTTCCTCGTCGATCAATCTCGTCTTCGGGAGTTTCGGTGACGACAGGCTCACGGGGAGTGTTCCGCTCGATTACGACGATCTGGATCTCGGCACGCGCGATCTTATTCTCGGCCTTTCCGGAAGTGATACGATCTTCGGAACATTCGGGCAGGACACGCTGATCGGCGGGTCTGGGGATGATGTCATCCGGACAGACGCCGCGCCGGATGCGGGCCTGCCGCCTGTCGCCGACTTTTCAGGTGACATGATCCTTGCCGGGCGCGGAAACGACGATGTTCTGGGCTCCTTCGGCGATGACACGATCTTTGGTGGGGCGGGAAATGATGTGATCTGGGGCGAGCCGATCCAGGCCTCTCCGGGCTCGCCGGGCGGGAATGACAGAATTTATGGCGGCCGAGGGGATGACACTGTCGATGGCGGCGTCGGTGACGATCTTATCCGCGGAGGGCAGGGGAACGACGATTTGTCCGGGTCTGTCGGCGACGACACGCTGAACGGCGGAAAGGGCGACGACGTCATCACCGGGGGTCCGGGGGACGACCTCATGATCGGCGGCCCGGGCTCCGACAGCTTCCTCTTTTTCGATGCCTTTGCGTCTCCGGGTGCGGGCGTCGTGACCAACGGCGACGACGTGATCCTCGATTTCGGGCCCAAAGACCGGCTGCTGACCCGGACTGCGCTGGATGATCCGGATGGCGATGGCGTGATCCCGCTTTCGCCCGACGGGATCTTGCAATTGCCGGCCGCGCCGAGCCAGTTCATCCCGGGCGGCACCGTGACCATCGACGGCACGTCCGAGCTCGTCTTCACCGGAGAGGAGCTTATTGGCGGCGCGTCCTATTTCGTCTACGAATTGCTGTGACGCTTGCAGAACGCCGTCGGGTTTCGCTGACGCGCGCAGACCCATGGCAGGTCCTGTCCGGCGTCCGGTACGTGGAGTGCGGGCTTTCGTGTGCGGCAAGGCGCTGTTCCCTCGGGTTGTCGGCGCACCTTGCTGCTGGTACCAGCGCAGGCAGATCTGCCGCGCCGGGAAGATCCGCCTTCCATCGCGGGCGGAACGGGCACCGGAGCGGAAGCTGACATGTCGTTCGCCCGGTTCGGCGCGTCCGTGATCCGAGCCTGGAGGAGCCTGCCATGCCGCCGCGTTTTCTGTTGCCTGCTGCCCGACTGGTGGAGCGCGGACTCGAGAGAATAGGAAGCCGGCCCGGGGATGAGCCGGTTCTGGAACCTTATCTTGGCTATGCCACCCCGGATGCACTGATCCTTCGGGGCCGCGTGCTGTCGCATCTGCGGCGGGCGCAGCCTGTCCCGGAGCAGTCGCGGTGGACCAATCTGCGCCAGATGGTCCTGCTTTTTCTGACCGACGAGGTGTCGGATGTGACCGTCAAAGGGGGCGGCACAACTGCGGTGAGCGACGCCGAAGGCTATGTCACGCTCCATGTCGCACCGGACTGGATCGAGGCCGAACTGAGCGGGGCTGAGCGGAGCTGGGCCGACGTGACGGTAGAGATCGCGGGACGCGCCGAGACGCGCAAGGTGTTTCCGGCGCGACTGCCGGGAGCGGAGGCCCGGTATATGGTGATTTCGGACATCGACGACACGATGATCGAGACTGGTGCGCATTCGTTGTGGCGCAACCTCTGGACCACCTTCACCGGATCGGCGCTGAGCCGCAAGGTGCATGACGATGCGGTCGAATTGATGCGGTACCTGACGCAGAAGGGGCGCAATCCGGTGTTTTACGTCTCGTCGAGCCCCTGGAACCTGCACCGGTTTCTCGAGGATCTGTTCGCGCGGGCGGATGTTCCGTCGGGCCCGATGTTCCTGCGCGATCTGGGAGTGACCGGAGACGGCGTCGGGAAAAGTCACGGGAACCACAAAGGCTCGGCGATCGACGTGATCCTGGCGGCCAATCCGGGTCTATCGGCCTATCTCGTGGGAGATAGCGGCCAGCATGATGCGACGGTCTATCTTGACGCGGTTCTGCGGCATCCGGGACGTATCCTGGGGGTGGCGCTGCGCGAACCGGCACCGGGTGTCGGAAACAATGACGCCCGCGCCATCGCCGGAATCGAGGCCGCGGGAGTGCCCTGTTTTCACGGCGCGTCGTTTCAAGGTGCGGTGCGGCACTGGGGCCTCGACTGAGGCGGCCGGAATTCCCTGTTCGCAGCCCGGACCTGCCGTTTTCCTGTCTTGCAATCCGCTGATGTTGTTCCGGCGATCCTCGCACCGATGGACCGCTCACCGGAAGTCACGCTTCAGGATGGGGCTGCAACGAGGTGACCATCTCCCACGTCATGCAGCGCGATCCGGCCCGGCGCATCACCCAGGCGGCGGATGGGGCTTGGCATTTCCTCGGTCGGGCGGATGTGCGGGCGCCGTGTGCGGGCGGGGTCGGGGATCGGCACGGCTTCGAGCAGCCTTTGCGTGTAGGGATGGCGCGGATTGCCGAAGACCTGATCGCGGGTGCCCATCTCGACGATCTGGCCTAGATACATCACGGCCAGCCGGTCGACGACATTCTCGACCACGGCCATGTCATGGCTGATGAACAGGTACGAAATCCCGAATTCCGCCTTGAGCTCGGCCAGCAGGTCCAGCACGCGGGCCTGTACCGAGACGTCGAGGGCGGAAACGCTTTCATCGCAGATGATCAGCTTGGGCCGGAGCGACAGGGCGCGGGCGACGCAGATGCGCTGACGCTGACCGCCCGAGAATTCATGCGGATAGCGTGACATCTGGTCGGGTGACAGGCCGACCCGGCGGAACAGCTCGGCCGTGCGGTCACGGCGTTCCGGCGCATCCCCGATCCCGTGGATCAGCAGCGGTTCGGCCACGGCATCGCCCACCGTCATGCGGGGGTCGAGTGCGGCCATCGGGTCCTGAAAGACCATCTGCGCGTCGCGACAGATCGCCTTTTTACCTGCGGTCGTCAGGCCTTTCAGCGCCTGACCGGCAATCTCGGCATGGCCGTCTTGGGGCACCAGTCCGACGAGTGCCTTTGCGATGGTTGATTTACCGCAGCCGGATTCCCCAACGAGACCAAAGGTTTCGCCGGGGCGGATGTCGAAGGTCACGCCTTCGACCGCATGCACACGATGCGTCGGGCGGCCTAGGAGATTTGCGCCGATGTCGAAATGCACGGACATGTCGACCAGCCGGGCCACCGGGACATGCGCGGCGGGAGGCAGTGGCGCGCCGCGCTCGGCGCCAGCGCCAAGCCGCGGCACGGCAGCCAGCAGATCGCGGGTATAGTCCTGCTGTGGTGTGGCAAAGATCCGGGTGACCGGGCCCTGCTCGACCATACGGCCATGGCGCATCACGACCACGCGGTCGGCACATTCGGCCACGACGCCCATGTCATGGGTGATGAGGATGATGGCGGTGCCCGTGTCCTTTTGCAGGTCGCGAAGCAGATCCAGAACCTCGCGCTGAACGGTGACGTCCAGCGCCGTGGTCGGCTCGTCCGCGATCAGCAGGGCGGGCTTGAGCGCAAGCGCCATCGCGATCATCACGCGCTGGCGCATTCCGCCGGACAATTCATGGGGGTATTGCTTCAGCCGTCGCTCGGGTTCGGAAATGCGCACGCGGCGGATTGCCTCGACCGCCCGGCTGCGCGCCTCCTTCGACGAGACGGGTTCGTGCGTGCGGATCGCCTCGGTCAACTGGGTGCCGATGCTTTGCACCGGGTTGAGCGAGGTCATCGGCTCCTGGAAGATCATCGCGATCCGCGCGCCGCGCCAGAGCCGCATCTTTGCCTCGGGCAGTCTGGTCAGATCGGTGCCCTGCAGCTCGGCCTTGCCGTCGCTGACCACGACATTTGGCGGCAGGAGCCCCATCAACGCCAACGAGGTTATGGATTTGCCGGAGCCGCTTTCGCCGGCAATGGCCAGCGTCTCGCCGGGGTTCAGCTGAAACGACAGGTCCGAAACGAGGGGCCTGACCACGCCGCGGTCGCGCACCGAAACGGTCAGCCCGCGGACCGACAGCAGCGGTTCGGCCGCCCCATGTGGGGCGACCGCAACATCCTTTACTGACCTCATTCGAAGACCGAGCGCGGGAAGTAGAAGGAAACGACCCAGTTCGGCATGTCCACGATCTCGGAAATCCGCAGATCGCCGCAAGTGGATACGAGCATGTAGGCTTCGACCGCCGACATGCCGTGCTGCGCACAGAGCAGATCGACCATGCCCGACACCGCGTCGCGTGCGCCGGACATGAGATCGGGACCGATGCCGGTGGTGACCTCGTAACCCTTGGCGTCCAGATGGCGCGTCACCGGGCCGTCGGTGGTGAAGCGCGGCATCTTGAGGTTCGCGCCCTTCACCAGATCGAGCGTCAGGGTCACGTCCATCGGGCTTTCGATCGCGGTGCCGCAGACCTCGCCATCACCCTGCGCCGCATGGGTGTCCCCGACCGAGAACAGCGCGCCCGCTACCTCGACCGGCAGGTAGAGCACCGTCCCGGCCGAGATGTCGCGGATGTCGAGATTGCCGCCCGTGCGCCGGGGCGGAACGATGGAATGCAGCCCCGGTTCGGCCTGCGCGACGCCGATCGTGCCGGTAAAGGGCTTGAGAGCCACCTTGCCGGTCGATCCCCACAAGGCGGGAGCCAGCGTTTCTGAATCGTATTTCCAGAGGGTCAGCGCCGGATCGGTGAACTGGTCGGCAAGCAGCCCGAAGCCCGGGATGTTCGCGGTCCAGCCCCAGGCGCTGCCCTCCTGCACGCGCGGAGCAAAGGCATCGAGCGTGATCTTCAGGGCGTCGCCCGGTTCGGCGCCGTCGATGTAGATCGGCCCCGAGACCGGGTTGATCTTGGCGAAATCGAGCGAGACGACATCGGCCAACGTGCTCGACGGGCCAAGCTGGCCCGCCGAAGAATCCTGACATTTGAAGAGGATGGTCGATCCCGGAGCGACGGTTTCGACCGGGGCAATGGAATTGTCCCAGCCGAAATGATGCTGCGCGCCGTGGATCGTGTAGTCGCAATTCCTGCACATGGGCTCACTCGGTCACGTAGACGTAGTCATAGTTCACCGGGATCGAGACCGGATCGACATAGAGCGCATCATCGCCGCCCATGCGGGGCGACTTCATGGTGTAGCGCTGCTCGTTGAACACCGGCACCCAGGGCGCCTGTTCCATGACCTTCTGGTAGACCTCGGACCACATCTCGAGCCGTTCGGGCGCGGCGGGATCGGTGAAGCTGTCGGCTTCGGTCGCCTCGGCGTCGATGCTTTCGTCACAGAACTTGGACCAGTTCCAACCGCCTTCGACAGTCCCCGCGCAACCGAGGATGGGCCCGTAGAAGTTGGACGGATCGGGGAAGTCCGCGATCCAGGCCATGCCGCCGGACCAGATCATCGGGGCGGCACCCGCGCCGCCGGCCTCGATCACGTTGGCCTGGGCGAGGCTGCGGATGTCCACGGTGACGCCGATTTCCTTCAGATCCTGCTGGATGGCCTGGGCGATGCGCGGGTTCGGGTCGGTGTTCATCACGTAGAGCTCGGTGCTGAAACCATCCGCCAATCCGGCATCGGCGAGCTTGGCCTTTGCACCTTCGACATCGTAGGCGAAGCCGTCATAGCCTTCGGTATATCCGGGCATGGAGGGCGGCAGCGGCTGGCTCGCGGGCACGGCGCGGCCGTTGATGATCTGGGTGATGCGCTCCTTGTTGATCGCCATGTTGATGGCCTCGCGCACCACGAGCTGATCGAGCGGTTCGATGCCCACATTGAGCGTGATGTAACCGGTATGGAGTTGGCCGCCTTCGACCACACGCTCGGCCTGTGACGGATCGCTCATGACCTCCTGGAACTTTGCCGGGGGGATGCCGTCGCCGGGCACGTCGACCTCGCCCTGCTGCAGGCGCAGGAGCGCGACGATGGGTTCCTGACCGACCTCGAAGGTGATGCCGTCCAGATAGGGAACGCCGTCGCGCCAGTAATCGGCGTTCTTCTCGAAGACGAGGCGCTGGCCGATGGTCCATTCACCGAGCTTGAAGGCGCCGGTGCCGACCGGATGCTTGCCGAAATCGGTGCCGTATTCGTCGATCGCTTCCTTCGGCACTACGGAGGCAAAGTTGAGCGCCATCACGTGCAGGAATGTCGCATCGGGGCGCGAGAGCGTGATCTTCACGGTGGTCGGATCGACGACTTCGACCCCCGACAGCGTGTCGGCCGAGCCGTCCGAGATAGCGTCGAACCCTTCGACGGAAGCGAAGAAGCCTGCGCCGGGCGACTGGGTTTCCGGGCTGGTCACGCGGTCGAGCGAGTATTTCACATCCTCGGCCGTCATTTCACGACCGTTGTGAAACGTCACGCCCTCGCGCAGCTTGAAGGTGAAGACGGTGCCGTCCTCGTTGATCTCGTAGCTTTCGGCGAGGCCGGGGCGCAGCTCGGTGGTGCCGGGGACGTAATCCATGAGGCCATCGAAGAGCGACTTGATCATCGACCAGTTCTGCCAGTCATAGCCGATGGCAGGATCGAGCGTGGCCACGTCATCCTTGTAGGTGACGGTGATCGTGCCGCCCGGAGTGGCATCGGGGTCGGGTGTGTATTCCTGCGCCCAGCCGGGCAGGGCCATGGCCGCCATGAGGGCCGTCGAGGTGAGCAGTCTTTTCATTTTTGTTTTTCCCTGTTGTGGTTGGTGGTTTCTCGCATCACCGCAATCTTATGCGCGGATCGATGAGGGGGGTGATCATGTCGGCCAGCAGGTTGCCGAGCACGATGGCCGTGGCGGAGACCATCGTGACGCCCATGATGATCGGAATGTCGACGCGCTGGATCGCCTGCCAGGCGAGCTGTCCGATGCCGGGCCAGCCGAAAACGCTTTCGACGACGACGATTCCGCCCATGAAGATGCCGATATCTATGCCGATCATGGCGATGATGGGCAGGATCGCGTTGGGCAGGGCATGGCGGAACAGCACGCGGGCAGCGGTCAGACCCTTGGCGCGTGCGGTGCGGATGTAATCCTGACGCAGCACGTCCACCATCGACGAGCGCATCATCCGGCTGTACCAGCCCGAGCCCATGATCCCCAGCGTGACTGCCGGAAGGACAAGATGCGCGAAGGTGCCATAGCCGCCGATCGGGAACCATCCGAGCTGCACCGCAAAGACGTAGAGCAACAGCAGCCCCACCACGAATTGCGGCGCAGATACCGCGACGAAGCTCGTGACCATCAGCCCCTGATCGAGCGGACGGCCGCGGAACACCGCAGCGATCACGCCGAAGGTGAGCCCGATCAGCAGTTCGCAGGCGATCCCCCCGGCCATGAGCAGCAGGGTGGCCGGAAGGCGTGCGGCGATCAGGGTCGAAACTTCGGTCTTCTGCAGATAGCTGCGCCCCATATCGCCCTGAAGGAGACCCCAGAGGTATCGCCCGTATTGCACGAGCAGCGGCTGATCGAGGCCAAGCTGCGTGCGGATGTTCTCGACCGTCTGCGCCGTGGCCGAGCGGCCCGCGATCTGGCGCACCGGGTCTGCAGGCAGCACGTAAAGCAGCACGAAGGTGATGAAGCTGACACCGAGCAGGATCAGCGCGGACTGCACGAGGCGACGGAGAAGATAGGCCGGCATCAGTCATTGCCCCGTTGCGTCGGATCGAGCACGTCGCGCAGCGCGTCGCCGACCAGGTTGAAGGCCAGTGCCAGCATCAGGATCGCCGCCCCGGGAATGAAGACGAGCCAGGGGGCTGCCTGAAAATAGGTCTGGTTCTCGAAGATGATGTTGCCCCAGCTGGGTGTCGGAGGCTGCACGCCCACGCCGAGAAAGCTCAGGGTCGCCTCGAGCAGCACGGTGGTCGAGATCCCGAGCGTGCCCCAGACGATCAGCGTCGGGATCAGGTGCGGCAGGATATGCTTGAACAGGATCCGGCTCCGGCTTGCCCCGAGGGTGCGTTCGGCGGCGATGAATTCCCGCTCGGAGAGCGTGGTGGTCTCGGTATAGACGACGCGGGCTGTCTGCACCCAGTTCACCAGCGCGATGACCATCGCCACGATCCAGAGAGACGGCTGGAAGATCGCCGCGAGGCAGATCGCCAGCAGCAGCGCCGGGAAGGCCATCATGAGATCGGTGAAGCGCATCAGCACCGCGCCGAGCCAGCCGCGCGCAAAGCCGGCGACCACGCCGACCAGCGTGCCGATGACCAGCGCCGCGCCGTTGGCCACGACACCGATGATCAGCGAGGTCCGCGCGCCATAGAGGATGCGCGAGAAGAGGTCCCTTCCCAGCAGGTCCGTGCCCATGATGAACTCCCCGCCCGGGGGCATGGGAGCGCCTTGCAGGGTCAGGCCGTCGAAGAGCTGATCGTCAGGAGCATAGGGTGCGATCCAGGGCGCGAGGACTGCGCCGCCGACGACCAGCAGGATCACTGCCAGTCCGAAAAGCGCGAGCTTGCGTCGCGCCAGTCGCCGCAACACACCGGCAGGAGCGGTGGGCAGAGACATCACATCAACCATTGTCGCTTTCCTTGTTTCCATTGTGGTCGGCGACGATACGCTCGGCGGCATCCTCGAAGCTGATGCGCCAGGCCATGGCCATGCCGCGCAGCTGGGCATAGGCCTCTTCCTCGGTCTTTCCCCGAGCAGCGAGCAGGGTCACGGCCCGGACGACCGTCTGCCGCTGGCCCAGCCGTCGGCGCAGGCTGTCGATCTCGTCAGCGAGCGAAGCCCGTGCATCAAAGGTCGCCCGCGCGATCAGAAGCGCCGAATAAACGCCGGCATGACCGACCGGTTTCAGGATCTGGGCATCCGCGCCGATATTCATGAGCCACTCGATCCGCCCCGGCGCCTCGGACCCGATCAGCGCGATGGTGGGCATCGGGGCTTTGCCCGAGGGCCAGGGGAACTGCTCGTCATAGCCTATGTCCACGTCGAGAAAGAGGTAATCCGCGCCGCGCCCGCTGACCGGCAGTTCGGGCCAGTACACATTCACCACCAGACCGATGGCCTCGAGCTGGCGGGTGAGGGCGGTGACGACATCATGCGGCCGGTGCAGGATCGCTGCGCAGGCGCCGCCAAGATCGGGAATGCGCAGCACACGCCTCATTGCACCAACCGGAGCGACATGCGGCGCTGCGCGCGTCTTCTGGTGAGGTAGGGATCGCCTGCTATGGGGCTTTCTCTGTGCAGGACTTGAAAGGCGCCGCCCTTGGCTTGGGCGATCACGACCGGCAAGGTGGTGTGATGGGTTGTCGGGCTGATGCCGAGCGTGCGTGCCATGGGCATGGCGAGCAATTGCGGCAGCGACAGCGCATCTGACCCCTTTTGACAGTTCAACAGGCGCGCGAGCATGATGACGGCGGAATAGCTCGACGCCTCGAACGAGGAGCCGAATCCTCTTCCGAAGGGACTGTCACCGCAATCGCGGAACCATGGTCCGGCAGAGATCAGGCCATCTGCCGCGGCCCCGATGGCAGGCAGTTCACATTCGGTAAGGTTGCAGGACAGGACCGGGCAGTTCTCGGGGAGAAAATGGGACTCCACCCGCCCCAGTTCGCCGTAGGCCTGAAGAAACGCATATTGCGACGGGCCGATCAGCTGGTTCAGCACGAAATCCGGACGCAGGTCACGGATCTCGTCGATCATCCGCCCGATCTCGACGGAGCCGAGCGGCAGATACCGTTCTCCGAGCACCGCGCCGCCCGCTCTTTGCAGCACGTCACGGGCAAGGCGGTTCATTTCCCAGCCCCAGATGTAGTTCGACCCGATCAGATAGCCCCGCATGCCGAACCGCTCGAAGGCAAAATCCAGCAGCGGCAGCAGATGCTGGTTCGGACAGGCATGGGTATAGACAATACGGTCCGAGGTCTCGAAGCCCTCGTAGGGCGCCGAATACCAGAGCGCGCCGTCGGCCCGTTCCAGCGCGGGGATAACTTCCTTTCGGCTCGACGATGTGACGCACCCGACGACGTGGCGGGCGTCGCTGCTGCGCAGGATGTCTTCGCACAGCGGCGCATAGGCGTCGACATTGCCCTCCGGGTCCCGTTCGACGACATTGAACGTCAGATCGAGGGTCGGATCGGCGTTCACATCCGCCACGGCCTTCAGCGCACCGATACGGCAGGATTCGCCGATCAGGGCGTAATTCCCGGAGCGGGAATAAAGCAATCCAAGGTCTATTTTGCGGCTCACCGGTGCTCCAGAAACGAAAAAAGCCCCGCCGATCCCAATCCTCCCAAAGGAAAGACGAGCGGGATCGCGAGGCGTGTTTGCCATCTGTTTTCACGATAAAGATGGTCGCCGCATCACGCGCCTGTCAATCGAATTTGTTTCCTGTGGCGGAGGGGGCTCCTGCTTCGTGAAGAAATTTGCATATTAAATGTGCGGAATTTGACGGATGCGCCGATAATTTGATGCATCCGTGATGCGCAGAGGTGTGAACAGCTCTCGCATCATGGCAGTCTAACCCCACGCGCAGGGGCGATTTCGTTATCGGTTTTTCAGGACAGTAGCGCGTGCCGCTGCGCACCTCATTGGCGCGCGGCAGATGAAATCACGTCTTCCTCAAGCTCCTGCGCCGCGTGGGCGGGCAAAGGTCAATGGTTGTGGCGCGGCAATCGACTGGAAATGCGCTGAAATGAATCGGCGTCCCTGATGGTTGCGCCGTCCTGGATCTGTGTCACCGTCTCTCGGTAGATGCGCTGCCAGGGTGTGGCGGATGGCGGAACGGGTGGCAGCCCGTCGGACTTGCGGCGTGCGATCTCCGCCTCCTCCACCAGCATGTCGCAGCGGCCCGCGTTCAGATCGAGACGGATCGTGTCGCCTGTACGGATCCAGGCCAGTCCGCCTCCGGCGGCACTTTCAGGAGAGGCATGCAGGATCGACGGGCTGTCGGCGGTGCCTGACTGCCGCCCGTCCCCAAGGGTCGGAAGGCTCTTGATGCCACGTTTCAGCAGCCGGTCGGGGGGCTGCATGTTCACCACCTCGGCGGAACCGGGCCAGCCCAGGGGACCCGCGCCGCGGATCACAAGGATCGAACATTCGTCGATATCAAGCGCGGGGTCGTTGATGCGCGCATGATAGTCCTCGGACCCGTCGAAGACGAAGGCACGCCCTTCGAAGATGTTCTCTTGTCCTGGCTCCGAGAGGTAGCGCTTGCGGAAATCTTCGGAAATCACGCTGGTCTTCATGATTGCAAAATCGAACAGGTTGCCTTTCAGCACGACAAAGCCCGCGCGTTCCATCATCGGCGCGCCATAGGGGTAGATCACGTCGCGGTCGCTGCTTTCGCGCCCTTCGAGGTTGTCGGCCATGCTCTGCCCGGTGACTGTTGGGCAGGTGCCATCGAGCTTTCCGGCCTGCAGCAATTCCCACATGATTGCAGGCACGCCCCCCGCCCGATGGAAGCGTTCGCTGAGGTATTCACCGGCGGGCTGCACGTTGGCGAGCAGCGGAATGTCATAGCCATGGGCCTGCCAGTCCTCGGGGTTCAGCTCCACACCGGCATGTCTGGCCATTGCGGTGATATGAGGCTGCGCATTGGTTGAACCGCCGATGGCGGAGTTCACCCTGATCGCGTTCAGAAACGCTGCGCGCGTCAGGATGTCCGAAGGCCGGATGTCTTCGAGAACCAGTTCCACGGCGCGGCGGCCGGTCCGGTAGGACATCTGCCCCCGGGCCCGATAGGCCGCCGGAATCGCGGCACAGCCGGTCAGCGACATGCCAAGCGCTTCGGCGATCGCGTTCATCGTCGAAGCGGTGCCCATGGTGTTGCAATGCCCTATCGAGGGCGCGGAATCGAGCGCGGTTTCCATGAACTCTTCGCGGGTGATTTCACCGGCGGCATATTTGCGGCGCGATCGCCAGATCACGGTGCCGGAGCCGACCAGTTCATCATTGTGCCAGCCATCCAGCATCGGACCGCCCGACAATACGATGGCGGGAATGTCCACCGTGGCCGCCGCCATCAGGGCCGAAGGCGTGGTCTTGTCGCAACCCGTCGTCAGGACAACGCCGTCAAACGGGTAGCCGTACAGCAACTCGACCAGCCCCATATAGGCGAGGTTGCGATCCAGAGCGGCGGTCGGCCGCTTGCAGTTCTCAAACATCGGATGAGAGGGGAATTCGATCGGAATCCCCCCGGCATCGCGAATACCGTCGCGCACGCGCTTGGCCAGTTCGATATGGTGACGGTTGCACGGATTCAGGTCACTGCCGGATTGCGCGATGCCGATGATCGGCTTGCCCGACCGCAATTCCTCCGGCGTGGTGCCGTAATTCATGAACCGTTCAAGGTAGAGCGCCGTCATGTCGGCATGGTCCGGATTGTCGAACCAATCCTGTGACCGCAGACGGCGCTTTGGTGTAATGTCGGTCGTCATGACTCATCCTCCGATATGCGGCTCTGGTTCAGTTTTCCGGGGTACAATCCGACAAGTCGACGGTGACGCAGCGCCCGATCTGTTCCCACCTTGCTGGCAGCCGGGGGCAGCACGTCGCCTCGTGTCAGCTGATCGATCATCAAGTCGCCCGGATTGCCGTGACGAGAACATGCATCTGGATCCTCCTCAAGATCTGTGCTGACGGCCTCCTCGCCGCCATTTTCTTATCTTGTTGTCTGGTAACCTGATACAGGTAAGATGCAAATGGGTTTCTGGGTTGAGATTTCGTTCAGGCATCGCGCTATGGTATTCGTCTGGATTTGGGGCGCCTGCGCGTAGCGGTTGAAAAGACGGTGCAGCGAGGATCGGGGGGCAGATTGCCTTGGCGAACCAGGACGGACGATGAGGCGAGGAAGGATCATGGCATGGATAACGGATTCACCCAGATAACGCGCACGGAACATCTGCCGACCCGCATCGCGTCGCAGTTCGCCAAGCGTATCTACAAAGGCGCGCTGAAACCCGGGGACAAGCTGCCGACTGAACATGAGTTGTCCAAGAGTTTCGGCGTCAGCCGTACCGTCGTGCGCGAGGCCATCGCGCAACTGCGCAACGAAGGTCTTGTGGAAACCCGTCAGGGGGTTGGCGCCTTCGTGGCCGAAATGCAGGCCCGTCAGGTACGTCTGGAAGAGGGCAAGCTGATGGACAGCAGCGCATTTCGCGATCTATATCAATTGCGGGTGCCCCTGGAGCTGGAGGCGGCAGCGCTGGCCGCCGTCAATCACACACCCACACAACTGGCTGAAATGGACGATGCGCTCTCTCGTATTTCCACGGGTGAAGACTGGGGGAACACCGGTGTTGCGGCGGATCTCGAATTCCATCGCATCATCGCGGAAGCGACCGGCAACGATTACTTTGCCCAGTTCATCAGTGTCATTTCCGACCGGATCAGCCACGCGATCGTTGCGGCCCGCGCCCAGGGCGGGCTCGAGGAGGTGATCGCCGTTACGATCGAGGAACATACCGAGATCCGGGACGCGATCGAGGCAAGAGATCCCGGCCGCGCCCGTTCCGCGATGCGTCACCATCTGGTCGGGTCTGCGCAGCGGATCGGTCTGACGCTGGAATTCCACTGAACAAGTATAGACATAATTGCGTTTTCAACAAACCTGGAAATGGGGCTTGTCATGTTGAACATCCTCCTGTTGTATTGTTGTCAGACATCATATGTCTTTCGTGGCGAGGGGAGAGGCCGCGTGCAATGACAGGGAGGACACTGTGGCATCGATCAATCTTCTGCGGGCTGATGAGATTTTGCCCGAAGACGGCACGCGTGCTTTGCTTGTCGGCCGTGTCTGGTCGGATCTCGCCGACGGACCCTGTGTCGTTACGGTGCGGGATGGTCGGGTCTATGATCTGACGCCCGTCTCGGCGACCATCTCGGGGCTGCTGGAAATGGAGGGCCTTTCGGATGCGGTCCGGATTGAGGATCTCGAGCAGATCGGAACGCTTGACGATTTCCTGCAGGGTCGGGCTGGACGCCTGCTGGCCCCGGTGGATCTGCAATCCGTCAAGGCGGCCGGGGTGACATTCGCCGACAGCATGCTGGAGCGGGTGATCGAGGAGCAGGCCAACGGCGACAGTGCTCTTGCAAAGGAGATCCGCGCCAGGATCGAACCTGTCATCGGCGACAATCTGCGCGGTGTGCAGGCGGGGTCCGATGCTGCCGCAACCGTCAAGACGCTGCTGCAGGAGATGGGTCTTTGGTCGCAATATCTCGAGGTGGGCATCGGCCCGGATGCGGAGATCTTTACCAAGGCACAACCGATGTCATCCGTTGGCTGCGGTGACCGCGTCGGCATTCATGGCATTTCCGAGTGGAACAATCCGGAGCCGGAAGTCGTGCTTGCGGTGCGCTCGGATGGCAAGATGCTGGGCGCGACCTTGGGCAACGATGTCAACCTGCGCGATGTCGAGGGTCGGTCAGCCCTGCTGCTGGGCAAGGCAAAGGATAACAACGCCTCATGCTCGGTCGGTCCCTTCATAAGATTGTTCGATGACACCTTCGGGCTGAGCGATCTGGAGCAGGCTGTCGTGTCGCTGAAGGTCCAGGGCGAAGACGGCTTTGAAATGACGGGCGAGAGCCAGATGAAGGCGATCAGTCGTAAACCTGCCGATCTGGTGGCGCAGATGCTGAACCGATCCCACCAATACCCCGATGGCGCGGTGCTGTTTCTGGGCACGATGTTCGCGCCGGTCAAGGATCGCCGCGGCGCAGGGATGGGATTCACTCATGAGTTCGGCGATCGCGTCGAAATCGCATCTCCCTCTCTCGGCCGTCTGGTGAATTGGGTGGATCGATGCGACGCCTGCCCCGAATGGATCTTTGGCACAAGGGAGCTGTTTCGCAATCTGACCCGACGCGGTCTTGGTCAAAAGATCTGATGTCGGGAAGGCCGCCATCACCCTGTGTCCGTTGCAGGTGGCAATCAACGCCTCGGAGCGCGTGAGGCGAGCGATCTGCGCGGTGATGCCGGGACATTGCTGATCGGAAATGATGTACGTTGATCAGAAGGCCTTCCTCGGTTAGGCTGCGTCAAACTGATTGCAGAACGAGCATTTTCCGATGCCACGACCAACCATCCATGATGTTGCCAAAGCCGCCGGGGTCAGCCTCGCGACAGTCGACCGCGTGCTGAACGCGCGCAACGGCGTGCGCCAGTCCACCGAGTCGCGTGTGTTTGCGGCCATGAAGGCCCTCAATTACGAGCGCGACATCGCCGCCGCGAATTTGTCCAAGCGCCGCGAATACCGGATCATGTTTGTCCTTCCGAAGGGTGGCAACTCGTTCATGCGCGAACTCGAGGCCGGGGTGGAGTCCTTCCGCAAGACGTTCGAGCGCGAACGCGTGAGACTCGGTATCCTGACCGTGCCAGCCTTTGATGGTGATGCGCTGGCTGACGCCTTGAACCAGCTCGACCTGGATGAGGTCGACGGTGTGGCGGTGGTGGCGACGGACGCGCCCGTTGTCGGCCAGGCGATCGCGGGCCTGCGCGAGCGAGGGGTGAATGTCGTGACGATGGTCAGCGATCTGCCGACCTCGCCGCGGGGACATTTCGTTGGAATTGATAATGTTGTGGCCGGGCGTACCGCTGCCGGGCTGCTTGGAAGGTTCTGTTTCGGAAGCGGCGGCTCCGTCGCCGTGGTGGCTGGTGCGATGGTGCTGCGGGACCATGTGGAGCGACGGCTTGGCTTTGATCAGGTGATGCGGGCCGACTATCCTGACCTGAATGCCTTGCCCGCCATCGAGGGGTATGACGACGCGGATCTGGTCGAGAAGCTTTTGTCGGAGCTTCTCGACCGGCACAGGGATGTTTCGGGGATCTACAGCCTGGGGGCAGGCAATCGCGGGGTCGCGCGTGCGGTCGCAAAGGCGGACCTGCCGCGCAGGCCTGCCATCGTCGTGCATGAACTTACCAGATATGCCCGCGCCGAGTTGCAAGCGGGCGTTTTCGACGCCGTGATCAATCAGGATATCGGTCATGAGATCCGAAGCGCAGTCCGGGTTCTGACCGCTCTCATCGACGGCCGCCCGATCGTTCCGTCGCAGGAGCGTATCCGCGTCGAGATCTTCATGCGGCACAATCTCCCTTAAGAAGAGGGCAGCTCTACCTTTGCATGCTGAGCTTTTTTGCGGTACGTACCTCAAACGCTGGCAGCCGTTTCGATTCGCTGGTTGCCATGAGTAGGTCGGCGTTGTTGCCGGCGGGAGGAGGAAATGATGAAGCGTACATTGGGAATTACGGCCATGCTTCTGGGCTCGATTGCGGCGCAGGGCGCCATGGCCCAGACCGAGGTGAATATCCTGCGCGTCCAGCCGGGCGACAAGGAAGAGGCTTTCTATCAGCGCGTCGAAGAGCAGTACGAGGCCGAGCATCCTGACGTGGATGTGGTGTTCGAGTATATCGCGAACGAGGCGTACAAGTCGAAGCTGCCGACGCTGCTGCAGTCGAACGCCCGCCCCGACATCTTCTACAGCTGGGGTGGCCAGACGCTGGTCGAACAGGCCGAGGCGGGTTTCCTGCAGCCCATCGGCGACACGATCTCTCAGGAGGTGCGTGACACGTTCCCCGAGGCCGCGCTGAACGCCTATACCGTGGATGGCAACCTCTATGGCCTGCCGCTCTATGCAACCGAAGTCGTGTTCTGGGTCAACACCGACCTCACCGAAAAGGCCGGTGTCAATCACACGCAGATCGAGACCTGGGAAGATTTCAAGGGTGCGGTCCAGAAGCTCAAGGACGCGGATGTGACCCCGATCGTTGCGGGCGGGCAGGACAAGTGGCCGCTGCATTTCTACTGGAGTTATCTTGCCCTGCGTGAAGGCGGCGCCAATGTCGTGACGCAGGCGATGGAAGGCGAAAGCGACGGTTTCGAGAACGAAGCCTTCGTCGCGGCCGGCAGCAGATTTCAGGAACTGGTCGAGATGGACCCATTCCAGCCGGGTTTCATGGGCACGACCTATGAAACGGCCAGCGGCATGTTTGCCGATGGGGCAGGGGCCTTTCACCTGATGGGCGATTGGGACTATCTGCCAATGCGCGGACGTTCGACCACGGGCGAGGGGCTGTCCGATGACCAGCTTGCGATCATCACCTTCCCGGCCATCGCGGATCCGGTTGCCGAAGGCGGCGCGAACACCACTCTCGGCGGCATGAACGGCTGGGCCGTGACAAGCGATGCAGAGCCCGAAGCGGTGGATTTCCTGACCTTCCTGCTGAATCAGGACCATCAGGAAGAGGTTGCCCGCGAGGGTATCTTCATTCCGATCGTGAAGAATGCCGAACAGGCGCTGGACAATCCCTTCTTCCAGCAGGTTGCGCAGGACATCGCGCAGGCAGACTACCATCAGATCTTCCTGGACCAGTTCCTCGGCGCTTCGGTGGGTGCCACGGTGAACGACATCTCGGCCGACCTTGCCCAAGGCGCGATCACCCCGGAGGAAGCGGCTGCTCAGGTTCAAGAAGCCTGGGATTTCCGCTGATCTCCTGATATTCCGGCGCGCACCACCATTGGTGCGCGCTGTCCAGCCTTTCGGAGATGGACATGAAATCCCCTACCTCGAGCGAAAGAATGCCCTTGGGTGAACGGCTGCGCCGTGGCCTCAGCAACGGGCGTATCACCTCGGTTCTCATCCTGCTGCCCCCTGCGCTGATCCTGTTCTCGCTCTTCGTGGTGCTGCCGCTGACCGAATCCGGCTATTATGCGTTCTTCGACTGGAACGGGTATGGCACGCCGACCGATTATGTCGGCCTGCAGAATTTCGAACGGATCGCCGGGCATTCGGTCTTTCACATGGCCGTGGGCAATACAGGCAAGATCATTCTTGTCTCACTGCTCGTGCAGATGCCGCTGGCGCTTCTGCTGGCCCTGATGATTCACCAGAAGACGCCGACCAACGCGGTGTTCCGGCTGATCTTCTTCCTTCCGTACATCCTGGCCGAGGTTGCCGCGGGCCTCATCTGGAGCTTTGTCTTCGATGGCAATTACGGCGTCTCCGCCTCGATTGCGCAAGCCTTCGGCGTCGAAAGCCTCTTTATCCTCGCCGACCGGGACTGGGCCTTCATCGCGATCCTGACCGTGATCGTCTGGAAGTATTTCGGCTTTCACATGATGATCTATATCGCGGCCCTGCAGGGTGTTTCGAACGATCAGGTCGAAGCGGCGCGGATCGAAGGCGCGAGCCGTCTGCAGATCGTGCGCTATGTCCAGATCCCGGCGATCAAGCCTGCAATCACCGTCAGCGCCTTCTTCGCCATCATCGGTGCCTTGCAGGTCTTCGACGTGATCATTCCGCTGACCAATGGCGGACCGTCGAACACGACCCATACGATCGTCACCTATCTCTACACCTTCGGTCTGACCCGGCTGAACATCGGTTTCGGCAGCGCGGTGGGGGTGATCCTGTTCGCGGCGGCGATCCTGATCGCGGTGTTCTACCAGCGCATCTTCATGAAAAAGGCAGAGACATGAATCCGAATTTCTGGCGTAACTTCGCACGGGTGACGTTTCTGATCGTCGTCTCTGCCTTTGTTCTCGCACCGCTGGTGGCCACGGTGCTGGGCGGGTTCAAGACGAATTCCGAGATCCGTACCAACGCCCTCGGATTTCCCGACAGCTGGAACTTCGAATTCTACGGCTCGATCGTCACCGACCCGTCGTTCTGGCGGTATCTCGGCAATTCGCTGATAATCTCCATCGGCACGGTGGTTCTGACCCTGCTGGTCGGGGCGGCGGCGGCTTACGTCTTTGCGCAGATCCGCTTCTTCGGCTCGAGAATGCTGTTTTCCTACCTGCTGCTGGGGCTGATGTTCCCCTTCGCCACAGCCATCCTGCCGCTCTTCATCAAGGTGCGGGATATCGGGCTGCTGGACACCTGGTGGGCGGTGATCCTGCCACAGACGGCGTTCGGGCTGTCGCTCGCGATCCTGCTGTTCCGGACATTCTTCGAACAGCTTCCGAAAGAGCTGTTCGAGGCCGCCTATATCGATGGCTGCGGATATGTGCGGTTCTTCTGGCGCTTCACCCTGCCGCTGTCGGCGCCGATCCTCGCCACGGTGGGTGTCTTCGTCTTCGTGCAGAGCTGGAACAATTTCCTGCTGCCGCTGGTCGTGCTGAACAGTCGCGAGGTCTTCACCTGGCCGCTGGGCATGATGCAGTTCCGCGGCGAATACGTGACCGAATGGAACCGCACGCTGGCCTTCGTCACGATGACCATCCTGCCCGCCATCGTCTTCTTTCTCGCTGCCCAGAAATACATCGTCGCCGGCCTCACAGGCGGCGCCGTCAAGGGATGACCATGACCAAACAGATCCAAAATCCGATCCTGCCGGGGTTCAACCCGGACCCCTCCATCGTCCGGGTGGGCGATGACTACTATATCGCCACCTCGACCTTCGAATGGTTTCCGGGCGTGCAGATCCACCATTCCCGCGACCTGATGAACTGGCGGCTCGTCACCCGTCCGCTGACCCGGGCAAGCCAGCTCGACATGCGCGGCGATCCGGATTCCGGTGGTATCTGGGCACCGTGTCTGAGCTATTCCGACGGCATGTTCTGGCTGATCTACACCGATGTGAAGCGACGGGACGGGTTGTGGAAGGATTCCCACAATTACCTGTCGACCGCACCCTCCATCGAGGGGCCGTGGTCCGACGCGACCTATCTGAACTCCTCGGGCTTCGATCCTTCGCTGTTTCACGACGAGGACGGACGCAAGTGGCTGATCAACATGGTCTGGGACCACAATTTCGGCCCTGCGGGTGACAGGTTCGGAGGCATCCTCATGCAGGAATACGACCCTGCCGCGCAGCGCCTCACCGGACCGATCACAAACATCTACCGCGGCACCGATCACAAGTTCACCGAGGCGCCGCATCTCTATCGCCGTGACGGGTGGTATTACCTGATCACCGCGGAGGGCGGTACCGGATACGATCATGCCGTGACGATGGCCCGCTCGCGCAACCTTGAAGGTCCCTATGAGACGGATCCGGCCAAGCATATGCTGACCGCAAAGGACAGGCTGGGCCATGGGTTGCAGCGGGCCGGTCATGCCGACATCGTCGAGACGCAGAACGGCGACTTCTACATGGTGCATCTGTGTTCGCGCCCCTTGCCCGAAACACTGGGCCTGCCGACGGATACGGCAAAGGGCATCCATGCCGATGATGTTCGCCGCTCGCCCATGGGGCGCGAAACGGCGATCCAGAAGATCGTCTGGCCGGAGGGAGAGTTTCCGCGCCTGGCCCATGGCGGCAATGCCCCAGCGGATGCCGTCGATGCGCCCGACCTGCCGGAACACCGCTTCGAGCCGCTGCCTGCCCGCACCGATTTTAGCGAAGCAGAGCTGCCGCTAGCGTTCCAGTGGCTGCGCACGCCCGAGCCCGAACGGCTGTTTTCGCTGACCGAACGCCCGGGAGTCCTGCGCATCTTCGGGCGCGAAGCCCCCGGTTCGGCCTTCGAAAATGCGCTTGTCGCCCGCCGGCAGGTCGATCCGGCTTATCGCGCCGAAACGGAGATCGCGTTCGCGCCGCAGGATGTCCAGCAATTTGCGGGGCTGATTTCCTGGTACAACCGGTTCAAGTTTCACTATCTGGCGGTCACGGCGAACGAAGCGGGCGAACGGGTGCTGACCGTCTACAGCTGCGCGGCGGACTGGCCCGATGCGCGTGTCACCTTTCCGCTGGGCGCGCCGATCCGCCTGCCGGACGAGGGACCGGTAGGGCTCGCCTGCGACGTTGACGGAGGCAGCCTGCGCTTTCGCTATCGCACGGACGGAGACTGGCAGGATCTCGGGATCGAGCTCGATCAGTCGGCAATCTCCGACGAGGCAGGCAACGGGCCCGGCAACAATTTTACCGGCGCTTTCGTCGGCATCTGCGCCCATGACACATCGGGCCGCGGCACACCTGCGGATTTTCCGTTCTTTTCCTACGAAGGCGTCCAGAGCCAGGGGGGCAACCACTGATGGCCGAAGTCCGATTGAAGAATGTGACCAAAAGGTTCGGGGCCGTGACCGTGATTCCCGACCTCAGCCTGACGGTTCCGGATGGATCGTTCACGGTGCTCGTCGGACCTTCGGGATGCGGAAAGTCTACGCTGTTGCGCATCATAGCGGGACTCGAGACGCCAAGCGATGGCGCGGTCGAGATCGGCGGCACCGACGTGACGCTGGAAGAGCCGTCAAAGCGCGGCATTTCCATGGTGTTCCAGTCCTACGCGCTTTATCCGCACATGACCGTCGCCCAGAATATCGACTTCGGCCTGCGCCTGTCGAAAACACCTGCGGCCGAGCGGGAAGAGCGCGTCGCCGAGGCAGCCCGTATCCTGTCGCTCGAGGACATGCTGGAGCGCAAACCGGGACAGCTTTCCGGCGGGCAGCGGCAGCGTGTGGCGATCGGTCGTTCGATCGTGCGCCAGCCCAAGGTCTTCCTGTTCGATGAACCTCTGTCGAACCTCGATGCCGCCCTCAGATCGCAGATGCGGGTGGAGCTGGCGCAACTGCACCAGTCGATCACCTCGACCATGATCTACGTCACTCATGACCAGGTCGAAGCGATGACTCTGGCTGACCAGATCGTGGTGATGAACGCCGGTCGGATCGAACAGATCGGCGCCCCGATGGATCTGTATGACCGGCCGCAAAGCGAATTCGTCGCGGGGTTCATAGGCTCACCCAAGATGAACCTGCTGCCGGGCAAGGCGGTGCAGCGCAGCGATGTGAAGACCGTCGGCATCCGGCCCGAACATATCAGGGCGGATCAGGACGGTGGTGACTGGCCAGCCACGGCAACGGTGGTGGAGCGCCTCGGCGCCGATACGATGGCGCATCTGCGGGCCGACGACCTTGGCGACCTGATTGTGCGGATGCCGGGACATGCGAGCCTTGCCGTGGGTGATCGCATCTACCTGACACCCGAGCGAGAAAACCTGCATCTTTTCGGCAATGATGGTCGGCGTATGGAGGTGACGGCATGAGCGCGCTAGGCGTGGGCGTCATCGGCTGTGGCGTCATCAGCGAAATCTACCTGAAGAATGCGCATCTCTTTCCGCAGATCGAAATGCGCGCGGTTGCCGATCTGCGCCCCGACGCAGCTCGGGCGCGGGCAGAACAGTTCGGCGTTGATGCACAAACCCCAGAGGCGCTGCTGGCGCGGGACGACATCGACATCGTGCTGAACCTCACCATCCCCGCAGCCCATGCCGATGTCGGGTTGGCGGCCATCGCGGCTGGCAAGCATGTGTATTCGGAAAAGCCGCTGACCGGCACCCTGGAGCAAGCGCAGCACCTGACCGAGGCGGCAGCGGCCGCAGGTGTTCGGCTTGGCTGCGCCCCCGACACCTTTCTTGGCGGTGCGCATCAGACCGCGCGTGCGCTTGTCGATGAGGGGCGCATCGGCCGACCGACCGCGGGCACCGCCGTCCTGATGCTGCCGGGGCACGAGGCGTGGCATCCTAATCCGGATTTCTACTACCTTCCGGGGGGCGGGCCCTTGCTGGACATGGGCCCCTACTACATCACGGCGATGGTGAACCTACTGGGCCCGGTCGCGCGGGTTTCGGCTCTGGCGTCGCGCGGGAGCGACACGCGCACCATCGCCACGGGTCCGCGCGCCGGAGAAACCGTGCCGGTCGAGGTGGCCACACATGTGGCGGGGGTGATGGAATTCGCCTCTGGCGCGCTTGTGCAGATCGCCACCAGCTTCGAGGTGAAGAAGCACCGCCACACACCGCTTGAACTTTACGGCACCGAGGGCACGCTGCTGATCCCCGATCCCAATCGCTTCGACGGCACGGTCGAACTTTTCGATGGCGCATGGAATGCGCAGCCCATGACCCATGCGCATGGTGACGAGAATTATCGCGGGCTCGGCCTCGCGGACATGGCAGCGGCCATCGTCGAAGGCCGTCCGCACCGTGCGAATGGCGCCCTGGCGCTGCACGTGCTCGAAGTGATGGAGGCGCTTCTGGCCGCCTCCGAACAGGGCGCTGCCGTGCAGTTGAAATCCACCTGCGAGCGGCCCGAGCCGCTTGCTCCCGGCGGCGAAACTGGCCGCATTGAATCGAAGGAAACCGCATGAGCCGCAAAGCATTGATCTTCTGGGGGGGCTGGGACGGGCATGAACCAGAAGCCTGCGCCACCATCGTCGCGCAGATGTTGCGTGAGGAAGGGTTCGACGTGGACCTTGAGGAAGGCACCGAGGTATTGGGGCAGGGCGGTCTTGACCGCTATGACCTGATCGTGCCGCTCATGACGCAGGTTCAGATCGAACGCGAGGCCCTGCAGAACCTGATCGACGCGGTCGAGGCCGGCACCGGCCTTGGCGGGTTTCATGGCGGCATGGGGGACACCTTCCGCAACGAGCCCGCCTATCAGTTCATGGTCGGAGGCCAATGGGTCGCGCATCCCGGCAACATCATCGATTACCGGATCGAGATCACGAAGCCTGAGGATCCGCTGGTCGCGGGCATTGGCGATTTCGACTACCACTCGGAACAGTATTTCATGCATGTCGATCCCGGTATCGAGGTGCTGGCGACCACCACCTTCTCGGGCGAGCATGCGCCCTGGGCAAAGGGCACGGTGATGCCAGTGGTCTGGAAGCACCGCTATGGCAAGGCGCGCGTGTTCTATTCCGCGCTTGGCCATGTCGCCTCCGAATTCGAAGTTCCGCAGATGCGCGAGATCCTCCGCCGTGGCCTGATCTGGGCCGCCCGCTGACCCTTTCCGAAAGGCACGACAATGAACCAGCACGCTTTCTTCAACCATGACACTCCCATCGCCTTCGAGGGTCCCGACAGCAGCAACCCGCTGGCCTTCCGCCACTACGACAAGGACCGGATGGTGATGGGCAAGCGGATGGAAGACCATCTGCGGTTCTCGGCCTGCTACTGGCATTCCTTCACCTGGCCCGGCACCGATCCGTTCGGCGGCGCCACCTTGCTGCGTCCCTGGATGGCCGAAGGCGATCCGCTCAAGCGCGCCGCGGAAAAGGCCGATGTGGCGTTCGATCTGTTCCGGCTTCTGGACGTGCCTTTCTTCACCTTCCACGATGTCGACGTGGCGCCCGAGGGCAGCAGTCTTGACGAAAGCGTCGCCAACCTGAACGCAATCGCCGACATCTTCGAAGAAAAGATGGCGGAGTCGAAGGTGCGTCTACTGTGGGGCACGGCCAACATGTTCTCGCACCGCCGCTATATGGCAGGCGCCGCGACGAACCCTGACCCCGATGTGTTTGCCTATGCCTGCGGTCAGGTGAAGGCGGCGATGGACGTCACCCACCGGCTGAACGGCGAGAATTACGTCTGCTGGGGCGGGCGCGAAGGTTATGAGACGCTGCTCAACACCGACATGGCGCAGGAGATGGACCAGCTCGGCCGGTTCCTATCGATGCTGGTGGATTACAAGCACAAGATCGGATTCAAGGGGCCGATCCTGATCGAACCGAAGCCCAAGGAGCCGACGAAGCATCAATACGATTTCGACGCGGCGACGGTATACGGATTTCTGTCGAAATATGACCTGCTGGATGACGTGAAGCTGAACCTCGAACAGAACCACGCGATCCTGGCCGGCCATTCCTTCGAAAACGAGGTCGCGGTTGCCTATGCCTGCGGCATCTTCGGATCGCTCGACGTGAACCGCGGCGACGACCTTCTGGGGTGGGATACAGACCAGTTCGCCATGAACCCGCGTGAACTGGCGCTGGTCTTCCACCAGATGCTGCAAAATGGTGGCTTTTCCACCGGCGGCCTCAACTTCGATGCAAAGATCCGGCGACAGTCGATCGATCCTCTGGACCTGATCCATGCCCATGTCGCCTCGATGGATGCCTGTGCTCTGGGTCTAGTGGGTGCGGCGCGGATGCTGGAAGACGCGGCGCTGACCGGGCCGCTGGCCAATCGTTACGCCGGTTGGAAAGAACCGCAAGCGGCGGCGACCCTGAAGGGCGAACACAGCCTGGAAGACGTGGCCGAGCGCGCACGCAGCCTCTCACCCGAGCCGCGTTCCGGGCGGCAGGAATACCTCGAGGGGATTGTTGCAAGGTACGTGTGAGCCCGACGGCGATGGCCGAATGGGCCCGGGATGACCCGCTGACGTCGCCGTCAGCGGGTCATCATCATTGCCGAGCTTTGCCAGCCTCGCACGTTAGGCCCCGGCAAAGCTGCGGAGCCTGTTCTTTATTGCAGGGCAGACTTTCTGGCCCCGGTTTTCAACTGAAACGTCCCGCTTCAGGGTTTCAGAGCGGGCGTTTCAGCCAGCGGGCCAGAACCCCGACGAGACCCTCACGGAACAGCAGTACGCCCAGCACGAAGATCACGCCCTGGATGACCGTGACCCACGCCCCGAAGGTCGCGAGATAGTTCTGCATCGTGACCACGATCGCCGCCCCGGCCAGCGGTCCGAAGATCGTCCCCATGCCACCGAGCAGAGTCATCAGCACGACCTCTCCCGACATTGCCCAATGCACATCCGTCAGCGAGGCCAGCTGGAACACCTGGCTTTTTACCGCCCCCGCCAGACCCGCGAAGGTGGCCGACAGCACGAAGACCATCAGCTTGTAGCGGTTGACGTTGTAGCCGAGCGAAATCGCCCGCGGCTCGTTCTCGCGGATCGCCTTCAGCACTTGTCCGAAGGGCGAATGAACGATGCGGTAGAGGCACAGGATGCCGCCAAAGGTCACGGCCAGCACGAAGAAATAGAGCGGGATGCTGTCCTGCAGGGAGAAGATTCCGAAGAGATTGCCGCGGGGCACGCCCTGAAGGCCATCCTCGCCGCCGGTGAAGGGCAGCTGCAGCGCCAGGAAGTAGACCATCTGGGCAAAGGCGAGGGTCACCATCGCGAAATAGATCCCCTGCCGGCGGATCGCGAGGCTTCCGATCACCAGCCCCAGGAACGCCGCCGCCGCGGTGCCGCAGAGCACTGCGAGTTCCGGCGTCAGCCCCCAGACCTTGGCCGCATGGGCAGCGACATAGCTTGCTCCGCCGAAATAGGCCGCATGTCCGAAGGACAGCAGCCCTCCGAAGCCGAGCAGCAGGTTGAAGGCGGCGGCGAAGAGCGCAAAGCACATCACCTTCATCGCGAAGACCGGATAGACGAAGAACGGCAGCGCCATCAGGAAGATCAGAAGCACGGCGAAGATCGCCATGTGCAGCTTCGGCATGCCGGTGGTTTCAGGTACCATCAAGCGGCCCTCCCGAACAGCCCTTCGGGCTTGATGAGCAATACGATGGCCATGATGACGAAGATCACCACGGCCGAGCCTTCGGGATAGAAGACACGGGTCAGTCCTTCGACAAGGCCCAGCATGTAACCGGTCAGGATCGCCCCGAGGATCGATCCCATGCCGCCGATCACGACGACGGCGAAGACGACGATGATGAGATCAGCACCCATGTTGGGATTGACCGAATAGATCGGGGCCGCGAGCACGCCGGCGAATCCTGCCAGAGCAACGCCGAACCCGTAGGTCAGCATGACCAGCAGCGGTACGTTGATGCCGAAGGCACCGACCAGTGTGGGGTTCTCGGTCGCGGCGCGCAGATAGGCCCCGAGGCGGGTCTTCTCGATCATGAACCAGGCACCGAAACAGACCGTGGCCGAGGCGATGACCACCCAGGCGCGGTAGTTTGGCAGGTACATGAATCCGAGATTGTTACCGCCCGAAAGGGCGTCCGGGATCTGGTAGGGCAGACCCGAAATGCCGTAATAATTGCGAAACAGCCCCTGGATGATCAGCGCAAGCCCGAAGGTCAGCAGCAGACCGTAGAGGTGGTCGAGCTTGTAGAGCCGCGAGAGCATCGTGCGCTCCAGCAGGATGCCGAAGGCGCCGGTGATGAGGGGCGCCAGGATCAGCGCCCACCAATAGCCGATGCCGAGATAGTTCAGCAGCATCCACGCCACGAAAGCGCCCATCATGTAGAGCGCGCCGTGGGCGAAGTTGATGATGTTGAGCAGACCGAAGATCACCGCCAGCCCGAGCGAGAGCACGGCATAGAACGATCCGTTGATCAGCCCCAGCAGAAGCTGGCCCAGCAGGACCTGCGGCGGTATTCCCAAAAGCTCGAACATCATGGCCCCGTTTCTGGCTTGACGGACCCGCCCCCGCTGCGTTTGCCGAGGGACGGGCACGCAGGTGCTTTGACCTGTTACTTGGTGAAGTCGCACTCGTCGAGCATCGGCAGGAAGGCATCCTCGCCGCTGATCGTCGCAACCTCTTTATAGAGGTCCCATTCGCCGGTGGATTCATCCGGCGATTTCACCTGGAACAGGTACATGTTGTGGGTCGCGCGTCCGTCGCCGCGCACCTTGACCGTACCGAAGAGCGGATCTTCGATGTCGGCTTCCTTCATCTTCGCCGCAACAGCCGCGCCGTCCTCGGCGCTGCCCAGAGCCTCGACCGCAGCGAGATAGGCCATCGTGCCGGAATAGACGCCGGCCTGCACCATCGTCGGCTGGGCACCGTGGGCGTCCATGAACCTGGCAGACCATTCGCGCGTCTGATCGTTCTGGTCCCAGTAGAAGGCTTCGGTCAGGGACAGACCCTGTGCCGTCTCTGCGCCGAGCGCATGGACGTCGGTCACGAAGAACAGCAGCGCGGCCAGCTTCTGCCCAGCCTGGGTGATGCCGAATTCCGATGCCTGCTTGATGGCGTTGACGGTATCGCCCCCGGCATTGGCCAGACCGATCACATCGGCACCCGAGCCCTGCGCCTGCAGCAGGAAGGACGAGAAGTCCTGAGCCGGGAAGGGCACGTTGACGGTGCCCACGACCTCGCCGCCATTCGCCTCGACAACGGAGGCGGTGTTTTCCTCCAGAGAATGGCCGAAGGCATAGTCGGCGGTCAGGAAGAACCATTTCTTGCCGCCCGCATTGGTCATCTCCGCCCCGGTGCCGTTGGCGAGGGCTGCGGTGTCGTAGGTCCAGTGGATCGTGGTCGGCTGGCACTGCCCGCGGGTCAGGTCGGTGGACCCGGCTCCGGAATTGATCAGCACGCCGTTCTTTTCGGCGGTGATCCCGGCCACGGCCAGCGCGACCGAGGAGGTCGGCACGTCGAGGATCGCGTTCACGCCATCCTGATCATACCACTGACGCGCGATGTTGGAGCCGATATCGGGCTTGTTCTGGTGGTCGGCCGAGATGATCTCGACATTCATGCCCTTGCCCTCGGCATCGAAATCCTCGACCGCCATGCGCGCGGCCACGACCGAGCCTTCGCCCGAAAGGTCCGCATAGACGCCCGAGCGGTCGTTCAGCACGCCGAGCTTGACGTCGATGCCCTGGGCCAATGCGGTCGTCGCGGTGAGCGCGCCCAACGTGGTTGCGACTGCGAGTGTTCTGATCATGATCTTCCTCCCTAGAAGATGACGCGTTGGCGCCGGTTGGTTTCTCTGGGCTAGACGCCGAGATAGGCGTGCAGCTTGTCGATATTGGCGTCGAGATCGGCATTGGGGATCATGTCGATCACCCGGCCCTGGTCGACGACGTAGTGACGGTCCGCCACCGAGGCGGCGAAGCGGAAGTTCTGCTCCACCAGAACGATGGTGAAACCTTCCTTCTTGAGCTCCTGGATGGTGCGGCCGATCTGCTGGACGATGACGGGGGCCAGACCCTCGGTCGGCTCGTCGAGCAAAAGGAAACGCGCGCCGGTGCGCAGGATGCGGGCGATCGCCAGCATCTGCTGTTCGCCCCCGGACAGCTTGGTGCCCTGGCTGCGACGGCGTTCCTTCAGGTTCGGGAACAGCTCGTAGATCCGCTCCACCGTCAGGCCGCCTTCGCGGATGCGGGGCGGCAGCATCAGGTTCTCTTCCACCGAGAGGGACGAGAAGATCCCCCGCTCCTCTGGGCAGATCGCGATCCCGAGACGGGCGATGTGGCGCGGCTGCATGTCCACCGTCTCGGTTCCCTCGAACCGCACCGAGCCGGCGCGGCGGGGCAGGATGCCCATGATCCCGAGCATGGTCGAAGTCTTGCCCGCCCCGTTGCGCCCCAGAAGGGTGACGACCTCGCCTTCGTTCACGTGGAAGTCGATGCCGTGCAGCACATGGCTTTCACCGTACCAGCCTTCGAGGCCCTCGACGCTCAGCTGCGGGGTTGTGGATGCGGCTTCAGACATGGCCGGCTCCGATATAGGCGTCGATCACATCGGGGGATTTCGAGACCGTTTCGTAATCGCCTTCGGCCAAGATCTCGCCCCGGGCCAGAACCGTGATGCGGTCCGACAGGTTCGCGACGACCGAGAGGTTGTGTTCCACCATCAGGATCGTGCGGTTCACCGCCACCCGCCGGATCAGCGCAGAGATGCGTTCCACATCCGCCTGCGCCATGCCGGCCATCGGCTCGTCGAGCAGCAGCATGTCGGGGTCGAGCGCGAGGGTCGCCGCGATCTCCAGTGCGCGTTTGCGTCCATAGGACAGTTCGGCCGCGCGGTGGTCGGTGAATTCGGACAGTCCGACCTCCTCGATGTGATGGCGCGCCTCGTCGTCATAGCGGCGCAGGAAGGTCTCCGACCGCCAGAAGTCATAACTTTCGCCACGCTTGCGCTGCAGCGCCACGCGGACGTTCTGCAAGACGCTCAGCTCGGGGAACACCGCCGAGATCTGGAACGAGCGCACCAGCCCGAGGCGCGCGATCTCGGCCGGGGCCATGCGCGTGATGTCGCGCCCGTCATAGGTGATGGTGCCCGAGGTCGGCTGCAGAAACTTGGTCAGCAGGTTGAAACAGGTGGTCTTGCCGGCGCCGTTGGGGCCGATCAGCGCATGGATCGAACCCTTCTCGACCCGCAGGTCAACATTGTTGACGGCCACGAAGCCCTTGAATTCCTTTGTCAGCCCTTGAGCTTCAAGCATCACGCTCATCTGGAATACGCCACTCCCGCAACTTCGTTCTGCAGTTTCTCGCCAAGGTCATCCGAAGTCCTGAAGCAAGCCTGCCGGGGCCACCCTAGGGACATTTCAGCCTGTGTCCAGCCGAGCGGAACAGTTGACGTTGCGTGTACCCGCATTGTGTCGCCGGACGAAGAAGCCGTTTCGGGTTGCGGAATGAGCGGATACATCGCCGGGCGTGCATCGTCTTCCGGGGCGGGCCGGTCGCGGGTGCGCCCCGCCATTCACTACATCCAGCGGATATGCCGCGCGAACCCTGCGCTTTTTCCATTCGCGTTGATTGCCATCTCTGCGGATGGGTGGCAGGCTCACCTGACGCCTTCATTCAGCGGAAAGGGACAAGGGTCATGGATTGGAACGCGATGGCGGCCCCATGGCTGCGGTTCGAGACCGAAACCGATGCTGCATTTGCCCCGGTTCGGGCGGCGTTGATGGAGAAGGCCGATCTGCGCGCTGGTCAGTCGGTGCTCGATATCGGCCCCGGTGCCGGGATATCGCTTCTGGAGGCGGCGAGTGCCGTGGGCCCGACAGGCCGTGTTGCAGGAATAGAGATTGCGCCGCCCTTTGCCGAGCGCGCCGCGGCCCGCGTCCCGCAGAATGTCGAAGTCCGTGTCGGCGATGCTGCGGATTACCCTTTCGAGCCCGCCACCTTTGACGCGGCACTCTCGCATCTCGGCGTGATGTTCTTTGCCGATCCGGTAGCGGCCTTCCAGCATATCCGCAGCACGTGCAAGCCCGGCGCGGCGCTCACCTTTGCCTGTTGGGGTCCGCCTGAAGTCAATCCCTGGTTCAGCATGCCGGGCGGCATCGCCGCCGAGGTCTTCGGCCCGGGCCCGGACTTCGATCCCGATGCTCCGGGGCCGATGGCCTTCGGCGACCGGGGCAAGATCGACAGGATTCTCTCCGCGGCGGGCTGGACTGCAGAAATCGATACCAGGGCGCTGCACCTCACGCCAAAGGGCAGTCCGCAAGAGGTCGGCGCACTGCACATGGTGATCGGTGCCGCGGCGATGCGCATGAGGATCGCCAAGGAGGCCGGGACACTGACCGAGGCCCACCGGGACGCGATACGCGCAGGACTGGATGCCGCGTTCTCCGAAATGGTCGAAGGCGGTGCGGTCCGGGTGCCCTCGCAGGTTCATATCGTTCGGGCCATCGCCTGAAGCCTCTGCGCCCTGCGGCGCCTCTCGTTTGGGAACCTGCCGCCGCCCAAGCGCATGATGTCAAAGGGACATTTCACCGGACAGGAAAGCCTCCGGGTGATCGACCTCGACAAGCCGTTTCCTGTCGATCAGCCAGAACCGGTTGCCCACATTGCGCAGAAAGCTGCGGTCATGGCTCACCAGCAGGCATGAGGCACCGTGGCCGATCAACTCCTCCTCCAGCGCCTCCTGTCCTTCGATGTCCAGATGGTTTGTGGGCTCGTCCAGCAGGTAGAAATTGGGCTGTCGCAGCCGTAGCACAAGCATTGCGAGCCGCGCCTTCTGTCCGCCCGACAGGGACCCGATCGGTGTATCCTGCATCAGGATCGTCACTCCGGCCCCGGCGAGCAGCCCCCGCGCGCGCTGATCACCGATATCGAACTGCCCGGCCACGGCCGTCATGGGCGTATCGTCCTCGTGCAACTGGCTCAGATGCTGGTCGGAATAGCCCAGAGCGACGCTTGGCGCGCATTTGATCGCGACGTCTTCGCCCTGAAGCGCGCGGCAGATCATCCGGACCAGTTGCGTCTTGCCGGTCCCGTTGGCGCCGAGCAGAACGATCCGGTCGCCTTGGGTGATCCACTTCTGCCCTGTGGTGTAGAGGACAGCTCCGTCGGGGGTCGTGACGTCGATATTGTCCAGGGTGATCAGCGCTCGGGCATGGGTGCCGCTGTTGACCAGCCGTATGTCGCCCGCGCCTTTTTCCTGATGAGCGGATCTGGCGGCCGCCTCGATCCTCGCCGCGCGGTCGCCCAGTTGCTTCGTCTTGGTGACCAGCAGGTCGGAGCCTGAATTGATTCCGATATTCTTCAGCTTGGCCGCCTGTCTGCGCAGCTGCCCGGCCTTGTTCATGTCTGATCCGGCCAGTTAACGTCCATGGCGGCGTCTCCCCATCAAGGCAGCGTTGTAAAACGGGGGACGTACCGGAGATCCTGGTGCAGGATCGCAGCAATGCCCGAACTGCCAGGCGGCTTCTGACGGAACGGGCGAAAAAGCCGACAGGAGAGTTGCGCTATTGATGCAGGCGCGCCTGAGGGCTTTTCTTTGGTGCTGCGGTGGATCAGGTTCGAGCGGCCTGTCCTCGGTTCCGGAGTGCCGCCATGACGTCTGACGATCCCCGTTCACCTGAGACAGGACTCGACCCCGAGGATTGGGACGCATTCCGGGCTGCTGCCCACAACCTGCTCGATGCCTGTATCGACCGGTTGGCCGAGGCACGCGCGCATCCCTGGCAGCCTGTGCCGGAGGACGTGCGTGCGCGCTATGCCATCGGGGAAAGCGACAGGCCGCTCGGCGACGGTGCGGCGCTGGCCGACCGGCTGGCGCAGGACGTGCTGCCCTATGCCACCGGCAACCCCCATCCCGGCTTTTTCGGCTGGGTCCATGGCACCGGCCTCGCCTCCGGCCTCCTGTCCGAGATGGTCGCCGCGACGATGAACAGCAATTGCGGCGGGCGCGATCATGGTGCGGTCTACATGGAGCGCGCGGTCGTGGACTGGGCGCGCGGCGTCTTCGGGTTTCCGGACGGAACAAGCGGAGTGCTGGTGGCAGGCACCTCCCAGGCGACGGTGATCGCCCTTGCGGCGGCAAGGGCGCGCGCTCTGGGGGCGGAGGTCGTGGCGCGGGGCATGGGTCATGCGCGCCTTACGGCCTATGCCGGTGCCGGGGTCCACAATGCCGCGAAAAAGGCTCTGGCGCTGCTGGGGATCGGCGGTGACGCCCTGCGCCTGATTCCCGACGGAGATGCCGGCATGGACGCGGATGCCCTGCGCGCGGCCATTGCCGCGGACCGGGCGGCGGGCGCGCAACCCTTTGCGGTGATCGGCACTGCCGGTTCGGTGGATCTGGGACGGTTCGACGATCTTGATGCGCTCGCCGACATTGCCGCAGAAGAGGATATCTGGCTGCATGTGGACGGGGCGTTCGGGGCCTGGCTGCAGATCGCGGGCGCGCCCTGGGACAGGTTCACGCGGGGCATCGGCCGCGCGCAGTCGCTGGCCTGCGATTTTCACAAGTGGATGTACGTGCCCTACGATTGCGGCCTGGTTCTGATTTCCGACGAGACCTGGCAGCGGGCGGCCTTTGCGGCGCGGCCCTCCTATCTCGAAGGGCAGGATCGCGGGCTCGCCGGCGGCGATCCGTGGTTCTGCGATTACGGCACGGATCTCTCGCGCGGCAACCGGGCTCTCAAGGTCTGGACGGCCCTCATGGCCTACGGGCCCGAGCGTCTGGGGGCCGCGATTGCCGACAATTGCGCGCGCGCCGCGCAGATGGGCGCCCGCGTCGAGGCCGCACCGCACATGGCGCTTCTGGCACGGGTCGAGACGAATCTCTGCGTGTTCACCGCCGATACGCGGCTGGGCGTGGCGGAGCAATCGAGGCTCAACCGGCGCATCGCGCAGGATCTGCAGATGGGTGGGCCGGGGGTTTTCTCTACCGTGGAGATCGCGGGCATTACCGGCCTGCGCGCTGCGATCACCAATCACCGGACGCGCGCCGGGGATGTCGATGCGGCGATCGATGCGGTGCTTGCGGCGCGGGGTTAGGCAAAAGGCCTGATATCCCTGCGGGATACGAGCGACGCTGTCTCTCGTGCTCTCTGGGATATTTGGGACCCGAAGAAGCAGGAAGGGTGTCTCTTTGCGGCGCGCCTGCGCGGGGATTGCCTTTCCGGAATGGATCTAGGACCTTTTCTCCGCCGCCGGATCATGCGATCAGCGGCTTAAAGATATGTATCTGTACCTGCGAAAGGTAGAATATGAAAATCGCCGTTTCCGGTCTGGGCTATGTCGGCCTGTCCAATGCCGTGCTGCTGGCGCAGCACAATACCGTCACAGCGCTCGACATCTCGGCCGAGCGGGTCGACATGGTCAACAGGCGCGAGAGCCCGATCGTCGATGCCGAGATCGAGTCCTACCTCGCCGATCGGGAGCTTGACCTTACCGCCGTCACCGATCCGGAACGGGCCTTTGCAGATGCCGATTACGTCATCGTCGCGACGCCGACGAACTATGATCCCAAGACCAACTATTTCGACACGTCGAGCGTGGAATCGGTCATCCGGCAGGTCGTCGCTGTCAATCCGCGCGCCACGATCGTGGTCAAGTCGACGATTCCCGTCGGCTTCGTGCGTCACATCCGCCGCGAGCTCGAGACCGACCAGGTCATCTTCAGCCCTGAATTCCTGCGGGAGGGGCGCGCGCTGCATGACAACCTGCACCCGTCGCGCATCATCGTGGGCGAGAAGTCGGACAGGGCCCGGGTCTTTGCCGATCTGCTGCTGCAGGGTGCCGAGTCCAAGGACGTGACGGTGCTTTTCACCGATCCGGACGAGGCCGAGGCGATCAAGCTCTTCGCCAACACCTACCTCGCCATGCGCGTCGCCTTCTTCAACGAGCTCGACAGCTATGCCATGGCGGGGGGCATGAATTCGCGCCAGATCATCGAAGGCATCAGTCTCGACCCGCGCATCGGCTCGCATTACAACAACCCCTCCTTCGGTTACGGCGGCTATTGCCTGCCCAAGGACACCAAGCAACTTCTGGCGAATTACAGCCAGGTGCCGCAGAACCTGATCCGCGCGATCGTGGACGCCAACCGCACGCGCAAGGATTTCCTGTCGGATCAGATCCTGCTGCGCGGGCCCAGCGTCGTCGGCATCTACCGCCTCGTGATGAAGGCGGGCAGCGACAATTATCGCCAGAGCTCGGTGCAGGGGATCATGAAGCGGCTCAAGGCCAAGGGCATCGAGGTGATCGTCTACGAGCCTGTGCTGGAAGAGGAAGAGTTTTTCAGCTCGCGTGTCGTGAACGATCTCGAAGCCTTCAAGGCCGAGTCGGATCTGATCGTCGCCAACCGCCTGACCGACGATATCCGCGATGTCGCCGACAAGGTCTTCACGCGCGATCTGTTCGAATCAGACTGATGCCGCAAACGGTTCTTGTCACCGGCTCTTCGGGCTTCATCGGGTTCCATCTGTGCAGGCGTCTGCTGGCGGACGGCTTTGTCGTGGTGGGAATCGACAACCTGTCGGATTATTATGACGTCGCCCTGAAGGAGCGCCGTCAGGCCATGCTGCTGCAGAGCCCGGGCTTTACCGTCATCAATGACAGTATCGAGACGCCGGGCCGCATGATGTCTCTGTTTGAGGATCACGAACCTGACTACGTGATCCATCTCGCCGGGCAGGCCGGGGTGCGTTATTCGATCGAGAACCCGCGCTCCTATCTCGAGAGCAACATCATCGGCACCTTCGAAATCCTCGAGGCGGCGCGGGCCCATCCGCCCAGACACATGCTGCTTGCCTCGACCTCGTCGGCTTACGGCGCCAATACCGAGATGCCCTACCGCGAGACGGACCGGGCCGAGCATCAGATGTCGTTTTACGCCGCGACTAAGAAATCGACCGAGAACATGGCGCATTCTTATGCGCATCTCTACGGCCTGCCGGTCACCATGTTCCGGTTCTTCACGGTCTACGGCCCTTGGGGTCGCCCGGACATGGCGCTCTTCAAGTTCACCAAGGCGATCCTGAACGGCGACGCCATCGACGTCTACAACCACGGCGACATGAAGCGCGACTTCACCTATATCGACGATCTGGTCGAGGCGATCCGCCTGTTGATGGATGCCGTACCGGAGCGCCCGGAAGATGGCATTGTCGAAGACGGCGACAGCCTGTCACCCGTGGCGCCGCACCGTGTGGTCAATATCGGCAATTCCAACGCGGAACAGCTGACCGATTTCATCGGCGCGATCGAGACGGCGACCGGGTCCGAGGCAATTCGCAATCTCATGCCGATGCAGCCCGGCGACGTGCCTGCCACCTGGGCGGATGCGGCGCTGCTGCACAGATTGACCGGCTACCAACCCTCGACAGACATGCGCGATGGGGTGAACCACTTCGTGGACTGGTACCGCGACTACTACGGGGTCTGAGCCCTTCCCGACAGCACGAAGGCTTTCGATAACGCGGCAGCGCGTCCAAGAGGCGTGCTCTGGATCATCTCTGCTCTCAATCCGAGTCGACGCCCTGCCCTCGATGGCAGAGTGCGGACTTGTGACGTCTCAGATGCCTCAATTTTAGGCTGGGGGTGCCCTTTTCGGCGATGCTTTGCTTGACGTTGAGGAAGTGTCTTGACGCTCAGGCAGAACTCTCGTTTAAATTGTTTCATGTGAGGTTTTTCAGGGAAAACTTGTGGAAAACTAAATGAGGTCTCCACGCGAAATTACCCTAGGTTGACTCGTTTTTCGCAAAGAATTCGTGATTCACCAGGAGAAGATCTTGTCCCGACAATTCCCGATGAGACCGGTTATCCAAATTCTGCTTGCAGTTGCCGTGATGGTTTCAGCGACGATTCCCGCATCTTCGCAACCGATGTGGAAAGAGCTGAACGGCGTGGTCGTGGTCGGCACCGATCGGGGCGGTCTGATGCGCGAACGGGCGAACTATGTCGAGCAGCTCCGGCGCACGGCGCGGCGGGTCGAGATCCGGGGAACGCACTGCCTGTCTTCCTGCACGATGTTTCTGGGGGCGGGCAATGTCTGCGTGAATCCGCTGACGGTTTTCGGCTTTCACGGACCGAGCGATCACGGCAGACGCCTGCCTCCCGATCAGTTCGAATTCTGGTCGAATGTGATGTCGCGGCATTATCCGCCGCAGATGCGCAGTAACTTCATGAGCAAATGGCGCTATCAGCTGACAGGCTATGTCAGTCTGACAGGCACCGAGCTGATCCGGTTGGGCTTTGATGACTGCAATGTTTGATGCGTCTCCCGGATGCAGATGACCCGGGGACGCGATATTTTATGCCGGGATGAGCGAGATGTTCCGGGCCTGATACGCAGCCCGGAACTACACATCTGCGCGCTCTATCCCCGCGCGTACACATCCTCGTAGCGCACGATGTCATCCTCTCCGACATAGGTGCCGGTCTGCACCTCGATCAGAACCATCGGTACGCGGCCGGGATTCTCCATGCGGTGCACGGCACCGAGCGGAATATAGACGCTTTCATTCTCTGTCAGCAGCTTGACCTCGTCATCCACGGTGATGCGGGCCGTGCCTTCGACCACGATCCAGTGTTCGGAGCGGTGGAAATGGCTCTGCAGCGACAGGGACGCCCCGGGATGCACGAGGATGCGCTTGACCTGGAACCTGTCGCCGACCACGAGGCTTTCGAACCAGCCCCAGGGGCGGTGATCTTTGGGAAAGGAAACGGCCTGCGCCGCACCGCGTTTCTTGAGCGCATTTACGGCAAGTTTCACATCCTGGGCGCGGCGCATATCGGCGACGAGCACCGCATCGTTCATCGCCACGACCATGATGTTGTCGAGCCCGAGCCCCACCAGTTCGACCCGGTCGCTCTCTGACCGCAGCAGGGTGTTGTGACAGTCGATCGCGGTGGCGCGTTCCGACGTGACCACGCCGCTTTCGTCAGGGTTGCTTTCGCGCCAGACCGCATCCCATCCGCCAAGATCGGACCAGGCTGCGGTGAAGGGCACGACCGACAGGTTGTCGGCCCGTTCCATCACCGCGTAGTCGATCGAGATCTCCTCGGCCCCCGCCCAGGGACCGGCCGCAAGCCGCAGGAAGCCGAGATCGGGCCTGGCCTCGTCGAGAGCGGCCTGCACCGGCGCCATCAGCTCCGGCGCGTGGGTCTCGAAGGCGGCGATCATGTCGGCGGCGCGGAACAGGAAGATCCCGGCATTCCACAGGAAGGTGCCCGCGGCCAGCATCTCTGCGGCGCGCGCGGCATCGGGTTTCTCGACAAAGCGCGACAGCTTGACCGGGGCACTCTCCGCTCCAGGCGCGTCGGAGAGTTCGAGATAGCCATAGGCGGTTTCGGGATGTGTGGGCTTGATGCCGAAGGTGACCAGATTCCCCGCCGCCACCGCATCGAGGCCCCGCAGGACCGCGGCGTGAAAGGCCTCCGTATCGGGCACGACGTGGTCTGAGGGCGCGACAAGCAGCACGGCGTCGGGGTTCTGCGCCGCCGCATGCAGCGTTGCGGCAAGCACGGCGGGCGCGGTGTTGCGCCCTTCGGGTTCGATCAGGATGGTGCCCGGGTCGATACCCGCGCCATGCAGCTGTTCGGTCACGATGAAGCGGAAATCGGAATTGGTGACGAGGACCGGCGGCGCGAAAGCCAGCCCCGCCGCCTGCCCAGAGAGGCGGCGGGCCGAGGCCTGGAACAGCGTCTCCTCGCCGGTGAGCTGCGCGAACTGCTTGGGATAGCTCTTGCGCGACAAGGGCCAGAGGCGTGTGCCCGATCCTCCGCAGAGAAGAACCGGAGTGATTTGTGTGACTGTCATGACAAGACCTGCTGCAACGTGCTTTGCGGCAACCTGACACCATCGGGGGGGCAAACCTCAAGCCGCGAATGCCTATCGCGCAAAGATTATCTCTGGTTGCGTCACTTTGGGAGCGGCGTGAGCAGGTCTGTCGGTGTCGGGGAATGGCTCATTCGGGGCTCTCACGAACTTTGCGGGACTTCTCTTCCCTCAGCGCTAACTTGCGCTTCAGCGTCAGGGAGCCCCGCAATGGTCCGTTTCTTTTCACTGCTCACCCTTTTCTGTGTCTGCCTCGGTGGGCCGGGTGGTGCGACGCCGGCCCTCGATGACCGCGACGCGTTCATGGCGCTGGCCAAAAAGGGCTGGGTCTATGAGCTGCGCACCGCGATGTGGAAGCATGATCCGCTGATCCCGCCGATCGTGATCAATGGGCGGGATCTTTCCGGCGCCGCGCTTTGCGTCGTCGGAGAGCCGCCGCATCCGCGGACCCGCGCGGTGCTCGATACCTTTCGCGCGCTGATGGCCGATGTTTTCGGCAAGCCGCTGCCGCTGCGCTATGCCGGAGAGGGGCTCGACTCCTGCGGCACCGGGCGCAGCGTCTATATCAGGCTCTATTCGGACCGTCCGCCGCATGTGGCCTTCAACGCCGATCTGCGCCGCATGGACGAGGTTTTCGAATTCGGGCTGCCCGGTGGGCGCGAGCAGTTCGTGATGTCGCCAGCCCAGGCGCAGACCTTCTTTGGCCGTCGTGGCAGGGCCACCCATGTGCTGGTCAAGCAGCCCGCCACCGGCGCACCGACGGAGCTCGAATCGGCGTTCTACGCCTCCATCCTGATCGAGGAACTGTACCAGACATTCACCTTCGGCATGGACATCCTGCATTTCGACCGCGACGCGGCCTTCGTGTCCAAGCTTGAGGAGTTTCCCGTCAACCTGCGCCACCTGCCCTGGGGGTCGGATCAGTACATGGAGGGGTTGCTGAGATCCAACCCGTCCGGGCTTTGCCGCTTCGATGTGTTCATGTTGCATGCGCTGGCCGAGGCACCGGTCGAGCGGACAAATTCGGACGCCTTTCTGACCTATATCGACGCCGATTTCGACAGGCTCGAGACCGAGACCGATGTGACCCTGTCCAATCCTGACTACGCGACGATTCTGGACGCCGATTGCACGGTGGCCGACCCATGACATGCAGGCCTCTGCGGGCCCTGCCTTCGGTACGGAACTGATACCTTGGAACGGGTTTGTGCAATGCAGACCCTGCGCTAGGCTCTGCCACGAGGCATGCCGGAATCCGGTGTGAAGGGAGGGGTCATGGACGCAACGACGGATCACGCGCCGGGCAGGGTCGCCGCCCTCGCGCATCATCTGGCCGAGGGGCTTATCGGGCACGAGGTACTGATCGAGCGCCTGCTGATCGGCGTTCTGGCGGGGGGGCACCTTCTGATAGAAGGCGCGCCCGGCCTTGCCAAGACGCGCGCCGTCAAGCGTCTCGCCGAAGCGATGGATGGCGGGTTTGCCCGCATCCAGTGCACCCCGGACCTCATGCCTTCGGACCTGACCGGCACGCCCGTCTTTCGCCCGCAGAGCGGTGTCTTCGAGTTCGTGCCGGGTCCGGTCTTTCACAACCTCGTTCTGGTGGACGAGATCAACCGCGCGCCGCCCAAGGTCCAGTCGGCCCTGCTCGAGGCGATGGCCGAGGGGCAGGTGACAAGCGGCAATCAGACGATGAAGCTGCCCGATCCGTTCCTGGTCGTCGCGACGCAGAACCCGATCGAACATGACGGCACCTTTCCGCTGCCCGAGGCACAGCTCGACCGGTTCCTGCTGCATGTGGTCCTGCATCTGCCCGATCCCGCGACCGAGCGGCGCATTCTCGATCTGGTCGAGGCCGAAGGCCAGGGTGTCCGGGTCGCGCCGATGCAGCTCTCGCTCGACGACGTGCGCGCGGCGCGCAGGGACGCGATGGCGGTGCATCTTTCCTCGCCGCTGCGCGATTACATCGTGCGATTGGTGACGGCGACGCGGGCCGATCCGTTCGCCAGGGACATCGACCATGCGGTCTCGCCCCGTGGTTCGCTTGCGCTGGCGGCGTCGGCCAAGGCGCGCGCCTATCTGCACGGGCGCGACTTTGCCCTGCCCGAGGATGTGGCCGAGGTCGCGGGCGATGCGCTGGCGCACCGCATCGTCATGACATGGCGCGCGGTGGCCGAGGGACGCACGGCGCGCGCGCTGATCGCCGATGTGCTCGGCGTGGTCGAGGCGCTGTGAACGCCGCGCTGGACGTCCCCGGCATCGCGCTGCGGGCCGAGGCGCTGATCGCCCTGCGCGGCGGCACCACTCAGGGGGCGGACACGACGCCGCTCTCTGCTCTGCCGGGAGGATTCGTGACCAAACGGCGCGGCCACGGGCAGGAGGTCGCCGATGTGCGCGAATACGTGGCGGGCGACGACATCCGGCATCTCGACCGCGGCTCGACCGCCAGAACCGGCAAGCTGCATGTGCGTCGCTTTCAGGAGGAGCGCGATCGCGTCACGCTTCTGGTCGCCGATTTCTGCCCTTCGATGCTCTGGGGCACGCGTCGTGCCTTCCGCTCGGTTGCCGCTGCGGAGGCACTGGCCCTGATCGGATGGCGCGTGATCGAGGAGGGCGGGCGCGTCGGTCTGCTGGCGCTTGGTGCCGGGGATCCCGTTGCCGTGCCGGTGCGGGGGCGGGCGCGGGGCATGCTCGGCGTGATCGGCGGCATGGTACGTGCCCACGAGGCGGCGTTGCAACTGGCTCTGGCCGGGGTGCAGGACGACCCGCCGCTTGACGCAGCGCTCGCCCGGGTCGCGCGGGTGGCCCCGGCAGGCGCCGAACTGGTCATCGCCTCGGGGTTCGATATGCCGGGGGATGGACTGGCGGACCGGCTTTCGGAGCTCGCACAGCGCCGCACGCCGCGCCTGGTCTGGGTGCGCGACGCGCTTGCCGACAACCTGCCGCCCGGCTCCTATCCGATCCGTCTTCCGGGTGGGGGACAGGCCCGCGCGCAGATTTCCGGAACGCGGAATCCGACAACTGATCAGGACCGTCTCATTGCCGGGTTTCCCGCGCTTGCGGTCGATGCCGGTGCCGCTCCGGACCAGACGGCACGGCTGATTGCCGCGGCCTTTCCGCCGGACCGGGAGCCCTGAACCATGGACGAGAGCGCCCTGAGCGAAGAGGCGATGCTGACCGGCCTGCGCGACATCCGCCTGCCCGCGGATGCTCCCGGCGGGCTTCTGGCCGAAGCGCTTGCGGCGCTCGCACTGGGACTGCTTCTGGCAGTCATGCTGGGATGCCTCCTGCGGCTCGTGACGCAGATGAGGCCGCGTCTGCAAACGGCGAACGCTCTCGATGATCTCGACACCCTGCCGGAAGAGGACCAGCGGCTTGCGCTTCTGAAAAGGCTCAAGGCAGGCGCGCCAGAACGCTATGCGAGCCTGACACAGGCGCTCTACCAGCCCGGCGGTCTTCCCGACATCTCGACATTGCGCGCCGAGGTGCAGCGCGATGATTGACCTCGCCACCCCTCTCGCGCTGCTGCTTCTGCCATTGCCCGTCCTCGTGCTCTGGCTGATCCCGGCGACCCCCACCGCTGGCGCGGCGCTGGCTGTGCCGGAGCGCATCGGGAGGGGCATCCTTGCCGGGGCAGGGCAGGGGACCGCCCCCGTCTGGCAGCGCAGGATTGCGCCCTGGATGGTCTGGGTCCTGCTCGTGCTGGCTTTGGCGGGGCCGCGGCAGCTGGAACCCGTTCCGGCGCTCAAGGTCTCGGGTCGGGATCTCGCCATCGTGCTCGACCTCTCTGGCTCCATGGTGCGCGACGACTTCTTCCTCGATGGTGCCGCGATCACGCGGCTCGAGGCCGTGCAGAAGGTCGGCGCCGCCTTTGCCCGCCGCCGGGCCGGCGACCGGGTGGCACTGATCGTCTTCGGCTCCGAAGCCTATTACGCCGCGCCCTTCTCCTTTGACACCGAGGCGATTGCGCGGCGGATCGAAACCTCGGAAATCGGGATCTCGGGGAGGGCCACGAACATCTCGGATGCGATGGGGCTCGCGCTGAAACGGCTCGAAAGGTCAGAGGCGGCCAGCAAGGTGGTCATCCTGCTGTCGGACGGGATCAACAATGCCGGGGCCACGAACCCGCGCGGCGTGGCCGGGCTTGCCGCGGAACTGGGCATCCGGGTGCACACGATCGCGCTTGGCCCCAAGGATCTGACCGATTCCGAACCCGGCGAGAATGGCGTCGTCGATGCGGCGACCCTGCGCGCCGTGTCCGACCTCAGCGGCGGCACCAGTTTCCGGGTCCGCACGACCGAGGATCTGGTGGCCGTGACGGACGCGCTCGACAGGCTGGAAGCGACCGACAGCGATGGCCTTGCCGCCGAAGTCTTTGCCGAATTCTGGGTCTTTCCGGCGGCGCTCGCCGCGGCGCTCTGCCTCTGGATCGGGTGGAGGGCCGAGTGATCGAACACCTCTCTCTGCTGCGCCCGCTCTGGCTGATCGTGCTGCCTGCGCTGGTGGTCTTTGCGGTGCTCATGCGCCGTCGCAGGGCCGGGCTCGGGGATTGGGACAGGGTGCTCGATCCGGCAATGCTGCACGCGCTGCGCGCTCTTGGCCGGGTTGACGATACGGGGCATGCACGGCGCGGCCTTGTCGCGCTGAGCGCGGCGGCGCTGGTGGTTCTGGCTCTGGCCGGTCCGGCGCTCGAACGCCGGGACGCTGCGGCGTTCCGCAATCTCGACGGCGTCGTCTTCGTCCTCGACGCCTCGCCCTCGATGACCGGCAGCGACCGCTGGCCTGCCCTGCAGACGATGGGCCGCTTCGGCGTCTCGGCTCTGGGATCGCGGCCGGGGGCGCTCGTGGTGTTCGGCGGCGATTCCTATATCGCGAGCGAAATGACCGGTGATCTCACCCAGCTTGGGCAGACCCTCTCGCTGATCGACGCCGCAACCGTGCCGGATGCCGGCAGTCGCCCGGAGCGCGGCCTCGCGCAGGCGGCGATGCTGCTGCGCGAGGCCGAGGTGCTGGCTGGGGATGTGGTGCTGTTCACCGATGGCGGCGGGCTCGGGCAGGCGGCGCTGCAGGAGGCGGCGGTTCTTGTCGCGCAGGGCGCGCGGCTGTCGGTGTTGAGCCTCGGCGATCTCGGGCCCGAGGTACAGACACTGGCGGCGACCGGGCAGGGGCGGATCTTCACCCTCACCGATACGGACGCCCTTGCCGCCTTCATGGCCGAAGAGGCGCGGGACAGGCTGGAAAAGCAGGATTATCCGCTGCTCTTCTGGTCGGATTATGGTCGCTTCCTGCTTTTCGCCGCGCTGATCCCGGTGCTGCTGCTGTTCCGGCGAAGGGGTGTGGCATGAGGTGGGTTCTGCTTTCCGCCGCGACCTGCCTCGCGCTGTCGGCGCTGCTCGGCGGGGCCGCGCCGCTTGGCCGGGTGCTGATGACGGCGGGTCTGCCGGGGCTGGCCGCCCCCCTGTTCAGCGATCCCGGCTGGCGCGGAGCGGCGCTTTACCGTGCGGGCCGCCACAATGCCGCCGCAGATGCCTTTCGCGACGCGGACATGATGTTCAACCTTGGTGATGCGCAGGTGATGCAGGGCGCGTATGCCGCTGCGCTCGAGGCCTTCGATGCCGGGCGGATGAAGGGTGATCCCGAGGCGGGTGCCAATTTCGATCTGGTCGCCGCCTTCTATGCCGGTCTTGCGCTCGACCCCGAGGCGCCGGTTTCCTGGGTGACCGAGAAGGATCACGCGGGTGAGGCGCAACCCTCTTCGGTGGCGCAGGGGAATGCGCGCGCTGCCGGGAGCGGGTCGGAGGTGACGAATGCGGGGGCACTGATCGGCTTGCCGGAGCTCGAAAGCCGGGGGCGTCTGGGGGTGCGGCGGGTTTTCGACGACAAGTTCCTCGTGGCGAACCGGCGCTGGCTGTCGACCCTGCCCGACGTGCCCGGCGACTACATGGCCGCCAGGATCGAGTTCGAGCACAGGCGGCGCGACAAGGCGGGCCTGTCACCTCCCGAACCGGAGGATCCGTCATGAGGGTGCTGGTCCTGTTGATCTGGCTGCTGAGCGCCGCCGCGACCCTCGCCCAGACGACCGAGGTCAATCCGCGCGACGTGACGCTGACCGTCACCGTCGCGAATGGCGACGTGGCGCCTTTCGTGCAGGAAATGGTGCTGGTGACGATCGAGGGGAAGTATCGCCGGCACCTCACGCGCGAGAGCCTCGAGCAGCCGGAGCTCGACGGATTCAACTGGATGCAGCTTGGGCCCGATCAGTGGTTCGACACCACGGAGCGTGGCAAGAAGGTCAAGAACTTCAAGCGGCGGATGGCGCTTTATCCCGACCGCGCAGGGCGGCTCACCATCGGTGCCTTCACGCATCACCTGACCCTTACCGACGAGGGCGATGACTGGTTCCCGCATGACATCCAGTCGGAGCCGATCACGATCGAGGTCCTGCCCGCGCCGCCGGTGGAAAACTGGTGGTTCCCGGTGCGCCAGCTGCAGGTATCGGACACCTGGTCGAACGCGCCGGACCAGCTGCAACCCGGAGAGGGCGTGCTGCGGGTGATCCGCATCGAGGCGATCGGCGTGCCGCCCGACATGATCCCGCCGATGCCCGAGCTCGTTTCGCCCTCGGCAATGATCTTCGCGCATCCCGAGAAGCGGATGGTGGAGCTTTCACCCGAGGGGCCCGTCTCGATCGCCTACTGGCGCTGGACGATCCGGCCGGGCAACGACACCTCGGCGATCGTGGAGCCGATCGGTTTCGACTATTTCGACACCCGCAACCGGGTCGCGCGCAGGGTGAACATATCGGCGCAGCGGGTGGCGATGGATGAGACGAGCCTGCCCGCCCCGGTACCGCCGCCGACACCCGCGCGGCTGTTTCCGGCTCCGGTGCTGGTGCTGTTCACGCTTGCGCTGACCGGCGGGCTGGTCGCGATCCTGTTGGGACGGCAATTTGCGGGGCTTGCAAGGCTGCGCCGCATTGCGCCGTTCGATCCGCTGCGCCGCCAGATGCAGCAGGCCGCGCGCAAGCGGGATGTCCCGGCGCTGCGCCGGGTCGCCAAGGCGCTGTTGCGGCGTGACGGCGAGTCGATCGCGCGTCTGCACCTGCTGGAGGAACTGGACAGGGATGTTTTTGGCGTGGCACCGGGAAGCCTCGATCCGGGGCTTTTCGTGCGGCGTTTTCTTGCGTCGGGATGATGTTGCGCCGCAGCAAGGGCTGCGTCG
>JBBSNW010000022.1:0-61819 GCA_038260405.1 Rhodobacterales bacterium | reverse complement strand
GTTGCTTCACGAGGAATATTTTCGGAATGTCCGCGTTACCGAGCTTGGTGGTTTCCATCCTCGGCAAAAAACCGAAAACAAACTCTCGAGGGATAATTTTCATGAAAATGCTAATCGTGGGCGTCTCTGCCCTGACGATACTTGCGGCTTGTGGCGGAGGCGGTGGCGGCGGCAATTCCAGCGGTGGGTCTGACATCATCCCATTCAAATCTTTCCAGGAATCCCCCGACGATGGAACGATCAGGGTGAACGGACAGACTGTTTCGGCTGCCTATACCTACGATCCGAACACGGACACAATCCAGCTGGTAGGAACGCCGACATCCACCAAAGATTCTGTACTGGATGTTACCCTCAAAAACGAGCTCATTGAGCAGGTAAAGCTGAGTAAGACCGGCAACAATGTTGCTTTCAACACCAAAGACGGCGACTACGTGTACGATGAGGATGGCGCACTGCTTCTTGAAGGTAGTAATGGTGAAAAGTATGCGATTTTCGTCGCAGGTGACCAGCTCAACTACCAGACATTTGGAGCCTGGATCACAGGCTACGACTCCGGAAGTGGGAGCGCGAGCGTGGGGTCATTTGGCGCCCGCACTGACGCCCAATCGATGCCTCAGAACGGAACAGCCAGCTATGACGGCGCAGCCGTAGGCATCGTGGCAGCGGAGGGGAGCTACACTGCGACAGCATCGGACATCACTGTAGATGCGGATTTTGACCGTTCGAGTGTCGAAATGGCATCCACTGGTACCCAGAGGGTAGACATCGAAAGCGGAGAAGAACTGGTTAGTGCGCCGGATCTCGATTTTGTTGGCAGTGGTGACATCGACGGCAGCACCTTCAAAGCTGGGATCGAATCCCGGGGCAATTTGCTGCGCGGCGAAGCGAATGGTCAGTTTTACGGCCCGAATGCAGAGGAGGTTGGTGGTACCTTTTCGGCTAGCGGAAAATCGACTTTCTACAGCGGCGCTTTCGGCGCCAAGCAATAACATACATGTTGCACAAAGGTATCTTCATGGCGGTCGCATTGTCGGCCGCCATGATCTCTTCAGTTCCCTGTGTTGTCAGCGCACAGGGAACTGAAGCCGTATCCTCTACCCATATGATCGAGGTCTCTTTCGAGCAGGGTCTCATTGAAATGCAATCAGGAAATCCTGAATTCGCAGCCCGCTGGTTCCGACGTATCCTGGCGGACAAACCGGATCTTGTTCGTGTACGCCTAGAGCTGGCACGTGCATTGTTTTTTGCTGATGAGCTGGCAGCAGCCAAGCGCGAATTCAGGATCGTTCTCTCAAAGCACGACCTTCCTGCTCCAGTTCGCGAAAAGGTTCTACGGTTCATGCGGGCTATTGATGAAGACCGAGGCCTTCAGACAAACTTTCAGAGCAGTTTGCGTGCTCCAGAAGGTGCGGGGAGATCCTATTCAACGGATGAGCTGGATGTGGACTTCAACGGAACACCTCTTACCTTCAAGATGAATCGACCGGAGGTTCCAGAAACTGGTGTCGATATCTCCGGCAATATTCGCAAGCAGTGGCCTCTGTGGCAATCGCCGCAACTTGCCCGCCTGCAAGGATACCTCGGAGCGGATGGTTCTGCCTATGAAACAGAAGGAGAACTCTTCGACAGGCGCGAATTCGAGCTCAATGTCGGCTTTCAGATGACCTGGCCAAGACGCAGCGCCTATCTTGAACTGCTTGGCGGAGCAAGCTATCGCGCTGGCGAGAAAGCCGAAGAATGGACCGGTATCGGAACCGGGCTTCAATGGCGTATGACATCGGGCCTGACAACGGTTTTGCAGTTCGAGGCAAAGGATGTCGACATCGGGACAGACATTATCGAAGAGGCAAACCGGTACCTCATGTCGGCGAAACTTGTGAAGCCATTCGGCGGCCGCGGTGAAACCTCCCTGCACCTGACTCTACAGCACCAGAACGCGCTGGACCGCGATGATCTCGATTTCAACTGGGGAGAATTGCGTTTGGGGCATAGCGTGGAGATTGCAGGCGGCTGGCGGATCGAACCTTCCATCTTTGGCCAGAAGTATCAACAATTGTCGGAGTCACCCGGTCTTGGAATGGCACGGGAGGAAACCGAATACGGTGTCGACCTTCGTGTGCAGAAGACCGACACCTTCATATTCGGGCGACTGACGCCTTTCATCGAGGTCGGATATTCAAGCCGATCGGCTAATATTGATGTTTACAGTTATGAGGACAAATACCTGAACCTGGGTCTTACGAGCGCCTTCTGATCTCAGAGCGATGAACCTGTACATTGATTGACGTCGGCTTTGCTTGCCCTGCATTAGCACAGCTCGCCTCGGCGGGGTGGCGCAGCGATGCAAGACCGCCGGGTGGGCCTATCAGACTGACAAGAAGACGCCGGTTCCGCTCACGCAGCCGGTGGAGAGTTGCCTCGCGCGCCGCGCGGCGGAGATCGCGGACCAGATCGGGCGCCTTTCCGGCATGCCAGCCCGGGTCGAGCAGACGGGCCTCGGCCTGACGCAGCGCATCGAGGAGAGCGTCCGGCTGACGCGATTGCGCCCGTCTCCAGGTTTCGAGGGCGAGCAGAGCCTGACGGGGCGTCGCTTGCCTTGCCAGCGCGCGGCGCAGCGAAAGGTCGGCGCGTCCAGGCAGCCAGGCCATCCCCCACGGCAATCCAAGCAGGATGAAGAGGGCGGCGATCGGTGTCAGCATCAGACCAAGAAGGACCGCACTGTTCTTGCGTGTCATCTCCGCTTCGCGCATCAGTTGCGCGGCGATCGCCTTCGCGTCGGCAGGCGCGGGCTCGACCCGGTAGCCGGGCACAGCGGCGCGGCGCATTTCGACGCGCACGGGGTCCCAGTAGCTCAGCCCGACCGGTGCAAGGTACACGACATCCGCCTCGCCGATCTCGACGCTCCAGCTGCGTGTGGCATAACCGATGATACCTGAGCCGGAAGTCTCCGTGCGTGTGGTGGTCTCGAGGTCGGCCTGCGCCATGTCCAGCGTGCGCCGCATCTCGGGCAGGCGGATCTGCGCGCCGGTCATTCCCGCCGCGCTCGCCGTCACGACGCGGCGCAGGATTTCGCCGTGTCGCGCGGTGTCCGGTGGCTTTGACCATTTTTCGCTCAGGGTTATACCGGTCGAGACCCGCCAGACCGGATCGTCATACCCCGCAGGCGCGGAGCGGACCTCTTTGCTGATCGGCTCCGAGCGCAGATCGAAGCGCACGGGGCCATCTGTTCCCCCCGCAACCGCACCGGTTGCGTGCAGCGCGGGAATCGTCAGCGGGCCGGGTGACAGCGGAAAGACCGCGATCCTCGTCTCATGAACCCAGCCATTGCCGGCATAGCTGCGCTCTTCGCGCGTACGGTGCCGCATCAGCTCGATCGTGCGGACCCCCTCGGGCATTTCGAGGGGCAGGGACAGGGCCTCGAACGGATGGCGGGACACCAGCCGCACCACGACGAGGATCTGGCCCTGGACCCACCAATCCGCCTCTTCGGGGCTCACGATCACACTCAGCGATGGCGTTTCGGGAAAACCCTGGACCTCGGCCCGCAAAGGCATCGCGACGCAGATCAGCGATGCCAGGAGCCACCATAGAACACACGAGACCGCCCGCCGGATCATCGATCCTCTCCCTGCGCATGGGCGGCCTTGAGCCGCGCGGCCAGAACACGGCGGGGATCGTCGCGGATGAGCCCGAAAAGGAGTTCGATATTGCCGCTTGCTTTCGTGTCCTGTGTGCGGCCCCCGGAGTCGCCCACAAGGTCTTCGGGAACGGAGCTTTGGCCCGGCGCATTGGACTGCCCCGCGAGCCCGCCCGTGACCTCGCCATCACCGGGCAAGCCTGAGCCCGTGGTGTGGCCCGGGATACCCTCCGGGGTCGCTGCGGCCTGCACGGAGTTGCCGCCCGTCTTGGCGCCGTCTTCGACCGTTTCGCTCTCGTCACCGGAATCGGCAGCATCCGTCTGGTTGCCGTCACGCATGCCGGGCCGATCGCTCTGCTGCTCGCTCGCCTCCCGCAGGGCGCGTTCTGCTTCGCGGGCACGGGCGATCACGTCGAGGTTGTGTCGCGCATTCTCGTGATCCGGATCGAGATCGAGGACCATCCGGTAGGCCGATTCAGCCCCGGCCCATTCGTGCAGGCGCGCATAAGTGTTACCCATGTTGTAAAAGCCCTGAACCGACCGCCCGCGCGCGAATTCGGCCAAAGCGCGGCGGTAACGGCCTGCACGGTACTCGGCGATGCCGCGCCAGGCCGGGTCCTCCAGAAGATAGACGGCCTCTGCCGCGCGACCTGTTTCGATGAGGTTCATCGCGACATTGAAGGGCGAGAGCGATCGGGCAAGCCGCGGCAGGAGCCATGCGGTACCCAGTGTGACCGCGACGAACAGCGCGATGAGACCCGATCGCGCCATCACGCCTCGGCACCCCGCCTGAAGAACAACAGCCAGAGCGCGGCAGCGCAGGCGATAAGGAATGGCGCAAGCTCGAAGACCTGATCCGGCGCCTCGGCGCGCAGCAGGGTCCGGGCACTGCGCCGCAATCTGTCCACGCTGCCGGGCATGTCGTCGGGCGAGAGGAGCTGCGCGCCATGAGCCTGTGCAAAGTCCGCCCATCCCTGCGGCGTTGCCAGCGGCAGAACGAGGCGCGCGGGTCCCGCACTTTTGCTGGCAATCCCATCAGTGGGGGCCGCGGCGCCGCTGATCAGGATGCTCTGGCCGACGGCGATCCCGGCGCCGACGAGGATCCGGTCCGCCTCGATCAGGCCGCGAAACAGCTCCTGCCCCGGGTCGGGTACGATGTCCGGCGAGAGCACGGCGAGATAGCGCCTGATCTGCGTCCCATCGGTGGTGAGCGGCACCACCTGATAGGCCCGCCGCGTCACCGCGACCAATGCGGTGGGAATGTCGGGGGAGAGGGCGATCAGCCGTTCGACCGCGATCCGTTCGGAGTCGATCCCGGCATCGGCGCTCAGATCGAGGATCAGGACCCGCCCCGTGAGGGCCGCAAAATCCGTGTCATGCCCCCTGTCGATCACAGGGCGCGCGACCGCGACGACAAGCAACGCCGCAATGGCGATCGGCAGGGCTGTCCGCGCCCGTGCACTGGGACCGGAGAGCGCCGCAAGATGCGGGCGGAGCGCTGGATCGACGATGCCGCGCCATGCGCCGGGCAGGCCTGTGCTGTGTCGCAGAGGCCCGAGCAGGAACAGAAGATGCAGGCCGAGAAGCACAAAAAGTGCCAGCAATGCGAGGGGATGGACGAGGCTCATGCTCGCCGCGCCTCGCGCCAGACCAGTGCCCCCAGCGCGATGCAAAGCGCAACCCATGTCAGATCCCGTCTGCGGACCGCAGCCACGTCACGATCCTTCTGGGGCTCGCCGGGGTACAGGCCCCCTGCCACCTCCGACAGATCCTCGGAGTTGCGGACGGGTAGGTAGGTGCCTCCGGTCATCTCCGCCAGCGCCTGCATCTTTTTGCTCAGCTCCGCGTCAGTCTCTTCGGACACGCCGATCAGATGAAGGGTGATGCCTTCGGCCGCGGCGAGGCTGGCGGCATCCCGGGCCGTCAGCGCGCCGCTGTTCGACTCGCCGTCCGTGATCACGACAATGCTGCGCCGCGTGCCGTCCGAGCCCTGCAGCGTCCTGAGCGACAGACCGATGGCCTGACCCAGATCCGTGCGCCGCCCGGCAAGGCCGATCTCCAGCTCGGCCAGAATCTGCCCGATTGCATCGCGGTCATAGGTGAGCGGCGCGATCAGATAGGCCTGTTCTGCAAAGGCGACGAGGCCGACCCGGTCGCCGGCGCGATCTGAAAGCAGCTGTTCCAGCATGCTGCGGACCAGATCGAGACGCCGCGCATCGCCGATTGCCAGTGGCTCACCCATGCTGGCAGAGACATCGACCGCCAGAACGATCTCCCCGCCACTTCCGAGAAGCAGATCCGGACCGGTGCGACCGGGACCGGCCAGTGCCACGACCAGCGCACACCACCCCAGCACGCGCAGCCAATACCCCGAATTTGTTCTGGGGATGTTGGGCCACGCCTCGGCTTGCAGGCTTTGCAGGTGCAGCCAGACGCTTTCGGGAAGCGGCACGGCGGACCGGGTGCCGTGCACAGACAGGAAGCGCCAGGCGAGCCAGGGGAGCGGCAGGAGCAGAACCGCCCAGGGACGCAACAGGTCGAGGCTCATCCGATCAACCGGACGATCCGCGCCCGCAGCTCGGCGCTGTCTGAGTCCTCCAAGGTCGTCGGCGCTCTGAAGAGTGCCGACGGCACCGTTCCTGGCGGCACATGGCGTGCGATGCGCCGAAAGAGCCATGTCATCTCGAACGTGCGGGCGGGCGCGTCGGATAAGGCATCGATGCGCCGCAGTTCGGCCTTTGCCTCGCGGCGCCAAGCCGAGGCACGCATGCGCCGAATCAGGACCAGCGCCACGGCGATCACCGCCAGAAGAAGAACGGCTTCGGGCAGGTATCCCTCAGCGACCGGGCCCGGAGCGAGCTCCGGCAGGGCCACATCGCGCAATTCGGCCAGAATCTCTTCGGGTGTCATGCGGCACCCTCCGGTCGTGACGGGAGCAGGTCGGCGGCGAGGCGCACCTGCCATCCGGCGTCACGCAGCACAGCGATCGCCGTCTCGCGCGGCGAAACGGTGCTCTCCGAGGGCCGCGACCTCACCCGGAAACTCTGGCATATCCCCGCCATGCCGCGCCGGGACGGGTAAGTTCCGTTTGGTGGCACGGTCCTGACGATCGGGTCCTCGACCAGCGCCAGTACAAGGTGCAGCGTCGCAAGGAGCGGGCGGGTCGCAGCGGCAAAGCGGGCGGCATCGCCCAGCGGATCGCCGACGAGCATCAGATCGTCGCCGTATCGCAGAAACGCCGCAGCCGCGCGCACATCCTCGTCAAGCGTCTCGCAGGGAGAGGTGCGCGAATAGCCCGCGAGCAGAGCATCGAGCAGTCGCATGGTGTGACGCCGGTCGCGGCCGGGCGCTGTGCTGAACTGGCCCGGCACGATCAGCCCCACCGGTTCTCCGGCGAGCTGCGCTTCCCAGACCAGGTGCGCGGCGGCGAGGGCTGCGGTCTTGGCCATGGGGCGGTCCCGTGTGCCGAATTGCATCTCGGGCCTGAAATCGGCGACGATCATCCGGGCACGGTGCCCCTCGGCGCGCGTACGGTAGACTTGCGCGCATCCCGTCCGCGCAGTGGCGGCCCAGTTGATCCGGCGGATGTCGTCGCCGGGCTGGTAGCGATCGATGCCGTCGAAATCCATGCCCGGCGCCCGCCTGTGGCCCGGACGCTCGCCACCGGGAGAACGCCGACCCGGCGCATCAAAGCCGCGAAGCCGCACAGGCTGCATCGCAATCAGCTCGGCAAGGTCGAGCCGGGCGGCATCGCCTTGCCGGGCTGGGGCGTCAGACGACATCGACCGTCTCCAGCAGCCGGGCGACCAGCGAGTCGGTGGTGATACCGTCCGCCTCGGCCCGGTAGCTCAGCCCCATGCGATGTCCCAGAACCAGCGGGGCCAGCGCCGCAATGTCCTCGGGCAGGACATGATCGCGCCCCATGAGCCAGGCGCGGGCCTGACTGGCGCGTGCGAGCATGATGGTGCCGCGCGGCGACACCGCATGCGACAGATGCGTCGCGACATCGTGGCGCAAACCGGTTCCCGTGCGTGTCCCATCGACCAGCCGCACGACATAATCTCGCACGATGTCGGACAGATGCACCGCGGCAACTGCGGCGCGTCCGGCGCTCAGCGTCTCGGCGGACATGGGCAGGGGCGGTGAGGTCTGAGGATGCGTGCGCGCCGCCTCGCCGAGTGTCAGGTCCAGGATGGCGCGCTCATGCCCCAAAGTGGGGTAACCGATCGGCACGCGCATCATGAACCTGTCGAACTGCGCCTGCGGAAGATCCCAGGTGCCGTCATGTTCGATCGGATTTTGAGTCGCCAGCACGATGAAGGGCGGGGCGAGCTTGTGCGTCGTGTCCCCCGCAGTCACCTGACGCTCTTCCATCGCCTCGAGCAGCGCCGACTGCACCTTGGCGGGGGCGCGGTTTATCTCGTCGGCGAGCAGCACGTTGCAAAAGACCGGTCCGGGCCGGAAGATCAACGCATGCGTCCCGGGTTCGAGGATCTCGGTACCGGTGAGGTCGCCCGGCAAAAGGTCCGGCGTGAACTGGATGCGCCGGAACTTGCCTTCGACCGTGGCCGCGAACCGCTGGGCGATGCGCGTCTTGGCGAGGCCCGGCGGCCCTTCGAGCAGCACATGGCCTTCGGTGAGAAGGGCTATGAACAGCGCCTGGATAACCGTGTCGCGTCCGATGACGCCTTCGGCAACCCAGGAGGCGAGCGCATGCACCCGGTCGCGGACATCAGGGAATGCGCTCTCGGACAGAGCCTCGGCGGCGTCCGCAGGATGCTCTAGCCGCATGACGAAGTTCCGCTATGTTCCTTGCGGAGGCCGGGACGCAGAGGACGCACATGATGACTGACGCACCGGCCCTTTTTCTGCGAGCGGCGGGGCTTTTCTGCGCAATTCTGTGGGCCCAAGCGGCGCCGGGCCTGACGCTCACCCCCGGTCTCGCTTGGTCCCGCAGCGACATTCCCGTCTGCTGGGATGAAATGGAGACCCGGCACCGGCAGGAGCGTGATCTGATCCGCAAGGTCGTGCTGTCCACCTGGCAGAAGGAAAGCGCGATCCGCTTCACCGGCTGGCGGAGCTGCAGCGACGGCGATCCCGGCGTGCGCATCAGCTTCGAGGCGACCTATCCCCAGACACGCGGGCGCGGCGCCGAGCTCAGTGCCGTTCCAGGCGGCGTTCTGCTGCCGCCGCTCTGGAGCCTCGCCGCGCTGTCGGTCAGCGCCAAGGCGCCGGTGCATGAATTCGGTCACGTTCTTGGCTTCGGCCATGAATATGCCCGACCCGATCATCCCGATCCCGAAACCTGTTCGCTGCGTCTCGATACCGGGGAACTCTATTCCGAGGCTGACTTGCCGCTGACGCCGTTCGATCCGGATTCGGTCATGGTGGGATGCCTCGAGAACGCCACGGAGCGGTTCTCGAAGGGGCTGCCCAAACTCAGCGCACTCGACATCTTCGGGCTGGTGCAGGTCTACGGATCGAACGGTTCGAATGTTCTGGGACAGGACACCGAGGGCGATCGCTTTGGCGCCGCGGTTCTGGCTGCGGATTTCGACGGCGACGGCGTTCGTGACCTTGCCGTCGGTGCCCCGGGAAAACACGACGGGCAGGGGGCGATCTTTCTCTATCGCGGTGACGAGATCAGCGGCTTCCGGCCATGGTCCGTGGTGACGACTGCGGCTCGTGGCCTTGGAACGCACCTTGCCTGGCAACCGGCCGGGCCGGACAGCCCACCCGCCATCGTCGCACAGGATTCCGAGGGTGCGTTTTTTGAAATTGCGGTTCCGGTTCGGACTGTCGCGACAATCAAGGCGCGCGCCGACACGGTGCCACCCGTGGCTGACGCTACTCAGAACGTGGTGTTGCCAGATTTCGACCTGCCCGAACGCCTTGGGTTTCCGGAGATCGACGGGGCGGGCCAACTCGTCAGGGCAGATCTTGATGGTGACGGAAAAGATGAATTCGTCATTGGATTGCCGGAAGCGCAAGTCGGAGAGGTGCGCTCGGGCGCAGTGATCGTTGTCCGAGAGCATGGTCAACATTCCGATGCCGCCAGACTGTCAGCCTGGTACTGGTTCGGCCAGGCATACTGACGCCCGGTGCAATGTCTCGGATTAATGGCCGGCCCGCGCTTTCGCTCTTTTGCGGGGCATGCTGGCCCGCGCGCCGGTCCGCAGAGCACCACATCCGGACCCGCGAGCTTCTGCTCTCCGACATTCATACCAAGCTGCGCCATGCGATCCTCGCTCATGTGTGCGCCGCGCCCTCCATAGTCCGGGAAGGCGCGGCGGCATTATTTCCGGCAGGTTCAATCGTCGTCGTCGTGGTCCATCTTCCGGTTCACGAGGCCGATGCGGTAGACATCATCCCGCTTGCCCACGAGAAACACCGAAGTCGGAAGCTTTCCCGTCTCGTCGATGGGTTCTTCTTCGAACACGACGGTGACGGTCTCGGTCACGTCCATGTTCGGAGCGAACTTCCCCGTTGCGATCACCGCATCGAGACTGTGGGCGCCGAAGGGTTTCATCTCGATCGAGTGGATCGGTCGCCCGAGATTCCGGTTGAGTTCGAAACGAACGATCCGCTTCTTGATCTCTCCGGCATCCTTCCAGAAGATCAGCTCCTCCAGCGCGGCATAGTCCCTTGTCTCGATCGCCTTTCGGATCTGGCTGACCAGCTGTTCTTCCGTGACCGCCGGTTCGAGCGCCATGGCGGGCAGGCCGAAGACCGCGAGGACCATGCCGACGGAGAGACTCCGCCGACATGCTGCGAAAAGGTTCCTGCCCATGATCACGCCGGATCTTTGAGGGCGAAAACCCAGATCACGCCGCCCTGTGGCACGTCGAGCACCCGGCCTTCGGGCAGCAGCGTCTTCAGCGTGCCGATCATGCGCTCTGCATCGACGCCCCAGCCGGATTGCACGGCAATATACTGCTTGCCGTCCACCTCGAAGGATGACGGCACCCCTGTGATCCCGGAATTGGTCGGGTACTCCCACAGCTTTTCGCCATTCGTCGCGTTGAAGGCCCGGAACATCCGGTCCGCGGTCCCGCCGGTGAAGACGAGGTTGCCGCCGGTCGACAGGATCGGGCCCCAATAGGGCGTATCATTGAAATCGGCATGCCACACCATCTCGCCCTTGTTCATGTCCCAGGCCTGAAGACGACCGATCGGAACGGGTTTGGACGTGTCGACCTCCTCGTCGATCTTGAGAGATGACAGGATCACGTCGATCGGCACACCGATCCAGAGCTCGCCGGCCTGACGCTCCTCGATCGGCACGCCGCCCATCTCGGAGCACAGGTTCACATGGCTCGGAATGTAGAACAGACCGGTATCGGGGTTGTAGGCCTCCGGGGGCCAGTCCTTGCCACCCCAGAGCGAGGGACAGAATGTCACCGTCTTGTCGGTGCCCGGCCGATGTTCCTCGCTGTAGCTCGGGCGGCCCGTCTCGGGATCCACGGATTCGAACGCGTTCTGCTTTACGTACTTGTCGGCGGCGATGAAACCGATGCTGCCGTCATCCTTGGCCTCCATCGACCAGAGGTAACCGTTGCGCCCGGCATGGACGAGCCCCTTGAACTCCTGTCCGTCGCGGTTGATGGGCATGAGAAGCGGCGCAGACACTTCGTCCCAGTCCCAGGCGTCGTTCCAGTGATACTGGTGGTGGCCCTTGATGGCGCCGTCCTGAATGTTCACGGCGATCACCGATGTCGTATAGAGATTGTCACCCGGCCGCGTGTCGGGCATCCAGGGGCCGCCATTGCCGGTGCCGACATAAAGTGTGCCCGTATCGGCATCGAAATTGGGCTGCATCCAGACCGATCCGCCGCCCGTCTTCCAGCTGTCGCCTTTCCAGGTCTCATGGCCTTCTTCGCCAGGCCCGGGAATCGTGTAGGTTTTCCAGGCCTCTGCGCCGGTTTCTGCATCCAGCGCCATGACGAAGCCGCGAATACCGAATTCCCCACCCGATACGCCGGTGATGATCTTGCCTTCGGCGGCCATCAGCGAGAGCGTCGAATAATATCCGTCGGTATAATCACCAACGGTCACGTCCCAGACGACCTTGCCGGTCTTGGCGTCGAGCGCGACCACACCGGCATCCACCGTGGCCATGTAGACCTTGTCGCCATAAAGCGCGACACCCCGGTTCGTGGGGTGCAGCTGGAAAAGATCGTAGGGCAGCTCGCGGGCATAACGCCAGATCTCGGTCCCGGTGGCGGCGTCAAAGGCGATTACCTGGTTCTGCGGGGTCGTGACATACATGATCCCGTCATTGACGATAGGCGGCGCCTGATGGCCCTCGGTCATGCCCGTCGAATAGGACCAGACGGGCACCAGATTGCCGACATTCTCGGCATTGATCTGGGAGAGCGGGCTGTGGCCCCAGCCCTCGTAATTGCCGCGCCAGCTCAGCCAGTTCTCGGGCTCGGGGTTCCTGAGCCGTTCATCCGTTACCACGCTGTAGTCCCGGGTGGCCGTGTCTTGCGCAAGCACACCGGTGCTCAGGGCACAGGCCGCCAGACAGGCAATTGCAGACGTCGTTGTCTTGAACCTTAACATTTTTTTCTCCTCCTCCGTTTTTTATGCGCGCCGGTTCAGGCGGCGCTTCGTCTCACGTACGTTCAGCGCCGACTGGCGCCGTAAAGCCGGCTGCGGCCACGACGTATCCCTCCGCGTCGAGTGCGACCGGCACGGCCGGCAACCTCCGCCGAGCGGGGCCGCGCATGACGCTGCCGCCCGACAGGGCGTCGAACTGGGAGAGATGACAGTGGCAGCGCAGGTTGCGTTCCTCGGGCATCCACGACTTGATCGTGCAGCCGCGATGGGTGCAGACGGCCGAATAGATCAGCACACCGTCTGTCTGGTTGGCCAAAGTCTCGGCATCCATTTCCGCGGGATCGAGGCGGATCACCAGAAGCCGGTTCAGGCGGTTTCCGTCGCGCAGGGTGCCTGCCGCGGGATCGATCGGAAAAGCTTCGGTCTGAGGGTCGCCGACGATCAGCATCGCGGGTTTGAGCATCTTGCCCGTGAATTCACCACGCACGATCTGAATGCGGTCACCCGGCTGCGCCCAGAGCTTTGCAGGATCGTCCGCGGCGCTGGCCGGTTGCGACGTCGTGGTCAGAACGAACGGCGAAGCAACCATCGCCGATGCCGTTGCCAGCATTGCACGGCGGTTCACAAGGCTTTTGGTGTCGCGGTTGGACCGATCTGAATCGGTTGGGCACATGGGCACTCTCCTGGCATTCTCTTGGAATTTTTCACATTTGGACAACCGGGCCCGCGTCACGGGCCCGTCAAAAGGTAATATCGGGTCGTTCCGATCGGCATTTCGCGTTGAAGAAGGGTCGACGTGCAAAAAAGCTTGCGGGCACAGTCACGAATTTTACATTTTAAAATAATGCCTTGCGCAGATCCAAGGCAGGGCCTTTACAGTCTTTTCGTCTTGCGGTCGTTTTGCGTCAAAGCTCTGATCAACCGGTCACACTCTGTATTCAAATAGACGCATACGGCTTGCCCTTAAGTCAAGCATGCTATCGACTGTAACGCGCAAAATCCCGCTCCGGTTGTGCATGCTTTGGTATACGACATTTAAATACAATTACTTACAATCTGGGAGGTCGGCAGCCCGGATTTGACGCGGACAAGGGCGGTGACCAGTTTGGTCTTGTTTCTAGTGCCTATGCGGGCTTTGAATTCAAAAAAGCACGGGCGCGATTCTCGCGATGGGGCAAAGGTCAGGGCGATGCGCGGCCCCCGTGACATCGGAAAAGACCGGGCCACCCGGGACAAGGAAAACAAGATGATCGACGAGCCGGACTCCGGATTGAACAGATCGGAACAGGCATTCCTCGCGATCCGCGAAAGCATCATCGACGGCTCGCTCGTACCGGGCACCCATCTGGTGCAGGAGGATCTGGCCGCGCATCTTGGTGTGTCGCGTCAACCGGTGCAGCAAAGCCTCGCGCGGCTCAAGGCGGAAGGGTTCGTCGTCGAACGTGGCAGCCGCGGGCTCTATGTCGCCGAGCTCGATCCGGCCGACACGGTTGCCCGCTTTCAGATCCGTGTGGCACTGGAGCAGGTTGCCGTGCGTGAAGCGGCCCTGAGAGCCGCGAGCAATCCACGCTTCGCCAACCGCCTGCGGCGTGAAGGCAATGCCATGCTCGAATTCGGTGACGCCCAGATCAAGGCAGGCCGCCCGGTCGAGTCCGTCACTCAGGACATCGCATTCCATTCGTTTCTCTGCAACGCCTCCAACAATCCGCTGCTGCAATCCACGCTCGAGGTGCACTGGCTTTATATCCGGCGCGTCATGGTCGCCGTCGTGCGCTACGGCAATCGTGGGCCAACTGTCTGGAGAGAGCACCGCGAGATCCTCGACGCGGTTTGCGCCGGACATGTGGACGAGGCCGTGGCCCGCATGACCGTCCATATCTACGGATCCGGCGGCGCCTTGCAGGACTCGCTGGGTCGGATGGCGCAGAACGATGGCGCCGCGATGCCCGCAGTCGTCATGCAGGGCAACGCGCCGACTGGACGGGCCCGGGAACCTGACCATTGAGCGTTCGATATGGGGTTCGGCGGTGACAACACGTTCGGACATGCAATTTATTGCGACGGGTCCGCGACCAGCCGGGCGAAGAGGATGAGTTCCGGGCGATATTCGAAGTGCATCCCATCATAGTTATGCCACTTCCCACCCCATATGAAGCCATATCTCTCGAAGCTCTGAACGACCTCAAGGGGTATCCGGTTCTCGAAATCCCCAACAGCGCCAGCCTTGCTGCCGGCCCATTGCCAGTATCCGCCCAGCTTCGCATTCAGATCGATCGCCGCCCCATAGGAATGGACGCTGAGCCGGTCGGTGCCGCTGATCCGGCGCCAATTGAAACTGCCTCCGACATCCTGAAAGGCTCGTGGATGGTCACTTCCGATCGCCGCGAATACCGCGCTAAGCTGGCAGGGAATGCCGTGGCGATCCGTGACGCGAAACGCGGTACCGCTGGGCTTGTGGGTCACCTTGACAAGCGTCTCGCGCGCGGCGGCTTCGGTATTGAAATACAGAAACGTCATGAAATCCGTATTGCGAAGACGACCGGGATCGACCCAGGCCACCTTGCGTTCCTCGAGGGACGGATCAAGGGGATAGACATAGCGGAATTGGTCGCCAAAGGTCGGCGTCTCGAGCGCGGCGCGTTCTGACGATTGTGATTTCCCCGAAATCGCAACGGACCGTCCATCTGCCGAAATCAACTGTGTTTCAGCGGCATTGGTTTGAATGCCCGGATAGGCCAGCAGGACGCTGTTGATCGCGGGGTCGGGCGTGAGTTTTTCCAATCGGAGCTTCAGAAAATCGACCGGATTGCAGTCCAGAGCCTGCGCCTGCACCGCAATGGGCCAGGCAGCCATGAAGAACACCGAGAGTATCGCAATCACACGCCGCATGAAAACTCCAAGGCAAGCTGCCCGTCTCGTCGTTCCAAAATGCCACGACGAGGCTTACAGAGGTCAGCCCGCCCCTTCGTCGATGAGCACCCGCGAGATTCGTCCGTTATTTCCGAACACCCGGACATAGACGTAAAAGCTGCGCGATCCATTTCGGATGCGCGAGCCGGGATTGGAATAATAGCCGCGATCATACTCGCATTTGCCTGTCATCATCGCCCGCCTGTCGGTGCTGTCAAAGAAGTAATCGCCGCTGTCGGACTGCTCCCGATTTCCGAACCGATGCCAGTTGGCCCGGTCCTGCTGCACGATGGCGCAAAGGTCGTTGAGGGGCTCTCCCCTTGAATTATAGGCGTCTGCAGGACCCAGAAGTGAATAATAATCCACGATCAGCGAGTCGGCCTTCGATATCGTGGGAATGCCGAGCAACAGCATGCCGACCATGCAGGAAAATAGCCTTCTCATGAAAAATCTCCGGTCAATACCTGAAGGAAGTTCTAAAGTTCGGACTGAAATTTGTCAGCAGTCCATTTGGCGATGAAACCGTTACTGAATACTCAAATCGGATGTGCTTTGGGGGAGGCGGCGGCGGTCCTGTCCGGTTCAATCAGAGCATTCCGCAATCTTTGAAATTAAGGCAACACCGCCGAAGCGTTGATTTCGAAATGCCAGAAAATCCTTGCGTGACAGGGCATGACGCGCCTAGCCTTGAGGATGACCGGCATATTTCTCACCGGTTCCGGGCGACAGTTTTCAGACGCGCGATTGAAGTTATTACCTAATGGAGCCGACCGCATGGTGTTCCGCAGAAATCAGCCTCATCGCGCATTCTCGCGACTTTCCTCTACAGTCGCGATCTGTTTCTACACGGCCATGGCCATGGCCGTGGCATTCTCAGGCGCAGTCCGCGCGCAGACAGCCAGCTCCGTCACACCCGACAGCTTCCAGCCGCAATTGCAACGCCTTGATGGTGCCATCGTGTTTTCCGGTGCGACCGGTGCCCGCGCGCCGGAAGGCGCGGATCAGATCGGAATCACGCTCTCGGATGTGCGTCTGGAGGATGGGCTGCCGCAGATGGCGACGGCGAATGCCGCGCTCGAGCGGCGTCTGACTGGCGGGCGGATTCCGGTCTCCGAACTCTTTGCCGCGGTCGCGGATCTCGAGGCCGCCTATGCTGCAGCAGGCTTCGTTCTGGCGCGCGTCGTGCTGCCGCAACAGACGCTGCGGGACGGAGGTGTGCTGCGCGTCACGGTGGTGAACGGTTTTGTTGAGACTGTCGATGCCTCGGCCCTGCCACCGAGTGTTCGCGCGCGGGTCCAGCAGCTGACCAATCCGCTGGTCGACGATAGCGGCGTCGTGCTTTCCGATCTCGAACGTCAGCTTCTTCTGGCGGGTGACACTGCCGGGGTCGCGCTTGGCTCGGCGCTCACGGCCGGGCAGCAGCCGGGGGGCACGGTCGTGATGCTGGACGGCGAATTCCGCACGCTCACCGGGTTCGTCGGCTTTGACAATCTCGCGTCGGACGATCTTGGAGCCTTCGTTCTCAATGGCGGGATCGAAGTCAACAGCCCCTTCGGTCTGGGTGAATCCTTCTATGGCCGTCTCTCCGCCGCGCCGGAGCTTCTGTTCGACGAAGATCCGCGCTACCGCATCTTCGCGGTCGGCGCGATCGTCCCGCTGGGCAGGTCGGGGTTGAGCCTGAACGTCGAGCTCACGACAAGCGACACCACGCCCGACGACGACGCGACCCCGACACGATCTGACTTCGACCGCCAGTCGATCCGCCTGATCTATCCCTGGATCCGCTCGCGGCAGTTCAACCTGACCACGCAAGTGGCGCTCGACGTGCAGCAGGATGAGCAGGCGCTGATCTTCGGTGGGAGCGAGACACCGATCTACGAGGATCGCACCAGCATCCTGCGGGCCAGCGCGAATGTGAGCTATATCCACGAGGACGACGCCGTGACCGAAGGCAGCCTTGTCCTGTCCCGCGGCATCGACGCTTTCGACGCGCGCTCCGCCGAAGATGCCGACGGCACGACGCCCTTGTCGCGCCAGGGCGCGGATGCCGAGTTCACCAAACTCACATTTTCGGCCTTTCACCAGCGCTCCCTGTCCGATCGGGTGATCCTGTCGCTGTCGGGGCGCGCGCAGACCGCGTTCGGCGATCCGCTTGTGACGGCGGAACAGATCAGCATCGCCGGGGCGCGGGACCTGTCGGCCTTCGACGGAGGCACCCTGCGTGGCGACAGTGGCTGGCGGCTGCGGGGCGAACTCGCGGCGCAGCAACCCGTGGATGTGTCAGGTTTTCCGATCCTACTCAGCCCCTATTTTTTCGCCGCCGCCGGCGGAGTGAGCATCGAGCAGCCGACCGCGGTCGAGCACGGCTACGAAGCTGCAAGTTCCTACGGCGTCGGCATGGATTTCATTTCACAGACAGATTCCAGATTTCGATCCAGTTCCCTAAGGGTCGAACTTGCCAGGGGAGAAAGGGATCATGGCTCGGACGAGACACGATTCAGCATTTCAGGAAATTATCGTTTCTGAGAGATCAAAGACCCGTTTCCGATCTGAAGGCCTGATCCTCGGAATCTGGCTCCTGCTGCTGCCAGTCAACTCCCTTGCCGAAACCGTGCTGCCGACGGGCGGCAGCGTTGCGCAGGGATCGGTCGATATCGACGCGCCGTCGGGGGGCAACCTCACCATCCGGCAGAACAGCGACCGGGCAGTGGTGAACTGGGACAGCTTTTCGATCGGGGAGGGGGCGCATGTCGGCTTCAAGCAGCCCTCGTCCGGCAGCGCGATACTGAACCGGGTGACCGGGACCGCGGACAGCCGGATCCATGGCAGCCTGACCGCCAACGGACAGGTCTTCGTGGTCAACCCGAACGGAATCTTCATCGGTCGCAATGGCAGCGTGACGGCAGGCGGCGGCTTCGTCGCCTCGACGCTCGACATGCGCGACGATGATTTCATGGCCGGCCGGTTACGATTCGAAGGGGATGGCAATTCGGCACCTGTGAGCAATGCCGGACAGATCCGCATAGGGCGCGGTGGCTACGGCGCGCTCATGGGGGGACGTGTCAGCAATTCGGGTGTGGTGACGGTGCCGCTCGGTCGGATCGGCTTTGCCGCGGGCGAGCTGGTGACGCTGGACGTGTCCGGAGATCAGTTCCTCCAGGTCGCCATTCCCTCCGATTCCGACGATGCAGAGATGCAGGCGTTGATCGAGAATTCCGGCCGGGTCTCGGCCGAGGGCGGGCTGATCGAGATGCGCGCCGCGACGGCACGGGATGCGGCGCGGCAGGCCATCAACATGAGCGGCGTGGCCGAGGCGCGCTCTGTGTCGCTGCGGAACGGGGCCATCGTGCTGGGTGGCGGGGCAGGGGGCACGGTTCGGGTGACGGGTCGTGTCACGACACAGGCGCGCGCGCCGCGTCCGCAGCGGGCGCATATCCAGCTGGAAACCTCGCTGCGTCCGAAACTGCGCCCAAACGGCGGCGACATCACCATCACCGGCGCGCAGATCGTGCTGACAGGTGCGACGCTCGACGCGAGCGGCGCGGCGGGCGGCGAAATCCGGATCGGAGGCGACTATCAGGGCGGCGGCACCCTGCCAACGGCGCAGCGTGTGAGCGTCGACAAGGCGACGGTTATCACCGCGAATGCCGAGGGGACCGGGGACGGCGGGCGGGTCATCCTGTGGTCGGACCTCACCACGGCTTTCGACGGTCAGATCGCCGCGCGGGGCGGCGAGAGCGGCGGCGATGGCGGATTTGTCGAAGTGTCCGGCAAGCAGATGCTCACCTTTGCGGGACGCGTCGACACGCGCGCGCCGCAGGGAAATGCGGGCATGCTGCTGCTCGACCCGGTCGATGTCACCATAGGGGGTTCGGAAACCACCGGTATTTTCGAAAACGGCAACGATTTTGAACCGGACGGCACTTGCTGCAGTTCAGAACCGTCGTCGGCCGTCATTACCGTCGATGCTCTCGAGCAGAATCTTGGTACGGGCAATGTGACCGTCCGCACCGGAACGCCCTCGGACGGGCTCTCCGGGAATGGAGACATCACGGTCGCAGAATCTATTTTATGGAGTAGCGCGAATACTCTGACGCTGGAGGCACTGGGCGACATCGCGGTCAATGCGGATGTTGAAGCCGCCAACGGGAGCTTTGTGCTGACCTCGCCGGGCAGCGTGTCGCTGGGTGGCGGCGGCTTCATGGATGTGGGCAGCCTGTCGGTCAGCGCCGAGAACTTCTTCGTCGACGATTACAGCGTGAACGAGCTTGGCGGCGGCGGGACCGTGGATGTGGGCACCTTTTCCATGGCCTCGAACGCCGACGCGGATGCTGGAGTCTGGCAACAAAATGCACCCACACTGTCGGCCTTTTCCGCGGATAACTTCATCCTGTCCGATGCCTCGACCTTTCTGCGCGTCACCGGCGGCAACGGAACGACGACGCCTTACCAGCTGACCGATATCTATGGCCTGCAGGGCGTTGATTCGGCGAGCCTTCTGGACAGGAATTTTGTCCTGGCAAATGACATCGACGCCAACGGCACCAAAGGCTGGAGCACATCCGAAAACGGTCCGGCCGGTTTCGACCCTATTCGGGGTACGGAAGCGACCGGCTTTTCCGGTACGCTGGACGGACAGGGTTACAGGATCGACGGGCTGTTCATTGACACGGATCTTTCCGGCAAATCCTCCGCAGACGATGCGGGCCTGTTCGCCCTCACCGATGGGGCAACGATTTCCGACCTGACCATGACGAATGTGAACGTGAAAGGCGGGCCGCGGGTCGGTGCGCTGGTCGCCCATGCCATCGACAGCACGATCGAACGGGTCAGGGTCGACGGAAACGTAAGCCTTTCCTCCGCTGCGGGAGAGGATGTCATCATTGGCGGTCTCGTGGGGTTGAACGAGGGCTTGATCCGGGAGTCCTCCTCCGCGGCGAACGTCACCTATACGGAGATCCCTTCCGGAAGCGAGGCCCCGACCAGCAACGTCTTTGTCGGCGGGTTCGTCGGAACGAATTTCGGCGCCATCCTCCGCAGCTCGGCGCGCGGATCGGTAGAGGCAACCGGCACCGACGTCATCATGGCGGTGGGCGGGCATACCGGTCTCAATCTCGACGGGACCCTCACCGACAGTTACGCGGTGAATTCCTCGGTGAGCGCAGCGACGGACAACCTGCAGGGGGTCGGCGGTTTTGTCGGCGCGACCTCGGGCGGGTCGATCGCGCGGGTCTTTGCCGCGTCGCCGGTCAGCGCCTCGGGGTCGGGAACGACGCTCACCGGGGGCCTGGTCGGCGCGAACGGGAACGTCCGGAGCCTGTCGCTCGATGCGACGACGGAGGTCAGCGGCAGCTACTGGGATGTGGACAGGAGCGGGCAACCCGACCTTGCTGTACAGGACTCTGGCATCGGACTGCGTACGGCGCAGTTCAGAGACACTGAAGGGTTCATCACCCGCGCCGCGGCCGATGGCTGGAACTTTGCGCAGGTCTGGGCTCCGGGCAATGCCGGAAACGACCCCGCACTCTATGCGATTGACCCGGTGATCTATGCGCAGCCCAACCCGGTCACCCTGACCTACGGAACCGCTGGAACGACGCCCGTGACCGGGGCGATCCGCGGCGGACCGGGCAGCTACGTCTTCGGTCCCGCCTCGGATTCACTCGACACGTCGGACGCTTTTGCTGATCCGGTTTATTCCGACGTCAGGGTCGGCACGCGGCGGGTTACCGTGGACCCGGGCACGCGCGTCAGTAGCGGGGGCCAATCCTATCGCGGCGTTGCCGGGAGCGCCGAGGCCACGATCACGCGCGCGCCGCTGCGGCTCACACCCAACGATCTGAGCAAGCCCTTTGGCACCTTGCTCAGCTTCGACGGGACGGAGTTCACCGCGTCGGGTCTGGTCTATTCGGATGCGGTGAACAGCCTCACGCTGTCCAGCGCCGGGTCCGCTGCCACGGCAGGCTTTGCCGGGTCACCCTATGCGATCAACGGCAGCACGGCGCTCGGCACCGGGCTCGAGAATTACGACATTGTCTATGGCACCGGCGCTCTGAGCGTGACGGGCGGAGCACTGACCGAGCCGCCACCGATCCCGCCCTTTGTCGAGTTCGACCGGACGGATGCCACGGAATTCGCGCTGCCGAATGCGCGGGATGACATCCGGATGGGCTTTGGCGTTGCCACAACTTCGGCGCTCGACACTGCAAGGCAGACGCTGGCGCTGGTGCAGTCCTTTGCGGCCACGCTGGAAATCGCGGCGGATGCCTGTGCGCAGAGCCTTGCAGATACCGATCGCTACCTCGCCTGCCTTTCGGACGCACTGGATGATTTCGCCAACGAGCTGGATGCGATTTCCACCGATCTGCCGCCCGGAATGGAAAACGTCGCCACCATCGTGCGCACGGCCCGGGCGCAGACGGATCGGGCGCGGGCGCGCGCCACCGCGCGTCTCGCCGGTGCGAGCACGGATGCGGAGCGGGACGAGATCCGCCGCGATGCGCTGAACGAGGCGCGTGCCGCGATGGACACGGCCTCGGCCGAGATCCGCAAGGCGATCACCTTTGCCCGCGCCGACGATCCGGAGCTTGCAGCCCTGCAATCGGCCACGGTCAGCACCGTCGCTGCGGCCGTGGACAGCGTCGGGATCAAGCTGTCGCGCGCGGTCGGTCTGTGATGGCGCCAAAGTGAAACCGGTGCTGCGCATCCTCTTCCTCGCCCTCTCCGTGCTGTTCACGGGCGGGCCGCTGTCGGCCGAGGAGCGGGTGGCGCTGGTCATCGGCAATTCTGAATACGCGCAGTTCGACACGCTGGAAAACCCGCGCAACGATGCGCTCGACGTATCGATCGCGCTGCGCGGACTCGGCTTTGCCGTCACGCTGGAGATTGACGTCACCAAGGCGCGTTTGACAGAGGTGATCGACCGCTTTGCCAAAGATGCGAAAGGCGCGGATGCGGTATTGTTTTTCTATGCCGGGCATGGATTTCAGGCGGAGGGGCGCAATTATCTGGTTCCGGCGGATGCGGTGATCCGTTCGGCTGCGGATGTGACACAAGAGACCGCGGGGCTGGAACGCGTGCTTGCGGCGATGGCGCAATCGGACGGGGTGAAGCTCGTCTTCCTCGACGCCTGCCGGGACAATCCGTTCGGCGCGACGCTGGAACAGGATCCGCGTCTGGGCAAGGGGCTCGCGCGAGTCGGAACGGAGGCGGATTTCCTCTTTGCCTATGCCACGCAACCCGACAACGTGGCTTATGACGGCACCGGTCGGAACAGCTTTTTCACCGAGGCGCTGCTGCATCACATCTATACGCCCGGGCAGGACATCCAGCAGATGATGATCGGCGTGCGGCGCGACGTTCTGGCCGCGACGGGCGGCAGGCAGATCCCATGGGAGAATTCCTCCCTCACGCGGCAGTTCCGGTTCGACGACGCGCCGCAGTCGATCTCGGAAGAGAGCATGCTCTATCAGCTTGCCGTGAATGCTGGCGATCCGCAGTTGCTGTCGCTCTATGTTGACCGCTATCCGGCGGGGTCGCATGTCGACGAGGCGGTGGCCTTTCTCGAAACCGGAACACGGACCCGCGCGCTGAACGTTGCCGACGATGCGGACCGGCTGTGGGAACTGGCGCGGCGCAGCCGGATGCGACCCCTGATGGAGGTCTATCTCGAGCGCTATCCCGACGGACCCAAAGCCGAGGAGGCGCGGCGGATGCTCGACTCACTTCCGCGTCCCGAGGATGCGCTGCCGGGCACGATCTGCCAGCGGCTGGCGACCCATCCGCGCGATGCCACGGCAGAAAATCCCGGCGTGCCGTTCGAACGGTTGCAGTCAAATGCGCTGAACGCGATCCGGGCTTGCAGTGCCGCCGCGCTGCGCTCACCCGAGCTTCCCCATTACGTGGCCCTGCTGGCACGGGCGACGGCGGCGTCTGGGGATCTCGTGCAGGCAGTGCGGCTTTATCGCGATGCGGCGGCACGTGGCGATCTGCGTGCCATGGTGAGCCTCGCGCAGCTTTACGAGACAGGCACCGGCGTCGATCCCGATCTGGAGGCGGCCTTGGCGCTTTACCGGACGGCGGCGGAGGCGGGCAGCCATGATGCGATGATCAACCTCGCGATTTCGATGCTGGAAAGCGACGACGGGGGGGAGACCGCGGCGGCGATTGCGCTGCTGAAACGCGCCGCCGCCGAAGGATCCGCCAAGGCGCGCTACAACCTCGGTGTGCTGGCGCAGAACGGGCAGGTGGACAGCCCGTCCGACGCTCTGGACTACTTCACCGAGGCCGCGCATGACGGCGCGCAAGAAGGCTACCTTGCCGCCGCGATCCTGCTGGACGAGGGGCGGGGGGTCGCACGCGATCCGGGAGAGGCCGCGAACATGCTGCTGCGCGGCGCGGCCGAGGACCGTGGCGAGATCCTCCAGCAGCTGACCGATGCGCCCGACCAGTGGTCCCGTGACACGATCGCGGCCGTTCAGGACCGCCTGAAAGAGGCCGGTTATTATACCAGCATGGTGGACGGCGTGGCGGGTCGGAACTTCACCACCGCGCTCACCCAATGGCGCAATGGCGGGTTCGTGGCGGATGTTCTGGTGAATTGAACCGCGCTCGCCCAGTCATGAACTGCGCACGGCCCGCCGGAACCGCGCCTTTCACTCGGACACCTTCTCCGCCCCCAGCAGGCGCGGGAGGTCGCCGAACCGCCCGATCAGACCGAATATCAGCGCGGCGAGCGCCACGAAGAGGATCGACACCACTCCCATTATCGGCGTGTAGCCATAGCGCAGGCTGTTGAAGATCTTGATCGGCAGGGTCTCCACGGTGAAGCCCGCGACCATGTAGGCGATGATGTATTCGTTGAGCGACAGCACGAAGGCGAAGGCGTATCCGGACACCATGTAGGGCACCAGAAGCGGCATCAGGATGGTGGTGAACACCTTCCAGCGCCCGGCCCCCATGGTGCGCGCCGCCTCGATCAGCGAGCGGTCGATCGCGGCGAGCCCGAGGCTGAGCGTGACCATGGGCAAGGTGACCAGAAAAATGCCATGCGAGACGATCGTCGCGCTCATGCGGCCATACATGCCCACCGAGATCCAGAAAACGAGGAAACCCAGAGCGGAGATCACAGGCGGCAGCATGAAGGGCGCCACTCCCAGCGTATAGAGCGCCCGGCTGAACCAGCCATTGCGTGCCCAGACGTGCAGCGCCAGAGGCAGGGCGACGAGCACCGCGAGCGTGCTCGACGCGGCGGCGATCACCAGCGAATTGCGCAGCGGGATCAGCCAGTCCGGGTCGCGCAACAGCGCGCCATACCAGCGCAGCGAGATATCCTGTGGTGGAAAGCGCAGGCTCTGCTGGCCGTTGAGCGACACGCCCGCGACGACGATGATCGGACAGGCGAGCAGGGCGAGGATGACGACGATGTATGCGGTCTGAAGCGTGCGGCTCACGTCGCGTCCCCTTTCTGTCTGCCCAGCAGCAGGGTCAGCCCGACCAGCCCGAGCGACACGAGAAGCAGCAGGACCGCCATCGCCGCGGCAAAGGGCAGGTTCGACTGGAACACCGCCTGGTCGGTGATATGCACCGAAAGCGTCCAGTGCTGTGGCTGGCCCAGAACCTGCGGCAGCAGATAGACCCCCAGCGTGAAGACGAAGACGAGGATCAGCGCGCCGAGGATCGGGCCCCGCAGCAGCGGGATCGTCACGGTGAGAAAGCTGCGCAGCGGGCTCGCCCCCATCATCCGTGCGGCCTCGCCGAGTTCGGGATCGAGCCGCGATACCGGCGGGTAGAGCAGGAGTACGGCATAGGGCAGCGCAAGATAGCACATGCCGGTCATGAGCGCGAAAAGGCTGGGGGTAAATGCGCGTGGCTCGCTCAGCACGCCGATCCAGACCAGCAGGTTGCCCACACCCGCGGTGCGCGACAGCAGGGTCGACAGCGAGAAGCCGATGATCACCTCGGACAGCGACAGGACCGAGAGGAGCATGACCAGAACGACCGTCTGCTGCCATCTGCCCATGCGCGACAGGATGACCGTGAAGGGAAAGGCGAGGCCGACGCAGATCAGTGCGGCCCCTGCCGAGAGCGCGAGCGAGGTCAGGAGGATCTCGCCGAAGAAGACCGAGAAGAAGCGCGCATAGCTCGTGAGCTCGAAACCCGGCTCGAAAAAACCGCCGGGCACGCGGTGCGCCACGCTGACGCTGAGCATGATGGCGAAGGGGACCAGGAAGAACACGGCGAGCCAGGCGGCGGGCAATCCGGCGATCCAGCTGGGTGTCGGATGTGCGCTGCGTCCGCTCATGCCGCGAGCACCGTGCATCTGCCCGGCGCGAAGGTCACGCTGACCGCATCGCCCGCTGCGACATCGAGGCGATCGGAGGGGTGATAGAGCGCGGTGATCTCCTGCCCATCGACATCGAGCACGTAGTGAACGCTTTCGCCGAGATCGCGCACAAAGACAACGCGGGCGGGGATGTCACCCGTGCGCGGCGCATCTGCCCCTGCAGCGTCGGCTTGCGACGGGGACATGGCTGGCGTCAGGCGCACATCCTCGGGACGCACGGAGAGCACGGCCGGAGCCTGCGCCGCGCATCTGACCTGATCGTCGGGATGCAGTTTCAGCTCACGGCCACCAATCTCGACCTTGCGGCCCTCGGTCAGGCGGCACGGGATCAGGGCGGAAGTCCCGATGAAGCCAGCGACGAAGGCATTGGCCGGGTTGCGATACACCTCCATCGGGGCGCCGATCTGCTGCACACGGCCCTTTTCCATGACGATGACGAGGTCCGACATGGTCAGCGCCTCCTTCTGATCGTGCGTCACGACCACCGTCGTCACGCCCAGCCGCTGCTGCAACTGGCGCAATTCCACCTGCATGTGTTCGCGCAGATTCGCGTCGAGCGCGGAAAGAGGCTCGTCGAGCAGAAACACCTTGGGATCTATTGCCAATCCGCGTGCGATGGCGACGCGCTGGCGCTGGCCGCCCGAGAGCTGGTGAATCCGCCGGTCGGCCACTCCGTCAAGCTGTACGAGCGCGAGCAGTTCTTCGGCCCGCGCCCGTGCCTCGGATTTGGGGCGGCCCCGGATCGTCAGGGGATAGGCGACGTTCTGCGCCACGCTCAGATGCGGAAAAAGCGCGAGCGACTGGAAGACCATGCCGAAATCGCGCTTTTCGGACGGCACGTCGGTCTGATCCTCACCGCCCACGAACACCCGCCCGGCACTTGGTTCCTCGAGCCCGGCCATGAGGCGCAGCAGAGTCGTCTTGCCGCAGCCCGACGGGCCCAGCAGGCAGACGAAGCTGCCGTCGGGGATATCGAGGCTCACATCATCGATGGCGGTGAAATCGCCGAACCGTTTCGTGACGCCTTTCAGCGATAGATTTGTCATTCAGGACCGCCCTGTTGTCCGTGCGGTCCGGGCGGTTGCCCGAACCGTTGCCTGTCGTTGTCTCAGCTCGTCACGATCTCGGACCATTTCTGGTTCACCCAGTCGCCGCGATCGACATAAAGGTCATAGCGCGGCAGGATCGGATCGATATCCGACGCCACGGCAGCGAATTCCTCGTCGGTGAGATCGGTCAGCTCACGCGGAACGGTCGGCGCGGTCCCCACGAAGCGCGAGAGCTTCGCCTGAATGGCGGGCTGCGCCATGTAGTTGATGAAGGCCTGCGCCGGTTCGATCTGGGTCGACGCGCTCGATACCACCCAGGACCCGGAATCGAGCACGGCTCCCTCCTCGGGGAAGGTGGAGCGGACCGGCTTGCCATCGGCGGCGGCAAGGCCGGTCACGTCGTGGTAATACTGCCCCATCGGAATTTCGCCCGTTTCCAGCGCCTGCTGGAACTGGCCCTCGTCGCGGTACCAGAGGCGCACGTTCGGCTGGACTTCCGCCAGCTTGTTCATCACTTCCAGTATGCCTTCCTCCGTCCCGAGGATGTCCGTGCCGCCGAAATGTGTCGCGGCGGTGACTTCGAGCAGGAAGGAGTTCGACGCGAGCGCGAGCAGGCCGAGCCGGTTCTCGTTCGCCGGATCCCACAGCGTCTGCCACGAAGTCGGCGCCTCGGGATAGACATCGGTATTGGTCACGAGGCTGATATACCAGCTGACCGCACCGGTGCCGTAAAGATCGCCACCCTCGTAGCTGTGCTGAAAGAAGTCGGGGAGCTGTTCGGTCTCGGGCATCGCGGCCTGATCGAGCGGCGCCCAGAGCTGGGCATTCTCGCCGCGCAGGCGCGCCACCTGCGACATCATCGACACGTCTGCCGGAGCCTGCCCCGCGCGCGCGGCCTGCTGCAGCTGCACGAGCCACGCCTCGCCCGTGGGCTCCGCGATCGACTCGACCTCGATGCCGGTCGCCTCTGTGAAGTCCGGAAAGATGTGCTCCCTGAAACTTTCCTCGAAATAGCCGCCGTAGGTGCCGACCTTGAGGGGCGCGTTCTGGGCGCGCAGCAGCGTCGGCGCGGCCAGCGTGCCAAGCGTTGCGGCACCGGAGGTGGCAAGGAATGTGCGTCGTTTCATCATTGAAAGAACTCCATACTGTGTTGGACTTGTGGATTCTGCGCCACGCCGGGCAGGGCGCAGAGCATCTCGTAGAGCAGGTTCGCGCCGATCAGCGCGGTATTGCCGGATGTGTCATAGGGCGGCGACACCTCGACCAGATCGCAGCCGACGAGGTTCAGCCCGGCGCAGCCGCGCACGATCTCCAGCGCCTGCCACGTGGACAGGCCGCCAGGTTCGACGGTACCCGTACCGGGCGCAAAACCGGGGTCGAGCGCGTCGATATCGAAGCTCAGATAGACCGGCGCGTCACTAATCGTGGCGCGCACCCGCTCCATCAGCGGAGCGAGCGAACGGTGCCAGCAGGCCTCGGCCTGTAGCACCTTCCAGCCCCGCTCGCGGCCCCAGTCGAAATCCTGCGGCGAATACCCCGTGCCGCGAAGCCCGATCTGGAACACGCGGTCGTTTTGCAGGCAATCATCCTCCCAGGCGCGGCGGAACGGGCATCCATGGGCCACGGTTTCACCGAACATGTGTTCGTTGATATCGGCATGGGCATCGACATGGATCAGGGCAACGGGCCCGTGAACCTTCCGCATCGCCTTCAGGATGGGCCAGGTCAGCGTGTGATCGCCCCCGAGCGTCAGGGGAATGGTCCCACCCGCGAGAATGTCGTCGTAGAAAGCCTCGATGATACCGACCGATTTCTTCAGATCGAAGGTGTTGATCGGCACGTCACCGATATCCGCCACCTGGAGATGCTCGAAGGGTGCGGCACCCGTCGCCATGTTGAAGGGACGCAGCATCCGGCTTTCGTCGCGGATCTGCCGCGGCCCGAGCCGTGTTCCCGGCCGGTTCGAGGTGCCGATATCCATGGGCACCCCCACGAAACAAGCATCGAGCCCCGCAACCGTCGCCTGCGTCGGCAGGCGCATCATCGTCGCAGGGCCGGCAAAGCGCGGCATGTCGTTTCCGCCGAGCGGTTGGTTGAACGTATCGGCCACTTCGGTCCTCCTCAGCAGGCGGGCAATTGAACGTTCAGACAGCTTAACGAGGCGCAGGACAAAGAAAATACCAAAGCCTCAATCGAAAGGTTGATCATCGCCAATGCAATTTTCCTGTGCCTCATGGCTGTGCGGCAACCCGTAGACGGCCAGCAGATCTTCGAGAAATGCCTCTGCCAGCGCGCCGCGCGATGCGGGCGGTCGTGTGACCACGTCGAACGGGCATGAATAGTGGAAGAGATCCGGGCGCAACCGGCGCAAGGCTCCCTGCCGGATCCAGGGATCTGCCGCATGATCCGGCACATATCCCAGATAGGCACCCGACAGGATCAGCATCAGCTGCTGTTCCACGCCTTCGGCCATGGCCGTCGTGCGGGGAAAGAAGCGGTTGTTCACGTGATCGGGCCGCCAGTACGACCGCCCGGCCACCTTGTGCGCGCGGATGTCCTCGGAGCTGATCCGGTCCTGCGGCAGATCGAAGAGCGGGTGCCCGCATCCGCAATGCAGCGTGTTCATTTCCTCGTACAGATCGCGATAGAGCAGCCCCCGCACCTTGTGCGGAAAGCTTCCGACGGCGACGTGCAGATCGCCTTCGAGAACGCCGGTCTGCAGCGTCTGGGGCGAGCCGTGGCGGAATTCCAGCCGGATCTCGGGATAGCGCGCCTCGATCCGGGATATCGCCTGGGGGATCCTGAACAGGGGATCGGAGACGACGCTGTCCGCCACGCCGACGCGCAGCCGTCCGACCAGCCTGCCGTGGATCGCCTCGGTTTCACCGACAAAGCCGTCAAGCGCCATCAGCAGCCGCACCGTCGCCTCATGTGCCACGCGTCCCTCCTCGGTCAGCGAGAAGCCGCCCCTGCCACGCGCGCACAAGGTCACGCCCAACCGGCTCTCCAGGGACTGCATGTGATTGGAAATGGTCGACTGGCGAATGTTCAGTGCCGCCTGAGCAGCGGCAAATCCCTGGTGCCTGACCACGGCGTCGAACACGCGGAGGAGTCGCAGGTCGGACCCTAGGATCTGCATGGCGTCCAACCTTTCTCGATCGGAGTTTCGTGCCGCATCATGCAGGCAACCGGATGAGCGACACAAATCCGACCCAGCGGAAAGCAGGGCCATGCTGACTCAGTTTCCCATATTTGGTGATGAAGCGCGCTTCCTTCGCACCAAGCCTTTCAAGAGAGCTTGCATTAAACCTATACAATATCCTGTTTCGGCGGGGGGATGTCTGCCGCATAGGCCTGCGCGATCCACGCCGGAGGATTTGGCCTCACTCTGATCAGGAGACCTCTTTCGAAGGTGAGGACGAGCTTAGGGGGCTGACCCGCCACCGAGTTGTCGTAGACAAGACCCGTGGTGGCGAGCAGTACGGCTTTCCGGATGAGGGGCGCGGAGCGATCATACCGCTGGCGGATCTTGGTCTCGGGAACGCCGTGACCGCCGGCATTGACCCGGTATGCGACCCGCGCGACGGAAATGTCGGGGCTGTCGACACCGACATGCATGATCCAGACGTCATATCCGCTGGCTCGGGCCTCGGTCACGAGGTCGAGCTTCGAGGGATGCGAAAAGACCGTTTCGGTGACAAAATCTTCTCTCCTGTCTATCATGTCGCTGCGCCGCTTCGCAGCGATCCCGGCAGCCCTGTAGGAGGCTTCGGCACTGTCGTCATCCAGCTCTTCGCGCTGAATGATGTCGGCGTTGATGAACGGACCCGCGAAAGCGGGTGCCACGCGGGTCTGATAGAGCGTCGATTTGCCGGCACCGTTCGGGCCGGCAAGCAAAATCATCGTCGGGCTCATCCTTCAGTCAGGGAGACCGAATGTATTGCCTTGCCGGACGCATCGAGGTCAGCCGCCTTGCCGCTCTTTCGCAGTTCGGCGAAGAATGCTTCTTCGTTGGGCCCCGGTTCGGACATCTTCGCCAGAAACCGTTCCGACCAGATGGCCTTTTCCTCGGCGGAGAGTTCGGAGGTATCGATCTCGCCGGCCAAAGCCCGTGTGATCCTGGTGTGGTCGAAGCTGCCGGACCGCTCGATGGCGCGGCCGATCCGCGCCCAGTGCGTGATCTGTCCGGCGAGCGACCTGCTCTGGATTTCGGCCATAGCGCGCGCGTCATCGACGAACATGTCGTCGGCGAATTTCACAGATTTGGCCATAGGGCACCTCCTGAAACCAAAGGTAGCTTTATGCCACCTCAAAATCAAGCCAAACCCGCTTGCAGGACCCAGTCGCAACTCTGACACTTGTCGCCAGATCCAGAACGGGACGCCCGCAATTATGGTCGCAGCCGTTTTACTCGATTGCACGGTGCGATCTTCGGGATTGGTCGAAAGCCGTGATTGCCTATTCCGTGCGATCCTGATGGCCGTTAAGGGTGGGAGGAAATAAACGTGAGGTCCGTCATGTCCGCTCCCCAACCTTCCAGACTGGCTTATGTGCCCTTCGTCAGCGTCGAGAACATGATGCGTCTGATGCATCGCATCGGCCTTTCCGAAATGCTCTCGGGGATCGCGGCCTATATCGAGGAAGATTTCCGCCGCTGGGAGCTGTTCGACAAGACGCCCCGCGTGGCGTCGCATTCGGATGTCGGCGTGATCGAGTTGATGCCGACCTCGGACGGCGCGACCTATGGCTTCAAATACGTGAACGGCCACCCCAAGAACACGCAGGCAGGACTGCAGACGGTGACGGCCTTCGGGCTGCTGGCGGATGTGCAGACCGGTTACCCGGTGCTGCTCTCGGAAATGACGCTGCTGACCGCGCTGCGCACGGCGGCGACCTCCGCGCTCGTGGGGAAATACCTTGCGCCGAAAGGAGCCGATACGATGGCGCTGATCGGCAATGGCGCTCAGTCCGAGTTTCAGGCGCTGGCCTTCCGGGCGCTCTGCGGGATCACCAAGCTGCGGCTCTACGACATCGACGCGGCCGCAACGCGCAAGGTGGTCCGGAATCTCGCCGATCAGGGCTTCGAAATCACCGCCTGCGAGACGGCGCAGGAAGCCATCGAAGGTGCGCAGATCATCACCACCTGCACCGCTGACAAGCAATATGCCACGATCCTCACCGACAACATGGTCGGCGCCGGGATCCATATCAACGCCATCGGCGGCGACTGCCCCGGCAAGACCGAACTGCACAAGGACATCCTGAGCCGCGCCGACGTCTTCGTCGAGTACCCGCCGCAGACCCGCATCGAGGGCGAGATCCAGCAGATGCCCGAGGATTTCGCCGTCACGGAGATGTGGCAGGTGATCACCGGTGCGGCAGCGGGACGCCGCGAGGCAAGCCAGATCACACTTTTCGACGGCGTGGGCTTTGCGACCGAGGATTTCTCGGCGCTGCGGTACCTGCGCGATGTGCTCGACGATACCGGCCTGTTCCAGGCGCTCGACATGATTGCCGATCCGGACGACCCGCGCGACCTTTACGGCATGGTGCGCCGGGCGCAGGGCCTGCCCGGATAAGCTTCTGCTGAGGTCGTGAAGCACACGAACCATCAATTGGCTGGTCTTTGACCCGCGGCTGGCATCATAGTACGACCGCACCAGTTGCACAGGGGATCGTCAGATGCCGCATGATCACGGCACGACACAGGTCGCAGCCAAGTCGGGCGACAAGCGGGTCGCGATCGCCATCTGGGCGAATGGCCTTCTGACCGTGGCACAGGTCGCCGGCGGGATCTTCTCGGGCAGCCTCGCGCTGATCGCCGACGCGCTGCACAACTTCTCCGACATGGCGTCGCTGATCATCGCCTTCGGCGCCCGCAAGATCGCGCGCAGGCCCGCCGATACCCGCATGACATTCGGCTACGGTAGGGTCGAGATCGTCGCGGCTCTGATCAATTACACTACACTGATCCTTGTCGGCTTTTACCTCATCTACGAAGGCGCGATGCGTTTCATCGATCCGCCGCAGGTTAAGGGATGGTGGGTGATCATCCTGGGCAGCATCGCGCTCGCGATCGACACGCTGACGGCCCTGCTCACATATTCGATGCAGAAGCGCAGCGTGAACATCCGGGCCCTGTTCCTGCACAACCTCAGCGATGCGCTCGCCTCCGTGGCGGTGATATTCGGCGGCGTCCTGATCCTGCTCTACGATATCCGCTGGGTCGATCCGGCGATCACCGTCCTGATCGCGCTCTACATCCTCTATCTCGCCTTCACCGAGATTGGCGGCACGATCCGCATCCTGATGCTGGGCAGCCCGCCCGACACCGACATCGATGCGGTGATCGCGGCCATTTCAGGGCTCAAAGGCGTGGCCGAGGTCCACCATGTACATTTCTGGCAAATGGAAGAGCATCAGGCCGCGCTCGATACCCATGTCGTGCTCGAGGCGGCCGCGTGGGACCAGCTCGAAGAGATCAAAGGCGCGATCAAGCGGATGCTGAGCGAAGATTTCGATATCCGTCATTCCACGCTGGAATTCGAACATCCCGATCATGCCCATCAGGATGCCAAGAAATACGGTCACGGTTAATGTGCCGGGGGCAATAGATGTTCGGATCCATGCTGGCAAATCCCGACAAGGTCAGGATCTGCCCGCGCCACCTTCCAGTTGCTGGTTTTCGTCAGGTGCGAATTCCCCGGCGAGAGAGATCAGCACGGCCCTGATATCCTCCGCAGCGTCCTCGCGGGTCTTCTTGGCGCGCAATTTTCGTGCCAGAGCAGAGCCTTTGGATGAGGTTTCCTCGACGAGGATCAGAAGGATCATCTCGCGCAGGCGGTGAAAGACCTCCTCGGCCGCATCGGCATCCATGCGCTCCGACAATATGTCGGGCACGGCGCATTGAGACAGGATGTCCTTGAGCAGGGGCCCGTGCTTGGAGCGTTCCGCCTGTTCGAGGCAGATATCCGTGACATCGGCCATTTCGGCGTGGAATTCCTTCAACGGGCAGGAAACCGTCTGCGACGAAAAACCCAGCTGACGATCGAAAGTGATCACGTCCGTGTCGCCGACACCGTATTCCAGCACCAGCCCGTCCAGCGCAAGCTCGATGGGTCGATGGGTGCCAAGGGTGTTCTGCAGGCTGACGGAGCCTTCGAACAGAACGAGCTGGACAAGATCCGCAGCGGGAATCTCGCAGGAAATACGCGAGATTCCATGCTGACGCGTGCCCTTGTAGCTGAGCGAAAGGCGGGCGCTGCCATCGTCCCGCATATCCATCGTGAAGTTTCTTGCTGCCATGGCGGCGGTATACGCATTCGCAACGCGGCTACAAGATCCCCCGTGCACCTTGGCAGGAGGTCGCTGAAACCGCGCGCCGAATAGGAAAGTCCTACCGGTACACCGTGTGAACTTTTACACTCTTGCATGGAAAGAATCCTGTTGCCGAACCTTGCGCGAGCCATCGCCCGACATGATGTGTTCAATCTGTGGTGGAAGCAGCAATGCGGCTCCGAAGCAGGGCATGCCGACCACGAGATCGAACCGCAAGGAGCACGACATCAGCGCCATGGGCCCCTCATCTGATCCGAAGACGACAGCCGACGACATCGGCCTGCAGATGGGCCGTGACTATTTCGAAGCGCGCCGGGCTCGGGTGGATGACTTCGTGGCAAGGCACTTCACCTGGCCCGGAACATTGCGCCTTCACGGCGCGGCGATGGGCGGGGACATTCTCCTCGCGCCGATCAACGTGATGCTCTCGCCGGTCTTCGTGCTGACGCGGATCGCGGCGTTCATCTGTCGCTGGATCGGGTTGCGCCGTGTCGCGAAGTGGCTGTCGGAGCGGCGCATCCTGTTGCGCACCTCCGTCGCGCGGCGGGTCGAGATCTGCATCGTGACCGATCTTCTGGACCTCTCCATGCCGAAGGGGGCCAGGGCGCGCGACCCTGACGCGCTGTCCCGCGCCATTCTGGCCGCACCGCAGTTTCGAGAGCTGATCCGATCCCGCCGAAGCGCATCCGAAGCACATGCCCTCGGTCAGCGCATTGCCGAGGCGCTTGGGGATTATGCGGGCACGCGGTCGGCCGTGGCCGAGATCACGACGGCCCTGATCGCGCTTAGCGTGGGCGCGATCGTGTTCCACGCGCTGACACCGGGCATGGTCTCGATGGCGCCGGGCATTGCCGATGCCATGGCAAGAACCACCGCGATTTCGCAGTTTCCGATGGGTCAGACCCTCGGAGGGGTCTGGTACGGGATGTTCCCGACGGGGGCCTCACCTACGCTCGTCGCCGCGACCCTGGCGGGGCTCGTCATGATCGGCTCCATCGTCGCGGCCTTTGCAGGCATCCTTGCCGACCCCGTGCAAAGCCGCCTCGGCATCCACCGCCGCCGCCTGTTCCGGCTTATCGACACGCTCGAGGATCAGCTTTGCGGCCCCGGTGGCAGGCCCTTCGCGGCGCGCGAACACTATTACGCGCGGCTTCTCGATGTCTGGGATGCGGGCGCGAGCGTGTTTCGGATCTTCCGGAACTGACAGGCTCAACCTTGGGCCACAGGCTGCGAACTTTCAGATATCAAATCGTAAACAGATCGCCGGACAGACCGGCAACAGTTGGGAAAAAATGCTCCTCGAAATTGCGATCGTCATTCTGCTGACGCTGATCAACGGCCTTCTGGCAATGTCCGAACTGGCTGTCGTCTCCGCCCGCCCCGCGCGGCTGAAGATCCTGGCCGACAAGGGCAGCAAGGGGGCCGCGACGGCCATCAAGCTCGCCACCGATCCCGGCCGGTTCCTGTCGAGTGTCCAGATCGGGATCACCCTTGTGGGGGTACTGGCGGGCGCTTTCTCCGGCGCCACGCTCGGCGCGCGGTTGGCGTCGGCCCTGATCGACGCTGGACTTTCCGCTGGCATTGCCCGGCCGCTCGGCGTGGGGGCGGTGGTGGTCGCAATCACCTATCTGTCGCTGATCGTGGGCGAACTGGTCCCCAAGCAGATCGCCCTGCGCGCGCCCGAACAGGTCGCCGTCCGGGTGGCCCCGATGATGCGCATCATCGCCCGTATCGCCTTTCCGCTGATCTGGGTGCTCGACCGGTCCGGGAAGCTCGTGCTGCGCCTGCTGGGCCAGTCCGACACGCAGGAGCGCCATGTGAGCGACGAGGAGGTCCGCCTGATCGTTGCCGAGGCCGAAAGCACCGGCGCGATGAACCCCGCCGAAAGCCAGATGATCGCAGGCGTGATGCGCGTCGCCGACCGCACGGCGCGCGGCCTGATGACGCCACGCCACGAGGTCGAAATGCTCGATGTGGCCAGCAGCAAGGCCGAGCTTCTGCAACGGCTTCAGGATCTGCGTCACTCGAGGCTGCCGGTATGGGAAAACGACACCGACAGGGTTATCGGGGTTCTGGTCACGGGGGACATCCTGACCCCCGCGCTCAGGGACGAGCCATTCGATCTGCACGATCTGCTGCGCAAAGCGCCCGTGGTCCGCGACGGGCAGAGCGCGCTCGATGTGATCGAACGGTTGCGCGGGGCGCCTGCTCACATGGTGCTTGTTTATGACGAATACGGCCATTTCGAGGGCATCATCACCCCGATGGATCTGCTTGAGGCGATCACCGGCGATTTTCCCGACAGCGAGAGCGACGAGCCCAAGGTCGTCACCCGGGCCGACGGTTCCTACCTTGTCGCAGGTTGGATGCCGGTGGACGAATTCGCGGACCTGCTCTCGCTCGAGCTCGACGCGGATCGCGACTATGAAACAGCAGCCGGATTCGTGCTGGAAAAGGTCGGCAGGCTGCCGGAGGTCGCGGAGAGACTGGACCTGCCGAACTGGTCGATAGAGGTCGTCGACCTCGATGGCCGCCGCATCGACAAGCTACTGGTCACGCGCCTGGGCTGAGGAAAGCCTGGGGAAGGAAGCAGGGCGCAAGAGCTTAAGCCTGCGCCCCGCGCTTGAGGTTTGCACCGGCCAGTTGCTTTCTCGCCCTGTCTTCGCGCATCCTTCGCAGGTCGAAAATGCACTTGGCGGCAGGACCGAACTGGCCGGAACTTGTTTCAGGCGAAGAGGAAATCGGTCTCCACCAGGGATGCGACGTCCAGCAGGCTGAGCGCGTCGAGGCCTGTGCCGCGCCCGAGCGCTGCGCCAAGATCGATGGTCGTCGTGCCGTCGGTGACCGAGACAAACGCGTCTCCGTAGTCGAGGACGCCACTTCCATCGGAGTCGAGGCCGGACCAGGTGAGCGCCGAAAGATGGGTCAGATCGATCAGGTCGCCGTCGGAGGCACGGAAATCCATGATCGTGTCCAGCCCGCTTCTGGCGGTGAAGACGAAGGTGTCGGCGCCGCCGGTTACGCCTGCGGTGGAGGACATGCCCTGCGTCACTGTCACGCCATCGCCGTAAAGGATATCGTTGCCGCGATCACCCCAGATCGTGTCGTTGCCGCCGTTGAGTGTCGATTCCGAAGGAAATGCCGAGGACTGAGCCTGTCCGTCGCCATAGATCACATCGTCACCCGCGCCGCCCCGCAACACATCGTCGCCGCCGTATACGGCACTTGGTCCGCGGCCACCGATCGCCACGCCGTCACCGTAGATGACGTCATTTCCCGCGCCGCCGAACACGGTATCCGCGCCGCCGTAAAGGGTGGGGGTGCTGCTGTCGCGAGACGCGACGAGACCATCGCCCCACAGGATGTCATCGCCGGAACCGCCGTTGAGGATGTCCTGCCCGCCGACAAGGGAGGCCTGCCCCCCGAAGGACGCATTGACCGTGCCGTCGCCCTGGACGTTGTCGTCGCCGGAGCCGCCGTCGAGAACGTCGTTGCCGCCAACGATCATCGATAGTGCGGAGCCGCGCGCCTCGGTGGTGCCGTCGCCGCGCATGATGTCGTTGTCCGCACCGCCGCTCAGCGTGTCGTTGCCGCCGTAGATCAGCGCATCGCCCGCGAATTCCGCAAAGACGACGCCGTCGCCGTCGAGCACGTCATTGCCCGCCTGACCCATGACCGCATCATCGCCACCTTCGATGATTGCTGCGCCGGAATCGCCGGGGCGCACCGCGACATCCCCATCGCCGCGCACCGTATCATCGCCGGAACCGCCCATCAGAACATCGTCGACACCGCTCAGCGTGGCGGCAGCACCGTCAAGGGAGATGATTGCGCCGTCTCCATTGATCAGGTCGTCACCCAGCAGACCGTAAATCTGGTCTCCTTTCAGGGTGCCGTTCAGGATATCCGGGCCTTGAGTCCCAAGAATCCGGTTGAGTGATGCTATCTTCGGCATCGTATTCTCCAATTTTATTGAGTTAATCTCTGGTCACGAAAAAATGGATGAAAGGACGATTTTGTCTGAAGTATCTGCAACCCATGGGATAGTGCAGATGTAGCAGTTCGCTCTGCTCCGGGGATAGAGCGCATTTTGGCAGAACGGCACACCCTAATGGCTTAATACTTGCTCACTTCAGGGGACGCGGTCGCAAGGCGGTCTCTGCGTCGCAGGTACGTCACGCGACCACCATGCCCAAGGTGCGTTTTCAATTCGAACGCCAGTCGGGATCGATCAGCATCTTGTATTCGCTCAGAGGCGGGAAGCGGACCGAGCCGTTTTCCAGCCCCAGCAGGCGGTTGGTCAGCGTCTCTTCCACCCGCACCCTTTCGCAGATCATCCGCCAGCCCGTGTCGCTGTCTCCGGCAAGGGCCATCTGGCGGGCCTGCACGAAGGTCGGCCAGCGCATGCGGCCGATATGGAGCAGCAGATCCGCAGTCAGGTCGACATCGACGACGTGAATGGCTTCCTGCGCGATGCCCTCCTCTATGAGCGAGCGGATGACCGGGATGCAGCGACGCAGGCTCTCCTCTCCCAGCTTGACGAAAAGCGGCCCGTTCCCGTCCATCATCGCCATCCGCACGATCGCGACGATCTTCAGCCCATGAGCCAGCTCCCAGCGCGCGGATTCGGTGAGGAAGGCCGAGAACTTTTCCACCGGGCCACCCTCGACCCGGGACAGCGTCGCCTGTCCTGCGGCAGTGCTGTCATCGGCAAGGCGCAGGACCACGGCGGCCAGTACATCCTCCTTGGAGGTGAAATGGTGATAGAAGCCGCCCTTGGAAATGCCAGCCGCATCCAGAAGGCCAGAGACGGTCACATCTTCCCAGGGCCGCTTGGCAAGAAGCCATGTCGCTGCCTCCAGAATAGCGGTCTTGCGATCTTCGGCGGACATCCGGTTGCGCTTGATGTTCACGTTTTCGTACTCCCGGCATTCGCGCCCTTGTTTACAGACCGACGGTCGGTATGTATCACAGTGAAGTAGAATTCCAAGCCACATCCGAGCAGAGTGACAGAAACATGAACGACTCCCACGACGACATGAAGCCTGTGCAACCAGCGCTGCGGTTCGAGTCGGACCGCGGATCTTCCCGGCCGTTCTGGCTTGCCAGCTTTCTGCTCGTGGCGATCGTCGCGTGGATGGCGAGCGGCTACGTGTTCCCCGGCGAAGACGCGCCGCAGGAAACGGCATCCGCCGAAACCGAGCTTCCGTCCGTCCTTGTCAGGGAGTCCCGCTCTGAGCCCGTCATCCTCAGCTTCAAGTCGGAAGGGCAGGCGACACCTGACCGCGACACCCTCGTCGTGGCGGAAGCTTCGGGGACGATCATCGACATGCCGGTAGAGAAGGGTGACACCGTCTCGCGCGGGGACGTGATTGCGCGTCTCGATGACACGCGGGCGCGCTCATCTCTCGATCAGGCCATCGAGCAGCGCGCCAACGCGCAGCGCGAATTCGACAATGCGACGAACCTCTTCGAAAGCGGAGTCTCCACGCGGACGCGGCTCTCCGAAGCCCGAGCAACGCTCGCGGCGCGGAATTCCGAGGTGATTTCAGCCGAGCAGGCACTCGATGACCTCGTGATGCAGGCGCCCTTCTCGGGGCGCATCGAGGCGCTGCCGGTCAGTGCCGGAGAATATGTCGCCATTGGCGATCAGGTCGCGCGGATCGTGGACAACGACCCGCTCACCGTGGCGATTCAGGTGCCGCAGCAATCGCTGGCGCGGATCGAGGTCGGCCAGACTGCCGAAGTCCGCTTCATCACCGGGCAGATCCGCGAAGGCACGATCAGCTTCGTCGGTACCGCCGCGCAATCCGAGACGCGCACCTTCCTGACCGAAATTGAGGTCTACAATACGGAGGGCGACATCCCAGCGGGTGTTTCCGCCGAAATCACGATCCCGACCGGTGAGACGACCGCGCATTTCATCCAGCCCTCCATCGTCTCGCTCAACCCCGAAGGTGAGCTGGGCGTGAAGACGGTCGAGGACGGGCGCGTGCGCTTTCAGGGCATCGATATCGTGAAGACCGGTATCGACGGCATCTGGGTCACGGGACTCGAAGAGAATGCGACGATCATCACCATCGGTCAGGGCTTCGTACGCGACGGAGAAGAGGTGCGCGCCCAGTCGGAGGACACCCCGGAGGCGGCCGCCGATGAGCTGGCCGAGACCGAAAACCCGGAGGCCCGGCCGTGAACAGTCTGATCGACGCCGCCTTTTCGCGCAGCCGGGCCGTGGTGATCGCGCTTCTGATGATCCTGACGGTCGGCGCGGTGTCCTATATCGCCATCCCGAAAGAGGCGAATCCGGAAGTGCCGCTTCCGCTCGTCTACGTCTCGACCGGCCTCGACGGGATCAGCCCGTCCGATGCCGAGCGGCTTCTGATCGAACCCATGGAAGCCGAATTCGGCGCCATCGAAGGCCTCGAGAAGATGTCGAGCGAAGCCTCGGAAGGATTCGCCAGCGTGCAGCTGGAATTCGCCGCGGGCGGCGATATCGACGAGGCGCTCGACAAGGTGCGCGAGGCCGCGGACCGGGTCGAGAGCGAATTGCCCGAAGATGCGCGCGATCTTAACGTGGTCGAGATCAACACGGCGCTGTTTCCGATCATCACGGCCGTGCTGTCCGGCCCGGTTCCTGAACGCACGCTCAACGCGCTGGCCGAGGATGTTCAGGACAGTGTCGAAGCGCTTTCCGGCGTTCTGGAGGTCGATATCGGCGGCGCGCGGGACGAATTTCTCGAGGTCCTGATCGATCCCACGATCTTTCAGACCTACAATCTCAGCTTCGAGACACTGATCGGCCAGCTGCAGCGCAACAACCAGCTCATCGCGGCGGGCGCGATCGAGACCGGCGGCGGACGCATCGTGCTGAAGGTTCCCGGTCTGATCCAGGACCTCGAAGACGTGATGGACATGCCGGTGAAAGTCGAGGGTGACACGGTCGTGACCTTCGGCGACGTCGCGACCGTGCGGCGCGCCTTCGAGGACCCGACCGGCTTTGCGCGGATCGACGGGCAGCCTTCGCTGGCGCTCGAAGTCACGAAGCGCTCCGGCGGCAACATCATCGACACGGTGGCCGCGACCAAAGCCGCAATCGACGAGATCAGCGCAGACTGGCCGGAAAGTGTGCGGGTGACCTACCTGCAGGACCAGTCCGAACAGGTGAAGACGCTGCTCTCGGATCTCGAGGCCAACGTGATGGCGGCGATCCTCCTCGTGATGATCGTCATCGTCTTCGCCTTGGGTCTTCGGTCTGCCATTCTCGTGGGGCTGGCGATTCCGGGTGCCTTTCTGGCCGGCGTCACCGCGATCTGGGCCATGGGTTTCACCATGAACATCGTCGTGCTCTTCGCGCTGATCCTCGTGGTCGGCATGCTCGTCGACGGTGCCATCGTGACGGTCGAGTTGGCCGACCGGCGCCTGCAGGAGGGCGATGATCCCAAGGCCGCCTATGCCCATGCCGCCAAGCGCATGGCCTGGCCGATCATCGCCTCGACCCTGACGACGCTGAGCGTGTTCTTTCCGCTGCTCTTCTGGACCGGTCTCATCGGGCAGTTCATGAAATACCTGCCGATCACGGTGATCCTGACACTCAGCGCTTCGCTCTTCATGGCGCTGATCTTCATCCCGGTCGTGGGCGGCGTCATCGGTCGCAACCAGCCGCAGAGCGCGCGCTCCAAGGCAGCGCTCCATGCCGCCGAACGAGGCGATCCACGGGACATTCCCGGCATCACCGGCGCCTATGTCCGGATTCTGGAAAAGGCCATCCTGAGGCCCTGGACGACCGTGGTTCTGGCCATTTCGCTGCTGCTGGGCGGTTTCGCGCTCTATGGCGAATTCGGGCGCGGGATCTCCTTCTTTCCGTCGATCGAACCCGAATTCATGCAGGTGCAGATCCGGGCGCGCGACAACCTCTCGATCTACGAACGCGACGATCTCGTGCGTCAGGTCGAGGCCCGCCTGATGGATGCCGAAGGTGTCGCCAGCGTCTATGCCCGCTCTACCATGGGGGCCGGGCAGGGCGAGGAAGACGTGATCGGCACGATCCAGCTCGACCTCGTGGACTGGCAGGAGCGCCGGACCGCGGCCGAGATCGGATCGGAGATCCGCGCCGACATGGCCGATATTGCCGGGATCGACGTGCAGGTCGAAACCGAAAGCGGCGGTCCGGCCAGCGGCAAGCCGATCAACCTGCGGGTCTCGGCCTCTGACCCCGCCGAACAGAGTGCGGCGACCGAAGCCATTCTCGACGTGATGGACCGCGTCGGCGGCTTTACGGACGTGACCGACACGCGCGCGCTGCCCGGTGTCGAGGTCGCGATCAATGTCGATCGCGCCGAGGCCGCGCGTTTTGGTGCCGATGTGAGCCTGCTCGGACAGGCGGTGCAGCTTTTGACGCAAGGGATCACGGTGACCGATTACCGTCCCTCGGATGTCGACGGCGAGCTGGACGTGCGCGTGCGCTTTCCGAGCAATGATCGCTCGCTTTCCGAACTCGGCAATCTCAGGGTTCCGACGGCATCGGGCCTTGTGCCGATCTCGAATTTTGTCACCTTCGGACCCGTCGACCGCGTCGGTGTCATCCGCCGCATCGACGAGCGGCGCGTGACGACGATCGAGGCGAACGTCGCGCCGGGTGCCCTCGTCAACGACCGGATCGCGGCGCTGCAGACAGCGCTGGACGGCGCAGATCTTCCCGAAAGTGCCAGCTATACCTTTGCCGGCGAGGCCGAAGATCAGCAGGAATCGATGATCTTCCTGGCCAGCGCCTTTCTTGCGGCGATCGTGCTGATGTTCATGATCCTGATCCTTCAGTTCAACAGCTTCTATCAGGCCTTCGTGGTGATGAGTGCGATCATCTTCTCGATCGCCGGAGTCCTTCTGGGCCTCATCGTGACGGGGCGTCCCTTCGGTGTCGTGATGGGCGGCGTCGGGATCATCGCCCTGGCGGGCATCGTCGTGAACAACAACATCGTTCTCATCGACGCCTTCAACGACCTCAAGAAGAACGGCGCCTCTCCGCTTGAGGCGGCGCTGCGCACCGGCGCCCAACGCCTGCGCCCGGTGGTGCTCACCTCGGTGACGACCGCCCTGGGGCTGCTGCCGATGGTCATGGGGCTCAACATCGACTTCCTGGGGCGGGAGCTCGTCTTCGGGGCGCCGTCGACGCAATACTGGACCGAGCTTTCCAGCGCGATCGCCGGCGGCCTGATCGTCGCGACCGTGCTGACCCTTGTGGTCACGCCTGCCATGCTGATGCTGCGGGAAAAGAAGGAGGCGCGGGGCAGGGCAACTGCGACGGATGGAAACGCGCGACCCGCCCCGAATATTCACGCTTGAGAAAGACTGCATCCTCGCCGAGCATGGCCCCAAGGAGAGCTTCATGTGCAACCTCTATTCCCTGACCCGCGGCCAGGATGCGATGCGCGGGCTGTTCCCGGATCGCGAGGTCGTCGACCGTCTCGGCAACCTCGCGCCGCTGGACGGCATCTACCCGGATCAGGGCGCGCCGATTGCCCGGCTCGACGGAGAGGAGATCGTTCTGCAGCTGGCGCGATGGGGCATGCCGAGCCCGAAGCAGTTCCATTCAAAGTCCGGCATCGACCGCGGCGTCACCAACATCCGAAACACGGGTTCGCCGCACTGGCGCCGGTGGCTCAAGCCCGAGAACCGCTGCCTCGTGCCGCTAACCTCTTTTGCGGAACCTGCCGGAAAGGGACAGGGCAATGCCTGGTTTCGGCTGGCCGAGGATCAGATGGCGATGTTCGCCGGTCTCTGGGTTTCTGACTGGAGCAGCGTGCGGAAGCTGAAGGATGGCGAGACAACGGACGATCTCTATGGCTTCCTCACGACGCAGCCCAATGCCGAGGTTGCGGAAGTTCACCCCAAGGCCATGCCGGTGATCCTGACCGAGCCCGCCGAATGGGAAACCTGGCTGAAGGCGGATTGGGCGGAGGCACAGAAATTGCAGCGGCCGCTCCGCGATGGAACGCTCGAGCGCGTGCCCTAAGACGGGCAGGTGTCGCGCGCACCGTCCGAGCCGAATTGGACAGTTCAAGCGGAAAAGCCCGGCACGGGGCCTGCGCGCGTCGGCGTCAGGCCCCGTGCCGGTCACAGAGGATCAGACGACCTTGACGGTCAGCGTCTCGATCCCGTCGAGCTTGGCTTCCATGACCTGACCGCGCGTGATCGGGCCGACCCCTGCAGGCGTGCCGGAGAGTATCACGTCGCCGGGGGCGAGTTCGAAGAAGTCGGAGAGATAGGAGATCATCTCGGGCACTTTCCAGATCATCTGGTTGAGGTCGCCTTCCTGCTTGAGTTCGCCATCGACATGCAGGGTGATCGTCCCGCTATCCGGGTGGCCGACCTCGGATACCGGCTGCAGCGGGCCGACAGGTGCGGACCGTTCGAACGCCTTGCCGATTTCCCAAGGGCGGCCCATCTTCTTGGCCTCGCCCTGCAGATCGCGGCGCGTCATGTCGAGACTGAGCGCGTAGCCGTAGACATGGTCGAGCGCAGTTTCGACGGGAATGTTGGTGCCGCCGGATTTCAGCGCAACGGCAAGCTCCACCTCGTAATGCACGTCCGAGGAATGCGGCGGATAGGGAAATTCACCGCTCCAATCGAGGTTGTCAGGGTTCTTCTGGAAAAAGAAGGGCGGCTCGCGATCCGGATCGTGTCCCATCTCGACGGCATGCGCCGCGTAGTTGCGGCCGATGCAATAGACGCGGCGCACCGGAAAGGCGGCATCCGCACCCTTCACCGGAATTGTGATTGTCGGGGGCGTCGGGATCACGTGTTCGGTCATTTTCGAGCTCCATCTGAAAAGTCGGTCCCGATGGTGGTAGCCGATGGATTGATCCTGATCAATCGGAATCATCCTGAGATTCATGTCGACAGAGCAGTAAAAATATGCGTTGATGCGCATTAAAGGCATATGATCCGGAATTGATCGATCAATTTTGGTGCAATCTAGGATGGTATCGATGAACGTTGTGCACTCCCCTAGCCGAACCGGAGAAAGCGGCCTTGCGCGGCTGCGCAGCTATATCGAAGAGAATGATTTCGCGCCCGGCGACAGGCTTCCCGCCGAGCGGCAGTTGATCCCCGAGCTTGGGCTGAGCCGTACCGAGCTTCGCAAAGCGCTCGAACGGCTGGAGCGGGATGGCGTGATTTGGCGGCATGTAGGCAAGGGCACGTTCATTGCCGAACCCGAAACCGGTGCCGATCAGGCGATGTCAGCAATTTCGCTGGGTCGGAAACTGACGCCCGTCCGGATGATGCAGGCGCGGATCTGCTTTGAACCCGCTCTGGCGCGCGAGGCGGCGCTGAACGCCTCCGGCGCGGCGCTGCAGCGGATGTCCGAGGTGATCGCGCAAAGCGAGGCCGCGACCAGCTGGGAAGAATACGAGCGGAACGACGACCTGTTTCACCAGGCCATTGCGGGGGCAAGCGACAATCTGCTGCTGCAGGTGCTGTTCGACAAGCTGAACCAGGTGCGGCGCGCCGTGGCCTGGGGAAGCGTGCGTCGAGCAACCCCGCATCCGGCGCCCGATCACGAGAGCTTTGCCCAGCATAGACGCATCCTTACCGCGATCTCGGACCGGGATGCCGATGGTGCGCAGGATGCGATGCGCGCGCATCTCAAGGAAGTCTCGCGACGTCTTTTTGGAGGATAAGGACGTCGCGCAAGAAGGTCCGGTACAGGACCGTTGGCAGGAAACAGGCCAGGACACCGCAGAACTGAACAAAAGGGAGGATGACATGTCACTTTTTAGAAGAGCGTTCCTTGGAGCCGCTGGCGGGATCGCCGCAATGGCCTCGCTCGGCCTCGCGACCCCGCTCATGGCGCAGTCCGATCCGATCCGGGTCGGGATGGGCGATATCGCCAGCGTCGAGAGCCTCAACCTGCTGATCGCTATGGAGCGCGCAAAGGAGCGCGGCGTCCCGATGGAGATGACCTTCTTCAACTCCGAAGACGTGGCCGTGCAGGCCGTGCTCAGCGGCCAGACCGATATCGGCGTCGGCGCGCCTTACGCCTTCATCAGCAACTCCGGAGCACCGATCCGGATGTTCTTCCGGATGAGCACTCTGCTGTTCTTTCCGGTCGTCAACAGCGAGGTCTATTCCAGCTGGGAGGATCTCGACGGTCAGGAAGTGACCGTCCATTCGCGCGGTTCGGGAACCGAAGCTCTGATGCGGCTGATGGAGCAGAAGCATAATATCAGCTACTCCAACATCTCCTACGTCCCGGGCTCCGAAGTGCGGGCCGGCGCGATGCTTCAGGGCGCTGTAAATGCCTCGATCGTGGATGCCGGCAATTTCCGGCTGTTGCAGGAGAAGGGCGGCGACAAGTTCGTCCGCCTGCCGGTGGACGATGTGAACGCCACCGATGAAGCGCTTTATGCCAATACCGACGTGCTCGAAAACCGTGCCGACGACATGAAGATCTTCGTCGAGGAGCTGGTGCGGACCTGGGATGACATCAACGAGAACCCGGCGATCGTCGGTGAGCTGCGGGAAAAGTACAACCTGCTGGCGGATGTGCCCGCGGAACTGATGGCGGAGGCCGTGCCCTACTACGAAGAGGCGGTCGCGAACGGCGTCTATCCGTCGGATGGCGGCTCGCCCGAGAATGTCCGCCAGGACATCGCCTTTCTAGCGGCGGCGGGACAGATTTCCGGCGACCCGGAAGCGATCGACCCGGAGGATTTCTGGACCTTCGCGCCGCTGGAAGCAGTGCGTTAAGCCAGCACCCGCGTCTCCCCATCCCGCACACCGGGGTGGGGAACACATACCGGAACGGAGCTTACCACCATGTCATCCACACATACCGGGACATCGGCGTCCGGCCTGACCGGAGGCCCGCTTGGCGGTGCGGCGATGCGCTTTGCGTCGATGCCCGTCATCTGGCGCCTTCTGTCGCTGGCGATCTTCTTCACGATCTGGGAGATCGCAGGCCGCAGCAATTTCAACTGGGCCTTTCCCAGCTTCAGCCGAACCCTCGTGGCCTTCTTCGAGATGGTTGGCGATGGCTCGCTCGCCTCGGCCTATCTGAAGACGATCGAGCCGCTCGGCATCGGCCTCGTGATTTCCCTTGGTATCGGAATCACCGCAGGCGTGATGATGGGACTGCGCCGGGATGTGGAATGGCTGAGCCTGCCGATCTTCATCACCATGCAGGCCGCCCCGATGGCCGCACTGATCCCGTTGATCACCTATGTCTACGGCATCGGGCTTACATCGAAGGTGCTGGCGGTGGTCATGCTGGCGATGCCGGTGATCACCATCAACAGCTACAAGGCCGTCCGCAACGTGCCGAATTCTGCCGTGGACATGTGCAAGTCGTTCATGGGGACGCGTCGGCAGCAGGTCTTCAAGATCATCCTGCCGGCAGCCAGCCCAATGATGTTCGCCGGAATAAGGCTCGGTGTCGCGGAAGGATTTTCCGGCGTCGTGCTGGCGGAACTTCTGATCACGCCGACCGGGATCGGGGATCTCATCACCTACAACCGCTCGATCGCGCAATATCCGCACATGTATGCGGTCATCACCTCGATCGTCGTCTTCGCAGTCGTCGCAGTCACGCTTCTCCACCGTCTGGAGTTGACCCTGTTCCGGCCAGAAAAAAGAGGCAACTTATGACTATGGCAAAATCCCTTTCCGCCGCGTCTGCCAGCCGCGCAGACAGCCGCGACGCGGTGATCCAGGTGAGTGGCCTGCACAAGGTCTATGGCAACAGCGTCACCGCGCTCGAGAACATCGACCTGTCCTTCATGCGGGGCCAGCTCACAAGCCTGCTGGGCCCCTCGGGCTGCGGCAAGACGACCCTGCTCAAGATCATCGCGGGACTTCTCGAGCCGACATCCGGCGAGGTGCTGGTGAACGGCAAGCCGGTCCGAGGGCCCGGTCCGGAGCGCGCCTTCGTCTTTCAGGATTTCGCGCTGATGCCCTGGGCCACTGTGCTGCGCAACGCCGCCTTCGGACTGGAGGTCCGCGGTACCCCCAAGGCAGAGCGCGAAGATCGTGCGCGGCACTACATCAAGGAGGTTGGCCTCGCCGGGTTCGAGGACAAGTATCCGCATGAACTCTCGGGTGGCATGCGCCAGCGCGTCGGCCTTGCGCGGGCACTCGCGGTGAACGCAGACGTCCTGCTCATGGACGAGCCGTTCTCGGCGGTCGATGAACAGACCCGCCGCAAGTTCCAGGAAGACCTGATCCGCCTGCGCGAGGTCGAAAAAAAGACTTTCATCCTCGTCACGCATTCCATCGAAGAGGCGGTGTATCTCTCGGATCGGATCGTGCTCCTGTCACCGCGGCCCGGCCGGGTCGCCGAGATCATCGAGCCCGACATCGACCGCAACGTCGATCCCGACATGATCCGTCGCGAACCGGCATATCTCGATCTCATCGACGATATCTGGCGCGGCCTGCGTCACTACGTGGAGTGATGATCCAATGACATTCTACGGATATCGCATCCCGAGCATGGCGGCCCTTCTGGTCTGGGCCGTCATCTGGGAGATCATCGGACGCTTCGAACTTGTGATGCTGTTCCCGCCCTTCACCGAAGTGCTTTCCGCGCTCGGCGATGTGGTTACCACGCCGAGCTTCGCATCCGCAGCCCGGATCACCATGTTCAGCTACCTCGCCGGCCTCGCGATCGCCATCGTGTTCGGCGTTGCGCTCGGGATGCTGATGGGGCTCGTGAAGCCTGCAGACAGGCTTCTGAACATGTGGGTGAACATCTTCCTGTCGGCACCGCTTTCTGCGCTGGTACCGGTGATCATGATCCTCTTGGGCATGGGTACGCCGACCGTGGTGGCCACCGTCTTCATGTTCGCCGTCTGGATCATCGCGCTGGATACCCGCGCAGGCGTGCAGCAAGTGACGCCGTCACTCATGGAGATGTCTCATTCGTTCGGCGCGTCGCGGTACCAGCGCTTGCGCATCATCCTGCTTGCGGCACTGCCCGAGATTCTTGCCGGCGTTCGGCTTGGCGTCATTCGCGGCGTGAAGGGGGTGGTGATCGGACAGCTTCTGGTGTCCATCATCGGTGTCGGTGCCCTTTTCAACCTCTATTCACAGAACTTCCTGATGGCACATTTCTGGGCGCTGATCCTGATCCTCTTCGCCTTCGCCCTGAGCCTCGCCGCCATTGTCGGCCGTCTGGAATCCCGGGTCGAATATTATGCAGGGTCGCGGGGATAGCGGACAGCCGGCGAAGCTTGCCATGATCGATGCAAAGGTATTTGGATAAAGTGCCGGGTGCCGATATCGGCTCCTGATAGTGAAAGCCAAATCGGTTTTCAGAATTGGACCGCATCGCCCGTCCTCCATTGGTTTGCGAGGACCGGATCAGTGCCAGCGCGCCGGGTTCCTCCAAGCGAGAGAGCAGTCAACATGGCCGGCCTCGAGCCGCCTGGATCGGTCGGGCTGGTTGGGCGCGACGCGGGAATGCACTAGACTCTGTGATGCAAAGAGTCGAAGCACTGCCCGAAAGACCGACCCATCCGAGCCAAGGGCTGCAGAAAGGACAATCCATGCCGCAAGACCATGGCCATTCCCACGACCAGCACGACCACGATCATGACGGGGGGCACAGCCACGCGCCGGAAGTCAGCGCGAGCAATGAAAAGGTCGTTCTTGTCGGCTTCGTGCTGACCTTCGGCTTCATGCTGGCAGAGCTGGCCGGGGGGCTGCTCTCGGGTTCGCTGGCGCTGATTGCGGATGCGGGACACATGTTCACCGATGCGGCAGCGCTGGCGCTGGCCTGGGCAGGCTTTCGTTTCGGGCGTCGCAAGCGGGATGACAAGCGCACCTTCGGATACATGCGCTTCGAGATCCTTGCCGGTTTCGTCAACGCCCTGACACTGATCCTGCTGGTCGTCTGGATCGCCTACGAAGCGGTGCAGCGTCTGCTGGACCCGGCGCCGGTGCTGGCTGGCCCGATGCTGGTCATCGCCGTTCTGGGGCTGGCCGTGAATGCCGGGGTCTTCTGGATGCTGATGAAGGGTGACACGGAGCACGTCAACATCAAGGGCGCGATGGTGCATGTGATGGGCGACCTGCTGGGCTCGGTAGCGGCAATCGTCGCTGCGGTGGCGATCTACTTCACCGGCTGGACGCCGATCGACCCGATCCTGTCGGTGCTGCTCTCGGCCATCGTGCTGCGCTCGGCCTGGGCGCTTCTCAAGGCCTCGCTCAACGTGCTGATGGAGGGGACGCCGGGCAACATCGTGCTGTCGGATCTCAGGGAGAGGCTGGTCGCGAAGGTGCCCGGGCTTCTGAATGTGGATCATGTGCATGTCTGGTCGATCACCTCGGGCCAGCCTGCCGCGACGATGGATGTGAAGCTTGCAGAGGATGCCGAGCCCGCTGCGGTCCTCGGGGCGGTCAAGGCGCTGCTCGCCAGCGATTATGGGATCTCGCATTCCACGATCGAGGTCGATTACGGCCAGAGCGATGCGATCTGCGCGCTCGATCCGGGTGACAGGGGTGAAACCGCGGATCATGGACATGCGCACAAGCATGAGCATGGGCACGGGCACGTCCATGGCGGGGTTGCCCCGAAACCGGCCTGATCTGCCGGTACTTGGCGGCCTTTGGTCGGTCGGGGGCTTCTGCAGATCCTACAGATAAGTGACATTTCTCTCGAACGCACTTGACCCTCCAGTCACTGGAACCCCTATCTGTCTGGTCAATGCAAACCGGTTCACGGGGAAAACAGCCATGGCAGATGCGAATACGCTCTCTCTTCGAGTAGACGGGATGTCCTGTGCTTCCTGTGTCGGGCGGGTCGAAAAGGCGCTGTCCGCCGTGCCGGGCGTTCTCGGGGCCGAAGTGAATCTGGCCACCGAGACGGCGAAGGTGCGCCATGACGGATCGGTCTCTGTCGCAACACTCGCCGAGACGCTGGACAAAGCGGGTTACCCGGCCCGACAGTCCGACATCGTGCTGGATGTCACGGGCATGAGCTGTGGATCCTGCGTGGGGCGGGTCGAACGCGCGTTGAACGCCGCACCGGGTGTGACGCAAGCCACGGTAAACCTTGCCTCGGGCCGCGCAACGGTGCGCTATGCCGACGGGGCCATCACGCCGAAGCAGATCGCCGACGTGGCAGGCGAGGCGGGCTATCCCGCGACCCTGCACGAGGCGGGCCAGGCACAGGATGGCGACGCTGCGCGCAAGGAAGAAGAGATCACCACGCTTCGCCGCGATTTGACGATGGCGGCGCTGCTGGCTCTGCCTGTCTTCATCATCGAAATGGGCGGGCATCTGGTGCCGGGCTTTCACGACTGGATCGCGCAGACCATCGGCATGCAAGCCTCCTGGCTGGTACAGTTCGCGCTGACCACCCTGGTGCTGATCGGGCCGGGAAGGGCTTTTTACACAAAGGGTTATCCCGCGCTGTTCAGAGCCGCGCCCGATATGAATTCGCTGGTCGCGATGGGTACATCTGCAGCCTATGGCTTTTCCGTCGTGGCGACGTTCTTCCCGGGTTTGCTGCCGGAGGGCACGCGGCACGTCTATTACGAGGCGGCTGCGGTGATCGTCGTGCTGATCCTGCTGGGTCGGTTTCTCGAGGCGCGCGCCAAGGGACGCACCGGCGAAGCGATCCGCACGCTGGCCGGTCTGCGCGCCAGAACCGCGCAGGTCGAGCGGAACGAAAAGGTGGTCGAGATTGCGATCGAGGACATTGCATCGGGTGATCTGATCCATGTGCGCCCCGGCGAGAAGATTGCCGTCGATGGCGAGGTGACCTCGGGCGAGAGCTGGGTCGATGAATCCATGATCACCGGAGAACCGGTGCCAGTCGAGAAATCCGGCGGCTCCGGCGTGACCGGCGGCACGGTAAACGGCAACGGGGCGCTGGTGTTTCGCGCGACCCGCGTGGGCGCCGATACGGTGCTGAGCCAGATCATCCGCATGGTCGAGGAAGCGCAGGGCGCAAGGCTGCCGATTCAGGGGCTGGTCAACCGGATCACCTTGTATTTCGTACCCGCTGTCATGGGCGTCGCTGCGCTGACCGTTCTGGTCTGGCTGATTTTCGGGCCTGCACCGGTGCTGACCCATGCGCTGGTGGCGGGCGTGGCCGTGCTGATCATCGCCTGCCCCTGCGCGATGGGGCTGGCCACGCCGACCTCGATCATGGTGGGAACGGGCCGGGCGGCCGAACTCGGCGTGCTGTTCCGCAAGGGAGATGCGCTGCAGGGCCTTCGGGATGTCACGGTCGTCGCCCTCGACAAGACCGGCACCCTGACCGAGGGGCGGCCCACCCTCACGACGTTCGAGGTCGCCGAAGGCATCGACCGCGCCGCGCTTCTGGCGGCTGTTGCGGGGGTCGAGGCGCAGTCGGAGCATCCCATTGCCCGCGCCATCGTGGCAGGGGCAGAGACCGAAGGATTGACCCCAGTCAGACCCGAGAGCTTCGAGGCACTTACCGGTCTGGGCGTCAGGGCGCGGGTGAACGGGGAGGATCTGCTGATCGGTGCAGCCCGGCTAATGGCACGCGAGGGGATAGATACCGGGGCCCTGAGCACGCGGGCCGAGGATCTGGCGGGGAAGGGCCGCATCGCGCTGTTCGTGGCACGTAATGGCAGGATCGCGGCCGTGGTCGGCGTCTCTGACCCGGTCAAGGCGACCGCACGACAGGCCGTCGCGGCGCTTCAGGCACAAGGTCTGCGGGTCGCGATGATCACCGGCGACGGGCAGGCGACGGCGGATGCCGTGGCGCGCGAACTCGGGATCGATGCGGTCGTGGCCGAGGTCATGCCGGATCGAAAGGTCGCGGCGCTGGAACAGCTGCGCGCCGGTGGACGCATCGCCTTTGTCGGTGACGGTATCAACGACGCGCCGGCGCTGGCCTCGGCCGATGTGGGCATCGCCATCGGCACCGGAACGGATGTGGCGATCGAAAGCGCCGACGTGGTGCTGATGTCGGGCGAGATCACGGGGGTCGTCAACGCCTTTGCGATCAGCCATGCGACCATGCGGAACATCCGCCAGAACCTGTTCTGGGCCTTCGGGTACAACACCGCGCTGATTCCTGTCGCGGCGGGGGTGCTGTATCCCTGGAACGGAACCCTGCTCTCGCCGGTGCTGGCGGCAGGGGCGATGGCGCTGTCCTCGGTCTTCGTTCTGAGCAACGCCCTGCGTCTGCGCTGGACAAAACCGGCTCTGGCAGTGCGTGCGGCGGGCGCACAGGTGCGCGCCGGGACGGCGGCGTCGGTTCCGGCAGAGTAGGGGTGCAACACTTCGTCCGCGGATCCTACCGTGGAATGATGCGCATGGGCCGTCGCTCTTCTTCTTCGAACCAGAAAATTCCCCGCGAGTACGCTGGCGTTTCAGCGCAAATACGCTAGCTTTGCCATGACTTTGGAGGAGGATGCTGATGCGGATTGCGGTACTGGATGACTGGGCGGGCGTGGCGCGCGGCATGGCCGACTGGTCGCGCCTTGCGGGCGATGTGACCGTCTTTCGAGACCCGATCCCCCCGGAGGCGCTGGCCGAAACGCTCCGCCCGTTTCAGGTCGTCTGCCTCATGCGCGAACGGACGCCTTTCCCGGCATCCCTGATCGCGGCATTGCCCGACTTGCAACTGATCGTGACGACCGGACCCCGCAATGCCACGATCGACCTTTCGGCAGCGCGGGCGCAGGGTGTCACCGTCTCGGCCACCGAGTCGCGCAAGACCACAACGTCCGAACTGACGCTCGCCATGATCCTTCACCAGGTCCGCCGCCTGGGGCTCGAGGTGGCGCGGCTGGATGAGGGAGGGTTTCAGGGTCCGCCGGGGCGGGATCTTGCGGATCTGCGCATCGGGCTGGTCGGGCTCGGCAATGTGGGTCGGCAGGTGGCGGCGCTGGGGCGCGCCTTTGGCTCCGAGGTTTCCGCATGGTCGCCGAACCTGACGCAAGACCGCGCGCAAGAGGCCGGAGTGACCTTTGCGCCATCGCTCGATGCGCTGGCGGCGCAGAGCGACATTCTCACGATCCACATGGTTCTCTCGGAGCGGAGTGCCGGATTGGTCAGTGCGCAGGCTCTGGAGGCTCTGCCCAAGGGCGCCTTAGTCGTGAACACCTCGCGGGCGGCTCTGCTCGATCGCGGCGCAATGTTCGGCTGGCTGGAGCGCGACCCGTCGGCCATGGCGGCGATCGACGTTTTCGAGACGGAGCCGCTGCCCGCCGACGATCCCTGGCGCAAGGCGCGCACGCGGTTCGGCGCACGGCTGATGCTCACACCACATCTTGGCTATGTCACACAAGCGACGTGGCGGGTGTTTTATGAACAGACGGTCGAAGCGGTCGAGGCGTTTCAGGCCGGTGCCCCTGTGCGCGTGCTCCGAAAGCTGGATGGCCAAGCTGCGAGACGCGCCCCGAAAGCCTGATCGGGGCGCGTCCTGTGATAAAAGCCGGGAAATTACCCGGTCAGAAGCTGGCCTCGCATCAGCCGAGCTGTTGCAGCAACTCCCGCGACGGTTGACCCGTGACAGACATGCCTGTGCTGGACTGATAGGCGCTGATGGCGGCTTCGCTCTTGGGACCGATCACACCGTCCGTTCCGCCCGTATCGAAACCGCGGGCGGTCAGGCGCTGCTGCAGACGCTGACGGTCGTCGATGGTCAGCCCGAAGCGATCTGGCGGAAAGCGTGCTGCCAGCGGTGCGCCGCCCGCGATGCGGTCAGACAGGTAACCCACACCGATGCCGTAGTTTTCCGAGTTGTTGTAACGCAGGATGACATCGAAGTTGCGGAAGGCGAGGAAAGCCGGGCCCGCGAGCCCCGCAGGCAGCAGCAATGCCGCCGGGCCATGATCCGGTATCGCTCCGCCTGTAGCTGAGCGCACGCCCAGGGCGGACCACTCACCCACCGAGCGCCGTGCGCCCCGTCCGGCACGCGAGGCATCAAACCCGGATGGCAGCAACACTTCCTGCCCCCAGGGCACGCCGCGCCGCCAGCCGGAATCCGACAGATAGGCGGCGGTCGAAGCCAGCCCGTCCGTCGGATCTTCGGACCAGATGTCGCGCCGCCCGTCGCCGCGGAAATCAACGGCGTGGGCCTCGTAGGTGGTCGGAATGAACTGGGTGTGCCCCATCGCACCCGCCCAGCTGCCGACCAGCCTGTCGGATGACACGTCGCCATTCTGCAGGATGCGGAGCGCCGCGATCAGCTGCTTCTCGAAGAAATCTCCGCGCCGACCGTCAAAGGCGAGTGTGGACGTGGCCGAAACCACAGGAATGTCGCCACGCCGCGCGCCATAATTGCTCTCCATCCCCCAGACCGCCGCGGTGACGCGGGCAGGGACGCCATAGCGGTTCTCGATCTCGTTCAGCAGGCTGCCATGTCGCGACAGTGCCCCGCGCCCGGTCGACACCTTTTCCGGAGAGGCGACGATGGCGAGGTAATCCTCGAGCGAGCGTGAAAATTCCGTCTGGTTCCGGTCGCGTTCGACCACTCCGGGAAGGAAACCGGTACCACGGAAAGCCGCGCCGAGCACCTGTTGCGAAATCCCCCGCGCTTGCGCGCGTCCGCGGAACGAGGCCACCCAGGCGTCATATCCGGCATTCGGCTGCGGAAGCAGTGCCGGATCCGGCGCATCGCGCCGCATCGTGGCGGGCCCCATGCCGCCGCCTGCGCCGCAGCCCGAGAGCAGTGCCGCCGTGCCTGCCAGTGTCATCCAACGCCGTGTGATGCGCATCCTGCCGATCCTTTTGCCTGTTTGCGAACAGAGTGTCGGTAACGGCATTCAGGCACAAGGGGTTGAGATGGCTGATATCTTTTTCCGCGGAATTCCGCAGGCTCTCTTAGGCCTTGAGCGGTTCGATCCAGTCGCATGGGTATCTTTCGCCGGTATGCCGAGCTGAATTGGTTGGGAAGTCGGAAACATCTCCGAAGGTCCTGCTTCAGGCGTGGCGCGGACTCCGTGGGTCCGGGCCATAGGTCGCCATGAACATCGCGACGGCGCTCGACACGGACGCCTCGATCTCCTTGGCGGAGGGGGCCTCTGTCGTCTTGCCGAACAAGCGCGGCTTCCAGAGGTTTCCGGTCGAGAGATCGATGAACTGGTTGGCGGCGTGGGGCACGTCAGGGATGACAAGTCGCGCGAACGAGACTTCGCGGCGCAGAAAGGTGGCAAGATCGGTCTGCGAGCGCATTGCGCCGCCGGTGAAGAACCGCGCGCCCAGAGCGGGCATGCGTTCGGCGATCCCGATGATGATGCGCTGCGCCATCACGACTTCGTTGGAACAGATGATCGTGGCGATCGCGCACCCATAGCGATGCAGCACGTCCGCAGCTGATCCATCGCTCGCGAGAATCTCGGTGACCCTTTCAAAACGCTGGTCGCGTTCTTCCTCGATCATGGCCTCGAAGAGCTCTTCCTTGCTGTCGAAATAGATGTAGAGCGTGCTTTTCGAGACTCCCGCGGCGCGTCGGATATCGTTCACGCTCGCCGCATCGAAGCCCCGCTCCATGAAGACGCGTTTTGCACCGTCAAGGATTTGGCGCCGTTTGGCCGGATCGGCACCGGCCGCATGGCGGGCGCTGCGCTTTGGCTCTGTCATATCCTGATCGTCCTTGATGCTCATGTCCGCGCCTCCCTTGCCCTGCATATAATCGAACCGAACGGTTCGATGAAGTCTTGAAGAGGCGTGGTGCATGCCCTATGTGGTGATCGAACCGATCGGTTCGATTGATTGCAGGAGACCGGGACCATGTCCAGACATGAACGACTGACGCCAGACCCCGCCGCAAAATCCGCGCCGGACGATGTGTCCGGGTCTGCACCGGACGATCATGCATCAGAGACCGTTGCGCCGCGCAAAAGCCGCAAGAAAGTGATCCTGGCCGCGATTGCGCTTGTCGCCATTGCAGTCGGCGGCTGGCAGGGGAACCGGTACTGGACGACCGGACGGTTCATGGAAACGACGGATGATGCCTATGTCTCGGCCGACGTAACGCTCGTCAGCAGCCGCGTGCAGGGCTACGTCGCCTCCGTCGAGGCCGGATCGAACGACCATGTCTCGGCGGGGGACGTTCTGGTCCGGCTCGAGGATGGCGATTATCGCAACGCATTGGCCACCTCCCAGAGCCGGTTCGAGACGGCGGGCCAGACGCTCGCACGTATCGATGCCCAGATCGAAGCCGCGCGCGCCGGGGTTGCCCAGGCCGGTGCCGCTCGCGACACGGCAGAGGCACAGCTGCGCACCGCGGAAACCAATGCTGACCGTACCGAACGCCTCGCCTCCCAGAAGGTCACCAGCCAGGCGGCGCTCGACACCGCGACCGAGGATCTCGACGTGGCTCGGGCAGGGGTGGCGAGTGCCGTCGCGGCCGTTTCCAGCGCAGAGGCGCAGGTCGCCGTCTTGCAGGCACAGCGCGCGGAGTCCGAAGGACAGCGCCGCGAGCTCGAAATTGCGGTCGATCAGGCGCGTCGCAATCTCGACCTCACGGTCCTGCGCGCACCTGCTGACGGCATCGTCGCGAACATGACGCTCGAAGCGGGCGATCTGGTGGCACCGGGTGCGCGGCTCGCCGCTCTGATCCCCGACGGCAGCCTGTTTGTCGAGGCGAATCTCAAGGAAACGCAGATGGCAGGAGTAGGCCCCGGCGCCTCTGTCGAGATGAGTTTCGACGCGCTGCCGGGCCGGACCTTCAAAGGTCGTGTCGCTTCCGTGGCGCCCGCGACCGGCGCGGTCTTTTCGCTGCTGCCCGCCGACAACGCCACCGGCAACTTCACGAAGATCGTGCAGCGCGTGCCCGTTCGCATCACCCTTCCTGAGGACGCGCTCGCAACCGGCGAACTGCGCGCCGGGCTTTCCACCGAAATCTCCATCGACACCCGCACGACGCCTGACACTGGCACCGCGACGGTTGCCGTCGTTTCGGAGTAGGATCGGTGGCCGCCGCAGCCGCCACGTCAGCCTCATCCGGCCGCGCCGCTCCGGCGCAAATGGCCGATGACACGGAGCTGACCCCGCGCCGCATCGCCGCCTTCATGGTGATGGTGGTGGGCATGTTCATGGCCATCCTCGACATCCAGATCGTCTCGGCCTCCTTGCCGGACATCCAGGCCGGGCTTGGCGCCTCGCCGGACGAGATCAGCTGGGTCCAGACGTCCTATCTCATTGCCGAGGTCATCATGATCCCGCTTTCGGGCTTCCTGGCGCGCATGATGTCGACACGGCTGCTATTCACCCTCTCGGCGGCCGGCTTCACCGCGGCATCTTTTCTGTGCGCCACATCCGGCTCGATCAGCGAGATGATCGTCTGGCGGGCTTTGCAGGGCTTCCTCGGCGGCGGCATGATCCCGTCGGTCTTTGCCGCGGCATTCACCATCTTTCCGCCGTCGAAACGCAACATCGTCTCGCCGATCATCGGTCTGATCGCGACGCTGGCCCCCACGGTCGGGCCGACCGTCGGCGGCTATCTGAGCCACGCCATGTCCTGGCACTGGCTGTTCCTCGTCAACGTGATCCCCGGTATTTTCGTCGCCTTGGGCGCCTGGAGCCTAATCGATTTCGACCGCCCGAACTGGAAACTCTTCGACCGCTTCGACTGGTGGGGCCTCGCTGCCCTCGCGGCCTTCCTCGGCGGGCTGGAATTCGTGCTGGAGGAGGGGCCGTCCAACGACTGGCTGTCCGATCATGCAGTTGCTCTGATGGCGGCCGTGATGGTCGTGGGTGGCATCGTCACATTCTGGCGCGCCTTCACACGGGACGAACCGATCGTCGATCTCTCGGCCTTTGCCAACGTCAATTTCGCCGTCGGATCGCTGTTTTCCTTCGTTATGGGGGTCGGGCTTTACGGGCTGACCTATCTCTATCCGCTCTATCTCGGATCGGTGCGCGGCTATGACAGCCTGATGATCGGCGAGACGGTTTTCGTTTCGGGCCTTGCCATGTTCGTCAGCGCGCCGCTGGCCGGTATTCTCGCCTCGAGGATCGACCTGCGGGTGATGCTGCTGATCGGGTTCATGGGGTTTGCCACGTCGACATGGATGCTGACGGGCATGACGGCCGAGTGGGACTTCGGAGAGCTTCTGGTGCCGCAGATCCTGCGCGGGCTGTCCCTGATGCTGTGCATGGTTCCGATCAACAACCTCGCGCTCGGCACCTTGCCGCCGGACAAGATGAAGGGCGCCTCGGGGCTTTACAATCTGACCCGCAACCTAGGCGGCGCCCTGGGTCTCGCTGTCATCAACACGCTGCTGACGAACCGCGGCGCGCTGCATTACGAGCGTCTGTCAGAAGCGGTGTCCTGGACCAACCCGCAAGCGGTGGACCAGCTCGACAGCATGGCGCGCAACCTGACCGCGCGGGGTGTCGATGGTCAGACAGGCGCGCTGGCTCAGATGGCGGCGCGGCTGCACGGACAGGCGACGGTAATGTCCTTCATCGACGTTTTCACGATCATCACGGTGATCTTTGCGAGCCTCGCACTGGGTGCCCTCCTGATGCGCCCCGCCTCCAAGGCACCTGCGGCAGCCCACTGACCCCTTTGGGCGCGGCCAGACTCGAGGCCGCGCCGAGGATGGAACCGGGGGGCAGAAGCGACCGAAGAATCGCGCAGGACACTGCTCTCTGCGGTTTTGCAAACGGATACGGATGAAACCGAGACGCGGTGTGCCCCGCAGTGTCTTTAGCCTACCGAACTGCGCCTGAAGCATCGCGCCAGTCCGTGCCGTCGCTCCAGAGCGGCATTGCCAGGGACGTGTCATAGATCCCGGCCCCTGCGCCGAGGCTCGACGCCGCGGGGCGCGATGCGCTGGCATAGGCACCCGGCCTGATCGCCCCTGCCACATCCAGCGCACAGCCCGGGGCCGGAACGCCGATCCCCACATGGCCGCTGTCGGATGCGACCACCAGCGCCTCGCTCCAGACCGTGCCATCGGCAGAGACCTTGAGCGACCAGTGATCCGTTCCGGCCAGCCCCATCTCGGCGCGCCCCGACCAGCCCGACTGGAACAGAAGGCTCGCCGTATCGCCCGGGCCAGACTTGTTGAGCTTGAGCTGATGGCCCGCACCGGCATGGCTCAGCAGCGTGGCATCGGAGGAAACTGCGAGCCGGTTGGTGGCATCCGACGCGGCATTGATGCCGACCCCGTCGAGGTTCTGCGTCGCCCCTGCCACCGGCCGCCAGTTACCGCCGCTCAGGGCATAGATCCGCAGCTCGGGCAGCAACAGCACCTGCCAGCCCTCTTGAGGGGCCAAGAAGATCCAGGCGGAATCGCTCCAGCTGGCCAGCATCCCGTCCTGCCCGGCCCAAGCACCGGTGGCCCCGGCACCCAGCATGTAGGTCGCTCCCGCATTCGGGGTCGCTGGCGGCGTCACGGCCGCAAGATCCAGCACGTGTGGCTGCACGAGCACATCGAGCCGTTCCAGCGCCGTGTTGTGAGTGACGTGCTTCTGCGCCTGCGATGGCATCAGGAAGGGGAGGGAAAGGCGGACAGAAGTGTCGGACATATGAGGTCTCCGGGGCTGGGGGAACGCGCCGCCAGTCTGCAAAGCCAAACCCTTGCGAAAGGTAGGCCCGCCGAGCGCGGTGTTAATCACTCGTTAACCGATTCTGCCGGAGAGATTTTTGGGGAAGCGCTGCGCCCAGCGAGCAAGCAGCATTCAACCCCATGACCTATTACTGGGCGGTCATCACGTGTATGCCGAGTGAAAATCGAAAACCCCTAGGACAGCACCTGATGCTCGACATCCGAACGACCGCCATTCCTGATGTCCTGGTGCTCACGCCGCGGCGTTTCGGGGATGAGCGCGGGTTTTTCAGCGAGAGCTGGAACCGGCAGCGGCTTCTCGATGCCGGGCTCGATTTCGATTTCGTGCAGGATAATCTTTCGCTGTCGGCGCAGCCTGGGACCATCCGGGGTCTGCATTTTCAGGCGCCTCCCCATGCGCAGGACAAGCTGGTGCGCTGCGGCAGGGGCGCGCTGTTCGATGTGGCGGTCGATATCCGCAAGGGCTCGCCGACTTACGGCCAGTGGGTGGGCGAGGAGCTGAGCTTCGAGAATGGCAGGCAGATGCTGGTGCCCGCGGGTTTCCTGCACGGCTTCCTGACCCGCGCGCCCGACACCGAGATCATCTACAAATGCACCGATTATTATGCGCCCGAATGTGACGGAGCCGTGCGCTGGGACAGTTGCGGCATCGACTGGGGCTTTGACGGCACGCCGGTCCTTTCGGACAAGGATGCCGCCGCACAGACGCTGGCCGATTTTGACTCACCGTTCGTTTACGAAGGATAATCCATGAAACTGCTTGTGACCGGTGGCGCGGGTTTCATCGGCTCCGCCGTGGTGCGGCGCGCCATTGTGCAGGGCCACGAGGTCGTGAACCTCGACGCGCTCACCTATGCGGCCTGTCTCGACAACGTCGCCCCGGTGGCGGATCATCCCGCTTACAGCTTCGTGCAGGCCGATATCCGTGAGCGCGCCGCGCTGGATGCGGTCTTTGCGCAGCACGCCCCCGACGCGGTGATGCACCTTGCGGCGGAATCCCATGTGGACCGCTCGATCGACGGGCCCGGGGATTTCATCGAGACCAATATCACCGGCACCTACAACATGCTCGAAGCGGCCCGCGCCTACTGGGTTGGGCAGGGACGGCCCGGGAGTTTCCGCTTCCATCACATCTCGACCGACGAGGTCTTCGGCTCCTTGCCCGCCGATCCAGCGGTAAAGTTCACCGAAGACACGCCCTATGATCCGCGCTCGCCCTATTCTGCCTCCAAGGCCAGTTCGGATCACCTCGTGCGCGCCTGGCACGAGACCTATGGCCTGCCGGTGGTGATGACCAACTGCTCCAACAATTACGGCCCCTACCATTTTCCCGAAAAGCTGGTGCCGGTCATCATCCTGAACGCGCTCGCGGGCAAGCCGCTGCCGATCTATGGCAAGGGCGACAATATCCGCGACTGGCTGTTCGTCGAGGACCATGCCGAGGCTCTGCTGGTCGTGGTCCGGCAGGGCG
>JBBSNW010000021.1:0-62668 GCA_038260405.1 Rhodobacterales bacterium | reverse complement strand
TTGAACTGGCCGAGCATCTTGTTGTCCGTCGCCATCTCGCGCTCGCCCTGGAACACCCGGATCGTCACCGCGTTCTGGTTGTCCTCGGCGGTCGAGAAGATCTGGCTCTTCTTCGTCGGGATCGTGGTGTTGCGGTCGATCAGGCGGGTGAAGACACCACCCAGCGTCTCGATGCCGAGCGACAGCGGCGTCACGTCGAGCAGGACCACATCCTTCACGTCACCTTGCAGAACACCGGCCTGAATGGCCGCGCCCATGGCAACGACTTCGTCCGGGTTCACGCCCTTGTGGGGCTCTTTCCCGAAGAACTTGGTCACTTCCTCGATCACCTTGGGCATGCGTGTCATGCCGCCGACCAGAACGACCTCGTCGATATCAGACGTGGACAGGCCGGCATCCTTGAGCGCGGCCTGACACGGCTTCATCGAGCCCTTGATCAGGTCACCGACCAGCGATTCTAGCTTCGCACGGGTCAGCTTCATGACCATGTGCAGCGGCTGTCCGTTGGAGCCCATCGAGATGAACGGCTGGTTGATCTCGGTCTGGCTGGCCGAAGACAGTTCGATCTTGGCCTTTTCCGCAGCCTCCTTGAGACGCTGGAGGGCCATCTTGTCCTTGGTCAGATCGACATTGTTCTCTTTCTTGAACTCGCCGGCGAGGTAGTTGACGATCCGCATGTCGAAATCTTCGCCACCGAGGAACGTGTCGCCGTTGGTCGACTTCACTTCGAAGAGGCCATCGTCGATCTCGAGGATGGTCACGTCGAAGGTGCCGCCGCCAAGGTCATAGACCGCGATCGTGCGGGCTTCTTTCTTGTCGAGGCCATAGGCCAGTGCCGCTGCCGTCGGCTCGTTGATGATCCGCAGCACTTCGAGGCCGGCAATCTTGCCCGCATCCTTGGTCGCCTGACGCTGGGCGTCGTTGAAATAGGCGGGGACGGTGATGACGGCCTGCGTCACCTCTTCGCCGAGATAGGATTCGGCGGTTTCCTTCATCTTCTGCAGGATGAAGGCGGAAATCTGTGCGGGGGAATACTTTTCACCCTTGGCGCGCACCCAGGCGTCGCCATTGCCACCGTCGATCACTTCGAACGGCAGGTTCTTCTTGTCCTTCGCCAGGTGTTCGTCGTCATTGCGACGGCCGACGAGGCGCTTCACGCCGAAGATGGTGTTTTCAGGGTTTGTGACGGCTTGCCGCTTCGCGGGCTGGCCGACAAGGCGTTCGTCATCCGTGAAGGCGACGATGGAGGGCGTGGTGCGTGCCCCTTCGGAGTTCTCGATCACACGTGGCTGCGCGCCGTCCATGATGGCGATGCAGCTGTTGGTGGTGCCGAGGTCGATACCAATAACTTTGGCCATGTTTTTCGATCCCTTCTTGTGCTTCAAGGCGATGTCACGAGGCGGGGACCCGTTCCGGCATCCTGCCCCGATGGGTTGATGCGGCCCGTGGGTTCCCCCCCGAGTGGCGCTTCGCAGGGTATATAAGGAGGGGTCATGGGTGCTGCAAGCACCGCGTTCCGGCAGTTTCCGAGAATTGGCGGGTTTTTCTTTGCCATTCACACACGGATCGGCCGAGATTGGGACGCATGACAGACATTCTTCATCAACGCGGGTTCGTGATTCACCGCGGCTATCTCGACCGCCCGGCGCAGGAGGCATTGGTGGCGGCGCTGCGCGATGTGCTGGCGCAGGCGCCCCTTGTGCAGCCGGTTACGCCGCGCGGCAAGCCGATGTCGGTGCGCATGAGCGCAGCCGGACGATTCGGCTGGGTCAGTGACCGGGGCGGGTACCGCTATGCCGAACACCACCCCGACGGCATGGCCTGGCCGCCGATTCCGCCATCGGTCCTCGCCATCTGGGAGGATGTCACCGGGGCGTCGCGCGCACCGGAATGCTGTCTCATCAACTGGTATGGCGAGGGCGCGCGCATGGGCCTGCACCAGGACCGCGACGAGGCTGATTTCACGCAGCCGGTCCTGTCGGTGTCGCTCGGGGATCAGGGGTTGTTCCGCATGGGGAATGTCACGCGGGGCGGATCGACCGAGTCGGTCTGGCTCGGCTCCGGCGATGTCGTGGTGATGGGGGGCGATGCGCGCCTCTGTCATCACGGTGTCGACAGGATCCGGTTCGGTTCCTCGACGCTGCTGCCACGGGGCGGGCGGATCAATCTGACGCTGCGCGTGGTGACTTAAGTATCCCGAGATGCTCGCCTTCAGGTCTGTGCAGGCCTTAACCGGCCGTGGCGAGTTCCTCTTTCGCGATCATCTCGGCGCTGCGGCGCGGGCTGCCCGGAATGTCCGCCTCTGCCGCAGGGTCCGCACGAATTTTGACCACGCGGCCTGCAGAAACGCCCGTCACCACTTAAGGCTCGGACAGGTCCCGAGCGAGCGCCGCGCGGATCATCGCCGTGCCGACCACGAGGCCGAGGCATGCTTGCGCGTGTAAAATTCGCCCATGAGCCCGATCATCAGGAAGACGAGCGAGAAATACAGAGCATATTCCCAGTTGGAATTGCGCGGATTGTAGTCGACGAAGGCATAGCCGCGCGACTGGTCGATCGTGTGAAACAGCGGATTCCAGTTGAACATCACCAGCATGTAGGTCGGCAGCGTGTTGGCCACGAACATCTTTCCTGACGCGATCATGTTGGCGCGCGCGTAGATGTTCGAAATGATCGAGACCGGTGTAGGAAACCAGGGCTTTGCCGCCAGCAGGACCATGCCGATCGCCGCACCCGAGAACCAGGACAGCAGGATCATGCCCAGACAGCCGATGGGATCGTGAAACTCCTGCAGGACGAAGGGATTGAAGGCAACGTCGTAGAGGAACAGGATCACGAAAAGCGACAGCATCTGAATGTAGAGGGTCGACAGCATCGCAGAGGCGATCGCCACCGCCGTGTTCATCGGCGCGTGCTGCATCATCGGGCTGGCGGGCCCCTCGGAGCTGACGACGGCGCCCATCGTCTTGGAATGGGTCATATAGAGAAAGATGCCGGTCATGATGTAGATCATGAAATCGCCGCGAAGGGCGGTGCCGCGCAGGCCCAGAACCATGAACATGAAATAGAAGGCCAGCACGAAGATAGCAGTCTGCAGCATGTTCATCAGGATCGACATCACGGCATTGCCATGCGTCTTGCGGACGGAGCGGACCGAATTGTGGTAGATGAGTTCGCAGATGAAGATGGCCGAGCCGAGGCGCGTTCTCGGTGCCTGTTGTTCGAACATCGTCGGGCCGCTCCGCTGGACAGGGTTTCGCAGGGTTTTCTTGCCCCTGCGTCTTTGGCAAAGCATAAGAGACAGGAAGTTTTAAATCAGTGAATCCGCGCCCCGGCGCGGAACGGGGAGCATAGCTTTGAACTATCAGACACTCACCAAAGTGATGCGGCGTCTCGCGCTCGAGGCCGGCGACAGGATCATGGAGATCTACGAAGCTGAGGGTTTCGAGGTCAGGACCAAATCCGACGACAGCCCCGTTACCGAGGCCGACGAGGCGGCGGATGCGCTGATCTCGGCCGGGCTGCGCGAGGCCTTTCCGGACGTGGCGCTGGTGACCGAGGAACAGGCCGAGAGCCACGGCGAGCAGGCATCGACCTTTCTCATCGTCGATCCGCTGGACGGCACCAAGGAGTTCATCAACCGGCGCGGCGATTTTACCGTGAACATCGCTCTGGTCGAGGATGGCTGCCCCACGCGCGGGGTGGTCTATGCCCCCGCGAGAGGAAGGATGTTCTACACCGACAGCGTCGGCAAGACGGTCGAGGAGACCGGACCCTTCGACAAGGACACAGTGGGCGAAACGACCCCGCTTCATGTCTCGACCCCCAACAACGACTCGCTGATGGTGGTGGCGTCGAAATCGCACCGCGATCAGGCGACGGACGACTATATCGGCAAGTACGGCGTCAAGGACATGACCAGCGCGGGCTCGTCGCTCAAGTTCTGTCTCGTGGCGACGGGCGAGGCGGATCTCTATCCGCGCCTCGGTCGCACGATGGAATGGGACACGGCGGCGGGCCATGCCGTTCTCGCCGGCGCGGGCGGGCGCGTGGTGCGCTTTGACGATCATTCCGCGCTGCGCTACGGCAAGCCGGGTTTCGCCAACCCGTTCTTCATCGCGCATGCCCCGGGAGTGACGCTGAAGGACGGATGAGGCAGCATGACGTCGCCCCTGCTCCGCGGTTCTGCGCCCACCGTCAGCGTGGTGATCGTCAGCCGGGACCGTCCGCAGGCGCTCGATCTCTGCCTGAGCGGCGTGGCGCAGCTCGACTATCCTGCATTCGAGATCGTGGTGGTCGCCTGCCCCCGAGGCGTGGCGCAGGTCGAGTCCCGCCTGGATGCGGCCCATGTCAAACTCGTGCCCTACGACGAGCCCAACATCTCGGCCGCGCGCAATCGTGGCGTGGCACAGGCCGCGGGCGAGCTCGTCGCCTTCATAGATGACGACGCCGTGCCCGAACCGACCTGGCTGCACCACCTGACGATGCCGTTTGCCGATCCCGAAGTGGCGATCGCCGGGGGCTATGTGCGCGGGCGCAACGGAATCAGCTTCCAGTGGCGGGCGCACGGCGTCGACACTCGCGGCGAAATGGTCGATCTGGGCATGACGGGCGATGCGCCCCGGATACTGCGCCCTGCGCAGGGCCGCGGGATCAAGACCGAGGGCACCAACATGGCCCTGCGCCGCGACCTGCTGGCGGAAATGGGCGGCTTCGACCCGGGCTTCCGGTTCTATCTCGATGAAACCGACATCAACATGCGCCTCGGGCGGGCCGGTCATGGCACCGCCATCGTTCCGCTCGCACAGGTCCATCACGGTTCTGCATCCAGCACCCGTCGCAGGGCTGACCGCACCCCGCGCGACCTGCAGGAGATCGGCGCGTCGCAGGCGCTGTTCCTGCGCAAGCATTGCCCGCAAGCGGATCAGGAGGCGGCGTGGCACGAGTTCCGCGCCCGGCAACGGCAGCGCCTTCTGAAACTGATGCAGAGCGGTCCTCTGGGGGCGGATGATGTACTGAGGCTGCTTCGCGGTCTGGATCGCGGGCGGCGCGAAGGCATGGCACGAAGCGCGGAATCGCTGCATTCCCTTCCGCGTGCAGCGCGGGGTTTCCAGTCCTATCCTGCGGTCACCATCCAGGAGCCGCTCATTCTGGCCGCGCGGTTCTGGCACCGGCGCAGACTGCAGCGGCGGGCCGGGCGCGCGCGCAGCGTCGGGCGCAACGTGACCCTGATTCTGCTGTCACCGACGGCGCTCTATCACCGCGTGCGTTTCTGCCCGGAAGGCTGGTGGGAGCAGACCGGAGGCTTGTACGGCCGCAGCGAGCGCACACAGCCGCTGTTCCGCTTCTGGCGCCTGCGCAGCCGCATCGCCTCCGAAACCGAACGCATGCGGAACCTGAGGTTTTTGACAGATTGATTTCAGGCAGTAACATGCATGTCCACGTACAAATCGATGGATACCGAACCGTCCTGTTGTATACACTGTTACCTGATTGCCATGTTTCGCTGATGTAGTGAAATGATCAGAATTTGCGTTAATGTCGACTGCCTAACCCAAGGAGCAGCTCTATGCGTCACAAGGTAACGAAAGCGATTTTCCCGGTCGCCGGTCTCGGGACACGCTTTCTTCCGGCGACCAAATCGGTCCCCAAGGAAATCATGACGCTGGTTGACCGCCCCCTCGTGCAATACGCGATCGACGAGGCCCGCGAGGCCGGGATCAAGGAGTTTCTGTTCATCACGTCGCGCGGCAAGGGTGCGCTCGAGGATTACTTCGACCACTCGCCGCAGCTGGAGCAGGAATTGAAGCGCAAGGGCAAGGACGACCTGCTCGAGATCCTCAAATCCACCAACATGGATTCCGGCGAGGTAGCCTACATGCGCCAGCACAAGGCGCTCGGTCTCGGCCATGCGGTGTGGTGCGCCCGCCGTCTGATCGGCAACGAACCCTTTGCCGTTATCCTGCCCGATGACGTGATCGCCGCCGAAAAACCCTGCTTGCAGCAGATGGTCGAAGCCTACGAGGAAACCGGCGGTAACATGGTCGCCGCGATGGAAGTGCCCTCGGACAAGGCGTCGTCTTATGGCATTCTCGACGTGCTCGAAGATATGGGCTCGATCGTCTCGGTCAAGGGCATGGTCGAGAAGCCAGAAAAAGGCACTGCTCCCTCCAATCTCGCCGTGATCGGCCGCTATATCCTGTCGCCGCAAATCCTCAAGAACCTCAACAAGATGAAGGCGGGTGCCGGCGGAGAGATCCAGCTCACCGATGCCATTGCCCAGGAAATCGGTGGCGACGAAGGTGTTTACGGCTTCCGCTTCCGTGGTCAGCGGTTCGATTGCGGCTCGAAGGCGGGCTTCCTGCAGGCCACGGTCGCCTTCGGTCTGGCCCGCGACGAGCTTCGCGACGACCTGCGCCGCTTCCTCCACGAGGTGATCGCCGCAGACAAGGCCGCAGAGTAATCGCATTGGCACATGTACTCGTCACCGGGGGCGCCGGTTATATCGGCGCCCATGCCTGCAAGGCGCTCGCCCGCGCAGGCTACACGCCCGTCACCTACGACAACCTCTCCACCGGCTGGCAGGACGCCGTGAAGTTCGGCCCGTTCGAACAGGGCGATCTGCTGGACCGCGATCGTCTGGACGAGGTCTTTGCCACCTGGAATCCGATTGCCGTGATGCATTTCGCCGCTCTGAGTCAGGTCGGCGAGGCGATGGCGGAACCCGGAAAATACTGGCGCAACAATGTCTCGGGGTCCCTGTCCCTGATCGAGGCGGCAGTGGCCGCGGGCTGTCTGAACTTCGTCTTCAGCTCGACCTGCGCGACCTATGGCGATCAGGACAACGTGGTGCTGGATGAAGACAGCGTCCAGATGCCGCTGAACGCCTATGGCGCCTCGAAGCGCGCGATCGAGGATATCCTGCGCGATTTCGGCGCCGCTTTTGGCCTGCACCATGTGATCTTCCGCTATTTCAACGTGGCCGGTGCCGACCCCGAGGCAGAGGTTGGCGAATTCCACCGCCCCGAAACGCATCTGATCCCGGTGATGCTGGATGCGATTCAGGGCAAGCGCCCGGCGCTGACCATCCACGGCACGGATTACAACACGCGCGACGGCACCTGCATCCGCGATTATGTGCATGTCTGCGATCTGGTCGATGCGCATGTCCTCGGCCTCAAATGGCTGGAGGATGGCAAGGGCAGCCGGGTGTTCAACCTCGGCACCGGCACCGGATTTTCCGTCCGCGAAGTGATGGAAAGCAGCCGCCTCGTCACCAACCGTGACGTTCCGGCGAACGAGGGTCCGCGCCGCGCCGGAGATTGCACCGTGCTCGTCTCGGGCTCGACAAGGGCCAAGACCGAGCTTGGCTGGGTTCCGGAGAGATCGACGATGGACCAGATGATCGCGCATGCCTGGCGCTGGCACCAGACGGGACATTTTGACAAGTGATCATGACGCAGTAGGGCCAAGCGCGCGCCTGCTGGACCTGACGCGGCTGATACGGCGCGCCGGGCGGCGCATGACGGGCGTGGACCGGGTCGAATTCGCTTATCTCGATCACCTCCTGTCAGGCCCCGTTCCGCTTTTCGGGCTGGTTCGCACCTCCCTGGGATATGTTTTGCTGGACCATGCTGGCTGCAACGCCTTGCGCGAACGGGTCGTGACCGGGAGCTGGGGCCCTGTCGATCTGCTGGGCCGGTTGCGCCGCGGGGATGCAGGCCGGGCCCGCGGCGAGGCGGAAGCGCGCCGCCTTGCCTGCGCGCGCTGCCTGCCCACAGGCCTTGACGCGATGCTGCTCCGGCATCTCCCGCACGCCACGCATTACCTCAATACCGGGCACAGCAACCTCACGCCGCGTGTGCTTCGCGCACTGCGGCAGATCACCGGCATGAAGATCGGCGTTATGGTGCATGACACCATCCCGCTCGATTTCCCGCAATATCAACGCCCCGGCACGCGGCAGGTCTTCGAAGGGTTCCTGCAGCGCGTGGTACAGAATGCCGATCTCGTCGTCTGCAATTCCGCGCAGACGCGCGCGGATGTCCTGCGTCATGCGGCCCGCTGGGTCGCCGCCCCGGAGACTGTCGTGGCGCATCTGGGCGTGCCGGTTCCCGTGCCCGGACAGGCGCCCGCCGGTCCGTGGTCCGCTCCCTACCTCGTCACCCTCGGCACGATCGAACCGCGCAAGAACCATGCGCTGCTGCTCGACCTCTGGGAGGAGATGGGCGAAGCCGCCCCCGATCTCATAATCCTCGGCGCACGCGGATGGGAAAACCAGAACGTCTTCGACCGGCTCGACCGCAAGCCGCCGAGGGTCCACGAAGTGAACGGGCTCGACGATGGCGCTGTCTTCGGGCTGATCGCCCAAAGTGCCGGGCTGCTCTTTCCGAGCCTCGCAGAGGGCTATGGCCTGCCACCGATCGAGGCCGCCGCTCTGGGCGTGCCGGTCCTCTGCAACGATCTGCCCGTCTGCCGCGAAGTACTTGGGAACATTCCCGTTTACGCAAATGTTACGGATCGGTATCTGTGGAAAGAGAGCATCATCGATCTGGCCAGAACCCACGAGATCGACAAAAAACAGGTGCAGACCTATGTTCCGCCGGACTGGCCGACCCATATCAACAGCGTCTTAACATTGATCTGATAGGCGCCGGTATATGCGGGTTCGGAACGCCGGGCCGAAACGAGGTAAGAGTTTGGGGGTTTGGCAGTCATACAGGCTGAGGTTGCAGCGCAAGCGCTGGCTCACCCGCGCTTTCCGCAAGCGGCGTGAACTCGAACCGGTCGCGCTGCGCACAGACAGGCTCCGCCCCACGGATATCTTCGTCTTTACGACCCAGCGGAACGAGGGTGTGCGCCTGCCCTATTTCCTCGACTATTACCGTGGCATGGGCGTGAACCATTTTTTCTTCGTCGACAATGACAGCACCGACGGCTCGCGCGACTATCTCGCCCGGCAGGAAGATGTCTCACTCTGGACCACGTACGCCAGCTACAGGCGGGCGCGCTTCGGGGTGGACTGGCTGAACTGGCTGCAGATGAAATACGCCCACGGCCACTGGAGCCTCGTCGTCGATCCCGACGAGCTGTTCCTTTATCCGTTCTGCGACACGCGCCCCCTGCGCGCGCTCACCGACTGGCTCGATGCCTCCTCGATCAAGAGCTTCAGCGCGATGCTGCTCGACATGTACCCCAAGGGCCGCATCGACGCCGAACCCTACCAAGCCGGCCAGAACCCGATCGAGATCGCATCGTGGTTCGATGCCGGGAATTACACGATCACCCGTAACCCGCGCTTCGGCAATCTCTGGATCCAGGGCGGCCCCCGCGCCCGCGTCTTCTTTCCGCAAGACCCGGAACGCGCCCCGGCTCTGAACAAGGTGCCGCTGGTCAAATGGGACCGGCGCTATGCCTATGCCAGTTCGACGCACCAGCTGCTGCCGCGCGGGCTGAACCTCGTCTATGACGAATGGGGTGGCGAAAAGGCCAGCGGCATGCTGCTGCACACGAAATTCCTCGACACCTTCACCGCCAAGGCGGAGGAAGAGCTCAAGCGCAAGCAGCACTATTCCAGCTCCAGGGAATACATCGCCTATGCGGAGGGACTGCGCGACAATCCCGAGCTCTGGTGCAAATGGAGCGAGAAATACATCAACTGGCGTCAGCTCGAAATCCTCGGCCTCATGTCGAAGGGCAACTGGGCATGAGCGTCGGAATCATCATGCTGGTGCATACCGCGCTGCAACGCGCCGAACAGGTGGCGCGGCACTGGACGCAGGCGGGCTGCCCCGTGGTGATCCATGTCGACAGGAACGTGCCGGGCGAGGTGTATGAAAGCTTCGTCGCTGATCTGGCCGACCTGCCCACCATCCTGTTTTCGCGCCGTCACCGCTGCGAATGGGGCACCTGGGGGCTCGTCGCGGCCAGCCAGGACGCCTCCGAACTGATGCTCGATCGCTTTCCCGAGGTGCGCCACGTCTACCTCTCCTCCGGTTCCTGCCTGCCGCTGCGCCCGGTCGAGGAGCTGATCGAATATCTCGCAGCCCGCCCGCGCACCGATTTCATCGAAAGTGCGACGACCGCTGACGTGCCGTGGACAGTCGATGGCCTCGACCATGAACGCTTCACCCTGCGCTTCCCGTTCTCCTGGCGCAGTCAGCGGTATCTGTTCGACACTTCCGTGCGCTGGCAGCGCCGGCTCGGTTACCGCCGCCGCGTGCCGCAGGGCATCGTGCCGCATATGGGCAGCCAGTGGTGGTGCCTGACGCGTCAGACCCTGTCGGCAATCCTGCAGGACACGGCGCGCCCCATCCATGACCGCTATTTCAAGCAGGTCTGGATTCCGGATGAGTCCTATTTCCAGACGCTCGCCCGGCTCTATGCCACGCGGGTGGAAAGCCGGTCCCTCACGCTGTCCAAGTTCGACTTTCAGGGCAAGCCGCACATCTTCTACGACGATCACCTGCAGCTTCTGCGTCGCTCGGACTGCTTTGTCGCGCGCAAGATCTGGCCGCATGCCGACCGCCTGTATCAGGCCTTCCTCACCGACAGCGACGGCGCAATGAACCGGACCGAGCCCAATCCCGGCAAGATCGACCGCATCTTTGCCCGCGCCGTCGACCGGCGCACACGGGGACGGTCGGGCCTCTACATGCAATCCCGCCAGCCAAATTTCGGCTGGGAAAATGGCGTGACGGCCGGAAAGTACTCGGTCTTTCAGGGCTTTTCCGAGCTGTTTCAGGATTTCGATGCCTGGCTCACCCGCGCCACCGGGGCGCAGGTCCACGGTCATCTCTATGCGCGCGAACGCGCCGAGTTCGCGGACGGACAAGCGGTGATCAATGGCGCGCTGTCTGACGATCCGCTCTTGCGCGACAACAACCCGATGGCCTTCCTCACCAACCTGATCTGGAACACGCGGGGCGAGCGGCAGTGCTTTCAGTACGGCCCCCGCGACACGCTCAAGATCAACTGGCACCTCGCGCGTGATCCGAATGCGCAGATCTCGGTCATCTCGGGGGCATGGGCGGTGCCACTCTTCAAGTCGAATGCCAATTTCGCCGATATCCGCAAGGAGGCCGCACGGCTGCAGAAGATCGAAAGCGGCATGCTGGACGAATTGCGCAATCCCGACATCAAGGCCCGCATCCGGATCTGGACCATGGCCGAATTCATCGAGGCGCCGATGGAGCCTCTGCAGATCATCATCGACGAGATCGGGCAGAAATCACCGCGCCGCCTGTCCGAAGCGCCATTGATGGAGGATCTGACCGGCTTCGGTCAGTTCCTCCAGAATCTCAAGAACCAAGGGATGCATCCCTATCTCATGGGCGATTTTCCGGTCGATCCGCTGCCGCGCAGCGCCACCGCGACCCGGCCCCGAAAACCCTATCTCGTCAAGAAATGAGACTGCATGGCTGACCCTTTCGACGGCTTTGTGGTCTTCGCCGAGATGCGCACCGGCTCGAATTTTCTCGAGACGAACCTCAACGCGTTCGACGGCATTACCTGCCACGGCGAGGCGTTCAACCCGCATTTCATCGGCTATCCGAATTCCTGCGATATCCTCGGGATCACGCAGGCAGAGCGCGATGCCGATCCAGACCGGCTGCTGCAAGCGATTCGCGACAGGCCGGAGGGGTTGAACGGGTTCCGGTTCTTTCACGACCATGATGCGCGCATCCTGCCCCGCCTGCTCGAGGATGAGCGCTGCGCCAAGATCATCCTGACGCGCAACCCAGTCGACAGCTATGTCAGCTGGAAGATCGCGCAGGCCACGGGGCAGTGGAAGCTGACTCATGTGAAGAAACGCAAGGACGGGCAGGCTGTCTTTGATTCAACGGAGTTCGAGGCGCACCTTGTCGCATTGCAGGAGTTTCAGATCCTGCTGATGCAAACGCTGCAGAAGACCGGGCAGACGGCGTTCTACGTGGCTTACGAAGACCTGCAGGACGTCGCGGTGATGAACGGACTGGCCAGGTGGCTCGGGGTGAAGGGCCGCCTGAAAGGTGTCGACACAGCGCTCAAGCGGCAGAACCCTGATCCGGCTTCCGCGAAAGTGGCGAATTTCGAGGAGATGCAGGGTGCACTGGCCCGGCTCGACCGGTTCAACCTGGCCCGCACCCCGAATTTCGAGCCGCGCCGCGGCCCGGTCGTGCCGTCCTACGTCGCGGCGGCGCGCACCGGACTGCTCTCGATGCCGATCCGCTCGGGGCCGGAGGCCGAGGTCACCGCATGGCTCGCGGCACTCGACGATGTCGGGCAAGAAGACTTGCTGCGCGATTTCAACCGGAATGACCTGCGGCAGTGGAAACGTGCCCATGACGGGCATCGCAGCTTTACCGTGCTGCGCCACCCGGTTGCCCGCGCGCATGAGGCCTTCTGCTCACGCATCCTCTCCACCGGCCAGGGGGCGTTCCTGCAGATCCGCAAGACCCTGCGCCGCGCACACAATCTGCCGATCCCCGAAGGCGCGCCCGACGCCAGTTATGACCTCACCGCCCATCGCGCCGCCTTCATCGCCTGGCTGACCTTCCTCAAGGCAAACCTGTCGGGCCAGACGGCTCTGCGGGTCGATGCGCACTGGGCGTCTCAGGCGCAGGTGCTGCAGGGAATGGCCGAATTCACCCTGCCCGACATGATCATCCGCGAAGAAGAGATGGACGACTGCCTGCCTGCGCTCGCCTTGCAGATCGGTCACGCAGCCCCGCCGAAGCCGGTGCCGGTGCCCACCCGCGCGCCTTTCGCGCTGGCGCAGATCTATGATGACGAGATCGAAACCCTCGCGCGCGGGGCCTATGCCAGGGACTACCTGATGTTCGGATTCCACGACTGGGGATCAGCGTCCGCGCGCAACCGGACCCGATACGCGGCATCATTGCCGGAGTGAAGGGCCAGCCCCTCACATTCCCCGGAGTTTACCGGCAAGATGAATGGAAGAAGAAAGACAGATTCAGGCGGCCTGCGACGTGTGCGGCTCTGTCAGGATGGTGTAGAGCGTGCTCGGATCATGGTTCGCCCGCAGCTTGGCACAGACGGATTCCTCGCGCAGCGTGCGCGACACCAGCGCCAGCGCCTTCAGATGTTCGACGCCAGCGGATTCGGGCGCGAAAAGCGCGAAAATCACATCCACCGGCTGACGATCCACCGCTTCGAAGTCGATCGGCTTTTCGAGGAGGATGAACACTCCGACCACATCCTCGAGCTCGGGGATGCGGGCATGCGGCAGGGCGACGCCATGCCCCACGCCGGTCGGCCCCAGGCTTTCACGCTCCATCAGCGCCTCGACCGCTGTCGGCGCATGGAGTCCATGCGCCGATTGGGCAAGATCGGCCAGATCATGCATCAATCGCTTCTTGCTGGAGGCGGCAGATATGACCTTGACGGCCGAAGGCTTGATAAGCTGCGCGAATTTCATGTCTTGCCTGTTCTGGTTCATGCAGCGCCGTAGCGTGTTACGCGCAAGGGAGCAATGTCATGGATCTATCCACCCGATATTGCCATCATCCCTACGGTACACGACATTGACGCCGTTTTTCTTTTCGTTCCGGAACACCAGGACCGGTGCTCCCGCCAGTTCCATCTGCATCACCGCCTCACCCACGGAGAGCGACGGAATCTGCGTTTGCATCTCGGCCACGATCACGGGCGCAAGGCTTTCCGGTTCCGAGTCCTCGACATCGGATTCACGGGCGAGGATATAAGAGGACACGCCGAAGAGTTCAACGGGTTCCGCGCGGTCCTTGTGGTGATCCTTCAGACGGCGCTTGTAGCGGCGCAGCTGCTTGTCGAGTTTTTCGGAGCAGGCGTCGAACGCGGAATAGATCTCGGTCGCATGCGCCTTGGCGGTGGCGGTCAGACCGGTGGACAGGTGAACGGTGGCTTCACAGACAAACTCGTGCGCACTTTTGGAAAAGATGATGGTCGCATCCGTCGGCCGCCCGGCATATTTCTGCACGACCGCTCCCAGTTGCGTCTGGACATGCGTCTGCAGGGCCTCTCCGACATCGATCTGCTTTCCCGTGATCTGATAGCGCATTGTTTTTTCCTTTTCTTAGTCAACCCATAAGCAGCAAGGGGCGAAGCCGCCCGGCCCGATGCCGCGTCTGGAGGGAGGGTGACACCTTGAACGCGGCCTGACCTGCATCACCCCGACCAAAGGGGTTTCGCGGCTCAGACATGCGGTCCACAAAAGCGTCATACCCATCATTTGAGGTGAGAACGCCCCGCTCTGTCAATCAAATCCGGTGTGACTGTCGGAGATTTGTCCTAACGGAACGTGAACACGGTCGGGGCGGGAGCGATCAACCGATGCGAAAGTTATCGCCGAGATATACACGTCGCACATTCTCGTTGCGAACCACCTCGTCGGGGGTGCCGGACATGAGCACGGCCCCGTCATGCAGGATGTAGGCGCGGTCGACGATCTCGAGCGTTTCGCGCACATTGTGGTCGGTGATCAGCACGCCGATTCCGCGTTTCTTGAGGTCCGTCACAAGGTGGCGGATGTCGCCGACGCTGATCGGATCGACACCGGCAAAAGGTTCGTCGAGCAGGAGGTACTTCGGATCTGCGGCGAGGCAGCGCGCAATCTCGACCCGACGCCGCTCGCCCCCGGACAGGGCCAGCGCAGGCGCGCGGCGCAGGTGTTCGATGGAAAATTCACCCAGCAACTCTTCCAGCCGTTCGCGGCGCGTATGGCGGTCGGGCTGGCTGATATCCAGGATCGCGGCGATGTTGTCCTCGACCGACAGGCCGCGGAAGATCGACATCTCCTGTGGCAGGTAGCCGATGCCCATCCGCGCACGGCGGTACATGGGCAGATAGGTCGCATCCTTGCCGTCGATCAGAACCTGGCCGCCTTCGGGATTAACCAGCCCGGCGATCGCGTAGAAGGTTGTGGTCTTGCCCGAGCCGTTCGGCCCCAGCAGGGCGACGACCTCGCCACGGTTCAGCTCCATGGAGAAGTCGCGGATCACCACGCGCTTGCGATAGCTCTTGCGCAAATGCTCAACGCGCAGGCCGCTCGAGCCTGTCGTCACGGACAGTTCGGGACGCGCCATCAGGGATCGCTCGCGGGCTGTTGCTGCTGCAGGAGCGATCTCACCCGGCCTGACATCTGCGCCGTGCCATCGTCCAGATTGACCGTCATCTCCTCGGATGTCAGTGCGTTGTCACCCTGCGTCACCAGGACGTTGCCCATCATCAGGACAGTACCGGCATCGATGTTGTAGTCCGCGCTGTCGGCTTCGGCAGCGTCCGGGCCATTGACCAGCGTCACGCCGCCCCGCGCTTCGAGCCGTTCGATCCGGCCCGCCGCTTCGGCATAGATCACGAGGACACGCGGCGCTGCGAGGCGCATCTCGCCCTGTCCGACGATGACATTCCCGGTATAGAGCGCCGTGCCCTCGTTCTGGTTCACCGCCAGCTGTTCGGCGGTGACCTCGACCGGGGCCGAGGTATCCTGCTTCGTTCCCCCAAAGGCGACCTGCGCCCCCTGAGCCAGCACGGAGCCCGGCACCATCAGCGCAAGGACAATAGTCAGGTTTCGCAACATTCGGGAGCACTCATTCTGTTTTGGGGTCGTATATCATTCTAACCCCTTCGGTGAAAAGCATTTGCATGTCGTCGCCCGTATCGCTGCCGGTGATGCGCATCTTTCCCGCATTGAGCACTCCGGCTGGCCCGCTGCCTTCGACAGGACCGAGGCTTTCGACCTCGATCCGGCTCAGCGCCGCGTTCAGGCTTTCGGTATTGAGGACGTATCCGAGCGAGTTCGACACGGTGACCCCGCCGGTCATCCGAGCATCGTCCCGCTTTTCGCTGATATTGGCAAGCGGCGCCTTGAGCAGGACTTCGCTGCCATCCTTCATCAGCATGACCGCATCGAGCATGTCTGCGTCGATCTCGTCGCTGCCGGGAACGGGACGGGCCGTCTCTGCCGTCATGGTGAGCAGCGCGCCGGAGGCCGTCGTGCCGGTAAAATAGGGGCTGCTCACCTGTTCGCGCACGAGACCGTCGGGATCGGCGCTGGTCAAGAACGGCACGTTGGTCGCGGGATCGGAATCCTTTGGCAGCAGAAAGGTCGTGGACAAGAGAACCAGCGCTGCCATCGGCAGGAGGATCTTGAGCCACGCAATCATGCGTGAATATTTGCTGCCTCTCTGGCGCATGTTCCTCTCTGCCCGATGCTAGCTATGTGCGAAGATGTCTGTTTCCGGCCAGCCCGCCAGATCCAGCTTCGCACGTGTCGGCAAGAAGTCGAAACAGGCCTGCGCGAGGCCGCGGCGACCCTCGCGATCCAGCATCCGGTCAAGCTCGGCGCGAAGGCGGTGCAGATAGAGGACATCCGAGGCGGCATAGTCGATCTGCGCCTTGGTCAGGTCCGGCGCACCCCAGTCGCTCGACTGCTGCTGTTTCGAGATGTCGACGCCCAGGAGATCCTGCACCAGGGGCCGAAGTCCGTGCCGGTCGGTATAAGTGCGGACCAGCCGACTGGCGATCTTGGTGCAATAGACCGGTGCCGCCAATGCGCCGAACCGGTTGTAGAGCGCGGCGATATCGAACCTTCCATAGTGAAACAGCTTCAGAACGGCAGAATCCGACAGCAGCCGTGCCAGGTTCGGCGCCGCGGCCTGCCCGCGCCCGACCTGAACCAGATGCGCATCACCGTCGCCGCCCGACAGCTGCACCAGACACAGACGGTCGCGGTGCGGGTGCAGGCCCATCGTCTCGCAATCGATCGCCACGGTCGCACCAAGGTCGAGACCGCTCGGCAGATCGTCCTGATGGAGATGGTTCGCCAATGTCAGTCACCCCGTTTCGCACGTCTTTCCGATCCTCTCAGCACATAGCCACAGGTACCCCTGCTTGCAACTGCGCGGCGGGCCGCGCGCGCCACATTCGGGGGACAGGGGCGGTGAATCACGGCGGCCCCTGCTCCGAATATGGCGGATTCGGGGCGGTGATTCGGCTTCGATTCGGCGGCGCGGCGCCGTTCCGACGGTCATTGTAACATTCCGTGATCCCGGAGGCTCGCCCTGCACGTGTCGCAAGACGCGCATCAAGCCGAGCATTGAACCGTTCCATGAGGGCGGTGGAGGCCGTGTGAAAGGTCAACTTCTCACCGCAGTTCAATTTCCATGAAGTGTTTCCAAAGGGTTAACACAATAAGGCAAGAAGTGGTCAGCCCGAGATTAAGTTGCGCAATTCTGAGTCCAATCTCGCCCCATGCCGAAATTGCGTACGGGCAAGAAACAATCGGCCGCATTCTGTTTCCTCTTTGTAAAGATTTGTGGGCCATGATTCTCGAAATAGCGTGACTGTCGCGTCGTCTTTTCGGGACCGTTCACGCCTTCTCGGCATCAAGGAAAACGATTGGAACCTCATCGCAAAACACCTCCCGCAACCCCCCTGAACTCCCTTAAAAGTAGAGCTGCTTTGAGAATATTGACTAGAATAAGGCGCCGCCCCATAACGCTTTCACCGGCCGAATTCGAACATGATTTAGCCGGAATTTGCGTAAGGGCACTTGGGGGCTGGTGCTTTCAACTGGGAGTAAATCTTAAGGCTGCTGATCTTCGACACCGACTGATGAATACCGGACCGATCCGCCAAAAGGCATCCTGTCCAGGGCCGATACCATCAGAGGATAATTTTACTACAGCGTATTTCATGATCAGTGCCATTGGTTTCCCCTCTGAATTAACGATTGCCTCAAGGAGGCCCCTTTGACCTTTCACATGCGCCACCCGATGCACACTCCGTCTTTCGAGGTCCTTGTCGATAATGCCATGAAGGCATCACCGCCCAAGCGGATGGACCGTGACTTGCCGAAACGGGCTTTCGACATCATCGTCGTGATGATCGCCGCGATCCCGGTCGCCGTTCTGATGCTCGTGCTGTGCGGCCTGATCGCGCTGGATGGAAAGTCCCCGATCTACCTGCAAAAGCGTGTGGGCCGGAATGGCCAGATCTTCAAGATGTGGAAACTGCGAAGCATGGTATGCGATGCGGACAAGATGCTCGAGGCGCATCTGGACGCCGATCCCGCGGCCCGTATCGAATGGAACCATTCGCAGAAACTGCGCCGCGATCCGCGCATCACCCGGATCGGTCGCATCATCCGCAAGACCTCCTTGGACGAGCTTCCGCAGCTCTGGAACGTGGCGCGCGGGGACATGTCGCTGGTCGGCCCGCGCCCCATGCTGCCCGAGCAGCGTGCGATCTATCCGGGCACGGCCTACTATGCGATGCGTCCCGGCATCACCGGGTTCTGGCAGATCTCGGTGCGCAATGAATCGAGCTTTGCCGAACGGGCGACCTTCGACACAGCCTATCTGCGGGAAATGTCGCTGAAGACGGATCTTCTGGTGATGTTGCGCACCGTCCGCGTCGTGATCTGGGGCACCGGTTGCTGAGATATCTCGTGAGCTGAAACGGGCCCCGCATCTGCGGGGCCTTTCTCATGTCGTGAGGGTCGCGACAAGACATTGACGGCCATCCGGCCCGCGCACCCAGGCATCCGCACCGTTCCGGCAGAGGGTGGCGCTTTCGAAATGCATGAGCGGCGCGGTGGCGCGGAACGCGAAGCCACGCAGCGGGATTTCCGGTCTGTCCGCCATCAGCATCAGAAGCTGCGCCAGAAGCGGTCCATGCACCACCAGACCCTCATATCCCTCTACTTTGCGGGCATATCCTTCGTCGTAATGAATGCGGTGCCCGTTGAAGGTCAGCGCAGAGTATCGAAACAGCAGCGTCGCATCGAACGTGACCTCCCGCGCCTCGGTCTCATCAAGGCGCGCCTCAGGTGCCGTCGGGTGGGGCGCGTCCGGATCGGGGTCGGCGCGGTAGACGAGATCCTGTTCCTCGCGCAGCACGACGGCGCCTTCCTGGACGATCTCGTGGCTCAGCGTCACGAAAGCGAGCGGTCCGCTGCGCCCGGTCTTGCGCAGGGCGCGCAGAACGCGAGAGTGGCGAACCGCCGGAATCCCGGCCAGAAGCGGCGCATCGAAGGTGAGGCGCCCACCGGCCCACATCCGCCGGGGCAGGCCCATATCCGGAACGAGGCCGCTGCCGACCTGCGGATGACCGTCCCGCCCCAGGATCGCGGGTGGCTGCGGATCCCAGAAATAGATCTGGTGGAAGAAGGGCGGCAGTGGCGCGCCGACTTCTGCATCGACCTCGAGTGCCAGAGCCGCCTGCAATGCCCGCGCCCGCGCCGGATCGAGCATATCGCTTTGACGGATCCCGTTTTCTGCATCAGACATCGTGCCGCCTCCACTGTAGAACCTGCGCCAACCGGAGGACCATCGCCCAAATGACCCCGACACTCCAGAGCCTGGATCACCTCGTCCTGACGGTGACAGATATAGAGACGACACTTGCCTTCTATCGCGACGTTCTTGGCATGACGCCATTCAGTTTCAAGCCCGACGGTGCGCCGCCCCGCTGGGCGCTTGGCTTTGGTCCCCAGAAGATCAATCTGCACCGCGCTGGCCATGAATTCGAGCCGAAGGTGCGCGATCCGCGCACAGGCTCGGCCGATCTCTGCTTTCTGAGCGACACGCCCCTGTGCGACTGGCAGGCGGCACTCGACCGGCTCGGCGTTTCTGTCGAACTGGGCCCGGTCCGGCGCAGCGGTGCGCAGGGGCCGATCATGTCGCTCTATCTGCGGGACCCCGACGGCAATCTCATCGAGATCTCCAATCGGGTCTGAACAGGCTCGCCAACGGCATTGAACTGATCACGCGGCGGACACGCCGATCATCACCCGTCCGCCTTTCAGGCTCGGGTCAGCCGCAGCGCATGCGCAGGACTTCCTTGTGCAATTCGTCCATGAGCTCCGTCACAAGCTTGACGCCCATCTCGTTCGTCATCTTGCCGTCTTCGTCGAATTGCTTGGAGGACTGTCCGACCATCACCTCGGGGCCTGGAACAAGGCGCGGGCGGAACGGCAGAAGCAGCGTGCGCAGCATGCTGTGCCCGCGTGCGCCGCCCTGAGCACCACTTGAGGCAGAAATCACCGCGACGGGCTTGTCGCGCCAGGGATTGCCTTCGGTCCGGCTGATCCAGTCCAGCGCGTTCTTCATCGCGCCCGACGTGCCCTTGTTGTATTCGGGCGTCGCGAGGATTACCGCGTCGGCCGAGGCGATCATGTCCGACACGGCCTGTACGCTGGCCGGGATGCCGGGGCCTTTCTCGATATCCTCATTGTAGAGCGGGAAATCGATGTCGGCCTCCTCGAAGCGCGCGGGATCGAAGATCCGCGCCGCTTCGTTCAGCAGCATCCGGTTGGTCGAGGCCTTGCGCAGTGACCCGCAGAGGCCCACCAGTTTCAGTTCAGACATGTAATTTCTCCGATCATTCTTGATTGCGGCACGTAAAACGCAAAAGCGCCGCGGCAAGCCGCGGCGCAATGCATTCTCGGAGCCGTAACGCGATCAGGCGTTCGGCAGGATCACGATCTCGACACGGCGGTTCTGCTGACGGCCCTCGGCGGTCAGGTTGCTCGCGATCGGCGCGTCTTCGCCACGGCCGACGCTGCGGACACGAGCCGAGGAGACACCTTCGGAGATCAGGATGCCCGCGACGGACTGGGCGCGACGCTCGGACAGGCTGGCATTGTAGGCTGCCTCGCCGGTATTGTCCGTGTGGCCGATGACCTGAACGGTGGTGTTCGGATAGGCGTTCAGGTTCTGCGCAACGGTGCGCAGGTCACGCTGCAGGTCGGGACGCACGCTCGACGAGTCCGTGGCGAACAGGATGTCCTGCGGCAGCGTCACGATCAGGCGGTCGCCGGTGTTCTGGATGGTGACGTTGTTGTTGCCCATCTGAGCGCGCAGGTCGGCCTCTTGCCGGTCGAGCTGGTTGCCGACGACGGCACCGCCGGCAGCACCGACGAGAGCACCCGCGAGGGCGTTGTTGCGGCGCTCTTCCGGGTCATTGCCCGCCATGACACCCGCCAGCGCACCGATGCCGGCACCGATGGCGGCGCCGCTCTTGGCCTTGCGGTTGGGGTCGACACCGGAGTTGTTATACGCCGCCGGATCGGTACAGGCGGTCAGCGCCATGAGCGCGGCTGTGACTGTCAGAAGGGATGTTCTTGCTCGGATCATGATAGGCCTCGTTGTTTACCCCCGGTACTGGGGTCGGATGACGTATAGCGTCAATTTGTATCGCGCCCCAAGTCAAGACACGGTGAAATCGGCATTTTTCCGCGCATCGAGATCACGCCTGCATGACCTTTGCTTTTCGTATTCGCGCCCTCAGGCTTCGGCCCGCGCCGTCTCCCAAGCGAGCATCGCGCGCTTGACGGGCAGCCCCCAGTGATATCCGCCGAGCCCGCCGGATTTGCGCAAAGCGCGGTGACAGGGGATCAGAAAACTGACGGGGTTGCGCCCCACGGCCGTGCCCACCGCCCGCACGGCGCGGGGATGCCCCACGACACCGGCAATCTCGGAATAGGTGGTGACCTGTCCCGAGGGAATGCTGAGCAGCGCCTCCCACACCTTGATCTGGAACGGCGCGCCCATGAGGTGCAGCGCGGTGTCCCCCTTCTGCGCAAAGGCCGCGGCGACCCAGTGAGCGATCGCCTCGGGACGCTCGACATACTCCGCGCGGGGCCAGCGGCGGCACAGATCGGCCATAGCCGCATCGCGCCCGGTCTCCGACAGGAAGCCAAGGCCGCAAAGGCCGCGCTCCGTCCCCATCGCCAGCGCCGGGCCGAAGGGCGTGTCGAACCAGCCATAGCGGATCTCGAGCCCCTCGCCCTTGCGCGCGAAATCCCCGGGGCTCATCGCCTCCCACCGGATGAACAGGTCATGCAGCCGACCGCTTCCCGAGAGGCCGACCGATCCGGCCGTTTCCAGCATCGTGAACCGCTCCGCCAGCAGTGCCTTGGCATGACCCAGCGTCAGATATTGCTGATACCGTTTCGGCGACACGCCGACCCAGGCAGAGAATATCCGCTGGAAATGCGCCGGGCTCATGTCCATTCTCTCTGCCATCTGCTCCAGCGTCTGGCCCGGACCGCCCGCATCGATCGCTTCGATCGCGCGGCGCATGACGTTGTAATGATAGCCGGTGTCATTTTCTGCGACGGTCATCCTGAAACTCTCCTCTGGCGGAGACGGGCGCCAGCCGCGCCTATCCTTCGGACAATATACCGATCCTGACGGGCGGGATGCGACCCGAATATTGCGCATCCGGGCGGCGGCGGGCATAGAGGCAGATATGGCGAAACAGCTCGACTATCACACGATCCGCGAGATCTTCGACCGCTTCCAGGCAGCGGAACCCGAACCGATGGGAGAGCTGCACCATGTCAACGCCTTCACCCTCGTCGTCGCGGTCGCCTTGTCGGCGCAGGCGACCGATGCGGGCGTGAACAAGGCGACGGCGAAGCTGTTCGAGATCGCCGACACCCCGGAAAAGATGCTGGCCCTCGGGCTCGAGGGCGTGACCGAGCATATCCGCACCATCGGCCTCTATCGCAACAAGGCCGCAAACGTCGTCAAGCTCAGCCAGATCCTCGTCGACGATTACGGCGGCATCGTACCGAATTCCCGCGCCGCGCTGCAATCCCTGCCCGGTGTGGGGCGCAAGACGGCCAATGTGGTGCTCAACATGTGGTGGCACTACCCGGCGCAGGCGGTGGATACGCATATCTTTCGCGTCGGCAACCGCACCGGGATCTGTCCGGGCAAGGATGTCGTCGCCGTGGAACGCGCGATCGAGGACAACATTCCCGTCGATTACCAGCACCATGCCCATCACTGGATGATCCTGCACGGGCGTTACATCTGTGTCGCGCGCAAACCGAAATGCGGAGCCTGCCTGATCCGCGATCTCTGCCCCTTCGAGGAAAAGACCCTATGAAAACCTATCAGGTTGTCGGTATCGGCAACGCCATCGTCGACGTGCTCACCCGTGCCGAGGATACCTTTCTCGAGCATATGGGCATCTCCAAGGGCATCATGCAGCTGGTCGAACGCGACCGCGCCGAAGTGCTTTACGGCGCGATGGAGAGCCGCGTTCAGGCGCCGGGCGGATCCGTCGCGAACACGCTGGCAGGGCTTGGCAACCTCGGGCTGCGCACCGGCTTCATCGGTCGGGTGCATGACGACGCTCTGGGGCGCTTTTATGCCTTGGAGATGGAGAAGATCGGCACCACCTTCGCCAATCCGCCCGCCAAGGGGGGCGAGCTTCCGACATCGCGCAGCATGATCTTCGTCTCGCCCGACGGCGAGCGGTCGATGAACACCTATCTCGGGATCTCGGCGGAACTCGGCCCCGACGACCTGCCCGACGGCGTCGCGGACTCGGCCGAGATCGTCTTTCTCGAAGGCTACCTTTTCGACAAGGACAAGGGCAAGGAAGCCTTCATCGCCACCGCCCGGGCCTGCCGCGCCGCCGGCGGCATGGCCGGGATCGCGATTTCCGATCCCTTCTGCGTCGAACGCCACCGCGCCGACTTTCTCGACCTGATCGAGAACGAGCTCGACTACGTGATCGGGAACGAGGCCGAAATCCGCGCGCTCTACCAGAATGACGATCTCGAGGGCGACCTCAGGGCCGTGGCCGCCATCTGTCCGCTGGTGGTCTGCACCCGCTCGGGCGACGGCGTCACGATCATGCAGGACGGCGTGCGCACCGACGTGCCCGTCACCAAGGTGGTTCCGGTCGATGCAACGGGGGCGGGCGACCAGTTCGCTGCCGGGTTCCTCTATGGCCTCGCGACAGGGCAGGACATGGAAACCGCCGGGCGCATGGGCTGCGTCGCGGCGGCCGAGGTGATCAGCCATATGGGCCCGCGCCCCGAAGCTTCGCTGCCCGATCTGTTCCGTCAGGCCGGACTGCCGCTGGCCTGACCCGGGCCGTTGGCAACCGGCCCCCATCTGGCCCTAAACCCGCGTAATACCGACGAATTCACGCGTAATTCACATAATGAATCTTTGTCCGTGCAACCGTCCTATGTACGCTTGCTGAGGCGGGCCAAGCCACGACATTCAGGCTCCGGTCCGGCGCTGACGCGCCCACCATCTCCACGGAGCCAGAAATGGACAGATTCATACTCCTGCGGGATCGCACCGCAGCCGGGCGGCGCACGCAACCCCATCCGGTCAATCCGGTGGACCCTCCGGAACGGGTCGAGCTTCTGCCTGAAATCGAAACGGTGCAATTGTCCGCGGCCGAACTGCGCGATGCGGCGCGCGACCCCTCCGTCCGGGCCATCGCCCGTGCGATGCCCACCCGCCTGATCGAGCCGGAACCGCTGGACGAGGCGCGTCCCGACGATGCCACGCCCGGCTGGGGCCTGATCGCGACCGGTGCGGATACCTGCCCTCTGACGGGCGCCGGTGTGCGCGTGGCCCTGCTCGATACCGGGATTGATGCCGGGCACCCCGCCTTTGCCGGTCTCGCGCTGCAACATCATGATTTTGCAGGCTCGGGCAACCAGGATGCGAACGGCCACGGCACCCATGTCGCCGGGACGATCTTTGGCCGCGAGGTCGGCGGCAAACGGATCGGCCTTGCTCCGGGCATCGCGCAGGGCCTGATCGCCAAGGTGCTGACCGATGACGGCCACGGCTCGACCGAGATGCTGTTCAATGCTCTCTGCTGGGCCGTGGCCGGGGAGTCGCGGGTGATCTCCATGTCGCTCGCCTTCGACTTTCACGGCTATGCCGACAGCCTTGTCCAGAAGCAGGGCTTTCCGCTCCTGCTGGCCACGGAGGTCGCGCTGGAAAGCTACCGGATGAATCAGCGAATGTTCGACACGCTTCTTGCGATGCTGCGCCAGCAGTCCGAACCGAATGGCGGATTCGTCCTGATCGCCGCGGTCGGCAATGACAGCCGCCGCACCATTTCGCCCGAATTCGAGGTTGGCGCAGCCCTTCCCGCAGCGGCCGAAGGCGTCCTGTCGGTCGCCGCTCTGGCACATGGCAGCGATGGCCTTATGGTGGCGCCGTTTTCCAATACCGGCGCCGCAGTGTCGGCGCCCGGTGTCGGCATCGTCTCGGCGACACCGGGCGGCGGCCTGCGCGCCCTCAACGGCACCTCGATGGCCTCGGCCCATGTCACCGGAATCGCCACGCTCTGGGCCGAGGCTCTGGCCAGAACCAACGATCGTATCACAGCCGACACCGTGGCGACGCGGCTTCTGGGCAGCGTCACCTCAACCGGTTTCGCATCGCGGACGGATAGGCTCGACCGCGGGCTCGGACTCGTTCAGGCCCCGCAGGCCCGAATCGCCTGACCCCGATCAGTGCGCTTCGGCCCAGCTGTGGCCCTGCCCGGCCTCAACGATCAGGGGCACGTCGAGATGCACCACCGGATCCGCCGCACCCTCCATCACCTCCTTGGCGATGGAAATGAGGTCGTCGACACGTCCCTCGTCGACCTCGAACAGCAATTCGTCATGCACCTGCAGCAGCATCGTTGCCTGCCCGTCGAGCCCGGCGATCGCGCCCGGCATCCGGATCATCGCCCGGCGGATGATATCCGCCGCCGTGCCCTGGATCGGCGCATTGATCGCCGCGCGCTTGGCGAACCCCGCACGCGGCCCCTTCGCGTTGATCTCGGGCGTGTGGATCACGCGCCCGAACAGCGTCTCGACCCGGTCATGTTCGCGCGCAAAGGCGATCGTGTCGTCCATGTAGGTCTTGATGCCGGGGAAACGCTCGAAATAGCGGTCGATGAAATCCTGCGCCTCGGATCTCGGAATGCGCAGGTTGCGGGCCAGACCGAAGCCCGAAATCCCGTAGATGACACCGAAGTTGATCGCCTTGGCCTGTCGCCGCACGTCCGGCGTCATCTGCTCCATCGGCACGTTGAACATCTCCGAGGCGGTCATCGCGTGGATGTCCTGTCCGTCACGGAACGCCTGCTTCAGCGCCTCGATTCCCGCGACATGCGCCAGGATCCGCAGCTCGATCTGGGAATAATCGAGCGATACCAGAACCTTGCCCTCCTCCGCGACGAAAGCTTCGCGGATGCGTCGCCCCTCTTCCGATCGGACCGGAATGTTCTGCAGGTTCGGCTCGGTCGAAGCCAGCCGCCCCGTATTCGCTCCGGCGATGGAATAGGAGGTGTGCACGCGGCCCGTGTCAGGGTTGATATGCTCCTGCAGGGCGTCCGTGTATGTCGATTTCAGCTTGCTCAGCTGTCGCCAGTCCAGCACACGGCGCGGCAGTTCATGCTCGGTCGCAAGATCCTCGAGCACATCCGCCCCGGTCGCATAGGCACCGGTCTTGCCCTTCTTCCCGCCGTCGAGCGACATCTTGTCGAACAGGATCTCGCCCAGCTGCTTGGGGCTGCCCACGTTGAACTTCTCGCCCGCAAGCTCGTGGATCTCGGCCTCGAGCCCCGCCATCTTCTGCGCGAAGGCACTCGACATCCGGCTCAGCGTCTGACGGTCGACCTTGATCCCCGCCATCTCCATCTTCGTCAGCACCGGCACCAGCGGACGTTCCATCGTCTCGTAGACCCGCGTCACACGGGCCCGGTGCAGCTGCGGCTTGAACAGCTGCCAGAGGCGCAGCGTGATGTCCGCATCCTCGGCGGCATACGTCACGGCCGTCTCGATCGGCACCCGGTCGAAGGTGATCTGGCTCTTGCCCGACCCGATCAGCTCCTTGATCGGAATCGGCGTGTGGCCCAGATATCGCTCGGCCAGCGTGTCCATGCCGTGACCATGCTCGCCGGCATGCATCGCATAGGACATGAGCATCGTGTCGTCGATCGGCGCGATGTCGATTCCATAGCGCGCAAGGATCTTGGCATCGTATTTCATGTTCTGCCCGATCTTGAGGATGCTCGGATCCTCAAGCATCGGCTTCAGCGCGGCCAGGGCGGCATCGAGCCCGAGCTGCCCTTCGGTGAGCGACTCGTCGGCCTTCTCGGAAAAGAGATCGTCCGCACCCGCGCTGGCCGGACCGCGATGGGCGAGCGGGACGTAACATGCCTCCCCGGGCTCGACGCAGAGCGACACACCGACCAGATCGGCGATCATCTCGTTGAGACCCGTCGTCTCGGTATCGACGGCGATCCAGCCGCGCGCATAAGCCTTCGCGATCCAGGCCTCGAGCGCGGCCATGTCACGCACGGAGTCGTATTTACCGGTATCCATCGGCGGCGCCTCGGGCGCGTCCAACACGCCCTCCTGCACCTCCGGTTCCGGAATGGCGGGCGCCTCGACATCCAGCGCCTCGGAGATCCGCTTGGTGAGGGTGCGGAACTCCATCTCGGTGAGGAACCCCAGCAACATCTCGGGATCAGGGTCCCGCACCTCGAGATCGTCGAGACCGAAATCCAGCGGCGTGTCGCAATCCAGCTGCACAAGCTTCTTGGACAGCTCGATCTGCGCCCGGTTGTTCTCGAGCGTCTCGCGCCGCTTGGGCTGCCTGATCTCGCCCGCGCGGTCCAGAAGCTCTTCAAGCGAGCCGAATTCATTGATCAGCAGCGCCGCCGTCTTGATCCCGATCCCGGGCGCGCCCGGCACGTTGTCGACCGAATCCCCCGCCAGCGCCTGCACATCCACCACGCGGTCGGGAAAGACACCGAACTTTTCAAAAACACCGTCGCGGTCGATCCGGCGGTTCTTCATCGCGTCGAACATCTCGACCCCGTCGCCGACGAGCTGCATCAGGTCCTTGTCCGAACTGATGATCGTGACCTGCCCGCCCGCCTCGCGCGCCTGACAGGAAAGGGTGGCGATGATGTCGTCCGCCTCGTAGCCCTCGAGCTCCTTGCAGGCGATGTTGAACGCCTCGGTCGCCCGCCGGGTCAGCGGGATCTGCGGACGCAGATCCTCTGGCATCGCCTCGCGATTCGCCTTGTAGAGGTCGTACATGTCGTTGCGGAAGGTATGGCTGCCCTTGTCGAAGATCACCGCAAGATGGGTGACGTCGCCCCCGGCATTTCCTTCCACATAGCGCTGGAGCATGTTGCAGAAACCGGCGACCGCCCCGATGGGCATCCCGTCGGATTTCCGCGTGAGCGGCGGCAGCGCGTGATAGGCACGAAAGATGAAGGCAGAGCCGTCGATCAGGTGCAGATGATGGCCTTTTCCGAACGCCATGGCGCGGCTCCCCGTATTATGGCGGCATGATCCGGCCGCCCATCTTCATCTTGCCGAACAAACTCCCGCCGGAGGCATCCGACGCAAAAACCCGCACCGACAGGAAACTTTCAGCTCGGCAAGGCAGCATGGTCCGGCCTCCGGCAGATCCACAGCTGCAGACCCCGCCCGGTATGTCAGACCTTGCCTTCGAAATCCCGGTGCACATATTTCGCATCGCAATAGCCGCATTCGACGAACCCCTTGTCCTCGGGGATCTGCAACCAGACGCGGGGATGCCCCAGCGCACCCTCACCGCCATCACAGGCGATGCGGTATTTGTCCACGATCTTGGTTTCCGGCGCTTGCGTCGTCATCGGGCACATTCCCTTCTGGCTGCCTTTGCACTACCTGCGTTATGAGCGAAGGACTGAACAGGAGCAAGACACCGCATGACCACCGATGCGATCAAGATCACCGGCCTGCGCAAAACCTATGGCGGTGGCGGCAAGCAGCCCCCCAAGGAAGCGCTGACCGGCATCGACCTCACCGTGCCCTCGGGGTCGGTCTTCGGCCTGCTGGGGCCGAACGGCGCGGGCAAGTCCACCCTGATCAACATCCTCGCCGGTCTCGTGACCAAGACCGCCGGCAAGGTGACGATCTGGGGCTTCGATCAGGACGTGAATCCGCGCCAGTCCCGCGCCTCGATCGGCGTCATGCCGCAGGAACTTAACCTCGACCCGTTCTTCACCCCGCGCGGCGCGCTCGACGTGCAGGCCGGTCTCTACGGCGTGCCCAAGGCCCAGCGTCGGACCGAGGAGATCCTCGAGATGATCGGCCTCTCGGACAAGGCCGAAGCCTATGCCCGCACGCTCTCGGGCGGCATGCGGCGGCGCCTGCTTCTGGGCAAGGCGCTGGTGCATCACCCGCATATCCTCGTGCTGGACGAGCCGACGGCGGGCGTCGATATCGAACTGCGCCAGATGCTCTGGGAAAACGTCCGCCGCCTGAACCGCGAACGCGGCATGACGATCATCCTCACCACGCATTACCTCGAAGAGGCCGAACAGATGTGCGACGAGATCGCGATCATCGCCGACGGCACCCTGGTGGCCCGCGATTCCACCAACAACCTGCTCGGGCAGATCGACACGAGGACGATGATCATCACTCCGGAATCCACGCCCGACACCCTGCCATCCGCGCCGGGGATCGAGGCGGAGACACGCCCGGACGGCAGCCTCGCCTTCACCTACCATGCCGCCACGACCGAGGCCGAAGAGGTGCTGCAGCTGGTGCATGCCGCGGGCATCCGCATCCGCGACGTGCGCACCGAACAGGCCGATCTCGAGGAAGTCTTCCTGTCGCTGACCCGCAGCACCGCCGCCTAGACGTCAGTGCCGGGTGCTCCGCCCGGGCAGCGCGTCACGGATCAGCCGGGCGCCGAGCCTCCTGCCGGAGGCGGGGGCGAGACAGGCGGCGCGCGCCGCAGGCGCGCCCCGCCGGATCACGCCTTCTGCAGCATCCGGCCCAGCGGTCGGCCCGCCAGGATATGCACATGCAGATGCGGCACTTCCTGCACGCCCGTCTCCCCGGCATTCGAGATCATGCGGAACCCGTCCTCGGCCACGCCCTCCATCTCGCAGACCTTGCCGATGGCGCGGGTGTAATCGAGGATTTCGGCATCCGACGCCTCCGATGCGAAATGGTCGTAGGAGACGTAAGGACCCTTCGGGATCACCAGCACATGCACCGGCGCCTGCGGATAGAGATCGCGGAAGGCCAGCGAATGCTCGGTCTCGAGCACGGTGTCGTTGGGGATCTCGCCCCGCAGGATCTTCGCAAAGATGTTCTGGTCGTCGTAGGCATGGCCCATAGGTGCATCCTCAGTCAGCAAACAGGTGGTCGGTTTCGGCGATATCGCGCGCCTTTTCTGGGGAAATCGTCAGGAAGGCCGCGATCCGCTGCGCATTCACAGCGCTTGAATCGATCTCGCGCATCCGTGCATGGTTGTCAAATTCGCCGTCGCGGATGCGGTCGGAATCATGCGCCATGTCGTTGCGGATCGTCGGCAGCAGCCGCTCCAGCGTCTCGCGCGGCGTCCGCTCTCCGGCAAGTCCGAGGCGCATTGCGTGGCCCTTGAGATACGCATCGCTGAACTGGCATTCGATTTCGAGCAGGCGTGTTACCGCCCGGTCACGCGAAAAATCCTCGATCAGGTCGAGATTCGCCGGATCGAGGCAGATGATCAGCCGGTCCGTGTCGTAATAATCATAGAGCATCCGGATCAGCGCCCGCCGGTGCCGGTGCCGCTTGTTCACGCTCGACTGCACGCCACCGAGATCGGGCAGCGCCGTTTCCTCCTCGTTGAAGAGATACTCGATCGCCGGAATTTCGGTCACCTGCCGGATGCGCGCCAGCAGCCGCTTCGCCACGTGCCATTTCTTGCAGACGACGATCAGCAACTCGCGTTCCCGCCCCAGTGAGCTTTCCGTCTCCCAGAATCGCGGGGCGAACCGCTGCCCGATCCGCCCCTTGCCGGTCAGGAACCGGAACAGCGACCGCCCCTCGTTCGAGATCTGGAATTGCTGTCCTTCCGCCGAATAGAGCACGCCAAGGCGGCGCTTGAGTTCCCGCGCCTCGGGGCTGATCTTGCGCGCGAAAAGGAAATCCTGCGCCAGCAGGAGATCATAGTGGTCGTTGTAGAAGGACACCGGCATCCCATAATCGGTGAACATGAGGAATGTCAGCGTGCGGCTGTCGATCTCGTTTCCGGGCACCAGATGGCGCACGAGGGTCTGAAAGAACGTCTCGTCCGGAATCCAGGTGGTGCGGAAGAACCGCATCACATCCCGCCGCCGACGGGCAAAATCCAGGATCGCCTCGATGGTGCGGCGGCGCAGACACCACCACTGGCTGCCGATCATGATCTCGAGATCCTGCGGGATTGCCCGCGTCAGGCCGAGCTTCTTCTGCGCCTCGAACATCCCGTAGAACAGCCGCTTCTGGCTGCGCTCGTTGAACCAGTGGCGATATATCAGCCGCTCCTTCTTCCAGCCGGTCTTGATCCAGTCGCTGGCAAAAAAGTCGAAGCTTTCGATGTAATCGACCTCGCGCCGGTCGAGAAAGTCATGTGCATATTCCGCCGACTTGATCGCCATGCAATCGCCGGACAGCATGTAGAAATGCGTGGCTCTCGGGAATGCCTCCACCGCCGCCTCGACCGCGTGCAGCGTCGCCTGCACCAGCGACCATGCCCCCCAGCCGCACCGGATGCGCTTTCTTGCGAAGGTCACGTTGGGATTGTCCGCGAGCGCCTCGCGGATCCTGATGAAATCTGCGGCCTTGGCGCGGGCATCGAAATGGATCGCCATGCAGTCGCCCGCGGCCGTCAGGCTCTGCGCCTGCTTGATGATGGCTTCAGGATCCTTGTGGCACAGCAGAATGAAGGCAATCTTTGCCATTTCTCAAACACTCTGCCCTATTCATGCCACGCTGATTATGCAGATAAAGGTGAACGGGCTTTGAATAAACCGGGATTCCTTTCTCTTTGCACCAAGGGGATGCCAAGAGGCATGACCGGCGAACGGATGAAGGGCGGCAGGCATGGGTTTTCCGGGAACGTGGATGACTGAAAGCGAAAGCATGGTCTACCGGGTGGTGCCGAAATGCGCCTGCTCTACCATCGGCCAGATCATGTACCGTTCCGACCATGGCCACTTCTTTGACGGCGACATCCACGATGCAGAACAGGGTCTGCACAAATGGGCGCGCGAGGAGAGCCAGCCGCTGATCAATGCCAATGCGAAGACGCATAATTCCTATGCCTTCACCTGCGTGCGCAACCCCTATGCCCGCATCCTGTCCTCCTTCTTCGACAAGATCTGCGGCATCCAGCGCAACGGCAAACGCTACCGCGGCAACCTCGTCCCGATGCTGATCCAGAAATACGGGATCGAGGTGGGCGGCGAGGATGGACAGGCCGAATTCGACCAGGTCAAATCCTTCCGCCGCTTCCTGCTGTTCGTGCGTGACACGATCCGCTGGCGCCGCCCGATGGAGCCCGACATCCACTGGTCGGCGATGTCCGGCCATGTCAGCACCTTCATCGTGAATGGCGGGCGCTATGACCGGATCTTCTGGACCGAAGCGTTCGACGACGGCATGCAGGGCGTGCTGGATGCGGTCCGCACACCTCATCCGGTCGATCTGAACGCGATCCCGCGCTTCAACGAATCCGAAGGTCACGGCCCGAAGCGGCTGCATCCCGTCGAGGATTACTTCGACGACCTGTCGATGCATCTGGTCTACGAGATCTACAAGCGCGATTTCGAGCTGTTCAGATACGATTTCGCCAATCCGGGCAACAAGATGCCTATGGGAGAGATCGATCTCGACGAGGTGCACGCGAAGCTCGGCGACTGATCCGGGCAGCAGCAGGAAACTCAGCCCTTGCGCGTCACCGAGGCGACCATGCGCCGCGCGATCGGCGCAACCACCAGCACTGCCGGAAAGGCGATCCCCCAGGAGGTGAGCCAGGACGAGATCCAGAACCCGACGAACCCCTCCACCGGACCCAGCGCCCGCAGAGTCGCCACGCCCGAGACGAGGAACGACATCATCCCCGACAGCAGCAGGCCAAAGACGACAGGCGCAAGACGGGGCGGTATCATGGCGGCTCCGGAACAGGGTCGCCGCTACCCTTCGCGCAATTCCAGCACGCCGTCCAGTACGGCCCGCACCAGGCAGAGCCAGTCCGGGTCATCGCCCGGCTGCGGGATGAATTCCGCGCTGATCCATCCGGAATAACCGCTCCGCACAATATCCTCCAGCAATTCCCGCTCGGCATCGGCGCTCATGTCCGGCGCGCCGCGCGCCTCTGCTCCGGAAATCTGCACATGGCGAACCCGCGGTGCATGCCGGGCCCAGACGGCCCGCGCATCGCCATGAATGCGCGCGGCGTGCCAGCTGTCAAATTGCAGCGCCACGTTGGGCCTCTCCACCGCATCCAATACCCGCGCGGCGAGGTCGTAATCGTTCAGGAAGTATCCCGGCGCGTCCTGCGCGTTCAGCGGTTCGATGGTCAGCGTCAGCGCCGGTGCGCTGTCGGAAGCCGCCCGCAGGTTGGTCACGAAGGTTTCAAAAGCCCCGTCCTTCTGAGTGACACCCGCCATCACGTGGATCGTGCCGCAGCCAAGCGACCGCGCACAGATCAGGGCCTCGTCGAAACCCGCCCGGAACGCCGCCGATTCTCCGGGAATGGCGGCACATCCGCGCGCGCCTTCGGCCCAGCGCGGCTCCGGCGTGTTGATCAGCGCCATCGGCAGGCCCGATTCCTCGCGCGCCGAGATCAGATCCGGCAGCGGTCCGGTATAGGGGAACAGACATTCCACACCGTCAAAGCCACGCCGTGCCGCTTCTGCCGGACGGGCCGCCATCGGCAAAGCCCAGTCAAGCAGCGTGATGTTGGCCGCCAGCCGGATCACTCCGGCAGATCCGCCGAGGGAATGATCGGAAAGAACGCACCTGCGGACCACAGGCCGAACCACGAGTCACCCTCGACCTCGTGATGCGCGCCGATATCCACCAGCCGGTAAAAGCTCTTGCGGTCGATCAGCGCTTCGAGCCCCGCTCGGATCATCACATAGGGCGAGGGTTCACCCGTCTCACCGTCGCGCACCACGCGGATGGGGTGGTCGGGCCCTGCAGCGGCAGTATCACCAACATTTGTCTGAAAACTGAGCACTTGTTTGCGGCCCGATCCGACGGCTTCGAAATCCACCGCCACAAAGGGCGCGTCCTCCACCGTGATCCCGACCTTCTCGACTGGCGTGACAAGGAAGTACTTCCCGTCCTCCAGCTTCAAGATCGTTGAAAACAAACGCACAAGCGCAGGTCTTCCGATCGGTGTGCCCAGATAGAACCACGTTCCGTCCCGGGCGATCCGCATGTCCAGATCGCCGCAGAAGGGCGGATTCCATTTTTCTACCGGTGGCAGGCCCCGCCCTTTGGCGGCCCTGACGGATGCGGCGATGCCCTCGGCCGAGGGACTCACGATGTTTTGTGTGCTCATTGCTTTTGCCATTTCCAAGTCGCGCGATACACTCATATCTGCAAGTTAGCATGTCAGGGAGTAATGTCATGACCGAGGCCGAGGATCTGGTTGCCGAAATCGAGGCACTGGAAGAGAAACTGGCCGAGGCCAAGACCGCAATCACCAAGCGATTCATCGGTCAGGAGCGGGTCGTCGAGCTGACCCTTTCCGCGATGCTCTGCGGCGGTCACGCGATCCTGATCGGCCTGCCGGGCCTCGGAAAGACCCGTCTGGTCGAAACTCTGAGCACGGTGATGGGCCTGAACGGCAACCGCGTGCAGTTCACCCCCGACCTCATGCCCGCGGATATCCTGGGCTCCGAAGTGCTGGAAACCGGCGCCGACGGCTCGCGCGCCTTCAAGTTCATTCCCGGCCCGATCTTCTGCCAGCTGCTGATGGCGGACGAGATCAACCGTGCCTCGCCGCGCACCCAATCCGCGCTACTGCAGGCGATGCAGGAAAAGGTCGTGACCGTCGCGGGCGAAAACCGCTCGCTCGGCGCGCCCTTCCACGTGCTCGCGACCCAGAACCCGATCGAGCAGGAAGGCACCTATCCCCTGCCCGAAGCGCAGCTTGACCGCTTTCTCGTGCAGATCGACGTCGCCTATCCGGACCGCAAGACCGAGCGCGACATCCTGCTCGCCACGACCGGCGTGAGCGAGGAAGAAGCGCATCAGGTCTTCGATGCAGAAACACTCGTTGCCGCGCAGCGCCTGCTGCGGCGGATGCCAGTGGGCGATTCCGTGGTCGAGATGATCCTCGATCTCGTCCGCGCCTTCCGTCCCTCCGATCCGTCTTCCGGCGAGCGCGTGCGCGATACCGTCTCCTGGGGTCCCGGCCCCCGTGCGGCGCAGGCGCTGATGCTGACCGTGCGCGCCCGCGCGCTGCTGCAGGGCCGTCTCGCGCCCTCGCCCGAGGATGTGCTGAACATGGCGCGTCCGGTCCTCACTCACCGCATGGCGCTCACCTTCTCGGCCCGCGCCCGTGGGGAGGATCTTGGCGCGCTGATCGACGACATCGCCGCCCGCATGATGCGCTCCGAGGCGGCGGCGTGAATCCAGCCCTCGCCCTCAGGCAAACCTCGGAAGAAGAAGCCGCCCGCCTGCCCGCCCTGCTGGCGCGGGCTGAAAAGCTGGCCGGTACTGTCCTTCTGGGCGAGCACGGACGGCGGCGCGCCGGTCTCGGTGATGATTTCTGGCAGTACCGTCCCCTTCAGCAGGGCGATTCCCTGCGCAGCATCGACTGGCGCCGCTCGGCGCGCAGTGACGGGCAGTTCGTGCGCGAACATGAATGGCAGATCGCGCAGAGCATTATCCTGTGGCTGGATCAGGGCGGCTCCATGCGCTTCACCTCCGCCAAGGATCTGCCGACCAAGGCCGATCGCGCACGCCTTCTGACCCTAGCCGCGTCGATCCTGCTGGTGCGGGGCGGCGAACGCGTGGGGCTCACCGGCTGGTCCCTGCCGCCCCGGCGCGGCAACGAGCAGATCCTGCGACTGGCCGAAGCCTTCACCACCGACAATCCCGACGATTATGCCGAACCGGAGGCGCGCGGCATGCTGCCCCATGCCCGCGCGATGTTCGTTTCGGACTTTCTTGCCGATCTCGGCCCTGTCGAGGCCGCGCTGACCAAGGCCGCAGATCGCGGCGTGCGCGGCGTGCTGCTCCAGGTGCTCGACCCCACCGAAGAAGCGTTTCCCTTCCAGGGGCGCACGATCTTTGAAAGCGTCGGCAAGTCGATGGCGCATGAAACGCTCAAGGCCGGCGATCTGCGCACGCGCTATCTCGACCGTCTGGCCGCGCGCAAGGACAGGCTCGAACAGCTCTGCCGGCTCACCGGCTGGCAGTATAACTGCCATCACACGAACACATCCGCGCAATCCGCCCTGCTCTGGGTTTACCGCGCGATGGACGGAGGTCACGGATGACGCTTTTCGGCGCACTCGGTTTCTCGGCGCCCTGGCTGCTGCTCGGGCTGCTTGCGCTGCCCATCCTGTGGCTGATCCTGCGCGCCGTGCCGCCTGCCCCCATCCGTCGGCTTTTCCCCGGCGTCGTGCTGCTGCTCGGTCTCAAGGACGAGGAACAGGTCAGCGACCGCACGCCGTGGTGGCTGCTGCTGCTGCGGATGCTGGCAGTCGCCGCAGTGATCCTCGGCCTTGCCGGCCCCGTCCTGAACCCCGAGCCAGAGACCGACGTGTCGGGTAACGCCCCGCTTCTGGTCCTGATGGATGCCAGTTGGGCGAGCGCTGCAGACTGGCGCGCCCGGCAGGAGGCGATCGAGGCCCTGCTGACCCGCGCGGGCCGCAACGACCGGCCCGTCGCGCTGGTCCGACTTTCCGCGCCCGAGACGCCGCAGTTCCAGGCCGCCGATGTCTGGCGGAGCCGCCTGCCCGGCGTGCTGCCCGAACCGTGGGAGCCGCAGGCCGGACAGGCCACCCGCCTCCTGTCGCTTCTGCCCGAAACCACGTTCGACACCTACTGGCTCTCGGATGGCCTCGCCCGTGACACCCGGACCGAGCTGCTCGAAACGCTCGAGGATCGCGGCAACGTCACGGTGTTCGAAAGCCCCCGCAGCCTCTACGCCATCGAGCCTGCGCTCTTCACCGACGGCAATGTCGCCCTGACCCTGCGCCGCCTGCGTCCCGGTCCCGAGACGGAAGTTTCCGTCGTGGCCCAAGGTCTTGACCCGGCAGGCAACCCGGCGACGCTCGCCCGGGTCCCGGTGACCTTCGAAGCGGAGGCCATCACTGCACAAACCGAACTCTCCCTTCCGGCGGAACTGCGCGCCCGCGTCAACCGCTTCGAGGTCGAGGGCCAGCGCAGCGCCGGTGCCGTGACCCTGCCCGATGACAGCCTGCGTCGTCGCGAGGTCGCGCTGATCGCCGGGAACGAGAACCGCGAGGGGCTCGAACTGCTCTCGCCGCTGCACTATCTCACCCGGGCGCTCGAACCCAATGCCGACCTGCTCGACGGTGCCTTGCTCGACATCCTGCCCGCCAATCCGGACGTGATCATCCTTGCCGATGTCGCCACCCTCAGCGCGGCCGAGCAGGAGGCGACGACCGAATGGCTCGATCAGGGCGGCATGCTGCTGCGCTTTGCCGGTCCGCGCCTTGCCGCCAGCGACGTGAGCCGCGACAGCGAAGATCCCCTGATGCCTGTCCGCCTGCGTGCCGGTGGCCGCACCGTGGGGGGCGCGATGAGCTGGGGCGAGCCGAAATCGCTGGCCCCCTTCGCACAGGAAAGCCCCTTCTTTGGTCTGGAACTTCCCGCGGATGTCACCGTCACCGCTCAGGTCATGGCCCAGCCGGATCCGAACCTCGCCGACCGGGTGATCGCCCAGCTCGACGACGGCACGCCGCTGGTCACCCGCAAGCGTGTCGGACAGGGGCAGATCGTCCTGTTCCACGTCACCGCCAATGCCGAATGGTCCTCGCTGCCGCTCTCGGGACTGTTCGTGCAGATGCTCGAGCGCCTCGCCGTCTCCTCGACGCCCGCCCAGCCCGAAGCCGAGGATATGGAAGGCACCGTCTGGCAGCCCGAAATCGTGCTCGACGCCTTCGGCACGCCGCGCGATGCCGGAAACCTGCCGGGCGTGGACGGCACGGCGCTCGTCTCCGACCCGCTCGGCCCCGATCTGCGCCCCGGCCTCTATCAGGGCGAAGACCGCTCGCTGGCGCGCAATGTCGTGACAGAGGAGACGCAGCTGACGGCCGCCGTCTGGCCCGCCCGCATCCCTGTCGAGGGGCTCAGCCGTCCGCAGGAAACGCCTCTGGCCGGCTGGGTGCTCGCGCTCGCCATCGCGGCTCTTGTGGCCGACGTGATCGCCTCGCTCGCTCTTTCGGGGCGGCTGCGCGGCGCACGCGCAGCGACCGCGCTCATAGCCGCACTGATGCTGGCGCCCGTGATGCCCCAGCCCGCGCAGGCCCAGACGGAACAGGCCCCAAGCGAACAGGCCCAGAGCGGCGCCACGGCTGAGCAGGATGCCTTCGCCCTCGCCGCCACGTCGGAAGTCACGCTCGCCCATGTCCTCACCGGCGATTCCCAGCTGGACGACCTCGCCGAGGCCGGCCTTTTCGGCCTGTCGGAAACGCTGTTCTTCCGCACCTCCGTGGAGCCCTCCGAACCCATGGGCGTGAATCTCGAAACGGACGAGCTGGCCTTCTTTCCGCTGCTCTACTGGCCGATCACGCCCAGCCAGCCGACGCCCTCCGATGCGGCCTATGCCAAGCTCAACACCTATTTGCGCTCGGGCGGGATGATCCTCTTCGACACGCGCGATGCGGATGTGGCGAGCTTCGGTGCAGCGAGCCCCAATGGCCGCAAGCTGCAGGAACTCGCCGCCCCTCTCGACATTCCGCCGCTGGAACCCATCCCGCAGGATCACGTGCTGACGCGCACCTTCTACCTGCTGCAGGATTTCCCGGGCCGCTACTCTTCCCGCGATGTCTGGGTCGAGGCCGCCCCCCCGGATGCCGAACTGATCGAAGGCATGCCGTTCCGCAACCTCAACGACAACGTGACCCCGGTGGTCATCGGCGGCAACGACTGGGCCGCCGCATGGGCGATGGACGATGGCGGCAACCCGCTGGTGCCCGTCGGGCGCGGTTTCACCGGCGAACGCCAGCGCGAGATCGCCTATCGTTTCGGGGTAAATCTGGTCATGCACGTGCTGACCGGAAACTATAAATCCGACCAGGTTCACGTACCTGCACTTCTCGACAGGCTGGGACAATGACCGGAACCATCATCTTCGACCCGCTCCTGCCCTGGATCGCCATCGGCGTGCTCGGCGCGCTCGCCCTTGTCGGCGTCGTGCTGGCCCTCTGGCGCGGGCTGTCCGGCTGGGCCCTGCGGGCGCTGGCCGCCGTCATTCTCGTCGGCGCGCTCACGCAGCCCTCCTATCAGGTCGAAGATCGCGCACCGCTCTCGGACATCGTGCTGATGCTGGTCGACCGGAGCGCGAGCCAGACCCTGGCCGAGCGCGCCGGTGTCACCGAAGAGGCTGCCACCACGCTCGAGGCACGCCTCGCCGGTCGGCCCAATACCGAAGTGCGGCGCATCAATGTCGGTGACGGCGAGGAGGATGCAGGAACGCTGCTCATGTCCGCCCTGAACGCCGCCCTCGCCGAGGAACCGCGTGCCCGGATCGCCGGCATCCTGCTGCTGTCCGACGGACGCCTGCACGATCTCGAACGCGCGCCCGACCTGCCCGCCCCCATGCACCTGCTGATGACCGGGAAGGAGACCGACTGGGACCGCCGCCTGATCGTCGAGAATGCCCCGGCCTTTGCCATTCTGGGCGAACCCGTGACCCTGACCCTGATGGTCGAGGATGAGGGGGCCGCCCCCGAAGCCGCCTCCACGGCGCTGGAAATCTCGGTCGATGGCGGCGAGCCGCAGACCTTCGACATGCCCATCGGCGAGGCGTTCGACCTGCCGATCACCCTGCCCCATGGCGGGCGCAACGTGATCCAGTTCACCGTGCCCGAGGCGGAAGGCGAGCTGACCGACCGCAACAATACGGCCCTCGTTCAGATCAACGGCGTGCGCGACCGCCTCCGCGTCCTCCTGGTGTCGGGCGAGCCGCATGCGGGCGGGCGCACCTGGCGCAACCTGCTGAAATCCGACTCCTCCGTCGATCTGGTCCACTTCACCATTCTGCGCCCCCCGGAAAAGCAGGACGGCGTGCCGGTCACCGAACTGTCGCTGATCGCCTTTCCGACCCGCGAGCTGTTCCTGGAAAAGATCGAGGATTTCGACCTCATCATCTTCGACCGCTACAAGCGGCGCGGCATCCTGCCGTCGATCTATCTCGACAATGTGCGCAACTATGTCGAACAGGGCGGCGCTCTGCTGATCTCCGCCGGACCCGACTATGCCAGCGCCGACAGCCTCTACCGCTCGCCCCTCTCTTCGATCCTGCCCGCCGAGCCAACGGCGCGCGTGATCGACGAAGGCTACCGCCCCGCCATCACGGACCTTGGCCAGCGCCATCCGGTGACCGCCGGCATGCAGGGTGCGGAAAACTGGGGCCGCTGGATGCGCCAGATCGAGGTGACACCGACCCCCGACAGCGAAGTGGTGATGTCAGGTGTCGACGACCGCCCGCTGCTGGTGCTCGACCGCGTGGGCGAGGGGCGCGTGGCGCTGATGGCCTCGGATCAGGCCTGGCTCTGGTCCCGCGGATTCGAAGGCGGCGGCCCGCAGCTCGACCTGCTGCGCCGCCTTGCGCACTGGATGATGAAGGAACCCGAGCTCGAGGAAGAGGCGCTCTTTGCCGAAGCCAACGGCCAGACGATGCGCATCATCCGCCGTACCCTCTCCGAAGAGGTCGGCACTGTCACCGTCACCCGCCCCGATGGCACCACCGAAGAGGTCGAGCTGAGCGAGGTCAGTCCGGGGCGTTTCGAGGCGCTCTACGAAGGACCCGAGATCGGCCTCTACCGCCTTGCCGAAGGCGATCAGACCTCTGTCATCGGTCTCGGGCCTGCAGCGCCGCGCGAATTCGAACAGACGATCGCGACGGGCGACGTGCTCGAGCCGGTGATCGACACGATGCGCGGCGGTACGCCCCGGCTCGAGGAGGGCATACCCTCCATACGCGAGGTCGGCGTCGGGCGTCCCGCGGCCGGTCGCGGCTGGATCGGCCTCACGCCGCGCAACGCCTATGAAACGCTCGACGTGACCCAGACGCCGATGCTGCCCGCCTGGCTCGTGCTGCTGCTCGCCTCGGCGATGATCGTCGGTGCCTGGCTGCGCGAAGGACGCAATTGAACCGACGCTCCTGTTTCATCTTGCGAAATAAACTCCGGGGGTTTGGAGGTCGGCCCCCAATCCGTCCCGTGCGACCCGAGCAACGCCACAACGGATAGCAAAAAGCCCCCGACAAGATCTTGCCGGGGGCTTCATTTCGGGCCGAAGCCCGATCTTAGATGATGACGATCAGTTCACCGACTGCGCGTCCACGACATCCTTGCGAACGGCCTTGGCATTGGCGATCTCGATCCGGCGGGGCTTCAGCGCCTCGGGAATCTCGCGGGTGAGATCGATGTGCAGCATGCCGTCCGCATGGCTCGCACCGATGACGCGGACATGGTCTGCCAGCTGGAACCGGCGTTCGAAGGCACGGGTCGCGATGCCACGGTGCAGATAGGCGCGCGGGCCATCCTCGTCGGCTTTCCGGGCCGAGACGACGAGCGCGTGTTCCTTGACCTCGACCGACAGGTCTTCATCCGAGAATCCCGCAACCGCGATCGAGATGCGGTAGGAATCATCGGCGGTCTTTTCGATGTTGTAGGGCGGATAGGTCGGCTGTGCGCCGTCATTGGCAAGAACCCGGTCCATTATGTCGGCGATCTGGTCGAATCCGACAGTGGCACGGTAAAGGGGTGCAAAATCAAAGCTTCTCATGGGTCATCCTCCAGTGAGCGATACCATTTTGATGTGTCGCCTTCCCGTCATGGGACAGGCGATCGTCAGACGGGACCCAAACATAGGCATCCCGCTGCGGCTAAAATGGGATGCCGTTTCACCGCTTTCAAGAGCGTCGCAATCGGCCAAATGATGATGGCAAGAGACGGTCCTTCAACACAAACGAAGCGCCGCGAGATCAGGAACAGGCCGCGCCGAAATGGGTATGCTGACCGCGGTTTCTGCCTTCCAACAAGGCAACGATCATTCCGCGGCCCGCGGAGGTTCCCGATCACGGCTTGACGAACTTCGCGCCAGTATCATTTCGGAAAGCAGACCCGACGCGGCTGACGCTGGAAATCCCGTTGGCGGATAACCCATCCTGGCCGTCCAGGATCGCGCGGATCGTGGCCACGGGTTCCTGCAGCTCGGTGCCGAGCGATACGGGAACGCCATCGGCCTCGGCCTTGGCCGAGACGACGGAAACGATTCGCGGCGTACCGCTGGCAAACGAAAAAACCGGCGACCCGGAACTGCCGAAATCCACCTGGCAGGACATCACCAGCACACCCTGCTGACGCGACATCACCTCACAGGTTTCCTGCACGGATGGAGCTTCCGACCGGTTATGCGCATAGGACACGACGCCGATCCGGTCGCCCGTCTGCGGGCGGACATCGGTCTCGAAGGGGTCGATCACGCCGTTGCGGATGGGATGCTGCAATTCCAGCAGGGCGACGTCTACGCGCACGCGCGCCGCGTCGGAGACTGCGGTGAAGTCATAGTCCGGATGAGGTTCGGCCCGGCGCACCCGTCGATAGGCCGCCGCGCGTCCGTTGCTCCACCCCGCCAGGAACTGGATCTGATCGGTGGGCACCCGGGCGCCGGTCTTGGCGTCGAACAGGCAATGCGCCGCCGTCAGGACGAGGTTCGGTTCGATCAGCGCGCCGGTGCAGAAGGCCTCGCCCGAGATCTCGAGCCGCCCGACCGCCTGCCACTTGCGCCCGTCCTGCAGGCTGTTGAGCGAGAACAGACCGTCCGCCATGGCAGGAAACGCACCTGCCACGGCCATGAACATGGATAGAAGGTAAGCCCTCGGCAGCCGCACAGTCATTCTCCGTCCTGATCCCCGAACTCTATCAGCGACCTGCGGCAAAACTTGGGCATATGCCAGTCAAATGTGACTTTCAGGCCTCCGTTGTGAGCCGGGGCGGTTTCGGCCCGCCCGTCGCCCAGTCGAGCAGTTCGACCGTATGCACCACGGGCACCCCGGTCGCGGATCCGATCTGCATCATGCAGCCGATATTTCCGGCGGCGATCACATCCGGCTTCTTCGCTTCGAGCGTGCGGACCTTGCGGTCCTTGAGCTGTTTCGAGATTTCCGGCTGCATCAGGTTGTAGGTCCCCGCGGAACCACAGCAAAGATGCGCATCGGACGGCTCGACGATCCTGAAGCCCGCGCGTTTCAGCAGATCCTTCGGGAAGCTCTTGATCTTCTGGCCGTGCTGCAGCGAACAGGCGGCGTGATAGGCGACCACAAGGCCCCGATCCACGCCTTCCGGCAGGTCGAGCTCCATCAGCACCTCGCTGATATCCTTCGCCTTTTCCGACACGCGCGCGGCATCCGCGGCGAGCGCGTCGTTGCGGAACATGTGGACGTAATCCTTGACCGTCGTGCCACAGCCCGAAGTGTTGATCACGATCGCATCGAGGCCCTCGCCGTCCATTTCCCGCACCCAGGCGCGGATGTTGGCCGCGGCCGAAGCATGGCTCTCATCGGCCTTTCCCATGTGATGGGTCAGCGCACCGCAGCAGCCCGCGCCTTGCGCGACCACCACTTCGCAGCCCAGCCGTCGCAGCAGGCGGATCGTGGCGTCGTTGATGTCGGTGTTGAGCGCCTTCTGCGCACAGCCGGTCATCAGCGCCACGCGTTTGCGGCGCTGGCCCTGCGGCGCAAAGCTTTGGGGATCGTCGTTGCGGCTCACCGGGGGAATGGTCTTCGGCGCCATCTCGAGCATCGCCTTCAGCCGGGCATCCGGCATCAGGAACTTGAACGGCCGCCCGATCTTGGCGCCGAGAAGTGCGATGCGGAACAGCGTCGGATGCGGCAGGATCCGCGCAAGGATCCAGCGCAGCGCGCGATCCGACCGGGGGCGTTCGTAGTTTTCCTCGATATAGGCGCGGGCATGATCGACGAGATGCATGTAATGCACGCCGGACGGGCAGGTCGTCATGCAGGCGAGGCAGCTCAGGCAACGATCGATATGCTTGACGGTCTTGGCATCCGGCTTGCGCTCGTTTTCGAGCATGTCCTTGATGAGGTAGATCCGCCCTCTCGGGCTGTCGAGTTCGTCGCCGAGCACCTGGTAGGTCGGACAGGTCGCCGTGCAGAATCCGCAATGCACGCAGGCCCGCAGGATTTCGTTGCTGCGCGCCGTGTCGGGATCGGCCAGCTGCTCGGGGGTAAAGGTCGTCTGCATGTCAGAAAGTCATCCTTCGGGCCGTGCTCTGTCCGAGCCACGGCAAAGTCGTTCCGTAAAGCCCCGCCGCACGGCTGGTGCACGCCAGCCCGTCAATCAGGTCGCCAGGGGCGAGGAGAGTGGCGGCTGTCATCAGGCCATCAGCCCGGGGTTGAGGATGCCGCGGGGATCGAACCGCTTGCGCAATCCTTCGCTGATTTGGGCCAGCGGCGCAGGTTCCGGATGGAATACCGGCAGCGCCGCGCGGCTGGCCGCCGAGCCGCGCACCAGTGTCGCATGGCCTGCGACCGACCCCATCCGTGCGCGCAGATCGGTGCCCTCGGGCACCTGCGCCCAGATCAGCCCGCCGCCCCAGTCGAAGAGAAGCGCCTCCGCCTCGAGCCGGGCTGCGACCAGCGGCGCATCGGACGGCTTCACCGACAACCGCCAGACATCGCCTTTACCATCCTTGAGCGGCGCCACGTCCCGGATGCCGCACCAGACCTGCGCCACCGCGTCGGGATCGGTGTCGAGCGAAACGTCATGATCCGCGAAAAGCGCTTGGATCTGCCCGGCGCGATAGGCCACGGACTGTTCGAACCCTTCGATCCGCAGCAGCGTTTCCCCGGCCTGCGCATCATGCGCCGCGCCAGTGATTTCATAGGGCGAGCCCAGCGCGCGACTCATCGCCGCCACCGCCTGCGCCACATCAAGACCGTGCAGCGTCAGCGTTGCCGCACTCCCGGGCTTTGGCAGCACCTTGAGGGAGACCTCGCTCAGCACGCCCAGCGTTCCCCAGCTGCCGCAGAGCAGTTTGACCAGATCATATCCGGTCACGTTCTTCATGACCCGCCCGCCATTCTTGATCACCGTGCCCTGCCCGTCGACGAACCGCACGCCGAGCATGAAATCCCGGCAGGCCCCGACCTGGATGCGCCGCGGCCCGGAGGCGTTCGACGCCACCACGCCACCGATCGTCGGCGTGCCATCAGTGCCGAGCAATCCGCGATGATCCATCGGTTCGAAAGGCAGCCGCTGCCCCTCCGCCTCGAGCGCCGCCTCGATCTCGGCCAGCGGTGTCCCGGCCTTCACCACGAGGGTCAGCGCCCCCGGCTCATAAAGCGATATGCCCGACATCCCGCCAGTCTGCACCACATCCCCGGTCACCGGTCGCCCGACCGACCGCGTCCCGCCCCCCTGCACATGCAGCGGGCCCCTTGCGGCGGCAATCATCTCGGCCAGTTCGGCCTCTGTCTCAGGTCTCATATCTTCTCTGGGTCCCAAATATCCTGGGGGTTCGGGGGCAAAGCCCCCGAGCTTCCATTCGCTCTATTCCGCCGCCAGCGCGACGTATCTGCGGCTTTCCGAAACCGCGAGAGGAAACACCTTGGACGGATTCAACAGCCATTTGGGGTCGAACACATCCTTGACGCCCATCTGCGCCTCGAGATCGTCCGGCGCGAACTGATCCGTCATCAGATCCCGCTTTTCGATCCCCACGCCATGCTCGCCGGTGAGACAGCCTCCCACCTCGACGCAGAGCCGCAGGATGTCCGCACCCATCGCTTCGCAGAGCTCCAGATCGCCGGGCTTGTTGGCGTCGAACAGGATCAGCGGGTGCATGTTGCCATCCCCCGCATGGAACACGTTCGCCACGCCGAGACCGTATTGCTTGCCGAGCTCGCCGATCCGCTTGAGAACGAAGGGCAGCGCGGTCACCGGGATCGTGCCGTCAAGGCACATGTAGTCGTTGATCTGCCCCATAGCCCCAAATGCGGACTTGCGCCCCAGCCAGATGCGGCCTGCCTCGTCGGCATCCTTGGCCTCGCGCAGCTCGACCGGATCGTGGCGCCGCGCGATGTCGAGGATCAGCGCAAGCTGTTCGTCGATCTCGGCCGGAGAGCCTTCGACCTCGACGATCAGCAGCGCCTCGCACATCGGGTATCCGGCATGGGCGAAGGCCTCGCAGGCCTCGATGCAGGGCCGGTCCATGAATTCGATGGCGACGGGCAGGACGCCCGCCTTGATGATGTCGGACACGCAGGCCCCGGCCACCTCGTTGGACTCAAAGCCCATCAGGACAGGCCGCGCGCCTTCGGGCTTGCGCAGGATCCGCAATGTCGCCTCGGTCACGACACCAAGCTGCCCTTCCGAGCCGCAGATGAGGCCGAGCAGGTCCAGACCGCCGGAATCGAGATGCGCACCACCGATCTCGGTCACCGTGCCGTCCATCAGGACCAGCGTGACGCCGAGCAGGTTGTTGGTGGTCACGCCGTATTTGAGGCAATGCGCCCCGCCCGAATTCATCGCGATATTGCCCGCGATGGCGCAGGCAAGCTGCGACGACGGATCGGGGGCGTAGAAGAAATCCTCCTGCTCGACCGCGCCAGTCACAGACAGGTTCGTGCGCCCGGTCTGGACCCGGATGTAGCGGTTCTCGTAATCGGTCTCGATCACCTCGTTCATCCGCGCGACGCCCAGGATCACGCAATCCGCTGTCGGCAGCGCGCCACCGGCAAGCGACGTGCCCGACCCGCGCGGCACGACCGGCACGCCCATGTCATGGCAGATCTTCAGCACGGCCGAGACCTCTTCGGTCGAACCGGGCAGGACCACGGCCAGCGGCGCGCAGCGATAGGCTGTCAGCGCGTCGCATTCATAGGCGCGGGTTTCGGCAACGTCGGAAATCACGCCGCCCTCGGGCAGGACTCGCGCGAGCGCGGCAACGATCTGCGCCTTGCGGGCGATCACATCGGCATTCGGAACTGGCATTTCCATGGCGCTCTCCCCTGAATTGGTCATTTTATATAACCAAAATGACCCGAACGGCAATTGATTTCTGGCCGCGACCCGCTGACGCCTTGCGCAGATCGCGGGTCTGTCGCAGGGATCGTGTCATGAACTGGGTCAAGATCATACACCTTCTCTGCGTCATGGGCTGGATGACGAGCATCTTTGCCGTGCCCCGCGCGCTGATCTTCTGGAAACGCGAATATGCGCGCCTCGGGGAATTCGGCCCGTTGGGGGATCTGACGATCCGGCTCTACCGCTTTTCCGCGGGGCTTGGGGTCATCGCGCTGATCACCGGCATCGGTCTGGCGGCAAGCTGGGGCTTTCCCGCCTGGGTCTGGCTCAAGCTTACCCTCGTGCTGGCGCTCGCGGCGCATTACGGATGGACCGGGCGGATGGTGCTGAGGGCCCGCCGCGGCGTCTTTACCGAATCCGACCGCTTCCTGCGCATCTTCAACGAAATCAGTGTTGTGGCCGTGATCGCGATCCTCTGGGTCGTGGTGGTCAAACCGTTCTGAGGCAGATGCCATGATCTGGATGGACCAGCTCGCCTTGTTCACCGCCTTGGATTACGGCGCGCTGGCCGTGCTGGTGCTGGGTTGGCTGATCAGCACGCGGATTATCGAGCATCCCCCGGCGCGCCGTCCCTCCGTTTCCATGCTCATGGCGGATTACCGGCGCGCCTGGCTGCATCATTTCGTGACCCGCGAGCCACGGATCTTCGATTCGCAGATCATCGACAACATGCGGCAGGGTGCGGCCTTCTTCGCCTCGGCCAGCATGATCGCGATCGGCGGCGGCCTCGCGCTGATCGGCAATGCCGACATGCTGCGCGGCGTAGCGCAGGACTTGACGCTTGGTACCGCCCCGACGATCGTGTGGGAGATCAAGCTGCTGCTGATGCTGTTCTTCGCCACCAACGGGTTCCTCAAATTCGTCTGGTCACACAGGCTCTTCGGGTATTGCGCGGTGTTGATGGCGGCGGTTCCCAACGATGTCGAGAACCCGGTGGCCTATATCCGGGCCGCAAAATCGGGCGAAATCAACATCACCGCCGCACGCAGCTTCAACAGCGGCTTGCGGTCGGTCTATTTCGGCATTGCTTCGGCAGGCTGGCTTCTGGGGGCCTGGGCGCTGTTCATGGCGGCCATTTTCACGCTGGTGGTGATCCTGCGGCGGGAATTCTGGTCCGCTTCGCGTGCAGTGTTGCTGGATGGCAGCGATCGCGAGGAACCCACGGCCGAAACACGCGGAGTTGACGCCAGCAGGCCGGGCAAGCTGCTAGGGTGAGCGCATGAAAATACGCTCCGCATGTTTCGCTCTCTTTGTCTTTGCAGCCTCCCCGCTCCACGCCGCCCCGCCCGAAATCGTCTCGGTCGTGGCGGACAAGGTCGGCATGGGCTGGCGCATCTCCGTCACGCTGCGCCACGGTGATACCGGATGGGATCACTACGCCGATGGCTGGCGGGTCGAGGATGCCGATGGCACGATCCTCGACACCCGCGAATTGCTGCACCCGCACGAGCAGGAGCAGCCCTTCACCCGGTCGCTGTCTTCGGTGATGGTCCCCGACGGAGTGCGCGCGCTCTTCATCCGCGCGCATTGTTCGGTCGACGGCTGGTCCGGTCAGACCTACCGGATCGAGATGTCTCCGGAAATGTGAACACGGCCTGCGCGCCACCCGTGGCGCAGTGCAGGCCGTGCTGTCCCGAAGGACCGGCACCCCTTCCGGCAGACGGAAAGGATGCCGCAAGTTTCAGCCTATTTGAACGACCACAGGAAGGTTTCGCCCGAGCTGTCATCAACCCCGTCATTGTCGGTCGACACCCAGAAGGTGCCGTCCTCGGTCACGGCCAGCCCTTCGACCTTGTCCACGACATAGCCACCCCAGGCCTTGAGATCGGGGATGAGATCACGCACCTCTTCCTTGCTCACCACCGCGAGCTCGGAGCCGAGCGCACCCGGCACCATTTCGGACGCGGGAATGCGGTAGATCTTCTTGGTCGTGGCTGCGGCGCCGATCTGGTTGTCACGCTCGACGACATAGACCCAGTCGCCATGCGCGACGATCTCCGAAAGGCCGGTCCAGCCGGTATCGGTCGCCGCCTTTGGGTAAAGGACCGCGCCCCATTCCTCGCTCTCGACATTGTAGGCGACCAGCTTGACGTGATCCTTCGGATCGTCGCCCCATTCGCGCTGAACCGCCATCCAGAGCCAGTCACCGACCTTGGTGATGCCCTCGAAACCATAGCGCGTTTCCTGCGCCAGCAGTTCGGCGGGCAGTCCGATCTCGTCCTCGATCTCGCCCTCGGCATTCACATGGTAAAGCGCGTGCGGGATCAGATGGTCGGTGCGCCCTTCGGAGGCGACCCAGAAACCGCCTTCGCCGTCCAGCGTGATGCCTTCCATGTCGAGTTTCTGCGCAGGGCTGCCCGCGCGCGTGACCCGCAGGGCGTCGGTGATCCGCGCCGGAGTGACCGAGGTGTCGATGGTGAAGATGGTCGGCTGATAGCCATAGAAGCTGTCATTCACCGCGTAGAGCGTCGCACCCTCTCCCGCCACCATGCCGGAAATCGCGCCCCAGCCGGTCAATGCGTCCATGCTTTCCGAGGTGAGGGTCGGATAGGCCGCCTCGCCTTCGGCATATTCGTCGATCATGACATGCGAGCGTGCGCCGCCATCCTCGACCAGATCCGCCTCGTTCGCGGTGACCAGCAGGTTGCGCTCGGGGATGGCCACAGTGCCTTCGGGGGCGATCCCCGAGGGCAGGATCTGCTTGAGCACGGGGCTCGCCGGATCGCTCATGTCATAGACGCCGACGACCGAGGCCCGCTCGGCCAGCAGGAACATGTAAGGCACGCCGTCGAAGGTCGCGACTTCCATGCCCTCGGGTTCGATTCCCTTGGCATCCGAGCGCCTGTCCGGATAGTGGCCGACCCGGATCACCGCCTCCTCGAAGCTGGTGCCGCTCTCGTAGACCTCGGTGCCATCCTTGTTGAAAACGGTAAATCCGCGCGAGCCGCCATCCATGTCACCCTCGTTGGCGATCACGATATGGTCGTCGTCGATCCACTGCACCGCGTCGGGTTCGCGCAGACGCCCCGGCTGGGATTCGTCGAAGATCAGCGCGGCGCGCTCATCCGTGGCGTCGATACCGTCGAGATCCACCGAACCGGCGCTGAAATGGCTCAGCACCTCGCCGTCGCGCGACAGGATCACGATGTGGTTGTTCTCCTGCAGGGTCACCGCGACCTCGCCAAGGCTGTTGATATCGGTGAATTCCGGCTCGGGATCCTCGGGCGAAATCTCGGCGAGACCGGTCACGTCGGCATGGCGCAGCGTGCCGCAATCCATCGTGCCGTCAGCAAGGTCGATCATCACCACGTCGCCGCCGGGCATCTGGCCCACACGGCCGTCACCGGCCTCCTCGTCGCGCTCGTTCTCGATCGCGACTGCCAGGAACGATCCGTCCTTGGCAAAGGCGGTGGAATCGGGCTGACCGCCCAGATCGCACTGCGCCAGCTCCTCGCCGCTCGCAAGATCGATGGCCGAGAGATGGCCCGACGGCGCGGTATAGCTTTCCGAGGTGTTGACCGCGACATAGGCCGTGGCGCCCACGACGCTCACGGCGGTCGGCTCGCCGCCAAGCTCGATATTGCCGAGAGGCTGCGGATTGGCGGGATCGGTGATGTCGATGCGGCCCAGAACACCCAGCGGGCTGTCGGTATAGGCCAGCGTCATGCCGTCACCGCTCACGGAAATGATCTCGGAAGATGTCGTCCGGGCTTTGTCCTCGCCCTCGGCCATGTTGTCCGGAGTGGCAAAGCTCGCGATGCGGTTGAAGGTCATGTCGGCCTTCGCGGTGCCCGCGGTCAGCGCGAGCGTGGCAGTGCCCGCGCAAAGCGCGAGGGTCGATGTTAGGCAAAGTGTGCGGATCGGCATGAAATGTCCCCTGATTGTTCTGGGGGCGGTTTGCGCCGCTTGGGCAACAACCGTGTGACGGAATTGTAACGTTCACATGACGCACGCACCCCGCCACCCGCGCCCGCCGGAGGAACCCGCCAGCGGCGGGTGACGAGACGAAAAGAGCGCGCCCCGCAAGGGGCGCGCTCCGTTGGATCAACCAGCCGAAAGGATCACCGTGCCGGAAGGTTCAGACCGACAGGCAGACATATTTCATTTCGAGGTAATCCTCGATCCCGTGATGGCTGCCTTCGCGGCCCAGCCCCGACTGCTTGACCCCGCCAAACGGCGCGAGCTCGGTCGAGATGATGCCGGTATTCACGCCGACGATGCCATATTCCAGCGCCTCGGCCACCTTGTAGACGCGCTTGAGGTCCTTCGCGTAGAAATACGAGGCGAGCCCGAAGATCGTGTCATTCGCCAGCGCGATCACCTCGTCCTCGTCCTCGAACTTGAACAGCGGCGCGAGCGGGCCGAATGTCTCCTCCGTCGAGAACAGCATGTCCTTCGTTGCTCCGGTCACGATGGTCGGCCCGAAGAAGTTGCCCGACATCTCGTGCTCTTCCCCGCCCAGAATGACCTCGCCGCCCTTGGCCTTGGCGTCGGCGATATGCTCCTGCACCTTGTCGAGCGCATCGTGGTTGATCAGCGGCCCGAGTTCCGTGCCGTCTTCGAGCCCGTCACCGACCTTCATCGCCGCGACCCGCTTCTTGAGCTTCGCGGCGAATTCATCATAGACGCCCGCCTGCACGTAAAGCCGGTTGGCGCAGACGCAGGTCTGACCGTTGTTGCGGAACTTGCACATGATCGCGCCCTCGACGGCGGCATCGAGATCCGCATCGTCGAACACGATGAAGGGCGCATTGCCGCCAAGTTCCATCGAGCATTTCATCACCTGGTCCGCGGCCTGCCGCAGCAGGATGCGCCCCACCTCGGTCGAGCCGGTGAAGGTCAGCTTGCGTACGGCGGGGTTCTCGCAGAATTCCTTGCCGATCTCGGACGAGGACGAGGACGGCACGACGTTGAACACGCCCGCGGGGATACCCGCGCGTTCGGCCAGCACGCCGAGCACGATGGCCGAGAGCGGCGTCTCTTTCGCGGGCCGCGCGACGAAGGCACAGCCAGCCGCAAGCGCGGGGCCTGCCTTGCGGGTGATCATCGCGTTGGGAAAGTTCCACGGCGTGATCGAGGCCGCGACGCCGATCGGCTGCTTCATCACCATGATGCGCTTGTCGCGCTGGTGGCCGGGGATCATCTCGCCATAGATGCGCTTGGCTTCTTCACCGAAGAATTCGATGAAGGACGCGCCATAGCCGATCTCGCCCTTGGCTTCAGCCAGCGGCTTGCCCTGTTCGGCGGTCAGGATCACGCCGAGATCATGCTGGTTCTCCATCATAAGATCGAACCACTTGCGCATCACCTGCGCACGTTCCTTGCCGGTCCACTTGGCCCATTCCGTCTGCGCAGTCTCGGCCTGCGCGATCGCCCCGTTCACCTGGGCGCGCGACAGGTCCGCCACCTGAGCCACGACATCGCCGCGGGCGGGGTTCGTGACATCGAAGGTGCCCTTGTCGCCATCGACCCATTTGCCGCCGATATAGGCGCGGGTTTCCAGCAGACTGGGATCCTTGAGAAGCGAGGCGAGATTTGTTGTCTGATCGAGCATGTTTATCTCCGGTTTTGATGCGGCCATGGGCGCTTCGTCTGTTATGTCTATACTTCAGAAGCCAAGATGAGGAACGTTATGGACCTGGACGATGCCTATGACAATGTCGGCCATATTCCCGATGCCGAGGGGTATGCGCCCCGCTGGGAGGCCGAGGCGGACATGTTCCGCAAGCGGGTCGCCGTGACGGGGCGCGCGCGGCTCGGGCTCATGTACGGACATGGAACGCGTCAGGTCATGGATCTGTTCCTGCCGGACGCGCCGCCGGACGGCCTCACGGTCTTTGTCCATGGCGGTTACTGGCGGCGGTTCGAACGTGCGCTGTTCTCGCATTTCGCCTCCGGGCTGCTGGCCCGGTCGCAGGCGGTGATGATGCCCTCCTACGACCTCGTCCCGCGGGTGCACATTCGGGACATCTCGCGCCAGGTCGCGCAGGCGATCACCGTGGCCTCGCACGAGGTCGCCGGGCCGATCCGGCTGGTCGGACATTCGGCGGGCGGGCATCTGGTCGCGCGCATGCTGGCGCCCGGCATGCTCGAGGATGATGTGCGCGACCGCATAAGTCATGTCATGCCGATCTCGCCGGTCTCGGATCTTCGCCCGCTGCTCGAGACGAAGATGAACGCGGATTTCGGGCTGGACGCAGAAGAGGCAAAGGCCGAGAGCCCGATCTATCAGCCGGTGCCCGAAATGCCGGTGACCGTCTGGGTCGGCGCGGATGAACGGCCGGCCTTCCTCGATCAGGCGAAGTGGCTGGCCGAGGTCTGGGAATGCGGCCATGTGGTCGAACCGGAGCGGCACCATTTCGACGTGATCGACGGGTTGCTGGATCCCGACAGCGTGATGGTGCGGACCCTGATGGAATTCTGAGCACTGCCTGCTGGGTGGCGCCGGCGCCTCTGCGGCACGGCGAACACGCCATCTTGTGCGCTCGCGCGTTCGGGCGTAACTCTTGGCGCGAAGCGGGGCGATGGCGTCGCCGCATGGGACAGACCATGCGCTTCATCCCAGTCCTGAACGCCGGGACCTTTCTGTGTCGCATCGCGGCGGGGTCAGGTTTCGCAACACCCCCGAAGTGCGGCACGCTTCTGGAGGGTCACATGACACAACGTCCTGAATTCTATCGGTTTCACAACGGCGACAAGGTTCCCCTGCCCTTTTCTGCAGCGGAATACGACGCGCGGCTGTCCACCTTGCGCAGCACGATGGAGACGCTTGGCGTCACCGCCTGCATCTTCACCTCGATGCACAACATCGCCTATTACTCGGGCTTTCTCTATTGCACCTTCGGGCGTCCCTATGGCCTTGTCGTGACCGCCAGCGACTCCGTCACGATCTCGGCCGGCATCGATGCCGGTCAGCCCTCGCGGCGCTGCCATGGCGACAACATCACCTATACCGACTGGCAGCGCGACAATTTCTGGCGCGCGATCCTGTCGGTGACCGGCACCGGGCAGATCATCGGCTTCGAAGAAGACCACCTGACGCTGCAGGGCCTCGGCAAGCTCGACGCCTTTCTTGCGCCCGCGCGCAAGGTAGCGGTGAACGAGGCGACCATGCGCCAGCGCATGCACAAATCCGCCGCCGAGATCGCCCTGATCCGCGAAGGTGCCCGCGTGGCGGATATCGGCGGTTACGCGATCAAGCAGGCCATTCGCGAAGGCGTCCGCGAGATCGACGTGGCCATGGCCGGACGCGACGCGATGGAGACCGAGATCGCGCGGGCCTTTCCGGATGCCGAATACCGCGACACCTGGGTCTGGTTTCAGTCAGGCCCCAATACCGACGGCGCGCACAACCCTGTCACATCGCGCGTGCTGGAGCGGGGCGATATCCTGTCGCTCAACACCTTTCCGATGATCTCGGGCTACTACACCGCGCTCGAGCGGACGCTGTTCGTGGGCGAAGTCGACGATGCCTCCCTGAAAATCTGGGAGGCAAACGTGGCCTGCCATGAATACGGCATGTCGCTGCTGAAACCGGGCGCGTCCTGTTCGCAGATCACGCGACAGATCAACGACTTCCTCGAAGAGCGGCAGCTGCTGCAATACCGGACCTTCGGCTATGGCCATTCCTTCGGCGTGCTCTCGCACTATTATGGCCGCGAGGCGGGGCTCGAGCTGCGCGAGGATATCGATACGGTGCTGGAACCGGGGATGGTGATCTCGATGGAGCCGATGCTCACCCTTCCGGCAGACAGGCCCGGTGCGGGCGGATACCGCGAGCATGACATCCTGGTCATGACCGAAGATGGTGCCGAGGATATCACGCACTACCCCTATGGACCTGCCTTCAACGTGGTCTGAGGTTTCAAGCTGAAAGACTCGGCGCGTCCTCTGGGGGCGCGTCGATCCATATCGCTGTCGTTCAGCCGTTGTCCGGCCTCCTGCGCCCGGCCACTTCCGGGGACAACGTCACGGTCTCACAGGCGGATCACGTAATCCTTCACTGTGGTCTCGATCACCTCCCAGGTGCCCGCAAAGCCGGGGCGGAGGATGAAACTGTCTCCGGCGCGGTAGGTCTGCGGCGCCTGCCCGTCTTCGGTCAGGACCGAAACGCCGGACAGGATCCGGCAATATTCCCATTCCTCGTAGGTGATGCGCCACTTGCCCGGCGTCGCCTGCCAGATGCCGCAATAAAGGCCGTCGCGGTCCTCGATGTTCCAGGTGGTGAATTGCGGATCACCCGAAATCAGGCGATCCGGCGCGGGCGCGTCATGTTCCGCAGGAACCGAGGGGGTGACGGGAAGGATGTGCATGGCTGGGCTCCGGTGTTGTCGGGGCCATCTGGCAGCGCTTCGCAAGCGGATGCAAGAGGGCGCAAGCCTGCCCGGCGGGCTCCCGGGCTTGTCACCCTTCAGGCAGTCTGCGCATTCTGCGCGCGACATCAAGGAGCAGTGACATGATCGCGATCATTTTCGAAGTGATACCGGCCGAGGGGCGCAAGGCCGAATACCTGGATATCGCGGCCACGATGCGCCCGATGGTCGAGGAGGTCGAAGGCTTCCTGTCCGTCGAGCGGTTCCAGAGCCTGACCAATCCCGACAAGCTGCTGTCGATCAGCTTTTTCGAGGACGAGGCGGCGGTGGATCGCTGGCGGCGTCTGCATGCCCATCGCGGCGCGCAGAAACGCGGGCGCGAGGGCGTCTTTTCGGATTACCGCCTGAAGGTATGCCACGTGATGCGCGATTACGGCATGTTCGACCGCGAACAGGCGCCGCGGGACAGTCTCGCCGAGCACGGCTGAGCGGCATCGCATCGGCAGGACCCGGGCAAGACATCGAGAGCTGCGCAACAAAAATGGCACTCCCGATCGGGAGCGCCATATGAAACTCGTCAATCCAGTGTCGCGCGTGGCGCGACGCTGCTTACTTACTGGTTGGCGAGGAAGTGGTCGACTTCGCGACGCGCTTCTTCCTTGGACTTGCCGTACTTCGCCTGGATCTTGCCTTCCAGTGCTTCACGATCGCCATTGACCTCGACCACGTCGTCATCGGTGAGCTCGCCCCACTTGGATTTCACGTTGCCGGTCATTTCTTTCCAGTTACCTGCGATTTGATCCCAGTTCATGGTCTTTCCTTTCGATTTGTCCGCAGCTTGGCACGTCACCTTCGCCCGGATACTTGCAGTTGATCACTGAACGTACCGATGAGGCGCATCCACGTTGCCGCGCAGCACATTGTGCTGTCTGGCGGGTGAACGGCGCAAAGGTCCATGACCTCTGGCAGTTCGGATCAGGGTGTCTTGTCGTCGAAGCGATCCTGACTGCGGCTCTCTGGCCGCTCGGATCGCTTTAGGTCAGCGCAGTCCCAGGAAGGACAGGATAACCAGAACCACGACGATCAGACCGATGATATAGATGATGCGGTTCATGCGGACGTCCTTGTTTTATGTTGGTCACCGAGGCGTTTCCCCGGCGATCCTTGTCTGCCTAGGAAACGTACGATCTCTGCAAAAGGTTCCACCATAGCAGCACGCTGCGTGCGGACTGTCGCCGGCAGGGTTTTCGCGGGTGATTGCGGACATGAAAAAGGCGCCCCCGGTCGGGAGCGCCCTTGATGAAAGCCTGCAGAGGCGTTGCAGTCCGCCTGCGTCAGATGCCGACGTCGACGATGGCCTTGGCGAGGATCGGAACAGTCGTCTTGTTCAGACCCGCGATGTTGAGCCGGGAATCGCCCACCATGTAGATGCCGTGATCGGCGCGCAGCTTCTCGACCATCTCGGGCGTGGTGCCGAGACGCGAGAACATGCCACGGTGCTGCGCGATGAAGCCGAAACGGTCCGAGCCGGACAGGCGCTGAAGCTCGGCGGCAAGCTGCTCGCGCAGGCCCAGCATGGAATTGCGCACCGCCTCGAGCTCGGCGCTCCAGTCGGCGCGCAGTTTCTCGTCGCTCAGCACCATCGTCACGAGCCGTGCGCCGTGATCGGGCGGAAAGCTGAAGTTCTGGCGGTTGAGGTAGTTCAGCGTGCCCTGATTGAGCTTCTGCGCCGAGGCATCCTGCGACACGGCCATCAGCAGGCCGGTGCGTTCGCGGTAGATGCCGAAATTCTTGGAGCAGCTGGCCGCGATCAGGCATTCGGGCACGGAGGAGGCAACAAGGCGGGTCGCCTCGGCATCCGCGTCCAGCCCGTCACCGAAGCCCTGGTAGGCAATGTCGATCATCGGCGTCGCGCCGGTCTTCAGCAGCAGGGCCACGACCTCTTTCCACTGCGAGATGTTGAGGTTCGCACCGGTCGGGTTGTGGCAGCAGCCATGCAGCAGGACGACGTCGCCCTTTTGGGCCTGAGCAAGATCCTCCATCATGCCGTCGAAATCGACACCGCGCGTCTCGTCGTCGAAATAGCGGTAGGAGACCTTCTCGATCCCCATATGCTTGAGGATCGACAGGTGGTTCGGCCATGTCGGATCGGAGACGAAGACCCGCACGTCCGGATTGGCCGAGCGGATCATGTCGAAACCCTGACGCACGGCGCCGGTGCCGCCAGGGGTCGCGGCGGCGGCGACATTGGCACGCGGTACGGCATCGCCCAGCACCAGCGCGACCATCGCATCGCCAAAGGCCGGATCGCCGGCGAGGCCGGTATAGGCCTTGGTCTGCTCGGCTTCCCAGAGCTGATGCTCGGCAGCCTTGACCGCGTGCATGATCGGGGTGTTGCCGCTGGCATCCTTGTAGACACCGACGCCGAGGTCGATCTTGGTCTCGCGCGGGTCTTCCTTGTAGGCCTGCATGAGCATCAGGATCTTGTCGGCGGGTTGTTCCTTGAGGGTCTCGAACATCAGTTATCTCCGGTTGCGGCGGGTCCGGTTTCGACCGGGACGGTGGGGAACATGCCCCATTCCGACCAGGACCCGTCATAAAGGGAATGGTCCGTCTTGCCGATGCGCTCGAGCGCAAGCGACAGGATCGCGGCGGTGACGCCCGATCCGCAGGTGGTGATCGCGGGTTTGGAGAGATCGGCGCCGGACGCTTCGAACACTTCGCGCAGGGCTTCGGTGTCCTTCATCGTGCCGTCCTCGTTCAGCAGCGTGGCATAATGCACGTTCTTCGAGCCGGGGATGTGCCCGGCGCGCAGACCGGGGCGCGGTTCCGGCTCGTCGCCGCGAAAGCGCGTGGGGGAGCGCGCGTCGAGGATTTCGTAATCCCCGAGCTTCGAGGCGGCGGCGACCTGCGTCACGTCCTTCACCATGTGGTTCTGGCGGCGGACGGTCATGTGGCGGTCGCGGATCATGGTGGGCAAGTCTTCGGTCTCGCGGCCCTCGGCCTGCCATTTGGGAAAGCCGCCATCGAGCACGGCGATGTCCATCTGGCCCATCAGGCGGAACAGCCACCACACGCGGGCGGCCGAAAACAGCCCGGCAGTGTCATAGACCACCACCTGATGTCCGTCACCAACGCCGAGGGCGCGCAGACGGGACATGAATTTCTCGATCGGCGGGGCCATGTGGGGCAGATCCGAACGGCTGTCGGAGATATCCTCGATGTCGAAGAAGCGGGCGCCCGGGATGTGCGACGCATCGAAATCGGCCTGCGCATCGCGTCCTGCATCGGGCATGTGCCAGCTGGCATCGAGGATGCGCAGGTCCGGGTCCTTGAGATGCCGGGCAAGCCATTCTGTCGAGACCAGCGTTCTGGGATCGTCTTGGGCCATGGATTCCCCCCATAATAAACTGGTTCCGTGCATATTCCGCAAGGGCACGGGTGGCAAGGGGCGGATGGTTTGGCAGAGCGCTGCGCCGGAGCGCAAATCTTGCCGACAGTCACGCACCGCCCAGCGCCAGGGCGAGAGGCCTGCAGATTGGGCTTTGCCTGAAACCGATGCCGGATAAGGCCGATAAAGTCGCCGCATGGCACGCCGCCGGCTCGGCAGCGCCGTGTTTCTGTTGACTTGTCGGGCCGACGGACCAGAACCCTGTATCTGGATGGGGGCTAGGGATTGGAATGAACCGGATGGCGGACGTGGTCCTGATCCTTGGCAGCGGGCCGAACGCGACCGACGCGCGTCGGCTGCCCCGCGCCGCGTTTGATGCAATCCTGTGCATCAACAATGCCTGGCGGGTGCGCGAGGACTGGACCCATCTGATCTATCCCGAGGATTTCCCGCCTGAGCGACGCCCGCCCGTGGTGGCGCCGACCCAGAGCCTGATCGGGGCCGACGCCTTCGTGCAGGCACAGAATCGCCATGGCGGGTTCGTCTTTGCCGGCGGGACGATGGCCTTCACCGCCGGTTACTGGGCGCTCGATGCGCTGCGGCCCCGGGTGATCGCCTATCTTGGGTGCGACATGGTCTACCCTGCGCGCGGCGCCACGCATTTCTACGGCCGCGGCACCGCCGATCCGCTGCGCGACGACCCCACGCTGCAAAGCCTGCGGGCCAAGTCTGCGCGGTTTAACATCCTCGCCGGTCGGCAGGGCTGCGCCGTCGTCAATCTCTCGCACGCCCCTAGTCGCCTCGTCAGCCCGCGCGCCGACACTCACGCGCTGCGCAGCTTGCCGCCCCCGGAGGCATTACCACCCGGCCCGGCAGATGCCGAAGAAGCGCGGCTTGGATATTTGGTCGAATCAGGATTGTACTGGACGCAGCCCGAGGCCTTCGATCCGGCAGAATTGCGCCGCGTCGACCTCTTGTGGCTGCGGGATTGGCGGGCGCGCAGCCGCGCCTCAGCCGCTCTGGCGTAGCAGCCGGGCCTTCTGGCGACCCCAGTCGCGCTTGGCATCGGCCTCGCGCTTGTCATGGTTCTTCTTGCCCTTGGCGATGCCGATCTTCACCTTGGCGATGCCCTTGTGGTTGAAGTACATCACCAACGGCACAAGCGTCATGCCCTTGCGCTGCGTCTCGTTCCAAAGACGCGCCAGTTCCTTGCGCGAAACCAGCAGCTTGCGGCGGCGACGCTCTTCATGGCCGAACATTGCGCGCTCGTAGGGTGCAATGTAGGAGTTCACCAGCCACAGCTCGCCATTCTCGACCGCGGCATAGCTCTCGGCCACGTTGCCGGAATTCTCGCGCAGCGACTTCACCTCGGACCCCTGCAGGATGATCCCGCATTCGAGGTCGTCCTGAATCGCATAGTCATAGCGCGCCCTGCGGTTTTCCGAGAGCACCTTGTAGTTGGGATCTGTCTTCGTCTTGGCCATGAGCGCGGGTGATATCCAATGGGGGCGTGTCTGTCCATCTTAGATAGGAACTTCGGGCTCCGGACCAAAGGGGGTCGATGGTTCAGCGACCGTCCCGTGCACTTAGCCGACGGCTCAGCTGCCCCGGTAGGTCGAATAGCCGAAGGGCGAGAGCAGCAGCGGCACGTGGTAATGCGCCTCAGGATCCGAGATGCCGAAGCGGATCGGAATCGAACTCAGGAAACGCGGCTCCTCGGGAGCGGCTCCGCTGGCATCGAGATAGGCGCCCGTATGGAAGATCAGCTCGTATTCCCCGGCCGTCATCTTCCCGGCCTCCAGGATGGGGGCATCGGTGCGCCCGTCGGCATTGGTAACCATCTCGGCGATCTTCTTGTGGGAATTGCCGCTCACGCGGTACAGCGCGATCGCGACACCCGCGGCGGGCACGCCCTGTGCGGTATCAAGGACATGGGTTGTGAGATAACCGTTGGACATGGGATGCTCCTTTGTCGGGCGAATGCGGTGGACCTGACCCGAAGCTAGGCGATCCGCGGCGACCGCGCAGCCCTGAAAGTCTTTTCAGATAATATTGAAAATCCCTGCGCGATTTCTGCATTATGACTGAAACTCAACGAGAGGGGGTGCAGGATGCACAGATATCCGCGCGACATGACAGGGTACGGGCCCAACCCGCCGCGGGCCGACTGGCCCGATCAGGCCAAGGTCGCCGTACAGTTCGTTCTCAACTACGAGGAAGGCGGCGAAAACAGCGTGCTTCACGGTGACGCTGCCTCCGAGGCGTTCCTGTCGGACATCGCCGGGGCCGCGCCCTGGCCGGGACAGCGCCACTGGAACATGGAATCGATCTATGATTACGGCGCGCGGGCCGGGTTCTGGCGTCTGCACCGCCTGTTCACCGGCGTCGGCATTCCGGTCACGATCTACGGCGTGGCCTCCGCTCTCGCCCGCTCGCCCGTTCAGGTCGAGGCGATGAAGGCGGCAGGCTGGGAAATCGCCTCGCACGGCCTCAAATGGGTCGAACACCGCGACATGCCCGAAGAAGAAGAGCGCGCCGCGATCGCCGAGGCGCTCCGCCTGCATACCGAAGTCGTCGGCACGCCGCCACGCGGCTGGTATACCGGGCGCTGCTCGGTCAACACGGTGCGTCTGGTCGCCGAGACGGGCGCGCTCGACTATATCAGCGACACCTATGACGACGATCTGCCCTACTGGGCCCGAATCGGCGGCCGCGATCAGCTCATCATTCCCTACACGCTCGAAGCCAATGACATGCGCTTTGCCACCGCCCCCGGCTACATCACCGGAGAGCAGTTCTTCCAGTACCTGAAGGATGCCTTCGACGTGCTCTATGCCGAGGGTATCGAAGGCGCGCCGAAGATGATGAGCATCGGGCTGCATTGCCGCCTGATCGGGCGTCCGGGCAAGCTCGCCGGGCTCAAGCGGTTCATCGACTATATCCAGGGCTTCGATCAGGTCTGGTGCCCGCGCCGCATCGACATCGCCCGTCACTGGGCGCTAACCCACCCGCCGGTGACGCGCGAGCGGCCGAGCGAGATGGACCGCGACACCTTCGTCGCGCGGTACGGCGGCATCTACGAACATTCCCCCTGGATCGCCGAGCGCGCCCATGCGCTGGAGCTCGGCCCCGCCCATGACAGCCCGGCGGGCCTTGCCAATGCGCTCGCGCGGATGTTCCGCTCTGCCTCCGGACAGGAACGGATGGGTGTTCTGACAGCGCATCCCGACCTTGCCGGCAAGCTCGCTGCGGCAAAGCGGCTGACCTCGGAATCGACCTCCGAACAGGCAAGCGCCGGACTCGATGCGCTGACCGATGCGGAACGCACGCGCTTCACCGAGCTCAACGACGCCTATGTCGCCAAACACGACTTTCCCTTCATCATCGCGGTGCGCGACAACACGAAGGCGACGATCCTCGCGGCCTTCGAACGCCGCCTCGAAAACGATACCGACACCGAGTTCGCCGAGGCCTGCGCCCAGGTCGAACGCATCGCCCGCCTGCGGCTGGAGACCCTGCCTTGACCTATGCCTTTCCCCCGGGCGGCCTGCCCGACCAGTCCGTCAGCCCCGAAGGCCGCGCGGTGTTCGCCACCGCCTATGCCTTCATCCCCGCCCTCACGATGCGCGACATCGTGACGAGTTACCTGCCCGGCTGGATCGGCACCCGCGCCTGGATCCTCGCCCGCCCGCTCTCGGGCTTTGCCGAAACCTTCGCGCAATATGCGGTGGAGGTCGCCCCCGGCGGCGGCTCCGACAGCCCCGAGCCCGACGGCGGCGCGCAAGGGGTGCTCTTCGTCGCAAGCGGCGAGATGCATCTCGTGATCGACGGCGTCGACCATGCGCTGAGCGATGGTGGCTATGCCTATATCGCGCCAGGGGCGGAATGGCGTCTTTCCAATCCCGGCCACACTGCGCTGAAATTCCACTGGATCCGCAAACGCCACGCCGCGGCGCCCGGTCTCGAGATGCCCGAAAGCTTCGTCACATCGGACCGGGTCGTCGATCCGATCCCGATGTCGAACACCGACAAATGGGCCACAACCCGCTTTGTCGATCCGAGTGATCTGCGC
>JBBSNW010000020.1:0-63572 GCA_038260405.1 Rhodobacterales bacterium | reverse complement strand
GTTCGGGCTTTTCCGCGGGCTGGTGGGAAGTCTCCGACCACCTGCTGACTCTGCCGCTTGGCGGTTGGGATCCGGTTGTCATCGCGATGAATGCCGACCGCTTCGACGGGCTTTCGGAAGAGAACCAGACCGCACTGCTCTCTGCCGTGGCCGAAGGGCTCGAGGCGCCTGCATGGGACGCGGCGCAGGGCGGGCTTGATGCCGACATTGCCTGCCTGACCGGCAGTGATGCCTGCACGCGCGACACGACCGCATCGATGACGGTTGTCGAAGCGACCGAGGAAGACGTGGCGCATGCCCGCGAGATCCTGACGAACGAGGTGCTGCCCGACTGGGCGGCGCGTGCGGGCGACGAGTGGGCGACGCGCTGGAACGAGACGGTCGGCCAGACGGTCGGCCTGACCATCGCAGAGTAGGACGGGCGGATGGTCGATCATCTTAATGGCGCGCTGCGGCGCGCCAACCGAATTGTCGCACTGGCGCTTGGCATCGCGCTTGTGCTGACAGTGCTGTTCATCCTGACCGATGTCTTTCTGCGCGGCTTCGGTCTCGGCTCGCTTGGCGGCTCGGACGAGATTTCGGGCTATGTCATGGCTGCGCTCGCGAGCTGGGGGCTGGCCTGCGCTCTGGTCCACCGGGCGCATGTGCGCATCGACGTGATCCGGCTGAAGCTGGCGGCACCAGGCCGGGCGATGATGGATATTCTGGCCATGATCGTCACCAACGCAATCGTTCTGCTGGTCGCCTATCAGAGCTGGCCCGTGCTGCAGAAGACGCTGGAGCGCGGATCGCGTGCCAACACGCCGCTGGAAACGCCGCTTTGGATTCCGCAGGGGATCTGGTTCGCGGGCTGGCTGTGGTTCGCGCTGACCGCGACCGCGCTGACCCTGATCGCTCTGTCCTACCTGATGGCCGGGCGTCGTGATGATTTCGAGGCCACTGCAGGCATCGGAACGGAGGTGGAGCTGTGATCTGGTCCGTCGCAATCTCGCTACTGGGCCTGATGGCCCTGTCGATACCGGTCGGCGTCGTGCTGTTCCTGCTGGGAGTGGGGGTCAGCGAGTTCTACTCCGCCTTTCCCCTGCTGCGCGGGTTGGGGCAGATGGTCTGGTCCTCCTCGGCTTCGAGCACGCTGATCGCCATCCCGCTCTTCGTCCTGCTGGGGGAGATCCTCGTGCGGGGCGGGGTGGCCGAGCGCACTTATGCGGCGCTCGACAAGTGGCTGTCCTGGCTGCCGGGCGGGTTGGTGCATGCCAATATCGCCACAGCCACGATGTTCTCGGCCACGTCCGGATCATCAGTGGCGACGGCCGCAACCGTGGCCACGGTCGCCATGCCGCAGGCGGAACGGCTGAACTATGATCCGCGCCTGTTCTCGGGTGCGATCGCGGCGGGGGGCACGCTTGGCATCATGATCCCGCCCTCGATCAACCTCATCGTCTATGGCTTCCTCACGGAAACCTCGATCCCGCAACTGTTTCTCGCCGGGTTGATACCGGGCCTGCTGCTGGCGTTGGCCTTCATCCTTGTGACCGTGCTCATCTGTGTCGTCCGCCCGGCGCTCGGCGGCCCCTCGCGCAGCTTTGGATGGTCTGAACGTATCCGCAGCCTGAGCCAGCTGCTGCCCATCATCTTCCTTTTCGGAGTGGTCATAGGTTCGATCTATGCGGGCTGGGCCACGCCCACGGAATCCGCCGCCATCGGCGTGGCCATGGCCGTGGTCATCGCCGCATTCGGAGACGGTCTGAACCTGCGCTCCATGGCCGAAGCGCTGGAAGGCACGATCCGCATCTCGGCGATGATCATGCTGGTGATCGTGGGCGCCTATTTCCTGAACTTCGCGATGACATCGGCGGGTCTGGGTCGCCAGCTTTCGGACCTGATCCAGGGCTCGGGCCTGTCGCCCTTCGGCACACTGATGCTGGTCATCGCCCTCTACATCGTGCTGGGCTTCTTCATCGAGACCCTGTCGCTGATGGTGGCGACCATTCCCATCGTCGTCCCGATCATGGCAGGCCTCGGCTATGACAAGGTCTGGTTCGGCATCCTGATGATCGTGCTGGTCGAAATGGCGCTGATCACTCCGCCTGTGGGCCTGAACCTGTTCGTGGTGCAGGGCGCCCGCAAGCGCGGGTCCATCAACGACGTCATCATGGGCGTCATCCCCTATGTTCTTGTCATGGCCCTGATGGTGGCCGCGCTGATCGCGCTGCCCGGTCTGGTGCTCTGGCTGCCTTCCGTTTTCTGAAAAGGACCGATCCATGCGTTTCATCTGCAACGGCCAATGGCTCGACATCGAGCTTGCACGTCTTGTCATAGCCGGGTGGACCGGCCGCGATCAGGCCGCGATCCAGCATCACATCGACGAACTGGCCGCCATCGGGGTCACGCCGCCCTCGGCCACGCCGCTGTTCTATCGGGTCGCGGGTTCGCTGCTGACCCAGTCGCCCCGGATCGAAGTGGTTGGGACGGGTAGTTCCGGCGAAGTCGAGCCGATGATCCTTCAGGCGGGGGGACGTCGCTGGCTGGGCCTTGGCTCCGATCATACCGATCGTTCGCTCGAGGCGCATTCGGTCGCGCTGTCCAAACAGATCTGCGCCAAGCCCTGTGCCGGGCAGCTGTGGGATTGGGACAGTGTTTCGGAGCGGCGGGACGACATCCTGCTGGAAAGCTGGATCGAGGAAGACAATGACTGGATCCCCTATCAGCAGGGCACACTCGCGGCGATCCGTCCGCTGGACGACCTGATCGCCGGGGCAAGGCTGGACGAGCTTGCTCGCGACGGCGCGGTTGCGATGATGTGCGGCACCTTCGGTGCCAAGGGCGGCGTACGTCCGGCCGAAAGGTTCCGGATGGTGATGTCGGACCCCGCCACGGGGCGCAAGATCAGCCACGATTATACCACCACGACATTGGCCGAGGTCGCATGAGTCCGTTCCTCATCCGGGTCGAGGACGCCATTTCCCGCACCGAGGCACTGCCCGATGCGCAGCGAAATGCGATCTTCGTCGAGTTCACGCCTGACAGGATCCGGGCCGAAGCGCGGCGGCAGCAAGCCCGCAAGGATGCCGGAGAGGAGCTGCCAGTGTTCGGTACGCTGATCTCGGTCAAGGATCTCTTTGATGAAGCCGGACAAGTGACCAGCGCCGGGTCGCGCCTGCTGGCCGATCGTGAACCGGCAATTCGGGATGCCGTGTCGGTCGCGCGCCTTCGCGCGGCGGGCGCGCTGATGTTCGGGCGCACATCGATGTCGGAATTCGCATATTCGGGGGTCGGGCTGAACCCGCATCACAGCACCCCGTCGAGCGCGCTGGCTGACGGCGTGATCCCGGGAGGCTCGACTTCCGGAGGCGCAGTGGGCGTGGCTCTCGGGTTGACGGATGCGGCCATCGGAACGGATACCGGCGGCTCGCTGCGCATCCCTGCGGCGGCAAACGGACTCTGGGGGATGAAGCCCAGCCAAGGACTGATCGACGACACGGGCGTCCATCCCCTTGCACCGAGTTACGACACACCCGGTCCCATAGCCCGCGACGCGAAGACCTTGCGGAGCGTCCTGCACGTCATGGCGGGGCAGGACCTGCCGCCCCCGCCTATGGGTCCCCTGACGCTGGCTGTGCCGCAGGGCGGTTTCACCAACGACCTGTCCCCTGACATGGCCGCATGGTTCGAGGCTGAACTTGACCGGATCAGATCACAGGGGCATCGCCTGCAACCGGTCGACGCCACGCGGATCGGGACTTCGGTCGGTCTGAACCGCATCATTGTCGCAGTCGAGGCGCACAGGCTCTATGCCGGTGATCTGGATCGGTTGGCAGAAGTCGGCGATCCGCGCGTTCTGTCCCGCATCCGATTTGCCGAAACCCTTTCAACTGCTCAGATTGCGGAGGCCTACGCCGAACGCGCGCAGATCATCCAGCATTTCGAGGCTGTGATGGAGGGACATGACGCTCTGCTTGCACCAACGATCCCCATGATGCCGCCGCGTATCGCCGAGGTCGAGGCAGATTTCGACCGCCTGAACGCCGCGATGCTGCGAAACACGTCGCTGGTCAACCTGGTCGATGGTTGCGCGGTAAGCCTGCCGTCTTTCTGGGGCGGCAAGCCATGGTCCCTGCTGATGATCGTCGGGAAAAAAGACGCGGATGCACGCATTCTCGCAATAGGAGAGACGCTGCAGTCAAAAGCGGCGTGACTCGACCCACTTCGACGTGACTTCGCCGACTTGTCGACCTCGACCTGCCGCTTCTCACAATTGGGTGGCAGGCTTCAGCCTTGTTGTCATCAACACTGCAGCGAACCCAGCAGCGATGCCCGCGACATCCAGGATCAAGCTTGTCGGGAACAGGAGCAGGCAGGCGGATATGCCGAAGAGAACCCGGGGGATAGTTGTGATCCGCCCACCGATCGGCGCGCATCCCTGCAGGGTAATCGCGAAAGCCACGCTTCCGCAGGCATAGAGGACCGTCGCCGAGATGATGGCGGGCCAAGTGCCTTGCAGGAGAATTTCCGGCACATAGACGAAGGTGAACGGCATCAGCACCAGAGTCGCCCCGAATTTCAAAGCGGCAAAGCCGGTCTTCATCGGGGGCGCTCCGGCAATCGCCGCGCCGGCAAAGGCGGAAACGCAGACTGGCGGCGTGATGTTCGAGAGGCAAGCGGCGTAGAACACTGCGAGGTGTGCGGCAACAGTGGGCACGCCCAGCTGGATCAGGGCCGGAGCTGCGACCACCGAGAGGATGATGTAGGAGCCGGTCGTGGATGATCCCATGCCGATGATGATCGAGACCAGCGTGACCAGCAACACTGCCACGAAGAGGTTTCCGCCGGAGAAGTCGATCAGAACGGCGGAGAATTTCAGGCCCAGCCCGGCGAGCACGATGCCGCCGATGATGATCCCGAGCGTGCCGATGGCGGCCCCTGCCGAGGCGTTGCTGGCCGCGCCTCCGACGAGCGCCTGTCCGATATCGCTTGGCCCCATGCGTGTCGCCTTGTTGCGCCAGGACAGAAGGGCGGCACCCACCGTGCCCCAGAAGGCGCAGAACTCGGCAGAGTAGCCCACGAACAGCAGGCCGATCACCGTGACAAGCGGAAGGAAGAAGTGCCAGCCTTCTGCGAGGACTGTGCGAACCTTCGGAATCTCGGGTTCCGGCAGCCCCTTCAGGCCAAGCTTGACGGACTCGAGATCCACCATGGACAACAGACAGAGAAAGAACAGCACCGCCGGGATCACGTTGATCAGAGCGATGTAGAGATAGCTCGTCTCGGTCAGGGTCGCGAGAATGAAGACACCTGCGCCCATGACGGGCGGCATGAATTGCCCCCCTGTCGAGGCGATGGCCTCGATCGCGCCGGCGTGGTGCGGCTTGAACCCCGTGCGCTTCATCAGCGGAATGGTGAAGGAACCGGTCGTCACAACGTTTGCGACCGAAGAGCCCGAGATCGAACCGAAGAGCGCCGAGGTCAGGACCGCGACCTTTGCAGGTCCGCCGCGCCATTTTCCGGCAACTGCCGTGCCGAGGTCCATGAAGAATGCCCCTGCACCCGAGCGCTCGAGAAAGGCGCCGAAGATCATGAACGGAAAGACGAAGGTGGCGAAGGTCGCGGTGACAACACCGAACAGCGCTTCTTGCGTCGAATAGGTGAATTCGAGAATGCGCTCGACGCTCATGCCGGAATGCGCGAGCCGCCCCGGAAGATATTGGCCGAAGTAGAGCTGGCAGAGGAACACGACCGCGAGGATCGAGATGATCGGTCCCAGCGCCCTCCGGCTGGTTTCGAGCATGAGCACGATCGCGATCGCCCCCATGATCAGGTCGGTCTGATTGGGTGATGAGACCCGGAAGAAGGCATAGCTGACATACTGGTTGATCCAGTAGCCAACCGAAACGACGGTCAGGGCGACAAGGACAAGGTCAACCACGCTCGGGCGATCGGTCGGCGAGCGCCGGTGGGCAGGATAGAGCAGGAAGACCAGCACCGAGGTCAGCATCAGATAGACGCCGCGGTTGCTCTGGGTCGAGACAAGCCCGAAGCCCGAGGTGTAGAGGTAGAACAGGGAAAACCCCATGGCCGTGAGATTGAAGGCAAGCGCCCAGACGCCTGAAAGGCTCCGCTTGGCGCCGTTCACACGGAACAGCCACGAAAAGTCGGCCATGAAGTTGTCCTGTCGAGAAGGTATCAAAGGCCCCGGCCGCACGGGCCGGGGCGGAAACGGATCAGCAGCTCCGGATCACTCCGGCCACTGGCCCTGTTCGCGATAGTAGGCTTCCGCACCCGGGTGCATCGGAGCACCGAGTGTCTGGAAGTTCTCGATATCGGGCTTCATCTGGGCCCAGGCCTTGTGCCCCGACGCCAGCGCATCCTGCTTGTCGTAGGCCGCAGCGGCCATCCGCTTCACCACATCCTCGGGCAGACGCTCATGCGCCACCCAGTAGACGGTGGTGTAGGGCATGTCGGTGGCAGGGACGCCGTTATAGGTGGTCTCGGGCATCGTCCCGGTATGATAGAAGGGATAAGTCTCGGAAATTGTCGCGAGCTGGTCCTCCGAATAGGAGAGGACGGTGACGTCGCGCGTCTCGGCCAGTTCGGTTACCGCCGCTGCGGGCGACGAAGACTGGCAGAAGGCATCGATCTGTCCGTTGCCAAGGGCACGGCCCGCATCGGCAAATGTCATCAGCTGCGGCTCGATGGAGTCCAGCATCCCGAGCGCGGTCAGGATGTTGGAGCAGTTGAAGACGGTCCCCGATCCCGGCGGGCCGAGCGCGACCTTCATGCCTGCGAGGTCCGACAGTTCGGTGATCTCGTTGCCGCCCAGAGTGACAAAATAGGTCGGGCCCTCATAGGCCATCGCCACGCCGCGCAGCATCGTACCCTTGTCGCCATCGGCAAATGGTCCCTCGGGCGCCTGCGACATGTAGACGTGCGATCCATAGACGATACCCATGTCGAGCTCGCCCTTGATCAGGCGCTTGGCGTTCTCGGTCGACCCCCCTGTGGTCACCTGGGTGATGTTGATGTCCGGCAGATCCTTGGCAAGCTCGGTACCTGCCACGCCGACCATGTAGTACATGACACCGCCGGGATTCGAGCCGCCCCAGGCGACTTCCGTCGAGTCCTGCGCAAGCGTCGGCACCGCCAGAGCGGACAGAGCCGCTGTGGAAAGGGCAAACAGAGAGTATCTCATGATGGTTTCTCCTCCTCGTGTTGCGGGCTTTCGCCCCGGCGGCAAACTGCCGCCCTTTAGCCGACCGGCCTCCCTCCCCGGAGACCGTGTCGCTACGCTCGTTCGTCAGGCACTCCAGCGCCCGCAGGCGTTCTTCAATTTTCCCAACCCGTCGATCTCGACCTCGACGACATCTCCGGGCTGCAGGTATTTCGGCGGCTCGAACCCGATTCCGACACCCGCCGGGGTGCCGGTGGCAATCACGTCACCAGGCTTCAGCGTCACGCCGGCCGAAATCGTCGCGATGATCGTAGGGATGTCAAAGATCAGAAGGCCCGTATTCGAGTCCTGACGGATCTCGCCATTCACCGAACACCGGATGCCCGTATCCGCAACGTCGATCTCGTCCCGCGTCACGGCCCAGGGCCCCATCGGACAGAACGTGTCCTGCGACTTGCCCACGATCCACTGGCTGTAGCGGCCTTGCAGGTCACGCGCCGTCACGTCGTTGACGATGGTGTAACCCCAGACATGGTCCATCGCGTTCTCTTTCGAGATGCCGCGACCGCCCTTGCCGATGATCACGGCCAGTTCGGCCTCGTAATCGATCGCTTCGGAAACGGCAGGATCGATCAGGATGTCCTGCTCCGGGCCGACCACGCAGTCCGGAACCTTGGAAAAGATGATCGGTTCGCTCGGCACCGCACCCTTGGCGGCGCTGGAGTCAAAGCCGCTCTTGGAGAATTCGTGGGCATGATCGAAATAATTCTTGCCAACGCAAAAGATGTTGCGATCGGGACGGGGCAGGGGCGCCTCGAGCGTCACTGCTGAAAGGGGAACCGATGCGCCGGTCTCGGGCAATGTCTCCAGCCCGATCAGGCTAGCGACACCGCGTTGCGCCTCTGCGTCGAACAGGTCGAGCGGAGCGACCGTCTCGGCAGCGATATCGATGATGCCCACATGTCTTTTTCCGTCGTGCTGGTAAGTAGCGAACTTCAAAAGCCCCTCCAATTCCTGATTATTGGTTCACTTTGGTTCACTAAATGGTATAAATTAAAAACCAACACGGCAAGAAAAATCGTAAAAACTTGCAAGTGTATCTGTTTTCGACGATTTTGGTATCCAATTGGATCAAAAGAGGCCGGTATGCGCGGGAACTCCGATGGAATCGCCGATGAACTTCGCAAACGTGTGGAAGCGGGAGAATGGTCCGGCGCAAGGCGGCTGCCCACCGAACGCGACCTCGCGGCGGAATACGGCGTGGCGCGCAACACCGTGCGGCGTGCCTTCGATCAGCTCGAGGCTGACGGCCTGCTGAAGCGCCGGGTCGGTCGCGGCACCTACCTGTGCGGAGAGGAGACCGACGGTATCGCCGCCATCGTCCGCCGGATGGAGGGAACGTCGCCTGCGGACATGATGGAGGTGCGGCTCCTGCTCGAACCTGCCGCCACCGGGTTCGCGGCGACGAATGCCAGCGCCTCCTCGTTAGCCGCCATTGCCGAAGCGCACAATGGCGCCATCGACGCCACAGACATGCCGGAGTTCGAAGCCTGGGATGCAGAGTTCCACCATCGGATTTTCACCTGCACCCGCAATGATCTGCTCCGTGAATTTCACGAGGTGCTGCGCGTTCTGCGCGATCAACCGAGGTGGTTCGAGATGAAGGCAAGAAGCTTCGCCGAGGAACGCCGCCAGCGCTACTGCCAGGAACATGCGAAGATCCTCGAGGCCCTGAATGCCCGCCACCCCGAACAGGCAGCCGCCGCGATGCGGGCGCACCTTCTCACCGTGCAACAGAACCTGCTGGGTCAGCCAAAATAGCCGATGTGAGCCGGAACCTTGCAGGCTGAACTGGCGACGTCGACGCCTAGCAACTGTGGCAATCTCGGACAGAGCCCGGCCCGTCCATCAGGGTCTTCAAATACGTCAGCAGGACGTCGTGCCGGGTGGTCCAATCCCTGACCTTAAATCCGCCGCATCAGAAAGCAGGCAGCGGCCGAATGCCGAGCTTGGTCGTCACAATAAACGCGGCTCACTCGCAAATCTCCCCCGGTTGAAGATTTCTCTTCTCCCACTTAGACTCTGTGATGAGTCGAATGTCGCTGAACTGCGGCCCCAGAAAGCCGGAAGTCGCGAAATCATGAAGAAAATTGCCATTCACCTGCGAATCCTTGCGACACTGGTCGCGACCCTTTTGATGGCAGCTTGCGGGACGACGGTGCCGAACATGGTCGGAAATGCTGCCGCCATGATGCCATCGCCTTCTGTCAGTCCGCAGACGCTGGCGATGTACGATACGGTTCAGGATGGTGACATTACCGTTCCCGCTGTTTCCGCAGAATATCTGTCAGAAGACAAGAAGCGGCAGATCGTTGACTACCCGACCGATCAGCCCGTCGGCACCATCATTGTAGATCCCTATGCTCGCCGCCTTTACCACGTGAAGGAAGACGGCACGGCGATGCGGTATGCCATCGCTGTCGGTGCCGCGGGTTACGGCTTTTCCGGAACGGCAAAGGTCGCATATGTGCGGGATTGGCCGGGATGGACGCCGACGCAGAACATGCTGGAGCGTGAACCGGAGAAATTCTCTCAGTTTGCGGCCGGGGTCGAGGGGGGGCTGGAAAACCCTCTGGGCGCGCGCGCACTCTACCTTTACCGGAATGGCAAGGACACGTTCTACCGCATCCATGGCACACCCAGCCCATGGACAATCGGGCATAAGGCGTCGTCTGGATGTATCCGCATGTTCAATCAGGATGTCATTCATCTGGCAGAACAAGTGCGCCAGGGTGCAAAGGTTGTGGTCCTGACCGAGAAGCAGTCCGGGCAGGGCGACACGGGCAGCGCGCCGGCGGATCTCGGTTAAGGCCCGACAGGCTGAAACACGGTCCCCCTGGCATCCCGGCCTGGTGCGCGCCAAATATCAGAATGCCGTCAACGACTTCGACGCACTCGACAAGAGCCGGTCGTGCGGCTAAGCCTGAATGGACGTCATGGTAGCCGCCCGCGCGCAAATTCTGTCGCTTCATGACCACGCAACCCCGGAAAGCCGCAGAGCGGTGAAGATCCTCCACGAAAGCTCTGCCTGAAATGTACCAAGCCCGACGTATCCCCGCTACGCTTGCCTTCTCCGCCCTCGTCGCGCTGGCGTCCTGCTCAGGTGGCAGCGGTGGCGGTGGCGGAAGTGGCGGCGACAGCACTCCGACACTGCCCGAGGGGACCAGGATCGAGACGCCGGGAATCGAAGGCTACGTCACCGCGCACAATGGTTACACCCGCACGCGCATAGACCGCGCCACGACGGCAGGTGACAGGGCGATCCTCGCGCAATTCGAAGATGCCGACCCGGCGAGCCCGGCCGGGTATCGCAACCTGATCGCGCAGACCGAACAGCGGTATATCGACACGATGCAAATCGAGGTCATTGCCCAGATCGACACCATGGTTGGCAGCGAAAAGGTCGTGCGCGTGTTGCGGATGACCGCCGATCAGGCGCCCTTCGACAATGTCGGCGCCGATGGAAACCTCATCGCGAAAGGCGAATTCTTCTTTCGGGGCCACGCGGAAGTTTATGCAACGGTCGATGGTGGCGCGCTTCAGCGCGGCGTCGGCGATCTCGAGAACATGGTCGTGAATTTCGACACCGAAACCGTGACAATCAATCTCCGCACGCCCAACAACCCGGGTGCAGGCTCGGACATAGAGACGGAAATGCTGGCAGCCAATATTCCGCTCAACGTGCGGACCGGCACGTTTGGCGGTGAAGTCTCGCTTTCGACGCGCTCGGCAAAAGACGGCGAGGAACTGACCTCGACAGGTACGCTGCGTGGCAATCTCAACGGAGACGAGGCGGGCCTGTCCCGGCTGGTCGAGAACATGACGACTTCGGGCCTGTTCACCGTCGGTGGGCCCGAGGACCGCTTCACGGCGGATGGCGTCTTCTGGGGCAGCCAGCTGAACAATGTCGATTAGACCTGTCAGGGTCGCACTGTCGATACTTGCCCTGATCTTAACGATTGCTCCGGGGCAAGCGCAGCAGACCCAGAACGATCTGCGTGACTCGGCTCAGCTCATCGGCTCGGAGAGGCTGCGCACCTTCACTCTCGCGCGGGGGCTGGATCCCGAGGCGGGGGGCATCGGAGTGGCGCAGGATCTGAAGGCGCTTCTGGTCGCCCAGGGCTTCTATCTCGATCAGGGGACGGGGGCCGTTCTTCAGCGGCGGCAGTCGCTTTATCCGCTTGTCGCTTACGTGCCCAACCTCAATGGCGGCCTCGAGAACCGGAACCTTGAACTCGCCGGACTGACCTTCAAGCTGAACCAGGAGCAGGTGGCGCGAGGGGGATTTGCTTTGGGTGGCGGGTATGACGGTGCCCTGCGTCTGGGATGGAGCGAGGGACGGTATGTCGAAGCGCGCTATCAGGTGGAGGCGCTCTACGCCCCCGATCCCGACCTGACACAGACGGAGGATCGCCTTTCGGTCTGCGCGCGCAATCACCTCGACGGCTGGACCTTCGCCGATCTGTGTCTGCGCCAGACCCGGATCTGGCAGGACCTGAGCGAGCGCACGAGGCAGGAGGCCGAACTCTCGTTTGCACATCTTTTCGAGGCAGGGAAGCGGACCCATGAAATCACCCTTTCGGGCGGTCGCGGCTTTGATGCAGAGACGCGGGACACCTTCCTTTCCATCGGCGTCGATTCCGCCTCCAGACGGAATGCGACGCGGCTTCTGATGCGCATCGGCACCCCGCCTCCGGATGGAACGGGCGTCGATATCGCGCTTCTGGGAGAGCTGCGCTGGAAGGTGAACGACCGGATCGCCGGTCTGTCCCTCTCGGCGGCGCGTTCGGCCGAAGTGCCCTTCCTCGGCCAGCTCCGCCGTGACATCGCGATCGGGGTCAGCGGGCTCTACCAGATCAATGACCACGCACTTCTGACCGTGGCATGGCGCGCGAACGATTCCACGGTCGATTTCTTCGATACCAGAAGCCTCGAGGTCCAAGTGTCCTTCCCGCTGCGGTGATCGCCGCGATCCTTTCGCGAATTTAGTTGCCGACGCCACTTGCAAGCGGTGTGCCCCGCTCACACCTTCCGTCGAATGGGCAAATGACTTGCTCATGAGGGAATAGAGTGGATCATCTCTGCGTGCTGCCCGGTTTGATCGGGTTGTTCTTCGGGAGCGCGGCGCTTGTGCGCGGCAAGGGCGGCAAGGGCGGCATTGCACCCGCCGGATCCGGCATTTTCAAACTTTTTGGCGTCACGGCCCTGTTCGCACCGATCCCTGTGGCGGTGCGCGGATGACATTCACGCGCGGGCATTCGGGAACGGGTATGGCAGCACTCCTGTCGCGGCTCGTCCTTGTGCTGGCACTCGCACTCTTCGGCGGGCATCGGGCTGATACGCACAGGGCGGTCACACAGACAGAGCCTGTTGCGGCAGGTGACACGGCTTTCGCGCCGATCATTCTGACGATGCAAAGCCATTCGGTACGGGCGCACTTGCCCGAGGGCGATCCACCGCATCCAGCGATCCTTGCGGCGGTCACGTCAGCGCAATTGCCACCCATGGCAACGCCTGTCGCGTGGGGCCATTCCAACGCCGTCTCACGTTCGGCTCTCGGTATCCTACCCCCGGTCCGGGGACCGCCTGCGGTCTGACACGACGACGTCAGACGGAAACTCAGGCACCAAAGGATACCGAACATGCGCCGACCAGCGTGGGTCATAATGACCTATGCCGTCCTACTGCTTCTGGCAGTTGCGACAGCACTTCCGAACTTTCTTTCCAGGGACATGCGCGACACGCTGCCCTCTTGGATCACCAGTGAAACCGTATCGCTCGGCCTCGATCTGCAAGGCGGCGCGCATCTGCTGCTGGCGGTCAACCGGAACGATCTTGCCGCGTCTCGAGTGCAGGAACTGCGCCAGACGCTTGCGGATACGATGCGCGACCAGGGGCTTGTCCCGACCTCGATCCGGGTCGACAACACCGGAGTCTCGGCTCCGGCGACCGACGCCCTGGTGAAGGCGATGCAAGCGGCGGCGGCATCCACCGCGCTGCCCGGCAGCCCGCCGGATTTTACCGTCGAACAGTCAGACGGTGTGCTGCGGCTGACCCTGTCCGCATCCGGGCTTGACCGGGCGGCCAGCGATGCCGCCGATGCCAGCCTCGAAGTGATCCGCCACAGGGTGGATCAGGTGGGTGTCTCCGAGCCGGTGATCAGCCGGGTCGGGGATGACCGCATCCTTGTCCAGATGCCCGGCGTCGAAAATCCGGCCCAGCTGCGCGCGCTGCTGGGATCGACCGCGAAGATGAGCTTCCAGATGGTCGCAGCCGGACCCGGACCGGGCGTGACGCTGCTGCCACTGCGTGACGGTTCAGGCAAGATTCCGGTCGAGGACCGCGTCGCGCTGTCCGGCGACAGGCTGGACTCGGCCGCGTCGGGATTCGAGCCCGGTACGCGCCGGCCCATGGTCACCTTCGATTTCGACCGGCAGGGCGGAGCAGCCTTCGCCGAGATCACCGCCGCCAACATCGGTCAGAGGTTTGCGGTCGTGCTGGACGGAGAAGTTCTGACGGCTCCGGTGATTCAGCAGGCCATCCCGGGCGGTCAGGGCCAGATCACCGGCAACTTCACGGCCGAGGAAGCGCAGACGCTGGCAGTGCTGCTGACCTCGGGCGCGCTGCCTGCCTCGCTCGACGTGATCGAGGAGCGCAGCGTCGGGGCGGCCCTCGGCGCGGATTCCATCAGGGCGGGCATGATCACGGGTGTCATCGGCCTCGCCCTGGTGGTTGCGATCATGGTGGGTCTCTATGGCGGCTGGGGCCTTCTGGCCAGCGCTGTTCTCGGGGTGAACGTGATGCTCACGCTGACCGCGCTGGGATTTCTCGGGGCCACGCTGACGCTGCCCGGGATTGCCGGGATCATCCTGTGCCTCGGGATCGCGGTGGACAGCAACATCCTGATCTTCAGCCGTATCCGCGAAGAAACCGCCAAAGGCGCGGTGGCGATCAAGGCGCTCACGCTCGGCTATGGGCGGGCCTGGGCGACGATCCTCGACGCCAATATCACCACGCTGCTGGCGATGGTGCTCTTGTTCATGTTCGGCGCCGGAGCGATCCGCGGATTTGCCGTCACCATGAGCCTTGGCATACTGATCTCGATGTTCACGGCGGTCGTCCTCATGCGTTTCATGATGGAGACGCTGGTGCGCCGCCGCAAACTCAGGCGGCTGGACATCAAACCGCTGATCGGAAGGGTGCCCGCGCCCGGGAACCTGTCCTTCATGCGGCGCGGAAGGCTGGCGCTGGCGGTCTCGGCCGTTCTGTCTGTGGGCTCGCTCGCCCTGCTGGTGATGCCGGGGCCGACGCTCGGGATCGATTTCACCGGTGGGGTGCAGATGGTGCTGCACTCGGACGCGCCTGTTCCTCTGTCGGAATTGCGCACCGTTCTTGCGGCGCAGGTTCCGGGCGACGCCAGCCTGCAGGCCTTCGGTCAGCCCAACGAGGCGTTGATCCGGGTGCAGGGAGAGGCAGGTCAGGCCACGGTGGCGGCCGTCGAACAGGCGGCGATGCAGGTCGTCCCCGATGCGCTGTTCGCCCAGATCGACCTCGTCGGCCCCACGGTCAGCGGCGAATTGGCAAGCACCGGCCTGCTGGCGCTCGGCCTCGCGGTGCTGGCGATGCTGGCCTATATCTGGGTCCGGTTCGAATGGCACTTTGCCGCCGGAGCGATCGCGGTGCTGTTCCTCGACGTGACCAAGACCTTTGGCGTCATCGCCCTGATGGGGTGGGAGGTGAACCTGACCACCATCGTCGCCCTGCTGACGCTGATCGGCTATTCGGTCAATGACAAGGTGGTGGTCTACGACCGTATCCGGGAGAATCTGGCCGCCGGGGATGCCCCGCTGCCCGAGGTTATCGATCGAAGTCTCAACCAGGTGCTGGCTCGCTGCATCTTCACCTCGGGCACGACACTCGCGGCCATCCTGCCGATGGCGATCTGGGGTGGACCGGCGGTGGCGGGATTTGCCTGGCCGATGATCGCGGGCGTGACGATCGCGACCGCGTCATCGCTGTTCGTGGCCGGTCCGGTCCTTGCCTGGCTGGCGCAGCGCCACCGGGGCCCGTTCACAGCGGAGGTTCTCCGGAGTCCGGCCTGATACAAGCGAGCGCCGGGGGGATAGCGTTCCCCCGTGTCTGAAAGGGTGAGGACGCAACCTCTCACCAGCCGCCTTCTGCAAGCCGGTGCAATCTCCGCACCTCAGAGACTTGTTAAGCGCCTTTCCGCCAGATCCTTCCAGTTGGATGTGAGATGAGGAACTTTTCAATCTGCCCAATTGTTTGGCTTTCATCGGAAACAATGATCACGAGGTTACCCAATGGATCATACCAAACACACTCCAATGCGTCCGGAAGACATCAATGCGTCAGATGTCGAAGGAGCAAATGTCTACGGTCCGGACGACAGCGATATCGGGTCTGTATCTCATTTCCACGGCACTGGGCCGAACGCTCAGGCGATTGTCGATGTCGGGGGATTTCTTGGACTCGGTGCGAAGCCAGTCGCCATTCCGGTCTCCAGCCTGAACTTCATGCGTGACGAAAATGGCAAGGTGCATGCAACGACGCCCATGACAAAAGATGAGCTGAAAAGCCTGCCTGAACACAAGCACTGATTGCCTGTGAACCGCGCACTATAAAATGAGCCAGTACGCCTCAGCGTACTGGCTCAACTATTCTGCGAGGCTTGAGAAGAAACGTTATACATAACTCTTATTATACGCCTTTTTATTGTTCACACGGGGGCACATTCTAGCGTGGGTTGCGACAGATGCCGTATTTTGCTGGAAAGCAAGGAGAATGAACATGGCCCATACGGAGTTGGATCTGCCCGTACGGCGCAGGATCGAGGATATGCTGAACGCAAGGATGTCAGTGGCCAGGATCGCCGCCGCGATCGGCAGGCATCGCGCGACCGTGTATCGCGAGATCAAACGCAACATCTTTCGCGATGCCGGACACAGAGAGCTGGCGCTCCTGAAAGTGCTAAAGCACCGCCGGACTCATTTCAATTCTGACAAGCATTGAAACGGTGACAGGGAACAATTCCCAGTGACCTCGTGTTCTCTCTCGAGCCCTTGGAGGAAGGGCGGCAGACTTAATGGGAGAAGAGAATGTACCACTATAAGACATTGCTGACGAGCTGTGCTGTTGCAGCATTTATGACGTCCCCGGCGCTGGCCGATTGTGCGGAGGATTTGGCCCGCATGCAGGACGGGTCCGAAACATCTGGGGAATCAAGCGGGATTTCCAAGGATGGCTCGCTGGCACCACTCCAGACCGAGAGTTCAGAAAGCATGCCTGCGACCGAGGATGCTGACCAGGCCGACAATCAGAACCAGACCGAAGGCGAAGGGATCGCCAAGGACGGTTCGCACGTGCCTCTCGAGGGTGAATCCGACGCCGATCAGGATGTCGCAATGTCAGGGCAGGACGCACAGGCGCAGCAGCAAGCCGAGCCTTCCGCTGACGGAACCACAGCAGAAGGATCCGGCGATCGGGACGCCCTGATGGAGCGCGCGCAGGCGGCGCTGGACGCTGGCGACGAAGAAGCGTGCAACCAAGCACTTGAGGAAGCTGCTGCACTGTGACGAAATTGTAGGCGGACCGGACGCTATAGGTCCGCCTACAAGTCCACAGACGTCGTATATTGATCCGCTCCCCTCCTTCAAAGCGCGGTGGGAACAGCATGTGGTGCGGAGAAGCGCGGCCTATTCCGCCAGTTCCCTCATCACCGTGATCAGCTTGGATTTACCTTCAAAGCCGATGCCGGGCAGTTCAGGCATGACAATGGTTCCATTTTCAACCTCGACTCCGTCCGGGAAGCCGCCATAGGGCTGGAACAGGTCCGGGTAGCTCTCGTTGCCGCCCAGCCCCAGCCCGGCGGCAATGTTGAGCGACATCTGGTGCCCGCCATGGGGGATGCATCGTGATGGTGACCATCCGAGTTCGTTGAGGACATCAAGCGTGCGAAGATACTCGACGAGACCGTAAGAAAGCGCACAGTCGAACTGCAGCCAGTCGCGGTCAGGTCGCATGCCGCCATAGCGAATGAGATTACGGGCGTCCTGATGCGAGAACAGGTTCTCGCCGGTTGCCATCGGCCCGGGATAAAACTCGGGCATGGCTGCCTGAAGCTGATAGTCGAGCGGATCGCCGATTTCTTCGTACCAGAACAGAGGGTACTGCCTCAGCATCTTCGCATAGGCGATGGCTGTCTCGAGATCGAACCGGCCATTGGCATCGACGGCGAGTCGGGCCTCGCTGCCGATCTCGAACAACACCGCCTCGATGCGGCGTTGATCCTCGTCCAGAGAGGCGCCGCCGATCTTCATCTTCACCACGGTATAGCCGCGATCCAGATAGCCCCGCATCTCCTTGCGTAGAGCCCCGTCTTCCTTGCCGGGATAATAGTAGCCGCCCGCTGCGTAGACGAAGACCCTGGGGTTCGCCTCGAGACCTTTTCGTTCGGCCAGCAAGCGGAAGAGAGGCTTCTCCTCGATCTTTGCGATCGCATCCCACACGGCCATGTCGATCGTGCCGACCGCGACGGATCTCTCGCCGTGACCGCCCGGTTTTTCGTTCTGCATCATGGCCGCCCAGATCTTGTGGCCGTCGAGATTTGCGCCGTCATCGCTCAGCAGAGATGCCGGTTCAGCTTCGAGGATGCGGTCGCGAAAACGCTCGCGGATCAGGCCGCCCTGTCCGTACCGGCCATTGGAGTTGAAGCCATAACCGACGACCCGGCGCCCGTCTCTGACGACATCTGTCACGACGGCCACGAGGCTCGCAGTCATCTTGCTGAAATCGATATAGGCGTTCCGGATCGGAGACGCGATCGGCTTTGTGACCTCGCAGATATCAACGATACGCATTGGCATCACTCCCTTCTTCCCGATGGTTGCCCGAAGGCGATTGGGCGGAATCTAAACGGGACCGAAGCTCCGGGGCCAATGCTGAATAAGCTTTTACTAATACCAAAATGGCATGAATCAGTCGGATGGACTGGATACCACCTTCTGCCAGAAGGCCTCGCAATGCGGGGAGAGGCGGGACCTTGGCCGATAGATGACGATCTCGACCGGCACGTCCTGTTCTTCCCCGCCGGCCCGCACGAGGCTGCCGCGCAGAAGGTCGTGTTCTGCCAGCGAGAACGGAAGAAACGCCAGCCCCTGACCTTCCTTCGCCATTTCGAGGTTTGTTGACGCGAGAACCGAACTCATGGCCGGGCTGAAGGCCGGACGACCCGCGGTCATCCAGTGCGCTTCGAGGATTGCGTGCAGCCCGGAAGCGTTGCCATACGAGATCATCGGGATTTCCGCCTTGGCTGACCCGATGTGCCAAAGGGGTTTGCCGTCCCTGTCCGGCGCGCAGACAGGGACAAGGCGGTCGCACCCGACGGCATGAAATGTGAATTGTTTGGTCGGCAGTTCCGGCGAGCCCGATTGCCCCTTGTGGCAGATGAAAAAGCTGGCAGCGCCGCTTTGCATCAGTCGCATGCACTGGCGATGGGTGTCAGACACCATGTTGAGCGTTCCGACATTGGCCGGACCGGCGATCCGCATCAGCCAGCGCGGCACGAATGTGTAGGACAGGGCGTGGGTCGCGGCAAGATTCAGGCTGCGCTGCGCCCCGTCGGCGGCTTCAAGGGCTTCCAGACGGGCATCGGAAAGAATACGGACGACTGCCTCGGCCCGCGGATGAAACGCCTTGCCCGCCGGTGTCAGCGAGACATGGCGCGTGGTGCGCTGGATGAGGGGCGTCTGTATCGCGCTTTCCAGCGTGCGGATGCGACGGCTGAATGCCGGCTGCGTCATGTTTCGCTTCTCGGCTGCGCGCGAGAAATTCAACTCCCGTGCCAGTTCGAGAAAATCTTCCAGCAGCGCCAGGTCCATAGGCGGGTCTCCTCGCGATCCATGCGAATTCTGCATTGGATAGCAGGACGGGATCCGCAGGGCGACCCCCTACCCTAGCGACGGCGGATCAGGTGTTCCTCTGCGATCTGGAAAGGGGCCGCCGCATTTGCAGTCTGGATCCTGTCGGACAGCATATCGACGAAGAAGCGGACCTTGGCAGTCAGGTTGTGACTCTGTGGATAGATGGCCGCGATATTCGCTGTCTGGAAGCAATGGGGCAGCACGACGCGCAGGTGCCCCTCACGCACATGCCGGGCGATATCCCATTCGGATCGCAGCATGATGCCATGCCCTCCGAGCATCCATTCGCGGGCCATCTCACCGTCATTCGTGCTGAGGCGTCCGTTGACGCGCGCAGAGGCGCTCTCTGCGCCGCGATCGTCGAACCGCCAGATGTCGTATATGTCGTGCTCCTGCCTGAGCACGATGCAATCATGATGGCTCAGATCCTTCAGGGCCTTAGGCTCACCGTGACGTTCCAGGTAGGATGCCGAGGCGCACATGAAGCGCCGGTTGCGCTGCAGCATGCGCTGGATCAGGTTGCTTGTCGGCGGATTGCCGAACCGGATACTCAGGTCGAAACCTTGCTCGATCATGTTCATCGGCGCATCGCTTACGACAAGCTGCACATCCACATCCGGATACAGAGATGAAAACTCGGCAACCGTCGGAGCGATGAAAGCGCGGCTGAAACCGAAGGTCGCGTTGATCCGCAAAAGCCCGCTGGGGCGTTCCCGACTGGCTTGCAGGCTGTTCTCCAACTCTTCGATCTCGCCGAGCAGACGGACCGCCTTGCTGAAGTAAACCTCGCCCTCGCCAGTCAGACTGACCCGGCGCGTCGTCCGGTTCATCAGGCGCACGCCCAGCTTTTCTTCCAGCCGGGCGAGCCGTCGGCTGACGGCCGAAGCCGTGACACCCATGGTCAGGGCCGTCTCCACGAAACTTTCATGCCGTGCCAGAAGTACGAAGAACCCCAGATCCCCTTCGCTCATTCGTTACCTCAGCGCAATAATGATGTTCATTCTGTGACATTAATTATTCTGGTGAAGTAGTCTATGGTTTTCCTGTCCGTCATTGAGGAGTGATCGGGCTTTGGTCCGGGGGATGCCTCCGGACCAAGGGGGTATTGTCCCCGCAATTCGCGGGACCAGACAGCACCTTGTTCACGTCGTGCAACGCGCGGCATTCCTGGAGGAGGAAACCATGAAGAAAACAGTTGCAACTGTCCTTATTACATTTCTGGGGGCGGCGAGCCCATTGGCGGCCCAGTCGCTCGAAGACTTCCCGTCTAAAGCGATGACCTACATCATCCCTTTCAATGCAGGCGGTGAGTCCGATATCTCGGCCCGGTTCCAGCAGTCCGAATGGAGCAACGTCACGGGCGAAGATGTGGTCATCCAGTATCAGCCCGGCGCTGGCGGCGCGCAGGCCTGGTCGCAGCTGAATTCCCTGCCCGGCGACGGTTACACGATCATGGGGATCAATCTTCCCCATACAGCGCTGCAACCGCTTGCAGGCTCCGTGGGCTACACGACCGAAGAACTCACGCCTGTTCACTATTTCCACTACACGCCGAACGCCATCTTTGTGCAAAAGGACAGCGAGTTCGAAACTCTTGAGCAACTCCTCGACTACGCCAAGGAGAATCCGGGTCTCGTGACGTTCGCCGGATCGGGCTCGAACTCCGCCAATAATCTTGGTGCGGTCCAGCTGAACGAGCTTGCCGATGTCACGACGACCTATGTGCCCTTCTCCGGCACCGGGCCGTCGATCACGGCGATCCTCGGCGGCCAGACGACGGCGGGGTTCAACTATGCAACCTCCGGCGTCAACCAGGGCGATGAGCTGCGCATGCTCGCGGTCGCAGCCGAGGAGCGGATGCCGGCCTTCCCGGATGTGCCGACCTTCAAGGAGCTCGGTTACGACATCGTCGGTGGCGCCTATCGCGGCGTGGCTGTTCCCTCCTCGGCGTCCGAGGAAATGCGTCAGCGCATTTCGGACATCGTGTCGGAGATCAACGAGCAGCCTGACTTCGTCGAGAAAATGGAGGGCGGCGGCTATGTTCTGACCGACATCGGCTATGACGAGATGGATAGCTTCGTTACCAAGCGGATCGAAGAATATACCGAAGGCGCCAAGGCCCTCGGCATCATCGAGTAACCGCATAAAATGGACATTCTCGGCTACCTTCTGGACGCGTTGACACCCTACAATCTCATGCTTGCCCTTGCGGGGGTGATCCTGGGAACTGTGATCGGCGCGCTTCCCGGACTGTCGGCGACCATGGCAGTGGCCGTGCTTGTCCCCTTCACCTTCACCATGGATCCCGCCGCAGGGCTGATTGCCCTCGGCGCGATCTACACCGGTGCGATCTATGGCGGCGCTTATGCGGCGATCCTTGTCAACACGCCAGGCACGCCCTCCGCCATCGCGACCACTTTCGACGGTTTCCCGATGGCGAAACGCGGCGACGGGGGGCTGGCGATCTCCCTCGCGACGATCTCCTCCGTGGTCGGCGGAATCGTCGGGGCCGTCGCCCTCCTTTTGCTGGCCCCTCCCCTTACCAAGGTGGCCCTGGCCTTCGGACCGACAGAATACTTCTGGCTCGCCATGTTCGGGCTCACACTGATCGCCGCCCTGTCGGTGGGCAACACGATCAAGGGCCTGATCGGGGCATGCATCGGCCTTTTTCTTTCGATGATCGGCGTGGCCGTCGTTGGTGGAGACGTCCGTTACACGATGGACATGCAGCGCTTCCTCGCGGGTATCGATCTGACATCCGCGATCATCGGTCTCTACTGCATCCCTGTCATCCTCGACCTTGTCGCCACGCCCGATCCCCATTTGAAACCATCCGAGATCAGGGGACTTCGTATTGGCGAAGGGGTTCGCTATGCGCTGAAGCGCAAGTTCAACATCATCCGCTCGTCGGTCATCGGAACTGTGATCGGAATTCTGCCCGGCGCCGGCGGATCCATTGCCGGGCTCGTCTCCTATTCCGAGGCGCGTCGGTCCTCGGACAAGCCGGAGACCTTCGGGAAGGGGAACCCGGATGGCGTGATCGCGACCGAAGCTGCAAACAACGCCACGGTCGGGGGCGGTTTCATTCCCACCCTCGTGCTCGGTATACCGGGAACGCCTCCCGATGCGATCATCCTCGGTGCTCTTCTCGTGCAGGGGATCAAGATCGGCCCGACGCTTTTCACCACCGATGGCAATATCGTCTACACGTTCATCTGGGGCCTGCTGATCGCCACCGTGCTGATGCTGCCCGTGGGCCTGCTGATCGGACGTTACGCCTACAGTTCCATCATCAAGGTCCCCAAGGCCGTCCTTGCGCCGACCGTTGCGCTCATGACGATCATCGGCTCCTTCGCGATCCATTCCAACGTCGAGGACGCTCAGCTCATGGTCGCGCTTGGTGTGCTCGCTTGGATCCTGAACCGCTTCGGCTTCCAGCCTTCGCCCATCGTGCTCGGGCTCGTTCTTGGCTCCATCGCCGAACAGGGGTTCGTGCAGACTTGGCTCATCGGCAATGCATCCGGGCGGCTTCCCGAGATGTTCTTCACGCGCCCGATAAGCATCGGCATCATCTGCGCCGCGCTCCTCACTGTGAGTTTCCCGTTCTGGGTCGATTGGAAGGCCAAGCGCCGCAAGCAACTGGAACGCGCGCCTTTACCGCAGACGGATGCCGGCGCTGAAATCCAGCCTGAGACAAAGATGCGCGACATTCCCGGCATGCTGTTCGCCGGACTGTTCGTCCTGCTCGGAATCGGCATCTATGTGGTCGGAAACACCTTGTCTCCTCTGGGGTCGGTCTTTCCCAAGACCATCGCCGCCGCGCTGATCCTGTTCTCTGGCATGCTGATCCTGCAGAACCTGCGGCGGCCAGCGGGACAATCAGCTGGCAATTTCCGGCTGGATGCCGGTACCGGGCACAGGATCGCGCTGGGTGCCGCCATGCTCGCCTGGGTGTTTCTCATGCCCGTCTTCGGGTTCCTCGCCACCAGCTTCTGCGCGTTTCTCGTCATCATGGTGATCGCCGATTACGACAAACCGCCCGCGAAGATCTGGGCAATCTGGGCGGCCTCGGGCGCAGCCATCTGTACCGGCTTCTGGTGGCTCATGGCCAATGTCCTGCTCTTGCGGATGCCAGCCGGCCTGCTTTTCTGAAACGGAGAAATGAATGACCAAGAAAACTCACAAGCTCGCCGCCATCGGCGGCGACGGGATCGGCGTGGAAGTCGTCGATGCCTGCCTTGAAGTGCTGGATGTGCTCGCAGAGCGCGACGGAGGTTTCGCGTTCGAGGTCGAAAATTTCGACTGGGGCACCGACCGCTTCAAACGCACGGGTTCCTTCATGCCGACGGACGGAGCCGACCAGCTTCGGGCCTTCGACGCCATCCTGTTCGGGGCAGTCGGTGCTCCGGATGTGCCGGATCACCTGACACTCTGGGGGCTGCGCCTCGCGATTTGCCAGCCCCTCGATCAATATGCAAACGTGCGTCCGACCCGTGTCCTGCCCGGGATCCAGTCGCCGCTTCGAAACGTGAACGACGGCGAACTTGACTGGGTGATCGTGCGCGAGAATTCCGAAGGCGAATATGCCGGGCAAGGCGGGCGGTCGCACCCGGGTTCGCCGCTCGAAGTCGCAACAGATGTTTCGATCTTCACCCGCGCAGGGGTCGAGCGGATCATGCGCTTCGCCTTCACGCTGGCACGGTCGCGCCCTCGCAAGCTGCTGACGGTCGTCACCAAATCGAACGCGCAGCGGCACGGCATGGTGCTTTGGGACCAGATCGCGGCCGAGGTGGCTCAGGAGTTCCCCGATGTGACCTGGGACAAGATGCTCGTCGACGCGATGACGGTCAGAATGACCATGAATCCCAGCTCTCTCGATACGATCGTGGCCACGAACCTTCATGCCGATATTCTTTCCGATCTGGCAGCAGCGCTCTCGGGGTCCATCGGTGTCGCACCCACCGCCAACCTCAATCCGGAACGTGACTCGCCCTCGATGTTCGAGCCCATTCACGGGTCCGCATTCGATATCACAGGCAAGGGCGTGGCAAATCCTGTCGCCACATTCTGGACCGCTGCGATGATGCTCGAGCATCTCGGGGAACAGGCAGCATGCGATCGCCTGATGCAGGCGGTCGAATCCGTCACCGCCAACAAGGACCTTCATACGCCCGATCTCGGTGGCAAGGCCACGACCCGCATGGTGACGGATGCCGTGATCGCAGACCTGCATGGCCGCAACTCTTGAAAGGACTTTCCATGGCACAAAATCACCTGAAGATCGCTGTCATTCCCGGAGATGGCATCGGCAAGGAAGTCATTCCCGAAGGCCTTCGCGTTCTGGAAGCAGTCGCCAAGCGGCACAGCATCGATATGAGATTCGATGAATTCGATTTCGCCTCCTGCGACCATTATCAGAAGCATGGCCAGATGATGCCTGACGACTGGAAGGCGCAGATCGAGGGGCATGATGCCTTGTTCTTCGGCGCGGTCGGCTGGCCTGAAACCGTGCCCGACCATGTCTCGCTCTGGGGTTCGCTGCTCCAGTTCCGTCGACAGTTCGATCAGTATATCAGCCTGCGCCCGGCGCGCCTCATGCCCGGAGTGCCGTGTCCTCTCGCGGGTCGCAAGCCTGGCGATATCGACATGTGGATCGTGCGGGAGAATACCGAAGGCGAGTATTCATCCATCGGGGGCAAGATGTTCGCCGATACCGACCGCGAAATTGTCATGCAGGAAACCGTCATGACGCGGATCGGTGTGAACCGCGTGCTGAAATATGCATTTGACCTTGCGCAGAAGCGTCCGCGCAAGCGTCTGACCTCGGCGACGAAATCGAACGGGATCTCGGTGACCATGCCGTACTGGGATGAGCGTGTGGAGGAGATGTCCCAGGCCTATCCGGACGTGACGTGGGACAAGTATCACATCGATATCCTCACCGCGCATTTTGTGCTGAATCCGGACCGGTTCGACGTGGTCGTGGCCTCGAACCTTTTCGGCGACATCCTGTCGGATCTGGGTCCCGCCTGCACCGGTACCATCGGCATCGCTCCGTCCGGCAACATCAATCCCGAAGGACATTTCCCGTCCCTTTTCGAGCCTGTCCACGGTTCGGCTCCGGATATCGCAGGTCAGGGGATCGCCAATCCCATCGGTCAGATCTGGGCAGGCGCGATGATGCTGGATCATCTGGGACATACCGATGCTGCGGAAGAGATTGTCACCGCGATCGAGCACGTGCTCTCCCAGGACAAGCTGCGCACGAGAGACCTCGGCGGGTCGGCAGATACCGTAACCTGCGGGAAGGCAATTGCGGATGCGCTCTCCTGACCCTGCTTCAGGGGGTTTGACAAGTATTGCGTGCGCCAGGCCGATCAGTGGCGCCGCTCACCTGCATCCTCGAGCATCATGTCCAGGAACGGGTTGCCAAGGAAGGTGTACCCGGCCGCGGATCGCATGTCCTTGAACCTCGGCATCGAGACCAGAACCGCGGCGTGGATGTTTTCACATTCATCGCAGACATAACCGATCGCAGTCATTCCGCTCAGGCTGTCGAGTGCGATCGTTGCGGCCCCATCCATCAGTGCGGATGTTGCCACATTGACCAGATCGTAAACGTCCTCGATGTTCGTCGGGTATGCATCCCTGAAATCATGCGCAAGAGTTGAAATGAGGCTCTGGCTCGGCTGGTGGGGTTCATCCACGACGTGCAGCAAGCCTCCGTTCAATTCCAGCATTTCCGCATATGGCATGCAGCCATGAGCCTGCATCAGGTACCTCGGATCGTCCTGCAGCGGTTTGTCTTCCATGACGTGCAATTCGATCAACGGGTGATGCGTGTCGCAATCCGGACAGGTGAATCCCAACATGATCCCGCTTGTCTTGTTGTTGCGATATGCCTCGATCACACCGTCCCGGATGGAATTATCCGCCATCAGCATGGCTGCGGCGACCTCCTGGAATGGCAAAGTGTACCGGTGCATGTTGATCTCGTCGATATTTGGCGCTCGGATAACCTTGGATTTTTTCTGGGCCATCTTCTTGCTCCTCCGGATCTTCTTTTTTTGGGTCGGGGGGTCTCGTGGGTATTCTCTGATTTTATTTTCATTCAGGGGCTATGCCGCAGCGCAGACATCATGGTTGCCTTTCCCGCTTATCCGCCAGCCTTTGAGCGGGAGGAGGTCAATCGGGACACCAGGCTGCCTCGTAAGCCTCCTCGATCCGGGCGATTTCCTCTTCGGTCAGGGCCGAGAATTCCTTTCGCAGGGCGCGTCTGGACAGCTTCCCATTGCCTTGCTCCAGAAATCCTCGCAGCAGATCCACCATGCGTGTCGGCATGTCCAGTATCTCGTCCACGCTGGATTTGAACCGGTCATAGCGCTCGATGTATTCTATTTCCCTGGGGAGATCCTGCTCGACCGCTTCCCTGACGCAGTCGGCGACGAACTCGGCATGCATGGTACTGTCGAAAAAGCGGTAAAGCACCGCAGTGTCTGACAGGACCTCCACATTCCCCTCGGCTGTGGGCTTCCAGTCGATGAACTGCATCATCGGCCCCGACACGGATTTGAGAACCTCGCTGTATTCCTCGATGCGCCGGTAAACCGCGACGCTGATCGGGAAAACCAGGCCCGCAGGATTGAACCCGCCACGAGCCAGAACATGGTGCAGTAAATACCTGTGGAGACGACCAGTCCCATCCTCGAAGGGGTGGATGTAGACAAAGCCGAACGAAAGCGCGGCCGCGACCACCATCGGATCGACGCCGCCGCCGAGAGCCCGCGCTTCATAGAGCGCAATGCCCTCCAGAAGATCTGCCAGATCCTCATGCCGGGCGCTGATATGCACCGGCTTCGGGTCCCTTCCGTCGCGGGTGTAGCAGCCGATAAATCCGCCCCCCTTGCGAATACCCATCTTCACAAAGCGCGCATCCTGCAACACAACTTGTTGCAGGCGTTCAAGCTCGTCCTGCGACAGCTGGTGGCTTCCCGCCTCGCCGATCGAACGCGCCCAGCGGGCAGCACGCTGGGGGCTTGGCTTCTCCTGCTCGATCGCAAAGGAGGCCCTGGACTCGTCCAGCAGCAGGAAGGCCGCGGCGCGCGACACGATATGCTGCGGCGCCTTTTCGGTGACCTCCCTTGCCCGGGAAGGCAATTGCAGCGCGATCAGCTGGTCGAGCTTCGGGGATCTCCAAACAAGCGGACAAAAGGCCGGGGTGCCTGGCAAGTTGTCGATGATCTTGTGGCGCACCGATCGATGTCCGGGATCGATGGCGAAATAGATATCCGGATCGAGCGCGGGCTCATACTTCACCTTGCCCAGATCGGGCAGGTCCAGTTTCTCGTCCGTGAGCCATTCCCAGAAGAACCAAAGCCGACGCGCAAGGAGCCCGGTCGCGCCCGTCAAGGCCTCGGCGATTTCGGAAGGGTCCGCAACCCTGGTGGTCTCATGCATGATCCGCAGATCGATGCCTTCGTTCTTGATGGCAAACATCAGGTGATCGAACACTCCCTCACCCGGCCATTGCTCCGATCGGAATATCTCCCATTCCGGCTCGGATCGGCGTACGTGGTGATCGGAGACAAGAGAGAGGCGGCGCGGCATGGGCACGCGCAGGGCAAGCTCGCTGACCAGCCAGCCATATCCTGCGATCCGGCCCGGGCCGGGCAGGTTACGTCCGTAGAAATTCATCATCGCGCCTCGATAATATTCACCATTATGGCCCATACATAGATTTTCTTCACCGAAGTCGCAAGATCACTCTCCCCAAAAACCTTCACCATTTGTCGATTTTATTCACTTTTGGCCTACTTTCGTCAGATTTCTTCACTCCCCTATCGCCACCGGGCACTCGCGAACTCCTCGGAACATCGAGGAAACGCTGGAGATGCTGGCGACCGAGATTATGGCAGACGCCTCCAAGGCTCGCCACATTTGGGAGATGACGGCCTCGCCCTTCCGCCGGTCATCAGGCTGGTCGTCTCCCGTTTGATCCATTCCGGGAGGGCCGGTTCGAGCGTCAGCAACTGGTCATTGGAAACGTCTCTTGCGCGTGCCAGTCCTCCGCGTGAGGCTGCAACGAAGATTATCGGTTTGCCGACGCCCTCGCCCCTTGAATCATAGGCCACCGAGAGGGGCTCCACCGACACAGACTTCTGCGACGGTGGAGGTGGCAGGTTGCCGAGACTCATAGAACGAGCCGCCAGGCATGGGCTAATCCTACGCCCTGAACGCGGATGTTGCTGTTCTCAGTTGCATCGGTGTAAGTGCGGTGGTGGTGACCGTGGACGATGATGCGTACGCACATGTCGGCCGCCAGTTGATCGATGAATCCGAAGCCATGCTGATGCGAGGCCGGTGCCTCATGCGTCACGAGAACATCCGCAGTCTGTGTCCTTAAGTCCTCCACCGCCCACGGCATTAGCGTTGTCCGATGAGCCCGCGGAATCCCGCCGCGCCAGCGCTCTTGCCGAGGAGTCTGCGCGATCAGATCAGCCTCAGATGAGAACCGCGCCTCGCCTTCGCCTTTCCAAATGCGCCCACGTACGACCCCGCCAAGTCCCGCGATCCGAAGCCCGGCGATTTCGACGATGCGGCCATCGATCCTGAAATCGTCGAAGTCCTCAATCACCTCCCAAAGCTCATCTGATCCGGAGTCATGATTGCCCACAATGAAAGAAAGCTGCGCTCCCGCATCGAGCACCGCATGGAAGGCATCACGTGCGCGAGCAGGGCCGCCGGGATCGAGTTTACCTTCCGCCAAGTCACCGAGCACAATAACGGCTCTTGGCTTGCCTTTGAGGACTTCGTAGAGGCGGGCCCATCTTCCATGAGGATCGCCGTAAAAAAGAATTTCGTCGTTTGCCATCGTTTTAGTGTACTTAATTCAATTCATTGATACGAGGTCGAAATGTGGAATGACATGAAGGCTCCTTGGCAGGGTTTCATGAAGCCAAAAAAGCGGAACTTGGAGCCTGCGCGGAAGAGCGGCCGGTAGTCGACAGCCGTACTACAGAGCTCATCCATTTCGATTTCTAAATGTCCCGTTAATCTTTTACACGTCAATTTTTTGCATAAACTTGAAATTAACCCGCACGCCGCAAACTCACTATTGCGTAGCAACCGTCTGGCCCGTGAAGTTGCGTGAGATTTAAACATGGTTATTAAGATGAACTCCAACATTATATAATCGGCACTACAGCCTCAAAACGTAAGGTGCAATCGCATGCCTGGCCGTAAGGCCGGGTTGGCTTGCACTTAGATTACCATTACACTGAGCTATTACGACCTGATAGAATTCCCCACAGAGGCTACTGTGCTGGTCCAAACAAGTATGTCTATCAGCAGTCTAAATTTTGGCTGATGCATTCACACTATCTGCAGCTCAATCGACCCGGATTATTCGATGTAATTGCGATAGACGTGGACTCCGACCTCGATATAGAAGCGTTGAAAAGCACAGGAATACCAGAGCCCCGCTACTACGCTGGCCGTCATGGCAGCACAGACCGGACCTCAATTCGGCCGCACGTGGTCTGGTGGCTGAGGATTCCTGTGAAGTGCACAAACAAAAAGCAGGTGCATTACTACACGGCAATTCGACAGAAGCTCATCGAGCGGTTGCAGGCGATCTGCGAGAACGTCGATCCCATGGAGCCGCTCGTCTCGAAGAACCCGCATCACGACGCACACGAATACATCAACGGCGCATACAGGGACTGGACCCTCGGCGAGCTCTCTGAAGCGCTTTCGCTGTCAGTGAGGACGGCTCCAACCGCACCTCTGTCAACATCCGCGGCCGATACGCATCCATACCGATCTGGTCGCCTTCAGCAGCAGCCAGGCCGATATAAGCGCGCAGAAGCTCATTTCGACTCGGATTACGCGGCGCAAGGTCGCAACTGCATGCTCTTTGAGTCGATCCGCGGGCTTGCATACGGGTATAAATCGCAATGCGCTAACGAGAGTCAGCTCTACAGCTATGTCGTCGAGAAAGCACAGACTTTCAATCAAACATACAATCGGTTGGAACCTCTTTCAGAAAAAGAACTCGAGGGGATCGCTCGCTCAATCGCTAAATGGACCTGGCGGAAATTTGTAGGGCGGGCACGTGATGACTGCGATCGCGGGGCATACCGCAGGATCGGCGTTATCGACGACAATATGGACATCAAAGAACGCAAACAAGTCGCCGGCCGCAGGACCGCCGAGATAAAGGCTCAGCGGTCACTGGAGCGCGTCTTGGAAGCTCGCGAGAAGGCGCTGAAGGCAGGCCGCCATGTCACTATCAAGGGACTCACCCGCGAGCTCAGAATGTCACGGAACACGGTGAGGAAATATCTCCGTGAGATTGAATCCATGTCCTCGGAAACGTCCCCAAAATCCGATGCTCACCAGACAACCTCAGGGGGGTCACTTCGCTGCCTATCAGAAATACCCCCGGGGGTTTGCGGTAATACGGCGGACGTTCAGGAGAGACCCGGAGTATCCGCGGATCGCAATATATCCTATAACTGCGATACCCGGAGGGATAAAGGCAAGGTCCCAATAGACAGTGAGGAGGATTGTAACTTGCCGACTATAAACAATTGCGGGACCCACAAGAAGGGCCTTACGTCATCCTATTGCCAGTCCGGTGGGTCGGCTGTAAATATGGGTAGATATGGATATGAAGACTCCGGACCTCCTATTCTCGGCAGGAACCAGGTCACAGGAACAAATTATCGGACTCTCAAAGGGCGCTTTGCAGACACTGCTAGGTCGCGGAAGTTGGTATGGGATGTCAAGAAGATGGCTTCGTGCGGCTCGCCAATAGGTGAGCTGGCTGTATTTGCAGGGGTCAACGTGGAAACAATTAAGGGATGGTTAGAATCCTAGTGATGGCGGTTCATTCAACGCAAAAAAAACTCTTAATATCCTCCCAGCCGGCCCAGAATTATTCTTTCTGCTACTGGTTTTGTTTATTATGCAACGCCGAACCACGCGGACATCTTCGGCAGTGGCCTCCAGCATATCGGACCGACCGCTATCACAGACGTAAAAAATAGGTGCCGCAGTGGGTGTGTGACTGCAGGTTGACGGAGAATCTCATCCTGATTGTCGCGCCGCATTTTCACTGGGTCGACACATGATCGCGACCAACACTCTTGTCCAATTCGTTGTGTTGCACTATGTATATCAGTGTGTACTCCATTGCGAACGAAAAAGAGGTTGTGATGCCTTCACCACTGAACATCCGTGACGTTGGTCAGGACCGAAAAGCGGCCATCGAATTGCAGGCGAAGATGACAGGCGCTTCCATTGCGGATGTCGTTCGTGGCTGGATTGACGATGGTATCGCAAAGACCCGGGCGGAGCGCGAACGCGCCGCGTGGATTGCCGCCGCCAAGGAAGGCATTGCCGATGAAGCCCGTCATCTGGAGCAGAACGGACCCACCCTCGCCCGGTTCAGGCGCGTTTGAGCGGGCACACAATGATGCAGGGAACCATCCATCGCATGCGCGATGGCGATGAACTGGTATGCCGTGTCCAGACGGATCTCGGTATCGAGCCCCCTTACATTCTCTGTGCGCCGGTCCTTCCTCGCTCCGAATGGGGCGCGCTGACTCCAAAACTTCATATTCCCTTTCATCTTGATGGCGTGCCCCATGTAATGATCATGTCGCAGCTCATCGCCCTTCCGGGCGCACAAATCGGGCCCGCCATGGGTGATGCTTCAGCCTGGCGCGATGATATCGTCGCCGCTATCGACCTTCTTGTTTCCGGGTTTTAGAAAGGGGATGTCCGCAAATCGTGTTGGTCGCGCGAGCTACACGCCCGCCATCAGGACATCCACCGCCCGCGTGATCAAGTCACCTTGGTCAGCCACTCTTCCCCTGCGTTGCAAGCTCGAACGCCGCACGGCCGCGATCAGCCTTGTTGCAAGGATCAGGCGCCTGCCGTCATATAGTAGTTCAGGATTCAAATGCCGCACCGCAGGGTATCCGGAGAGAAGCGGAATAACGACGACAGAGGCATCGGGTGGCAGCAGATCGCTTTCGACAACGACCATGGAAACACCATTGTACTCCGCGACGTCAAAGCGGGTCAGGGAACCCATGAGGATCCGCCAGGCGCTGCAATGATGTCGGCCAGTGGATGACCATGTCGCTCGTGCCACTCCGATTGAGCAGCAAATGCGTCTTCATTCTCAATGAGCCACTTCTCTCGACGCGCTTCGGCAACGGCCTTGACTAATGCTGCCTCAGCCACGGCAGAAACGTTGATCCCCAGCTCCCGTGCGCTCTCGAGCGCCTTGACATCGAGAGTCAGGGAAGTTTTGCGCTTCACCGCAGCTACCATACGATCACACTCCATTCCAGTACCGTCAAAATATACCGTTTGTGGTAGAGCGCAAGATGCATAGGTCAGGAAGTCCCGACCAACCAACACGCTCTGCGGACATAACCTTCAGAAAAGGTACCTTCATCAGATGCAATGCACGGCGCAGGGGCTGAGACCGGCATGACCGCCCTGCCCTGCCACCGGCCAGGGGTCGCAGATTAGGTTTCGCTGACGGCCAAGGGTGCCTGCTCTGCCCAGCATGCCAGCTGCTCCAGAAAATTATCGCAAGCGTCGAGCTGGGATTGCTCGACATACTCGTCCGGCTTGTGGGCCTGCGTAATCGATCCGGGCCCGCAGATCACGGTGGGAACGCCCAGGATCTGGTCAAAGCGCCCGCCTTCTGTTCCGAAGGCAACCTTGGAGTGGCCGTTTCTCCCGGTCAGACGTTTGGCAAGGGAGACCACATCCGCGTCAGGTGAGGTATCAAGTCCCGGAAATTGCGCATAGACGTCGATGTCGATCCCGGCGTCGGAAGCGATGCGCTGCATCATCGGCTCGAGTTCGTTCCTGGCATATTCGCGCAGTTCGTCCACCAGCGCATCGGCATCCTCGGATGGCAGAACGCGAAACTCGCAGTCAAGGAAACAACTGTCCGGGACGATGTTCAGGGCGGTGCCGCCGGAAATGATGCCGGTATGAGCTGTGCTGTGGGTGATGTCGTAGTCAGTATCCCGGCCGCCCCTATCGGCCAACCTTGCGGCGATATCCTGCATCCTGACGACCATCCGGGCAGCATAGTCGACTGCGTTCACCCCCTGCGGCGCAAGCGAAGAATGGCACGCCCGCCCCCGCACTGTGACCCGCATCGACCGCTTGGCCTTGTGGCCTATCACCACCTGCATGAGCGTCGGCTCTCCGACGATGCACATCGACGGACGGACATTTTCCGCCTTGAGCATTTCAAGCAGGCCCACCACACCGACACAGCCGACCTCTTCGTCATAAGAGAAAGCCAGATGGACCGGACGTGCCAAGTTCCGGGTGACAAGACCGGGCACGGCTGCCAGAGCGCAGGCGAGAAAACCCTTCATGTCGCAGGATCCGCGTCCGTAGAGGCGGCCACCGCGATCTTCCAGCGTGAAGGGGTCGCTTGCCCAGTCCTGCCCATCAACCGGTACGGTGTCGGTATGGCCCGACAGGATCACGCCCGGTTGGTCGGCGGGGCCGATCGTGGCCCACAGGTTCGCCTTCTGCCCTGTTGCATCCATTACCAGCCGGCTTTCGACACCGCAGGAGGACAGGTAAGCCTGCACATGGTCTATCAGCGCCAGGTTCGAGTCCCGGCTCGTTGTATCGAAAGAGACCAACTGGGCCAGGATTTCGCGGCTGGAGGGGGCAGGCATGGCTATTTCCTTGTGTCAGGTCGAAAGTGGTGATGTGGGATAGGCGACTCCGTTCAGGCTGGCGCGTGTGGCCTGCATGAAGGCCAGGGTCACGGCCGACGGAGCGCGGCTGGAGGGCAGCAGGAAATTCGTGCTGTAGCTGATGCCCGGCAGGAACGGCCGCATGACGACATGCTCGCCGATCTGGTGAACCAGCGGAAAGGGGTTGAGCAGTGACACGCCCAACCCCTCGCGCACGAATTCCGTCACCGACACGTTTGTCGAGGCCTCAAGAACGATCTTCAGACGAATCCCCGCCCGGTCGAACAGCCGGTCGATCGCTGCGCGGCTGGAATGGCGACGCGACAGGGCGATGAACGGTTCGTCATGAAGGTCCTCGGGACGGATGACGTCGAAGGATGCAAGATGATGATGCCTCGGAAGAATGCACATTGCCTGAGTTTCGAGCAGTAACTCGCTCGTGATACCTTCATGCGCCACGTTGCTGTCCGTCATTCCGATATCGAAACGACCTTCAGCGATGCCCGTCAGGAGGCTGTCACTGGCCATGATGTCGAAGGCGATCTGCAGGTCTGGATTCTGTCTCTTGAATGCCGCGATCCGGCCCGGCAGGAACCGGTGCGCAATGGTCGGCGGGGCCACGATGGACAGCGCACCACTATGGGTCTTTTCGCCTTCCTCGGAGCGACGACTGATCCCCGCGAGCGTCTCGAAGACAGGCGTCAGTTGCTCGTTGATAGAAAGGGCCTCCACCGTGGGCACCAATCGGCCCCCCGCACGCTCGAACAACTGAAATCCGAGGTGATCCTCCAGCTGGGCGAGCCTTCGGCTGACCGCGGACTGGGAGATGCCCAGCCGACGCGCCGCGCTGATCGCGGTTCCGGCCTCCACAAGCGCCTGAAGCACCTGAAGTTCGCGCAGGGTGATGCCTGCGCGGCGCTCTTTTGCATCGGTGGCTGACGTGAGATTTGACATGACCTATGACCAAAACGCATTGATATTTGGAATTGACATCTGATTATCGCATTATACCGTGGACGCCAAGTAGATTTGAATCACCGGGGGGACAACCCCGGGATGAAAACTTCAAAGTTCAACAACAGGAAGGACAAGACTATGAAAGCCCTGACCCTGCCATTGCTGGCCGGTCTCGCTGCCGCCGGGGTTACCCCCGCGACGGCACAGGATCTGTCGATTGGTCTGAAATCCGAAGCCACGTCGATGGACCCGCAATTCCATCAGCTCTCGACCAATATCCAGGTTGCCAAGAACATCTTCGAAGCGCTGACCACGCAGGACGCACTGCAGAAGGTCACGCCCGGTCTGGCCGAAAGCTGGGAAGCGACAGATGACACCACCTGGCGGTTCAAGCTGCGCGAGGGCGTCAAGTTCCACGACGGTACGGACTTCACGGCCCGTGACGTGATCTATTCCTTCTGCCGCGTGCCGCTGGTGGAAAATTCACCCTCGGCCTTCACCATCTTCACGGGTGGCATTGCCGATATGACGGCAGAGGATGATCATACCCTGACCATCACCACCAAGGCCACCAACCCGCTACTGCCCACCGAACTCTGGAGCCTTGCAATCGTGTCCGCAGAGAGCCTTGGTGCCGAGGACGAGATCACCTATGGCCCCGAAGGCACCTGCGAGGGCATGGGTGATGTGCCCCAGGCACCGGCCTTCAATTCGCCCGACATCGCGGTCGGCACCGGCCCGTACAAACTGGAGAGCTATACCCGTGGCTCCGAAGTCATCCTGACCCGGTTCGATGATTACTGGGACGGCACACCGGAATGGGAACGCGTCGTTTTGCGGCCCATCACCAGCGACGGCCCGCGCGTGGCGGCCCTTCTGGCGGGTGATGTGGACATGATCGAATCCCCCCCGATCCAGGATATTCCCCGCGTCGAGGAGGCCGGTTTTACCGTTGTCGACGCCCTGTCGAACCGCGTGATCTATCTGCACATGCAGCAGGTGGAAGAAGTCCCCGGCATCAGCGGTACGGACGGCGAGAACCCCCTGCTGGATGCAAAGGTCCGCGAAGCGATCTCGCTCTCGGTCAACCGCGAGGCAATCGCGGAGCGGATCATGGGTGGATATGCTCAGCCCGCCGGTGAATTGCTGCCGCCGCCGATGTTCGGCACTTCGGGGCGTCCGGTTGACCCCTATGACCCCGAACGCGCCAAGGAACTGCTGGCCGAGGCCGGTTACCCCGATGGTTTCTCGATCACGCTCGGCACACCGAACGATCGTTACATCAACGACGAACAGGTCGCTCAGGCCATCGCCCAGATGCTGGCGCGGATCGGCATCGACACGCGGGTCGATGCCAGCACGGCCAGCCAGTTCTTCTCGCGCCGCAACGCGCTGGAATTCCCGATCTACATGGCGGGCTGGGGCGCGTCTTCGGGTGACATGTCCTCGCCGCTGAAATCGCTGGTGGCGACCTATGACGCCGCTACGGGCATGGGTCCGACCAATGCCGGGCGCTATTCCAATCCTGAAATGGACGCCCTGCTGATCGAGGCGATGTCCACCATCGACGATGCCAAGCGCGACCAGATGCTGCAGGAGGCTGAAACCATGGTTCTGGACGATTATGGCATCATCCCGCTGCATTACGAGCAGACGGTATGGGCGATGAAGCCGGACCTCAGCTACGAGCCGCGCGTGGATCAGTACACCATGGCGACCGAAGTGAAGCCGGCGGACCAGTGATCCGACCTGCCGACATTCCCCGTGACGGGGAGTGTCGGCCCCTTGCCGATTGCAGGACCACAAGGACCCCGCCATGATCGTCTATCTCATCCGCCGCCTGGGTCAGAGCCTGCTTGCCGTCGTGGCGATGGCGGTGCTGGTCTTCATTGGTGTCTATTTCATTGGCAATCCTGTCGACGTGCTCATCAACCCCGAGGCGACGCAGGCCGACATCCTTGCCACGACGCAACGCCTCGGTCTGGACAAGCCGCTCTATCAGCAGTTCGGCATCTTCATCATGAATGCGCTGCAGGGCGATCTGGGCACATCCTTCGTCTATGGCCGTCCGGCGCTCGACATCATCCTCGAACGCCTCCCCGCAACGATGGAGCTGGCACTCGTGGCGCTGGTTCTGTCCGTCGGCATCGGCATCCCGCTCGGTGTCTGGGCCGGTTTGCGGCCGCACAGCATTGCCGGACGCACGATCATGGGCGGTTCGGTCCTCGGCTTTTCGCTTCCGAATTTCTGGCAGGGCATGCTTTTGATCCTGGTCTTCGCGGTTCTTCTGGGCTGGCTGCCGGCGGGTGGCCGAGGCGAAACCACCGAATTTCTCGGGTTTCAGGTCAGCTTTCTCACGCTGGATGGGCTTTCCCACCTGATCCTGCCGGCCATCAACCTGGCCCTTTTCAAGATGTCGCTGATCATCCGGCTCGCCCGCGCCAACACGCGCGAGGTCTGCCTCCAGGACTATATCAAGTTCGCCCGCGCCAAGGGGTTGTCGGGTCGGCGTATCGTCCTGGTCCACGTGCTCAAGAACATCATGATCCCTGTCGTCACCATCATCGGGCTTGAACTGGGCTCGATGGTCGCCTTCGCCATCGTGACGGAAACCGTCTTTGCCTGGCCCGGCATGGGCAAGCTTCTGATCGACAGCATCAACCTCCTCGATCGCCCGGTGATCGTCGCCTACCTGATGCTGACGGTGCTGATAATCGTGTCCATCAACCTGCTGGTGGACATCATCTATTCCCTGCTGGATCCGCGCATCCGCTTGTCGGAGATGAAGGGATGACTGAGACAACTGCAAACGCACCCGTCCGCATCGACAGCCCCACGCGACGCATCGCCAAGGAGTTCATCGAGGACCCCGTTGCCCTGATCGGCCTGATCCTGTTCGTGCTGGTGGCGCTGATCGCCATCGCCGCGCCCTGGATCGCGCCGCAGAACCCCTATGACCTCGCACAGCTCAGCATCATGGACGGCGCCCTGCCGCCCGGAGAGACGAGTTTCGGCACCGACATGACCTACTGGCTCGGCACCGACCAGCAGGGGCGCGACATGCTGTCCGCCATCATGTACGGGCTGCGCATCAGCCTGATGGTCGCGACCGTTTCACTTGGGCTGGCGATCTCGATCGGCACCATCGTCGGTGTCGTCGCGGCCTATTTCGGCGGCAAGCTCGACAGCTTCATCATGCGGATCGTCGATCTTCAGCTGTCCTTCCCGGCCATCCTGATCGCACTGATCCTGCTGGCCTTGCTTGGTCGCGGCGTGGACAAGGTGATCCTGGCGCTGGTGATCGTGCAATGGGCCTATTACGCGCGGACCGTCCGCAGTTCCGCGATGATCGAACGGCGCAAGGACTACATTGATGCCGCCCGCTGCCTGGCGCTGTCGGACCGCCGCATCATGTTCCGCCACATGCTGCCCAACTGCATCCCGCCCCTGATCGTGGTCGCCACCGTGCAGATCGCGCAGGCCATCGCGCTCGAGGCGACGCTGTCCTTTCTGGGCGTGGGCGTGCCAATCACCGAGCCATCACTCGGGCTGCTGATTGCCAACGGCTACGACTATCTCCTCTCGGGCAGCTACTGGATCAGCATATTTCCCGGCATCGCCCTGGTCGTCACGATCATCGCCATCAACCTTGTCGGCGACCGGCTGCGCGATGTCCTGAACCCGAGGTTGCAGAAATGACCACACTTTTGGACGTCCGGAACCTGCAGACGCATTTCTTCACGCGCGACGGCGTCGCGAAGGCTGTGGACGGCGTCAGTTTCACGCTGGAAAAAGGCCAGATCCTCGGGCTGGTCGGGGAATCCGGGTCGGGCAAGTCGGTTACGGGCTTTTCCATATTGGGGCTCGTCGATCCGCCGGGCCGCGTTGTCGGGGGACAGATCCTCTTTGACGGCGCCGATCTGGTGTCCGGTGGCGAGGGCGCGATGCGCCATTTGCGCGGCAAGCGCATCGCGATGATCTTTCAGGATCCGATGATGACGCTGAACCCGGTCCTGCGGATCGACACCCAGATGGTCGAGACCGTGCGCGCCCATGAAAAGGTCTCGCATGCCGAGGCACTGAAGCGCGCTCGCGACGCACTTGTTCAGGTCGGGATCTCTTCGCCTGATGAAAGGCTGCAAAGCTATCCCCATCAGTTTTCGGGCGGGATGCGGCAGCGTGTGGCCATCGCCATCGCACTCTTGCACAAGCCCGACCTCATCATCGCCGATGAACCCACCACCGCGCTGGACGTGACCATCCAGGCCCAGATCCTGTCCGAGGTACAGAACCTCTGCGCCAAATCGGGCACTGCCCTGATCTGGATCACCCACGATCTGGCAGTGGTGTCTGGCCTCGCCGACCGGCTCGCCGTGATGTATGCCGGACGTATCATCGAGGAAGGCCCGACCGCCGAGATCATCGCCAGCCCGCGCCATCCCTATACGCGCGGCCTGATCGACAGCGTGCCCCAGGGCAAGCGCCACGGCGCGATGCTGACCCAGATCAAGGGCATGACGCCCTCTCTGCTCAAGCTGCCGCAGGGCTGCAAGTTCGCTCCCCGATGCCCACGCGCAGAGCAGGACTGTCAGGTCGAACCCTTGCTGGAACCTGCGGGCGCAGACCGCAAGTTGCGCTGCCATCACCCCCATTCCGAAGCCGCCGCAAAGGTCTCCGCGTCGTGACTGACAATACCATTCTGAAGATCGATGGCGTCTCCAAGCGCTTTTCCAAGGATCTCGACATCGCTGAACGGATCGGCCGAAAACTCGGAGCAAAGATCGCACCGGTCACCGTCCATGCCGTCGATGGTGTCAGCCTCGATATTCGGCGCGGCGAGGTTCTAGGCCTTGTCGGAGAGTCCGGCTGCGGAAAGTCGACTCTGGGCCGGATGGTGGCAGGGCTGTCGACACCGTCAGAAGGGCGCATCGTTTATAACGGTCAGGACGTGGCCGGTCTGAAAGGCGCCGCCGCCCGTGATGCTGCGCTGAAGATCCAGATGATCTTTCAGGACCCGATGTCGTCGCTGAACCCCAGGATGCGCGTCCGTGACATCGTGGGAGAGGCGCCGCGCATCCATGGCATCGTCGAGCGCAATGAAATGGCATCCTATGTCGAGGACATCCTGAACCAAGTTGGCCTCGATCCCAGCATGGGCAAGCGTTACCCGCACCAGTTTTCCGGCGGACAGCGGGCGCGGGTGGGCATCGCACGGGCCCTTGCCGTGCGGCCCGATTTCCTGGTCTGCGACGAGTCCGTGGCGGCGCTGGATGTGTCCATTCAGGCGCAGGTGCTGAACCTCTTCGTCAAGCTCCGGCAGGATTTCGACCTCACCTATCTGTTCGTCAGCCATGATCTCGGCGTGGTCGAACATATCTCGGACAGGATCGCTGTGATGTATCTGGGCCGCATCGTCGAACTGGGCGAAGCAGAGGATCTGATCGCGCGCCCCAACCATCCCTATTCGCAAGCGCTGGTGAGCGAGATCCCGACTTTCGAGACCGGCAAGAAGAGCTATCACGCCATCAAGGGCGAGATCCCTTCCCCGATGAATCCGCCCAAGGGGTGTCATTTTCACCCCAGATGCCCCCATGCCCATGACCGCTGCCGTGTCGAGGTGCCTGCTCTGAAACAGGTCGCACCCGGTCGCCTGTCGGCCTGCCACCTGAACGACAGGGCAGCCTGACCGCCCAATTTCCAAGGAGATCTCTCATGCGAAACGACAATCCGATCTGGCCCTTCGTCGATGCGAAGGGCCCGGAATTCACTGGCCTTGCCGACCGCGTCTTCGACACGCCCGAACTGGCCTATGGAGAGATTGAATCCTGTGCCGCCCATACGCAGATGCTGCGCGATCAGGGTTTCCGCGTGACCGAGAATGTCGCCGGCATCCCCACCGCCGTGATGGGCGAGGCAGGTCAGGGTGGCCCGGTCATCGCCATCCTCGGCGAGTATGACGCACTGCCCGGTCTGTCGCAGGAACCGGGCCGGGCCGATCCGAAACAGATCGCCGAACACGGGTTCGGTCATGGCTGCGGTCACAACCTGCTGGGCTCCGCGGCCTTGTCGGCGGCTACTGCCGTCAAGGATTGGCTGGAAGCGGAAGGCCGGGAAGGCCGTGTCCGGTACTATGGCTGCCCGGCCGAGGAAGGCGGCGCGGCAAAGACCTACATGGTCCGTGACGGCCAGTTCGACGACGTGGACATCGCCATCACCTGGCACCCGGCCAGCTTCAACGCGGTCGACGACATGCGCTCGCTCGCCACTACGCGGATCGACTTCACCTTCCACGGCAAATCGGCCCATGCGGCCGGCGCCCCAGAATTGGGCCGATCCGCGCTGGATTCGGTCGAACTGATGAATATCGGCGTCAATTACATGCGCGAACACATGCCCGATGCGGCACGGGTGCATTACGCTTATCTGGATGCCGGCGGCATCGCACCGAACGTGGTGCAGGCCAAGGCGACGGTACGCCAGCTCATCCGGAGCACGGACCTGCAAGGCTTGCAATCGCTTGTGGAGCGCGTGCGCAACATCGCGGAAGGTGCCGCGCTCATGTCAGGAACCAAGGTGTCGTCGAAGGTGTTCTCGGCCGTCTCGAACCTGATCGGCAACCGACCGCTTTCCGAAGCCATGCAGGCCGAATTCGAGGCGCTTGGGCCCGTTCCATTCGATGCCGAAGACGCAAGATTTGCCGAAAAGATCCGCGAGACCTTGTCGCCGGAAGACATCGCCGACACCTTCAAGCGCCTTGCGATGAAGCCGGATCACGACAAGCCGCTCTGCGATTTCATTGCCTCGCTCGACCGGCCCTTTATGGGCGGGATGGGGTCGACCGATGTCGGCGATGTCAGCTGGGCCGTCCCCACAGTCCAGGCGCGCGTGACGACCTGCGCGGTGGGCACGGCGCTTCACACATGGCAGCAGACGGCGCAGGGAAAGGCACCTGCGGCGCACAAGGGCATGCTGCACGCCGCCAAGGTGATGGCCGCAACCGCCCGGGCGGCCCTGACGGATGCGAGCCTCATCGCGGCCGCAAAGAAGGCCCATGCCGAGCATCTCGCCACCTACCCCTATGCCTGCCCCATCCCGCCAGAGACGACACCGCCCATCGGTGATGTCCCTCCGGTCATCCGGCCCGCGTGACAATTGCCTGAGGCCAGGCCAGTGGGGGCCTGGCCCCGGTGCATCAGGTGCAACGTCCGACTCCTGCAGGCTTTCGCCCAACTCGGGCGCCAGGCTCGTCCACAGTGCCATAATCATCACATTCTTTTCTTGTGGCCGGAGAACCTGCCTCTCCGCTGGTGACCTCATTTCTCTCGTCGCCTATGAACCTGAGAATCTTCGGAGGTGGGCTTGGTTCGTAGAATTACATGTGTTTCTCTGCTGTTTATGGCCGGAGCCGTTTGCGCAGATCCTGTTCTTGAAACGGGGTACAATACCTATGGATATCCTGGTCTGATTGACATGCCCACGGCCCATGGGCGTCCGGATGCGGAGCTTGGCTTCACGACAAGCTATTTCCGCAATCAGCTCCGCAACACGCTCACCTTCCAGGTCACGCCGAGGCTGTCGGGAAGCTTTCGATATTCCAACATTTATGACCTCACGCTCGGCTCTGGGTCCAAGAGCGAGTTCCTTTTTGACCGCAGTTTTTCCCTGCACTACCAACTGGCGACGGAAACCAATTTCCGACCGGCGATCGCGATCGGTCTTAACGACTTTCTGGGAACCGGCATCTACCGCTCTGAATACGTCGTTGCATCCAAGACGCTGACTCCGAGGTTGCGCGTGACGGGTGGTCTGGGCTGGGGCCGATTGGGTCGCGTCGAGGGGTTTCGCAATCCGCTGGCGGTCTTCTCGGACGGTCTGGCGACGCGCGACGCGCGTGAGGGGAACCAGGGCGGCGAAATCGAGATCAAGAACATTTTCCAGGGCGATGCGGCCTTTTTCGGGGGTGTGGAATACCAGGCGACGGACAAGCTGCGTCTGACCGCCGAATATTCCTCCGACGACTATCCGTTCGAGGGCGAGACATCCTTTGACTACCGTATCCCTTTCAATTTCGGTCTGAACTATCAGCTGCGGCGCGGCATCGATCTGAGCACACATTACCTCTATGGCTCGGAGCTTGGCGTTCAGCTGACCTTCTCGTTCAACCCCAAGGAGCCGCCGTTTTTCAGCGGTCTCGACAAGGCGCCGCCGCCGGTCGTCCGGCGTGCCGACGTCTCTGCGCGTGATCTCGGCTGGCCTTCGCAGCCATCGGCCCGGGCAAACGTGCAGGCCCGGCTCGCAAATGCTCTCGATACCACGGGCCTGAAACTGCATGCCCTGTCGCTGGATGAGCGCACCGCCCGCGTCGAGATCGAGAACCGCACCTATCTTGCACAGGCTCAGGCCATCGGGCGCACGGCGCGCGCGATGACCGCCGTCATGCCTGCCTCCGTCGAGACCTTCGTGATAGTGCCCGTGGTCAACGGCATTGCGGGCTCGCAAGTCACATTGCGTCGCAGCGATATCGAGGCCCTGGAATGGGATCTGGACGGAAGCTGGAAAAGCTACGTCCGCGCGGATATCGCAGCACCGGATGAGCGTCTGCAGCCAAGACCTGGGATTTATCCGAGATTCACTCACGACATCCGTCCCTACCTGCAGCCGAGCCTGTTTGACCCGGATCAGCCGGTCCGCGCGGATGCGGGCGCGGAACTCTTTGCAAGATACGAGCCCGCGCCGGGCCTTATCTTACAGGGTGTGGTGCGCAAGAAGGTGATCGGAAATCTCGACGAGGCGACGCGTGAATCCGATTCCGTGCTGCCGCGGGTGCGCAGTGAATCCAATATCTACGACCGCGAGGGTGATCCCGCCCTGAAAGAGCTGACGGCCGCGAAGTTCTTCCGGGCTGGACCGGATCTCTATGGCCGCTTGTCGCTGGGCTATCTTGAATCGCAATATGGCGGCATTTCGACCGAGCTTCTCTGGAAGCCCGTGGAAAGAAATCTGGCGCTCGGGGTCGAGATCAATTACGTCAAGCAACGTGAATTCGAGCAGCTTTTCGGTTTTCGCGATTACGAGGTCGCGACGGGACATGCCTCGGCTTATTACGATTTCGGCAACGGCTTTACCGGCCAGATCGATGCGGGCCGCTACCTCGCCGGAGATTGGGGCGCGACTTTCTCACTGGACCGGAAGTTCGCGAACGGATGGAAGGTCGGAGCCTTCGCGACCTTTACCGACGTGTCTTTCGATGATTTTGGTGAAGGATCCTTCGACAAGGGTTTCCGCTTCGTGATCCCGCTCGGCTGGATCTCCGGCGATGTGACGCGGGATGAATTTGCAACGACCATCCGCCCGATCACACGCGATGGCGGCGCACGGGTCTCTGTCTCGAACCGCCTTTACAATATGCTCGAAGACACGCATGAGCCTGGCCTGCGCAGCGGCTGGGGAAGGTTCTGGCGATGAGAAGCGCAGCCGCATTTTTGCTGACATGCATGCTCCTTCCGGCCTGCGGAAATCCGCAGGCTGTCGATCTCCGCAGCCAGCTGACCCCTGCGCAGCTGGAGCAGGTGCAGCAGCCGCTGCTTCTGGCCGAGATCGAAGGCATCAACGCGATGTCGACGCTGATCGTGAAGGCGCGCAACGGCGAGGCCGTGACCTGGGAGAGCGGAGACCGCGTCTCGCTCACCTTCCGGGACGGCGTCCTGATCGGCACCCGCGGTCTTGGCGACGACCTGATGAGCGCCGATGTGGACAACACCCTCAGGATGCTGGCGGGTCGCCCGATGCCGGAGTTTTACACGCGGTTCCAGAGCCGTCTCGACGGAGAATTCCAGACGGCCTTCCGGTCCTTCCAATGTCGGCGTATAGCCGCAACGCCGGAGTCGATTACTATCGTCGGTCGTGTTCACCAGACGGTGCGGACAGACGAACGCTGCGTCTCGCCCGGGCTCGAGGTGACCAACAGCTACTGGCGCGATGCGACCGGTTTTCAGTGGAAATCCCGTCAGTGGATCAGTGAAAATGCCGGGTACCTGTTAAGTGAAAGACTTGTGCGGTAAACAGGATTTGCCGTGATCTAAGGGATGAAGCGAATGACGAGACAGACAGTCCGGACGGCGGCATTGCTGAGCGCATTGATGGCAAGCGCCTGCGGTGTGACCTATAACAGCCCCTCCGTGCGGGAACAGGCGGCCGGAGCCGAGGTGCGGGTAATGTCTCTCACGGCACAAAGCGTGCTGCTGGCCAATCGCGCGCCCTATACGCCGCGCTCCCTGCCATCGGTCTTCTCTCAGGTCGCCGGGGGCGGCAATTTGCGCGGGGTGGGTGCCCTGCCCGAGGCACCGTACCTTCCGGAGGAAACGCGCGGGGAGATGGAATTGCGCATTCCCCCGGATGTGGCACCCGAACCCTACCGGATCGGTGTCGGCGACGTGATGTTGCTGGCGACGAAAAATCCGGGCTCCACTGTCGAGGAACTCTCCGGCCTGCTGGCCGCTCAGAGCGCGCGTCAGGGCTATACGGTCCGCGATGACGGTGCGATCTCGATCCCGGAAATCGGCACGGTCCAGATCGCCGGACTGACGCTGGAAGAGGCCGAAGCTCAGCTGTTCCAGGTGCTCGTGCAGAACCAGATCGTACCGGCCTTTTCGCTCGAAGTCGCCGAGTTCAATTCCAAACGCGTGGCCGTCGGCGGTGCCGTCGGCACTTCGACTCTTGTTCCCATCACGCTCAACACGCTGAACCTCGGCGAGGCGCTGGCCGCTGCCGGGGGCCTTCAGGTCCAGAACGAGGAATTCGCCTCGATCCGCATTTACCGCGACGGGACGCTCTACCAGATCCCGATCGAATCCTTTTTCGATCGCCCGGAACTGCAGCGCATCACCCTCGTTAACGGGGACGCGGTCTATGTAGATACCACTTACGACCTCGACCGCGCGCTGGAATTCTATCGTCAGCGGCTGGACGTGATCACCCTGCGCCGCACTGCACGCACCGAAGCCCTGACCGAATTGGAGACGGAAATCGGGCTTCGCCGAAGCGCCCTCTCCGAACAGCGCGAGAACTTCCTGTCGCGCACGGAACTTGGAGCAGAGAAACGAGACTACGTCTATCTGTCCGGAGAGGTGAACCAGCAGAGCCGTTTCGCGATGCCCTACAACCAGCAGGCGACGCTGGCGGACGTTCTCTATGAAAACGGCGGCTTCGCGACGACGACCGGCAACCCTGCCGAGATTTACGTGCTGCGCGCCTCCGACAACCCGGCGGAATTCGGGGCCGTAACGGCATGGCATCTGAATGCGGCGAATGCAGCCAACATCACGCTCGCAACCCGCATGGAGATGCGGCCGAACGATGTGGTCTTCATCGAAGAGCAGCCCATAACGAAGTGGAACCGTGCCCTGCAACAGGCGCTCCCGACGCTCATCAACACCGCTGCGGCTTCCGTGAGGAACAATTAAAGCGTGTTGCGCTCAGTCAGATTCAAGCATTCATCCAGCGCCCCGAGGCAGCGTTTGCGGAGCATAACGCGTTCGGGGCGCTGGATGAATTCGATTGTGTGCAACACGCTCTAATCCTGACCGTGCTGGCTCGAACGGAAAATGATCCATTTCGACCGGTCGCTTCGTCGGCAAGCGCGCCGATGAAGGGCAACGCCAAAACGGCATGAATGGGCTCTGAGCCGAGGATCTCGTTGTTCAGTGCATTTAGCCGTTTTCCACATGATCGTTTATCGTCAGAAGAGACATGGTTTTATTTGCCAACGAGACACGACGCTGTGCGCCCGAAACTCACGCCTCGTAATACCCTGCATAAGATCCGTAATCCGCGCCATAGCCGTAGCGCTTCATGCCTTTGGCATCGATCTGTGCAAGCACGAGACCGGTGACGCGGACGTTGACGGAAGACAGCTGCCGCAGCGCCTCGATCACCTGCGCCTTGGGAGTCCTGTCCCAGGCGGTCGAGAACACGACCGCATCGACCGATTGTCCGATCACGCGGGCATCCGGAACCACCAGGACCGGGGGTGTGTCGATGATGATGTAGTCATAGCTTTTCCGCACCGAGGTCAGAAACTGTTTGAATTTCTCGGATGAGAAGATGTCTGCCGCGTTGATGTTCGACTTTTCTCCCATCAGGACATCGACCGATATGCAGCTGTCTCTCACCAGGACCTCGTTGAGAGGCTTCTCGCCGGTCATCGCCGATACCAGGCCACCATGCCCCTCGGGCAATTCGAAATACTCCGTGAATGTCCGTCGGCGTATATCGCCCTCGATCAGAAGCACCTTCTTGCCAAGCCCGGAGAGGTTGTGCGCAAGGGCAATGGACTGGGTCGTCTTGCCCTCACCGGGAACGGCCGAAGTGGACATGATGACCTGAGGCGGGTTGTCGATATTCGACAGCAATATGGATGTGCGGAGATTTCGGATGGCCTCGGCACCTGCGGAGGTGGGCTTGTTGTTGAGGAAGTCGATCAGCTCCCGGCGCTTGCGGATCGGCATCTTGGGAATTTGACCGATGACCGAAATCCCGCTCTGGGCCTCGAGCTCGTCTGACGTACGGAACCCCTTCCGCATGAATTGCCGCAGCACCACGATCCCCATGCCAATCATTGCCCCCAGGATCATCGCCAAGGCGAGAATGCGTGACTTGCGCGGTTCCACATACTCCCCCGGAGTTGCGACAGACAGAACTCGGCTGTCAGCCTGCTGCACGCCCCGCTGGACCGACGTTTCCCGGAGCCGGGTCAGGAAAGTTTCATAGAGGGTACGCGTGACCTCTGCATCGCGCTGCATCTGTTGCAACTGCAGCAGATCCTCCGACTGTTCGGATACCTGCTGTTCAAGTCGCGCAAGTGAGCCTGACAAGGCATTTTCCTGCTGCTCCGACCGCGCCAGATTGGTGTCAGCTCTTGCCATCAGCAGTGCGACCCGGTTGTCGAACAGCTCTCCGATATTGTCCTGACCTTGATCGATCTGCGTTGCCAGGCGGTTCAGCGTGGGATCGTCGAGAGCGGCCGCAATAGCACTCGCATCTCCCTGCTGCTCGAGTCGCTCGAGCTCGGAGAGACGCGCTTCAAGCAAGCCAACATTTGCACGTGTATCTCCAAGCCTCTCACGCGTGTCTCGCACCTGCTGGTTCAAGGCGGACAAGGCTTCCGGGGTGCTGAGCTGCATCTCGGAGAGCAGATCCTTGACCTCGTTTTCTTTCGCCCGAAGCTCGGCCTCCAGCTCGACCACCCGCTCCGACAGCCACGCGACGGCATTTTCGGTAGCCTGGAATTTCACGTCGATCTGATTCTGGATGTAAAGGTCCGCCAGAGTGTTTGCGATTTCGGCCGACTTCATCTGTGCCTGTGTCGTCGCGCCGATGTTGAAAATATATGTATCGCGCAAGTTCAATGCCGTGATCGCGTCTCTAACATTCGCCACGGTGTTGTTCAAAGTGCGTTGGGCCGGCGACAGTTGATTATCATCACCTTCGGTGGCGCCATCGAAACCAAGAATGCTTCGGACCGCGGTCGCGACAATGGCCATCGACACGGTCGGTTCCGGCCGCAAATCTTCATTGAATTCAGGATCTGTCGTCAGATCGAGCTCTTCGACCAGTTGTTCCAGCAATCCGCTCGACCGGATGACCTCAAGCTCGGTATTGATGGCAGATGTTTCCGTCGACACGCCTGCCATGACGCTTTCGATGTCGACCACTTGTTCGTTCCTGAGCTGTAAGGCGAGTTTGGTGGTGGTCGCATATTTCGGTACTGCCACGGCATAGGCATAGTAGCCGCCGAGGAGAATGGCGACGATCGCGCACAAGGCAATCGTCCACTTCCCCCGCCACAGCGTCCCGGCGAGCTCCATGAGGTCGATTTCGTCATCTTCCTCGACACGGCTGACGACACGGTTGTCATCAGCCCGGTCGAATTTTGAAACTTCCCGCATAGGTACCTGACTGTCTTCCTGCAACTTGGAGTTTAGTGTCACACTACGAACATCGCTGCAATTGCCCGAACGCCCTCAAGCACCGCGCCGACCAAATACGGTCGTCAGGGTGCGCCAGAAAATCCATACCTCCAGGGCGGGGCTGGATTTCATTATGTAGTAAAGATCGGCGCGGACCTTGGATTCTGTCGCATCCAGTCCCTCTGCATATCCGAGTTCAGTCTGTGCGAGCCCGCTGATTCCCGGGCGAACCGCGTGGCGTTCCCGGTATCCCGGGATCCTGCGCACATAGAACCGGGCATGGGAGAAGTAATCGGGTCGCGGACCAATCAGGCTCATCTGCCCTTTTATCACGTTCAGGATCTGAGGGACTTCGTCAATTCGGGTGCGGCGCAAGAAGCGTCCGAAAGGGGTGATCCTGTGTTGCTCGATCGGATCCTCGGCGCCGCGTGTGACGCTTGCGGCAACCGTCATCGAGCGGAACTTGATCGCCCTGAAGGGCCTGCAATGGCGCCCCATGCGCAATTGAACAAAAAACAGAGGTCCGCGGTTAAAGAAGGGATTCAAGAGAAGAATCACGCAGCAGGTCGCTAGAAACAACGGGAGCAAAACAATGCTGAATGAGACGTCAAAGACACGCTTGCCTGTATGGAATAGGAATCCCTTGGAATTATGGGCTGCAGAGACATTCTTCGGATCAAAAAGAGACTCGTCAGATGTACTACTTTCAAGGTCGAACAAGATAAACCTCACCAAACGTTCGTGTTAACAGGTGGTTAACAAAAGGTTACAGGCGAGTACCATCGATTCTACATCATTGGAATGCTGAATAGCTCCATCATCGGCGGATCTGACGCAAGGTAAAGAAGCTGTTGAGCAGGGGAGTCAGACGATGCACGGGTTTACACCACTTGGAGCCGAGCACGCTCAATAAAGGCCGGTGATCTTGTCGAAATAAAAACTCATCTTGATGGAAGCTTTTTTTGTAGCCTGACATGTGGTAACCGGTCATAAGAAGTTATCGATTTTTACCAGGAGAGACTCTTATGAAGACGTCAATGCGCCTCGCCGTCACGCTGGCTGTTACCCTATCTGCAGCATGTTCTGCCTCTGCAGGCTCGTATTCTGCCCCCGCTCCTGCCACGGCAATGGAGATCGCGGCTGCGCAGGATCCCTGTGGTGCAGCGCCGATTGCAAGCGCCGAGTTTCAGGACGATGGACTTATTGCTGTGACCTGCGGTGATGCGACGGGTCAGGTCCCGCTTGCAGCAGCGGGCGGTCTTACACCGACTGTGGCAGTGATTGGCGCGATCGGCCTGGCCGGCGTGGCAGCTGCAATCGGCGGCAGTGGTGGCGGCGGCGGCGGTAGCAGCACACCGTCAACTTCCGGAACGAATTGAATCCTGAATTTCCGCAAGGACGGGAAGCTCCACTCGTCGCCTGTCTGGTTAATTGCAGGCGGTACGTGAGCATGGAGTTCACGCCGCCACGATTGCCCGAAATTGTTACGATAACCCCGGCTGGCTCATTCCAGCCGGGGTTATTTTTGGGCGCTGACACGCGGTCATGCAAGGCTCTCCAGTGAAGTTTGGTTCGACCGGCCGCCCCAGGTTATCACCCGCCTATTTGCCGCACGCCGTCACCGCCCCGGCTATCATCAAACCGTACGCAAATCTCCCTCACTGACCGCAACACGCGTCTCACCTCCCATGATTTCCATCAAAACCCAGACACGCCGGTCGGGCGCAATCCGCTCGACCTCGGCGAGGAAATTCGCGAAGGGCCCCGTGGTGAGCTCCACCTGATCGCCGGGCAGCAGTTGGTTCGGAGGCAGAAGTTTGCCGGTGTCGTCGCAGCGCATCATGAGGTGCGAGACTAGATCGCTCGGCACGGCGGTCGGTGCCTTGCCGAAGCTGACCAGGCGTGTGATGCCGTAAGTCGAGTTGACTGTACGCCAGAAGCCGCGGGCGACATCGAAAGCCACGAAAATATAGCCAGGAAAGAGCGGCCGCGCGGCAGTGACGAACTTCCCGTTCCTCTGACGGGTTTCCTCCTCCAGCGGCAGAAACGTCTCGAAACCTTGGCGCCTGAGGTTCTTTTTCGCGATAGTGGCACAATTGGGTTTCAGCTGCGCCAGAAACCATGTTGTGCTGCTTTCGTGCAACGTCATTGAAAACCTCTGTTGTCCTTGATTCACGCATATCGCTCAACTTCGAACAGATGCAAGTCGGGTTTTCGGAAATACGGGACGGCGACTGCGAGACGATCGCGTTGCAGACTTTAACCCCGTGGCGGACCTTCTTGATTGGAGAGGCCGCGGCGACATCCCCTCCCTATCCAGCCGATCCCCTGCGTCGGCTGGGCGCTGGAACGGTTAGGTTGGAACATCCACTTTGCTACGGGAGTAAGGCCAATCGGCTTTGGCACAGTTCCTCTACTGTCCTCGGCGCCAACGCGGAATTCAAGAGCAACCTTAACGGATCCATATGCACCCTGCCCTTTCAGTTCCCGGGCCGAGGGTTCCGAGGAACTGCGAGCCGCCTTGCGAGAAGCCGCCGTCAGGGATATGGACTGCCCGTGACAAGGCTGCCGAATATATGCGCCAACCGGACGTGAATGTTGGCCATGAATGGCTGAAAGCTCTGCTAACCCGCTAGCGATCGCATAGTGTTGTGCTGCAGCGTTGCGGCGAAATTCAAGCCCGCAAATTCATTTTCACGCTTGTTCGCACCTGCAGCAACATGTTAGCGCTCAATATTGAACGATGCAGATTCACTTCGACCGATCCAGTTCTGCAATCAAGGCGTCGCGTGGGCAGTCCTTGTGCGGCAGCCTGCGCAAAGGTAGCCTAAAGGCTATGACAAGCAGACGGAGCATCCTTAAGGAAGACACGCGCTACCGCGTTCTGCGCCTTCTTCAGGGCAACCCGGAAATGTCTCAACGGGAATTGGCGGAGGCCGTCGATATCAGTGTCGGCGGGATACACTATTTGCTGAATGCGCTAGTCGAAAAGGGCTATGTGAAACTCGCCAATTTCACCGCGGCGCAAGACAAGCGGCGTTACGCATACGTCCTGACCCCCAAGGGCATTGCCGAGAAGACGGCGATCACCCGGCACTTCCTGAAGCGCAAAATCGCGGAATACGAGGCCCTGACGGCAGAGATCGCCGCTCTGAGGAGCGAGGTGGTTGGCGAGACACAAAAAGCACCATCTCGGGGCTGACATTGCGCGTCACGCCAAGCTCCTCGGGCGTGTTGTGTTATCGGGCATTTTGAGACCAAAGGTTTGGGTTATCAGGCGTTTGCAAACCTTGGGCTTCGGACGGCCGCATTTGAAGTGGTGATACAAAGCGTGAGAACTGGAACTAAAGAAAGCGATCCTCTTGGATCAACCCAGCATCCAGTGGCCCCTGAACTTTGGGTCTCGGCGGACTCAACCCTGAATCCGAAGGCCTATCTTTGAGGCTTCGCTAGACTAAAACTACTGATGAACGGCGGCTTCTATCTACTCAAGGCTTTCTGCCGGAGGCCGCGAACGACAGTGGCGTCAAAAAAATGCGGCTCGACAACGACTCAATCTGGTCCTCGGCAGACAATATCTATGTCTCGGATGAGTTTTCTAATCGGCATGAGGTTGATTAGTATATGTATCCATCAATATCCGAAATATCACACCTAACATTCTAGGAATTGGGGGTTTGCCTGCATGAGTACTTATTCGAAAATAACAGTTATCGGTGGCTCAGGTTTTGTTGGCACAAGTTTATGCCAAAACCTTGCTGACCGGAAAATTTCCTTTGAAATTATTGATCTCAAAAAAAGTCAACGCTTTCCGGAAAAATGCAAAATCGGAGATGTGCGCGACATAGACAGCCTGAGGTGCACAATCAGCGGTGATCTTATAGTCAACCTAGCTGCGGTTCATCGGGATGACGTGCGTGACAACTCGGAATATCATCGAACCAATGTAGATGGGGCGGAAAATATAGCGCAAGTATGCTGCGAAAAAGGTATAAAAAAAATTGTATTTACAAGTTCTGTAGCCGTATATGGATTTGCGGAAAATGGAACTGACGAAAATGGATCTATTAGTCCATTTAATGAATATGGGAAGAGCAAATATAAAGCAGAAGAAAAGCTACGCGTATGGAAATCCTTAGGCGACAATAAGCTAATCATCGTGCGACCCACAGTAATATTCGGTGAAGGCAACAGGGGCAATGTTTACAATCTATTGAACCAAATTTCTTCTGGTAGATTTTTGATGATTGGCTCTGGCGAGAACAGAAAGTCAATGGCCTATATTGGAAATGTTGTAGCATTCCTCGAGAGATGCATAGAAACTAATCTGACGTATGCAATTTATAACTATGTAGACACACCTGATTTAGATATGAACACTCTGGTCCGCCAGGTACGTCAAACGTTGAATGGCCAAGACGGCGTAGGGCCGCGAATTCCACTTTGGGTAGGGTTGACTTTGGGATATCTGGCCGATGGAATCACAGTTATTACGAAAAAGAAGTTGCCGCTGAGTTCTATCCGCGTGAAGAAATTTTGTTCTTCTACTGCTTTTACGTCTGCTAAGCTCGACCTTGATAGTTTTGAGCCGCCTTTCTCACTTCAAGAAGGAATAGATCGCACTCTCAACAGCGAATTTATATCTTCCCACCAAAACCGCGAGATTTATTATGCGGAGTGAAAGAGTTCAGATCTTTGCGGGCAAGAACCGCAAAGTGGATAGCTTCATGGTTAATACCTCAGAATATCAGAAAAAAATTTGAGCTGGAGAGTTATGCGATTCGATCTCTCCAAGCTCCGGACTCTTTGCATTAAAATTGCGCATTCGTCAATTGGTTGCCTAACGCTGGTGCCAGCATGGAGGCAGTCTGTTCATCGGCAACGTTAGAGTTCTCACCCGGCTCTACTTTGAGTCTCAGTGCGATTTAAAAGTCACACGCGGACGATTGCAGGTCGGCACCACCTTCGTTGCAGAGCTCACAAAACTTGGCGTGACTTGGTTGACAATGTTAGTAGCCAACACCTTCGCAATTGAGCAGGGGCGAAGCGCCTCCGCCACAGAATTCGTCCAGCTGGGCTATGCAGATCCCAATAAATGAGCAGTGCTGCCACAGCAAACGAACTTGAGGCGATCGAGCGAGTATGAACCGCGGATTTCTCAAGGTGGTCGGGCAGAGTTTGATCGTGCGTTTAGCCTCGGCAGGAGTGCTATTCGCTCTGTCTATCCTGCTCGCACGCTCGCTAGGACCTCAGGGCTTCGGCGCCTATTCCTTTGCCTTCTCAATCATCAGCCTCGCAGTTTTGATAGCTCAGCTTGGATTTCCCGACCTTACCATTCGTGAAGTCTCGAAGCTCATTGAGCTGAAGCGGCACGGCCTGCTGGGCCGCTATCTGCAGCATGGGAGCTGGATGATCATGGTGACGAGCCTGCTGATTCTTGCTATAGTTTTGCTAACTATGCCGCTATTGGGGCGGGCCAACGTGTCGAGCTGGAATGTCATTCTCGCCGGGTTTCCGTTAGCGGTGCTATGGCCATTAACGGCTCAATCCGCTGCGGTACTACGAGGCGCCGGGCATGTAGTACAGAGCCAGATCGGACTGAACCTCTACCGCCCTTTATTATTATTGCTGCTCGTGGGAGGATTTCTCCTTGCAAAAGTGCCTGTTACGGCAACGGCAGTAATGGCACTGCATGGGTTAGCGTGCCTAGCTGTGTTTATCGATCTGCGACTGCGCAACCGCCGCACTCTGCCAGAGTTGGGTGCGCCTGCCAAAGTTTCTCGCGCCCGCCTATTGGCTTGGTCTGGAACGGCTGTGATGTTTTCCGGCGTCGCGGTCGTGCAACTTATCAACACCAAATTCGACACTATAGCCATCGGTCTATTGATGACAGACTCCGATGTTGGGCTATATACTGCAGCAGCGCAGATTTCACAGATCGCTGCAGTGATGCTGATAGTTACTGCGGGTATCGTACAACCGGCGATTTCGCGCGCCTCAATTGCAGGCAACGATGCTGAGATTGAGGTTTTGTGCCGTCAGAGCGCAATGCTTTCAGTCGGAGCTGCGCTGCTCACCTTGGTGCCGACGGCATTATTCGGCGAATGGTTCATTGGCTTGGCGTTTGGGCCCGAGTATGTTGAGGTCTGGCCGACGCTCATGGTACTAGTTGGTGGCAAAGTGATGAACGCGTTTTTCGGCCCAGTCGGCTTGCTGCTAAACATGCGTGAGAAGGAACGTACTACGTTGGTCGTGACATTCGCCGCTATGCTTGCAAACGTCGCGCTCAACTTTGCACTAATCCCATTATTTGGCCTAGTTGGGGCGGCGGCAGCCACTGTTGCCGCGATGCTTATCTGGAACGTGATACTATGGATCATGGCTTGCCGACTTTGGGGGATTAACTGCTCCGCATCCCCTTGGCCGTGCTTCCGGAGGGCGAAGGCGTGACGCAAATTGCCTGCACTCAATACAGATTGAAAGGCGAACGCGCCTTAGCTAAAGGTTCCGACACAAAATTTTACATAATTACGGGAATATCGTAGCTGAAAGCTCCGGCGCGACCACTACGGCCACAGCTCCGAACGCCGTGCCCGCCTGATCGACCAGATGGTGATGCAATTCGAGGAACTCGAGGCGGCTGCCACCGAGGAGGAGATTGCTGCCGGGAAGGCGAAGAACACGGCGGTCGCCGGGTTCAAGCGGCGCCGCCCGGTGCGCAAGCCTTTCCCGGAGCATCTGCCGCGCGAGCGGGTGGTGATCGACGCACCGACGGCCTGTTCCTGCTGTGGCTCGGACCGCATCGTGAAGATGGGCGAGAACATCAGCGAGACGCTCGAGGTCATCCCCCGTCAGGACGGGCGCACCTGCCTGACAAATAATGCCGCCAAGCGCGCACTGCGCGGTATCGCACTGGGCAGGAAATCCTGGCTCTTCGCCGGCTCCGAGCGCGGCGGCGGACGTGCCGCCTTCATGTATTCCCTGATCGTCTCCGCCAAAAAGAACGACATTGACCCGCAACTATGGCTTGCTGACGTCCTCGCCCGGCTGCCCGACACAACGGCTTCACGGGTCCCGGATCTTCTGCCGTGGAATTGGCAGCCATCGGAGCGCCAAATCGCAGCATAACCGTGGCCTACGCCGGATGCTTACGCTCGATCGTTCGCACGACAACTTTCTCCCAAAGTAGGGACGCGCCCATGTGCAATCAGCCAGATATCGTGATCCTGCACCGCTACGGAGACCAGTCGCATTTCATGGCCTTGGCCACCCAAGTGAACTGTTACCTGACATGCGACCCGTTTTTTACGCTGGCGCGCGCGGTGAGGGGCAGGATCACCCTGAGAACTATGCTGTTTGACCTTGGCGGCATTCTGCGCGGCTACGTCAGCCATCCGCGTACAAGAAACTACGTTTACGGTTTTGCACCCGAGAGTGCCTATTTTACTTTGCTATGTCTTATATGGTGGCGCTCCGGGCGGCGAGTTTTGTTCTCTTCATTCTCTGATCAGATCGATACGTTGAGCCCGGTGCGACGGCACCTCTTGAGATTCAACTTGCTCTTTGCCAGAAAATTTTTTGACGCTGCGGCGGCAGTCTCACTGGCGGCAGAGTGCACGCTCGCGCCATATTTAGACACAGTGATGGTTGAACATTCGATCGACGTCGAAGCTTACCGCCGTCACGACAAGCGCTCAGGACTGATCTTTCTTGGACGAATAACACCCTACAAAAATGTTGATCTGGTGATAGCTGCAGCCACGGTAGAGGGCTTTAATCTCGATCTAGTCGGCCCGCTGGAAATGGATGCAAAGTTTCTCCAAAACACTCCCGAGCAGGTCCGCCACCTCGGCCCCCGCACAAAGGACTGGATAAAGGGCAGCCTCGGACGCTACCAGGCCCTAATCTTGGCCAGCGACCCACGCGAGCCTTTCGGTATCGTGCTGATTGAGGCAATGGCAGCCGGCACCTTAGTGGTAGCCTCCCACACGCATGGCAGCCAAACGATCTTTCGAGACTGGCCGGACTATCCTCTACTATTCGATTCCAGCTCGCCCACTGGATTGCTCGAAGCCCTGAAGCGTTTGCGCGCAATGCCTTTGGTCGAGCAGGAAAAGGTGCGCAGTCGTCTAATCATAATGGCGAGCGACTATCGGCCTGACGCACGCGCGCGCAGCTGGAAAAAGGTCCTAACATGATCATCGAAAGTAACCGCAACGGGCATCGCGCCGCATATGCCGCCTATTTCAGTGCGCTACTGGACGATTCGCAAATCATGTTCCTAAGTGACACTGGTAAGATCGATGCTTTGCGTCAAACGCTCGGATCAAAGCGGCTGCTGCTGTCGACCGCAGATGATTACCTAGTCTTTGCTCTGTGCATGAGCGTCCTGCGTGTACTGCTCCTGCGACGCACGCAACTGGTCACCATACGAGCCGAACACACACTGGATCGCGGCGGCGCAAAAGCAGCAGTTAAATGGGTGCTATACCGCCTCCTGCGTGACCTGCCGCTGGTCCACATCGTCTCGATCATGCCCCACCGGATCGAACCCCGGCTAACGCGGCTGACCAATGCCAGCATCTACGACCCGGCTTTCTTCGAGCTAGTCGAGAGTCGAGGCAACGCCCGAAATCCTAACAATGAGGACCTCCCGCTAGGTCAACTGCCTGCCGAGGTGGTCTTCCTGGGTGTGTTGTCTGAGACCCGCAACGTCCGCGTCTTTCTAGATCTATTCGGTGCGAGAGAAGGCATAGTTTCTAAGGTCTACGGGCGCCGGGCTGCTAACCTAACCGACGACGCATTGGCCAATCCGGGACATGTTATCGTGAACGAAGGCCACCTAGACGACTCGTCTTTTGCAAGGATCTTGGCCACTGCGCAATCGGTCTGGTGTGCCTTCACGCCAGATTACGACAACTTCTCTGGTGTGTTCTGTAACGCGGCGCGTTTTGGCACACCGGTCTGGTTGACCGAGGGCTCGCGGCTATGCCGCTTTGCGCAGCACCATGGTGGGCAGGAGGTCTACCGTCTGCAGGTCAACGGACTGGCGTTCGTCTTATTTAAGCGCATCGAGCTCGATCTGGCACAGTTTAAGGCTGAAAATGAAGCTACACTCAAATAACCTTTCGCTGCTCATCATTCTTTACTGTGCCTCTCTGTTCACACTGGTCCAGCCGTTCCTGTTAGGGCTTCTCGGGGATGGAGCAACGACGTTCACCAATATCGCGCTGCTACTGATGATGGTCGGGCTGTTCGCGATGCAGGCAATGCAAAACGGAAACTACGTTATTAGAAGTCGCTACCTCTGGTCCTACGGCTTAGCGATCCTAGGCGTGGCGGCAAACTATTTAACCCACTTCAGTGAGGTTCAGCATAGCCAAAAATATTATGCTGCGGTTACCTTCATTACAATTAGCGCTATTGTCTCGTGTAAGGATTTTGACGGCAACCCCAGCCTACCGAGATGGCTGGCTCTGCCACTGGCTGTCTACTTTCTTTTTGTCGTGCTGCAGCAACTCGTCATCACGAACTTTGGCGCCACAGGTCGGGCCTCTCTAGACGACAATGTGGTGAGTAACCTTAATTACTTGCCCATCGCGGGCTTTCTATTGGCCACGTATTTCCTGGCGGTGGGAAACCGGGCTGCGATGCTACTGACTGGATTGACAGTGCTATTTCTTATGCTGCTGACTCAGTCGCGAAGCGCCTTTCTGGCAATAGTCTCGGCGATGATGTTTCTCAACCTCAAGCGCAGCCCAGGAAACGTTATGGTACCACTGCGCATCGTTGCGGTACTAATTTCTGCCTACTTTCTCGTGGTAGTCAGTGGAATGCAGGAACGCTTTATCGGCGAGATTGGAGCCAACTTCACGGAAGAAACTGGCCGCATCCTTATTTTACGTGATCTCACCGAACGCTACTTAAGGACCCCCTTTATCGGAGCTGGCTTTGCTGTGGACGAACAAATCCGCTATGACCCACACAGCATGTTCTTGGAATTACTATTGCAGGGGGGGGTCATCGGTTTTGTTACTATGGTGCCCATCCTAGCCTTCGGCATCCGAGCGGCGAACCGTGCATTTGGGCGCAGTCCGCTAGGGAGCTTTGCTGCACTCGGGATGGTTTGCCTGACAGTCTCGGCACAGTTCACGGGGAGCCTCCTCTTGAACCTGCCCTTGTGGCTTTTCCTCGGGCTGTGTCTGTCACTGGAAAAAAATCGAAGGCCTGCTTAAAGTGACTTCGTGAACTGCCTAAGCACTAGAAGGTGGAAGTGGCCGAAGCGCTGCGTTATGCCATAACGCGTCGCGACATCTTCGACCGCTTCCTGACGGACGGGCGCATCGAGATCGATTCCAACATTGTCGAGCGCGCCATCAGGCCCCAAACCATCACGAGAAAGAACAGTCTGTTCGCCGGATCGGATAGCGGTGGTCGCACGTGGGCAACTATCGCCACCCTCCTGCAGACCTGTAAGATGAACAACGTCGACCCCCGTCGCCTGGTTGACCCAGACCTTGGAGCGCATCGCCAACCAGTGGCCGAGCGCTGAAATCCACGCCCTCATGCCTTGGAATTACCAAGCCTGAACGGCCTCAGCTACCAGCTTACATTTGACGGCGAGACAAGGTGCTGAAATCTGGCACGTGCCACTCCAGCCCCGTCAGCCGAAGCAGGCTTTCCACGAAGCCAGTCGTCTGGCGAAGCGCCATCCCGAACTGGAGTTTCATCGTCAGGCAAGTCTGAATCGTAGCGTCACTGAATGTCCGTGAATCTGTCCTTGTTACCGGAAGGTTCGGCATCACAGTTCATCTCGGGATGAAACCAGATCGTCAGTGACCCGCCCCGCTTCAGAGCCTCATTGTAGGCAGCCCAGGTCATGGCCTTGTAGGTCGGGGATGTCGGTTTTCTGATGCGCGGCAGCTACCACACTGGATTCACGACATGAACGCCTCACCTGCTTTGTGCAACAGGGCCCATCAGAAGGGAGATAAAATGATAATTACGATCCTGCTAACCTGCCACAAGACGGGACCGCATTTGAATAATACGCTGCAGTCGATTTACCAAGCCGCCGCTCAGGCTGATCTGCAGGATGAGATTCAAATCCGCATCTTGACGCCCTTGCCGGAGGGGGAATTTTTGGAGGTTCCACAGCCACACGACGTTGGCGTTAATCTTGAATTGTTTACAACAATGCCGGTAGGCGGCATTTTGTCAAAGTTCGACGAATACCTCGCCACAACCGAAACAATTGACCCCCAAGCAGTATTTGTTTTCAGCAACGACGACGTGGTCTATGGACCGGATTTCCTCGCACACATTGCGGAAACCGATCTTGTGGGAAAGATAGCAGGTCCGGTCATCTACACGCCGGCGGGCGGCTGGCAGACCTCAATGTTCCGCAAGAGGTTCACCTTTTTGCGGCTGATGTTTCGCGTGCACGACGGCGGGTTTTACTCGCGTTTTTTTCCGGCTCCCAGCACGCTCGCTGGCATAAACTACGGCCGCAAGACCGTGGATGGCTGCTGCTTTATCATGACTGAGGCCACGCTCCGCCGCTTCAACCGTCGATTTAACTTCGTAGCTTTTCTCTACATGGAAGAAGCTCTTTTTCAATATCTCCACGACAGGCACGGCATTCGCTCTGAGGTTAACCAGATGCTTCAGGTCACGCATTTGGGTGGAGCTACCGCAGCGCATGTCTGGAGCCCAAAGAAATCGCTCATCCAGCTTGATAGCGTAAGCGCTGTCAGCCGTACCTACTTGGGCCATGCACCGTGGCAAACACGCCTTCTTCGCGCCTGGTTCCAATTCGAAAGCTGCGCGCGTACCGTCCTAGGAAAGATTCTGACATGAAACTGTTGATCCAGTGCAACTACGATCCCGATAACCTAGGTGGAATAGAGAGGGTGACTCTGAACCTGCTCGACGTGCTGAAGTCCCGCGACATAGAGGTCGAGGTAATTGCCGGCAGCGCATCTGGCACGGTACAAAAGCGTGACGGCTATCTCTACCGAGGATTGGAAATCATGCGCAAGATTGATGGAACGCCACTCTTACGCTTTGGCAACCTGCAGTTTCTGAGGGCCGGGATGCGGGCGGACCTGATCGTATTTCAGGAGCCGTTCCCGACGCTGCTGCCAGGATTATTCTTGCTACGTTTTTTGCTGCGCAAGCAAGTGGTGGTCTTGGTCCATGCCATTCCGCACATGCCAAAGCCGGTTGCGGGGCTTTATGATCGGGTGCGCAGGGCGCTCCTGTCACGAGTGGCGGTAGTGGCCACCACGCCGGTCCTGCGCGATCAACTTCGTCTCACCGGAAGCGCGTCACGCCAAGTGATACCGCTGTGCTTTGACGAGACAGCGGCAGAAATTCAAACCCACCTGTCGGAGGCAGAAGCGGCGCAGATGCCCAGTCTACCTGAACGTTATATGCTATTTTTTGGACGTTTGGCCGGTTACAAGGGACTTGAAGTGCTGTTGCCTGCAATTAGGGACTTACCACATATTGAATTCGTTATAGCTGGATCGGGTATTAAGGGGGCGTATGTAGAGAATTATATCGCCGAATATGGTCTAACCAATGTAATTTTTATCCACCGGCATGTCAGCGAGAAAGAAAAATACCACCTAATCCGCCATTGTGCGGCCTTCCTTTTGCCCTCGACAAACAAATCCGAAGCATTCGCAATTACTCAGTTAGAAGCAATGTTTTACTCCCGTCCGGTCGTGAACACGCAACTCAGCAACGGAGTGAACTACGTAGCACCCGATAATGTAGCGGCCCTGACCGTACCGGTAAATAGTGTCGATGCACTTTCTATCGCGATCCAACAATTGTGGGACGACCCTATGTTAGCTGGGAAACTGGGCAAGGGGGGTAAAAATCGTATGGATGATTTGTTCTCGCGCGAGGCGTTCCAGAGCGCATGGGGCCAGTATTTCGACACTTATTTGACCGGTTCATAATCGAGACGGGTCCACTTACAGGGTGCTGAAATAGTCGCTATTGAACATTGATTTGAGAACATGGCTCCTTCTCTCTGCGAGAGATCGATGGGGGGTCATCTTCATCGGGCTTCCTTCGTGCCAAAAGGGCGAAAGGTAGCCGCTTACAGACCTCCTCGCAGCAGCACGTCACAGGGGTGGGCGAATACCCCGGAATCGGTGGACGGATGAAATCGCAACGGATGGCCGATTGGCGTTGCTCACTTCGTCGAAATGCCGCCGCTATGAATTCCTTCGGATTCTCGAGCGCCAGCCGCCAGTCGACAAGCGTTCCTGTCCAATCCGCAACGGACATGCTGACCAATCCCTGTAAAGGACCGACCATCTCACGGAATTAGAAAAAAACATAAAATGCAACTGTGGTATTAGGCCAATTTCTACTGTGCATGGGGTTGAATGTCAATTTCGGTGTTTAGCCCCCTCCGAATCGAATGCCCGATAAAACTGGGACCGACGCAGCTCGGCCATCCCTTCAGAACGGTAGCGCCGGTTTTCTCGCTCGTGCATGGCGGCCCACCAAAGGGCACCTCTATAAATTGCCCCGGGGCTGACTGCGGTGTATTCTCGGCGTTGTGACACGGCAAATGGGGGCGGCGATGGGGCAGATGGGCTTCTTCGACCTTTCGGATCGCTACGCGAGCTTGGATGCCAAGAAGGATCCGCTGTCGGCGATCGACGCCGTGGTGCCTTGGGAAGAGTTCCGGCCGATGCTCGAGAGCGTGTGGCGCAAGTCCGCCGCGCAGCGGAAGTCCAGCGCAGGGCGTAAGCCGATGGACGCGGTGCTCATGTTCAAGACACTGGTTCTGGGTGCGCTTTACAACCTCTCGGACGACCAGATCGAGTACCAGATCCGGGACCGGCTGTCCTTCATGAGGTTCCTGGGCCTTGGCCTCGGGGATCGCGTTCCGGACGCGAAGACGGTGTGGCTGTATCGTGAGGCCCTGGCGGAGGCGGGAAAGATGGAAGACCTGTTCGCCCTGTTCGACGGATATCTGGCCCGTCAGGGCTACATCGCGCGGGGCGGTCAGATCCTCGACGCATCCATTGTGGCGGTCCCGAAGAACCGCAACACGCGGGACGAGAACAAGGCCATCAAGAACGGGGACATGCCCGAGGACTGGGCCGACAAGCCGGCCAAGCGCAGTCAGAAAGACATGGACGCGCGCTGGACCAAAAAGCACGGCAAGAGCCATTACGGCTACAAAAACCACATCAACGTGGACCGAAAGTACAAGCTGGTGCGGCGCTATCACGTCACGGACGCCGCGGTTCACGACAGCCAGGCGGTGGATCATTTGCTGATGCAGGGCAACACTGGCGCGGGGGTGTGGGCGGACGCCGCCTACCGATCCAAGGTGATGGAAGACAAGCTGCGCGCCCGCAACCTGCGCAGCCGCATCCATCGCAAGGGTACGCGTCGCAAGCCGCTGGGCGAACGGGCGAAGCAGAGCAACCGCACCAAATCCTCCGTCCGCGTCCGTGTCGAGCATGTCTTCGGCGCCCAGACCAACGACATGGGCGGCACGCTCGTGCGCAGCATCGGCTTTTGCAGGGCGGCGATGAGGATCGGCCTGAAGAACCTCACCTACAACATGCGCCGCTTCACGCAGCTGCGGAGCCTGCACCCGTGCCCGGCTTGAGCCGCGCGCCACTCTACGGGCGGACCTGAGCCCGCGAAAACCACAGCACGCCAGCCACGGTGCTGAAATCGCCGCCTTCAGCAC
>JBBSNW010000019.1:0-65611 GCA_038260405.1 Rhodobacterales bacterium | reverse complement strand
CGGCTGCGCCTCACACCGACCTTCGGATCGGATCCGGGCGTTTCGTATCGGAAACACGCTGAAATCAGGAGCAAGTATCTTGCGGGCAGGGCTTCGGATGCGCAACAAACGTATAGGTGGCTTTAACTCCATGGCGGGTTATGGTCTACAACCGCAAGCAAGCTTGTCTGAGCTAGGTCAGCACGGTAGACCCATAAGAGAATGGGCTGCCGCTGCGCAAACTGGCACCGTCTGACGTAAGAGGGGACTTAAGACGTGAAAATTGGAACGCCAAAGGAAGTGTTCGAGGGCGAGGCACGTGTTGCCATGACGCCGGACTCGGCACGCATGCTCCAGAAGCTGGGGTATGACTGCGCCATCGAGACCGGGGCCGGTGTGGCTGCTGGCTTCATGGACGACGCCTATGCCGAAGCGGGGGTGGAGATCTTCAATACCGCTGCAGGCCTGTGGAAAGAGGCGGATGTCGTCGCCAAGGTGCGCCCGCCATCTGATGCCGAAGTCAAACGACTGACCGACGGCAAGCTGCTGATCAGCTTCTTCTGGCCCGCCCAGAACGGCGAGCTTATGGAAGCGGCCGCCAAGAAGGGTGCGAGCGTCATCGCGATGGACATGGTGCCCCGCATCAGCCGTGCGCAGAAGATGGACGCGCTGTCGTCGATGGCGAACATCGCGGGTTACCGCGCGGTGATCGAAGCCGGCAATAATTTTGGCCGCTTCTTCACCGGTCAGGTGACGGCGGCGGGCAAGGTGCCCCCGGCCAAGGTCCTGGTCGTCGGCGCCGGTGTGGCGGGCCTTGCCGCGATCGGCACTTCGACCGCGCTCGGGGCGATGACCTATGCCTTCGACGTGCGCCCCGAAGTGGCCGAGCAGGTCGAATCGATGGGCGCCGAATTCGTCTTCCTCGATTTCGAGGAATCTGCGAAGGACGGTTCAGAATCAGGGGGTTACGCCTCGGTCTCCAGCCCCGAATTCACCGCGGCACAGCTTGCGAAGTTCCGCGAACTTGCGCCCGACATGGACATCGTCATCACCACGGCGCTGATCCCGAACCGCGAGGCGCCGGAACTCTGGACCAAGGACATGGTCGAGTCGATGAAGCCGGGTTCGGTCATCATCGACCTTGCTGCGGAAAAGGGCGGCAACTGCAAGATGACGGTGATGGATCAGAAGATCGTCACCGATAACGGCGTCACGATCGTCGGCTATACCGACTTCCCCAGCCGGATGGCGACGCAATCCTCGACGCTTTATGCGACCAACATCCGCCACATGATGACCGACCTCACGCCCGACAAGGACGGCAAGGTCAATCACAACATGGAGGATGACGTGATCCGCGGGGCGACGATCGCTCATGGCAAGGAGGTCACCTTCCCGCCGCCGCCGCCCAAGGTGAAGGCGATTGCGGCACAGAAGCCCAAGGAGAAGGTCAAGGAGAAGACCCCCGAGGAGAAGCGGGCAGACGAGGTCGCCGCGTTCAAGGCACAGACCAAGTCGCAGGTGACGCTGCTGACCGTGGGCGCGGTGCTTGTGCTCGGCGCGGGCCTGTTCGCACCGGCGAGCTTCATGCAGCACTTCATCGTGTTCGTGCTCTCGGTCTTTATCGGCTTCCAGGTGATCTGGGGCGTGGCGCACAGCCTGCACACGCCACTGATGGCCGTGACCAACGCGATCTCGTCGATCATCATCCTGGGTGCCCTGATGCAGATCGGGTCCGGCTCGGGTCTGGTGATCCTGCTGGCGGCGCTGTCGGTCTTCATGGCGGGCATCAACATATTCGGCGGCTTCCTCGTGACACGGCGCATGCTCGCCATGTTCCAGAAGTCGTAAGGGGGCAGAGCAATGGATTTCGGATTTACAACGGCGGCCTATGTGGTCGCGGCGGTGCTCTTCATCCTCTCGCTGGGAGGGCTGTCGGGCCAGGAAAGCGCGAAGCGCGCGGTATGGTACGGCATTGCCGGGATGGCGCTCGCCGTGGCGGCGACGCTGGTGGGCCCCGGCAGCGGGCTCTGGGCGGCGTCGATCGTCCTGATCGCGCTGGGCGGGGCTGTGGGCTATCAGCTCGCGACCCGGGTGCAGATGACGCAGATGCCGGAACTGGTCGCGGCGATGCACTCTCTGGTGGGTCTGGCGGCGGTCTTCGTGGGATACGTGGCGCATATTGAACTGGGCCGCGTGCTGGCCATGGACGAGACTCAGCGGGCATCCCTCGAAGGATTTGCGGCCCTTCTGGCGCACAAGCAGCCGGTCGAGGTCAACATCCTGCGGGTGGAGCTGTTCCTTGGCATCTTCATCGGCGCGATTACCTTCACCGGGTCGGTGATCGCCTATGGCAAGCTCGCGGGGCGCGTGAACACCGCGGCGGCCAAGCTGCCGGGCGGACACGTGCTCAATGCCGCGGCGGCCGGTCTCTCGGTCATCTGCCTGATCTGGTATTTCAGCACTGGCGGCCTGCTGCCGCTATTCCTGATGACGCTGGCGGCGCTGTTCATCGGCTATCACCTCATCATGGGGATCGGCGGCGCCGACATGCCCGTCGTTGTCTCGATGCTCAACAGCTATTCGGGCTGGGCGGCGGCGGCCATCGGCTTCTCGCTCGGAAACGATCTGCTGATCGTCGTGGGGGCGCTGGTCGGCTCTTCCGGTGCGATCCTGAGCTACATCATGTGCAAGGCGATGAACCGGTCCTTCATCAGCGTCATCCTGGGCGGTTTCGGCGGTCCGGCGGGCGAGCAGATGGCGGTCGACGGCGAGCAGGTGGCGATCGATGCCGAAGGTGTCGCAAGCGCGCTCGACGAGGCGGATTCGGTCATCATCATCCCAGGCTACGGCATGGCCGTGGCGCAGGCGCAGCAGAACGTCGCCGAACTGACACGGCGTCTGCGGGCCAAGGGCAAGACCGTCCGGTTCGCCATCCACCCGGTGGCGGGGCGTCTGCCCGGCCACATGAACGTGCTGCTGGCCGAGGCGAAGGTGCCCTACGACATCGTGCTGGAGATGGACGAGATCAACGAGGACTTCCCCAATACGGACGTCGCCATCGTGATCGGCTCGAACGACATCGTGAATCCCGCAGCACAGGACGATCCGAACAGTCCCATCGCCGGCATGCCGGTTCTGGAATGCTGGAAGGCCAAGCAGGTCTTCGTGTCCAAGCGCGGGCAGGGCACCGGTTATTCCGGTATCGAGAACCCGCTGTTTTTCAAGGAGAACACCCGGATGTTCTATGGCGATGCCAAGAAGTCGCTGGACGATCTGCTCACCAAGATCTCCTGACAGAGCCACCTCAGAACGACATTGGGGTCCTGCGCTTCAGCGCGGGACCTTTTTTGTGAATGTGCTGAAGCTGGCCTAATGCTGGTCTTTGGAGGGAGGGCGATAGTCGACGGAAGAACGCCTCTCTTGCGCGTAAAGAGGAGGCTGGTATACGGTCGCATTCAATTAACATATTGAAAGAAAACGTTTTTACTTTACAAGTGAAGGAGGCGGCCTTACTTCGGGAATCATTCCAGAAAGGTTCCGGCCATGCCACCGATCCAAGATCACCCGCTGCGGTACAAGCTGGCCAATGAATTGCACGCGCGCCCGTTTCCATCGCTCAAGGCTCCGTGCCGCGCGGTATTTCTCGCCGTCAAGAAATCGCATCGGGCCGCGTCGCGCGACAAGGCTCTGGATCTCAAGCATCTGACCGATCTGCTCGATCGCTACGGCACGGCGCATCCGCAACCTGGTGCTACGCATTTTTCCGACCGGATCGGCCAGCATGTGCTCAAATGGGAGCAACATACCGAATTCGTCACCTACACGGTCTTTCTAAACGGCCTCACGCCAAGGGTCTTCGATCCGGCGGATTTCGAAGTATTTCCGGATGAATGGCTGCGGAATGCACCGGGCGTGCGGATCACCTCCGCGCTGATACGGGTCTGCGAAAGAGAGGATGACGACGATATCGGTGCGCTGATCGATGACTGGTTTGTGCCGGAAAGCCTTGCCGTCAGCGCCGTTATCGATGACGAGGCGGTAATGGCCGGTGATTTCCGGATCGATCCGTCGGGGCATCAACGCTTTGCCGTCTTTCCGCGCCCGCATGTGGGCGAGCGGCGGATCGGGCGGATCGTTCAGCGGCTGTGCGAGATAGAGACCTACAAGACCATGTCGATGCTGGGCTTCTCGCGGGTGCGCGAACTCGCCCCCCGGATGTCCGAGATCGACAGCGAGTTGTCGAAGCTAATGGTCGCGATGACCGAAGGAACCGGCCCGGCGGAAGATACGCTGAAATCCCTGCTCTCGGTCTCGGCGGAACTCGAGGCATTGTCGGCGCAGGCATCGTTCCGTCTGGGCGCGACAGGAGCTTACGAGGCGATCGTCGGGCAGCGCATCACGGTCCTGCGCGAGGCGCGCTGGCGCGGGCGGCAGACCTTCGGTGAATTCATGATGCGGCGATACGATCCCGCGATGCGCACCGTGAAATCCAGCGAAAAGCGGCTGGAAACCATGGCGAACCGGGCGATGCGGGCGGGCGATCTGCTGCGCACGCGGGTCGAGGTCGAACGCTCGGCGCAGAACCAGCAGGTGCTGGAAAGCATGAACCATCGTGCCGACATGCAATTGCGTCTGCAGCGCACGGTCGAGGGTCTGTCGGTCGTCGCGATCAGCTATTACGCAGTATCGCTGGCATCCTATCTGCTCTATCCGCTGGCCGATACGTTCGACGTGTCGAAAGGCCTTCTCACGGCGATCGTGACGCTTCCCGTCGTCGGGATCGTCTGGCTGATGATCCGGCGGATTCACCACCAGATAGAGAAGAAGGACCCGGATCTCTGAAGGCTGCGCAAGTGGCCGATGCCGGAGTGAGGGGCCAGCCCCTCACACTCCCCGGAGTTTATCGGGCAAAATGAATGTGAAGGGAAGATCAGGCTTTTGCTGCCCTGTGCACCTAATGCGCAAGCGCGATGGCGACAAAATTCTTCAGCTTCATCTTGCCGAATAAACTCCGGGGAGTCTGCGCTCTGCGCGGACGGGGCAGAGCCCCACAGCGACCCTGACTGCTATTCGGCCACCTGAGCATAGGAGCGCGTCCTGGCCGTCTTCCGGCCGATTGCCGCATGCATCCCCAAGGCACCTGCGGCGATCGCTGCGAGAGCCAGCAGGGCAGCCAGCGACAGGGTCGGTATGCCGGAGAGGCCGGCGCCGACCGTGCATCCGCCAGCCAGAACGCCGCCGATCCCCATCAGCACCGCGCCGGCAGCGTAGCGGCCGGTTTCGCGCGGGGTCGAAAAGGCCTGCCAGCGGAAGCTACCGAATACCAGCGATGCGGCCAGTGCGCCGATCAGCGTCCCGCCAATGAGACCGACACCGAAGCCCGCCGGGATCGAGGTCGCCGCGACCGTCCAGAACAGGGTGTCGGCATAAGGGGAGGTGAAGGAGAGGCTTTCCATCGCGATCGGATCGAAATCATCGTAAAGCACGAAGCCCGTGCCGACCCAGGCGAGCGGTATCAGCGCGCCGAGGAGGGCCGCGAGGATCAGCGATCTGACTCGGTTGCCCGATCTGGCCGCGATGGCGAGTGCAGCGAGCGCCAGAATGGCTGTCCAGACCAGCGCACCGCCGGGCAGGTTGGCGAGAGAGACCGCATCGCCCAATGGAAGCGTTACCGAGCCCAGGGTTGTGCGGACCGGTGCGAGGATGCCCTTGAGCGTCGCATGCGCCGTGATGGCGAAGACCAGCAGCACGAAGAGGCCGCGCAGGTTGCCGCCCGCGGTCAAGACGGTCAGACGCGAGACACAGCCGCGCGTGAGAACCATGCCGGCACCGAAGAGCAGGCCACCGACGGCGATGGCGAGGACCGGCATCTGGGATGACATGAAGCGGTGTCCCGCAAAGTCGATCCAGCCCAGAAGGACGGCGAGTTGCGTGCCGAGGATCGCCACGGTGAGCGCGGTCATCCAGATGCCCATGGCCTGACGGCGGTCATCACCCACGAGGCTGCGGCGAAAACAGAACTTCGTGCGCTCGGCGAGCACGCCGAATGCGGCCCCGAGGATCAGGGCGAGGATGACGGCCGCCTGCGGGGCGGTGAGGGAGCTTAATCCGAGATCTTCGAACATGGCGGATCTCCGCGGTGGTGGATTTCACCTCTGATTGTCGAACCGGCGCCGGGATGCAAGCCCCGAGACGCGCATATCCCTCGACCGACGAAGGACAATGTTCTGGGATTCGGCGCTGAAAGGAACGATCGGATTGCTTCCTGCCACGCCCTCCCCGTATCTGGCAGGCGTTGACCGGGTTCAGCCGGGCTGGTGCGACTTTTTTCGTGTGGATGCCGAGATGGCGTTTCAAGAGGATGAGAGTCCGAGGAGGACCTTCGGAGTGGTGCGTGATGTCTCAGCGGCCGCGGATGCGGGGATCGAGCGCATCGCGCAGGCCGTCGCCGAGATAGTTCACCCCCAGAACGGTGAGCGAGATCATGATGCCGGGCAGGAGCACGCGTTCGGGAAAGTCGTTCATCCGTGGCACGGCATCGGCCAGCATCTTGCCCCATGTGGGGAAGTCGGAGGGAAAGCCGACACCGAGGAAAGACAGCGCGCTTTCGGTGATGATCGCGGTGGCGAGTCCCAGCGTGGCCGAGACCATGATGGGCGAAAGCACATTTGGCAGCAGGTGCCGCTGGATGATCTTGAAGGGCGTGGTGCCGATCGAACGGGCGGCGAGTATGAATTCACGTTCCTTGAGCGCCAGCACGTCTCCACGCACGATGCGGGCGGTGGGCATCCAGGACGTGATGCCGATGACGGTGACGATCAGGATGAACATTCCGCCTTCGGGGCCGAAATTCGCGCGCAGGGGTTGGCGGAAGAGCGTCACGGCGACCAGCAGCAGCGGGAGGATCGGCAGTGACAGAAACAGGTCGGTAAGCCGCATCAGCGGGCCGTCCAGCCGTTTGAAATAGCCGGAGATCACACCGACCGCAGCGCCGATGAATAGCGACAGCAGCATCGCCGCCCAGCCGACCGCCATCGAGGCCCGCCCGCCGGCGATGAGGTTCGCGAGGCCGTCCCGCCCGAGATTGTCGGTGCCCAGCGGGTGTGCCCAGGCGACCTTGGCGGTGTCGTCCCAGAGTGCCGTGTAGATTGGGCGCAGATCCTTGTTGCGGATGTCAAGTTCCTGCGGATCGAGCGTCCAGATCCACGAGCCGAAGATCACCGCAAGGGTAATGAAAATCAGAAAGCAGCCCCCCATCAGCGCGCCCTTGTGCTTGGAGAACTGGCTCCAGATATCGGCCCATTTTGACCGGGCGGGCTTGGACGGTTCCTTGTCCGCGAGAGCGACGATGGGGGCAGGGGCGGGGTTAGTCATAGCGGATCCTTGGATCGAGGACGCCGTAGAGGATGTCGGCCACGAGGTTGAACATCACGATGAGGAAGGCGAAGATGAAGGTCAGCGTCATCACCATCGGCAGGTCGTTGGCAAACAGCGCGGTGATAAGAAGCTGGCCAATGCCGTTCACCTTGAACACGTTCTCGGTGATGATGGCGCCGCCGAAGATTGCCGGAACGCCGAGAGCGATCACGGTGACGACGGGGATCATCGAGTTGCGCAGCACGTGGACCATGACCACAACCGCCTCGGACAGGCCCTTGGCGCGGGCGGTGCGCACGTAATCCTGGTTGAGGTTGTCGAGCATCGAGGCGCGCATGTAACGGCTGAGCTGCGCCGTGGTCTGCAGCGCCAGCACCATCACCGGCATGATCATCTGCTGCAGCTGAATCTTGAAGGCGGCCCAGCTGTCGACGACGAGCGTGGTGTCGTAGATCGACGGGAACCAGCCCAGCTGCACCGAGAAGATCACGATCAGTAGCGGTCCGGTGAAGAAGGGCGGAATGGAGAAGCCGATCATCGTGACGAAGGTGCCCGCCTGATCGAAGACTGAATACTGCCTGTAGGCCGAGTAGATGCCGATCGGCAAGGCGATCAGGACGCCCACGACGTAGGACAGGCCCACCACCCAGAGCGTCTGGGGAATGCGCTGGATCACGATGTCCATGACCGGGCTGCGGGTCTGCCAGGAGATCACGCGCAGCTTGCCCTCGGCAAATGAGGTGCCGAACCAGTGGTCCCAGAGCACTTGCGGTTCGATCCAGAAGACCTGCACCAGCCATTTCCAGTACTGGACAAGGGCCGGTTCGCCCAAGCCCAGCGCCTGGCGCATCTTTTCCTTGACCTCGGGCGGAACGGTCAGGGGAACCTGCGACATGGGATCGCCGGGGGCGAGTTGCAGCAGCATGAAGATCACGAAACTGATGAACAGAAGTGTCGGGACGGAAAGGACCAGTCGTCGGATGGCGTAGGTCAGCATGCGGCGCCTCGGGTCATGAGTTTCAGTGTCGGGGGCATCAGGTCCTGCAAAATGGGCGCGTCTGGCAGGCCATGGTCGGGCAAATCAACAAGCCAAACTAGACCGGTTCAGGGAAATCTGAAAAGCACCGACGCGGCGGGATCGCTCCCGCCGCGCCACTTGTGCCGTTTTTTTAGTCGACGCGGTGCCAGTCCGCGATGTTCCAGAGTTCGGAATCCCAGGTGTTGAGGGCAACACCGCCGAGAGAGTTGGAATGCGCCGAGACACGGCCGCGATCGACCAGAGGAAGGATGCTCATCGTTTCCTTGGTGATGATGTCGTTCATCTTCTTCGCGATCTCGCCACGTTTTTCGATCTCGCCGGTCTGGGACAGCTCTTCGAGCAGGGCGTCGTACTCTTCGTTGCAGAAGCGGTTGATGTTCTGACCCTGCCACTGGCTCGAGGGCTTGGGCTCGTTGCCGCAACGGCGTTCCGCGAGGTAGGACTGGGGATCCGTGCCGTCGAAGTTGTTGGCATACATTTCGACATCGGCATAGAACTTCTGGAAAGTGTCCGGCGAACCGGCGTCACCTCCGAAGAACACCGAGGAGTCGACATTGCGCAGCTCGGTTTCGACGCCGATCTGGTTCCACCAATCCTTGATCAGGGCCTGGAAATCCTGACGCACGGCATTGGTCGAGGACTGGAACAGGAGCGAGAGCTTCATGCCGTCCTTGTCGCGGATGCCGTCGCCGTCGCTGTCGGTCCATCCGGCCTCGTCGAGCAGCGCCTTGGCGCCTTCGATGTCCTGGGTCAGACATTCGGTGTTGGTCTCGGACGCATAGAGCTCGGGTGCCGGGACCAGGTTGCAGGTTGCGCGGCCGGCCTGACCGTATCCGACCTCAACCAGAAGTTCCCGGTCGATGGCCATGGACAGCGCCTTGCGGACATTGAAATCGGTGAGGATCGGATGCGGATGCGCGACGGTCGACCGCTCGCCCTCGGGCAGGTCCGGTGACGGGTCCGTCAGGTTGATCTCGATCCGCTCGACAAGCGTGCCGAAGGCTGCGACCGGTACACCCTGGCCACCTTCGGCCATCTGGGCGAGGACGTCGGGAGCGAGCTGCAGGTTCCAGGCATAGTCGAACTCGCCCGTCTCCATCACGGCGCGGCCGGCCGCATTGGCATCGCCGCCACCCTTGAAGTTGACGCTGGCAAAGGCGGGCTTGGCCGGGTCACGGTAGTTGGGGTTCGCTTCAAGCGAGATCACGTCGTTGGGGCGGAAATCGGTGACCATGAAGGGGCCTGTGCCGATCGGGGCAAAGTTCTCGTCCGTGCAGGTCGACGCGGCAGCACCGGAGCACTTCTCAAACTGCGCCTTCTGCAGGATCGGGGACTGGCCGCCCATGAAGGGACCGTAGGGGTTGGGCGTGGGCGCGCCGAACGTCACCTTGACGGTCAGCGGGTCGATCACCTCGATGTTCTCGACACCGTTGAACTTGGCGAACTGCGCGCAGCCGCCGTCGGGATTCATGCAGTAATCGCCGGTGAACTTCACATCTTCTGCAGTGAAGTCGGTCCCGTCGGACCATTTGATGCCTTCCTTGATCTTCCAGGTGATCGAGGTGAGGTCTTCGGAGACGCCGCCATTCTCGACCGTCGGAATCTCTTTGGCGAGGAAGGGCACGAGCGCGCCGGTCGGGTCGTACCGACCCAACGGTTCGATCACCATGGAGGCCGCCTCGATCTCCTTGGTGCCGCCCGACAGGAACGGGTTCATGATCGACGGGGCCTGCCAGTAGATGATGTTGACGGTGCCGTCTTCGCCGCGCTCGGCCATTGCGGCCGGCGCCAGGACAAACGACGCAGCGGCCCCCAGCAGAAGGGTCTTGAGTTTCATCTTGTTACTCCCTGTTGGGCACACGGTTCGTCCGGGGCCGCTGTTCGATATGTCGGGAATGTCAGCGCTGTCCTGACGACATGCAGATACCTGCCATCCGGACGCGTCGGTGCCATGATCCCCCACGGTGGAGCCATCGAAACAGACTTTCGGGAAAATGCAAGGCTTAGCCCCAGGGAAAAGAGCGGGTTGCGTTTGACACCGCTCGCGCGCTGCTCTTAGCTTTGGCAGCGGCCGGATCCTTGCGCCGAAAATGATCAATTCAGGGGGCTCCCACATGCTCGACCATGCCATCGCCCGGATCCAGAACCTGCGCGTCGAATTCGAGACGAAGGACGGCCCGGTGGTAGGGGTCGAGGACGTCTCATTCGAGATCGGCCCGGGCGAGACGGTCTGCGTCGTCGGGGAATCCGGATCGGGCAAGTCGGTATCGTCGCTGTCGCTGATGCGGCTCATCGAGTACGGGGGCGGCGATATTGCCAGTGGCCGCCTGCTGTTCGACCGGCGCGAGGGGGGTGAGATCGACCTTGCCCAGAGCGATCAGGACCTGATGCGCACGATCCGCGGCAACGAGATCGGCATGATCTTTCAGGAGCCGATGACGGCGCTGAACCCTGTCTTCACAGTGGGCAAGCAACTGACCGAGGGTCTGCGCGTGCATCGTGGCATGGACAAGCAGCAGGCCGAGGCCCGTGCGCTGGAGCTCATGCAGCAGGTGCGCATCCCCGAGCCCGAGCGGCGGCTGCTGCAATATCCGCACGAATTGTCGGGGGGCATGCGCCAGCGGGTGGTGATCGCCATGGCGCTCGCCTGCAAGCCGCGCCTGCTGATCGCGGATGAGCCGACCACCGCGCTCGACGTGACGATCCAGGCCGAGATCCTCGCGCTGATCGACCGGCTCAAGCGCGAGACGGGGACGGCGGTGATGTTCATCACCCATGACATGGCCGTGGTGGCGCAGATGGCCGACAGGGTCGTCGTGATGTTCCGCGGCAACAAGGTCGAGGAAGGCACGGTCGAGGAGATCTTTGAGAACCCGCAACATCCCTATACCCAGGCCCTGCTTGCGGCGGTTCCGAAGCTTGGCGAGATGACCGGAAAGGCGCTGCCAGAACCGATGAAGCTGCTCGGATCGGATGCACATGAACCAAAGCCCATCCCCGGATCCGCAGAGGTGCTCCTGAGGGTGCGCAACCTCACCACGCGGTTCCCGGTCAAGGGCGGCTTCTTCCGCCGTACGGTCGCGAATGTGCATGCGGTCGAGGATCTTTCCTTAGACATCCAGAAAGGCCAGACGCTGTCGCTTGTCGGAGAATCCGGTTGCGGCAAGTCCACCGCCGGTCGCTCCATCCTGCGGCTGGTCGAGCCGTTGTCTGGGTCTATCGAGCTCGACCGCAAGGACATCATGGCGCTGAGCCAGCGCGATCTGCGCACTGCGCGACTGGACATGCAGATGATCTTTCAGGATCCCTTCGCCTCGCTCAATCCGCAGATGAACCTCAGCGATCAGGTGGCGGAACCGATGCGCAATTTTGGTACCCACAAGGGCGCTGAGATGGAGGACCGCATCGCCATGCTGTTCGACCGGGTGGAACTTCCGCGCTCCTTCCTGCGCCGTTTTCCGCATGAGCTGTCGGGGGGACAGCGCCAGCGGGTCGCGATTGCCCGCGCGCTGGCCCTGAACCCCAAGCTCATCATCGCCGACGAGGCAGTGTCGGCGCTCGACGTGTCCGTGCAGGCGCAGGTGGTGAACCTCATGATGGAGTTGCAGGCCGATCTGGGCCTGTCCTTCCTGTTCATCAGCCATGACATGGCGGTGGTCGAGCGGGTTAGCCACAAGGTCGGCGTCATGTATCTGGGCCGGATCGTGGAGCTCGGTCCGCGCGCGGCGGTGTTCGAAAATCCGCGGCATCCCTATACGCAGGCGCTGATGAAGGCCGTGCCGATCGCCGATCCAAGGCGGCGCAAGTCCGAGAAGGATCTCAACTTCAAGCCGATCCCGTCGCCGATCCATCCGGTGGGATACCAGCCGTCGCCTTCGGAATATGACGAGGTGACCCCCGGCCATTTTCTCCTGACATCCGACAGCGGCTACTGATCCGGGGCAGGGTGCAGGCAACCGGATGACGAACATTCTCATCCTGTCGGCCACGATCCTCGCCGGAGCGGTACTTCTCTTTTCACCTCTTGCGCGGGCGCGATTGTGGCGGGCGACGATCACACCGCTCGCCTCGATCATCGGCAGCGGGTTTCTGGTTCTCGGACCGATCCTGAACGCCGCTTATGGCGGGTATGCGCCGCTCGCCATGGCAGTGCTGTGCCTCTGCGCCTATGCCTTCGGCGCGGCGATACGGTTCAACATCGGCGATCTCGGCGATCGCGAGGACAGCCCGCGCCATGCGGTCGGGCGCGTGGTGGAAACGGCGTCCTCCTGGGTTTTGGCAGCCGCCTATGTGGTGTCGGTGGCCTATTACCTCAACCTTTTCGGGGCCTTCGGGGTCCACCTGACGCCTTGGGACGGGCCGGTGCCCGGGCGGCTGCTGACGTCCGCCATCTTTCTGCTGATCCTGATCACCGGCTGGACGAGGGGATTCGTGGCTCTGGAACGGCTGGAACAGGTGACGGTCGGGCTGAAGCTGGCCGTTATTTTGGGACTGCTTGTGGGGCTGTGCCTCTATTTTGTGCAGCGGGCAGCGGCGAGCGCACTCATGTTCAACCCGCCCGATGTGACTGGCTGGGCGGCGGCGACCCTCGGCTTCGGCCTGATCGTGACGGTGCAGGGATTCGAGACCTCGCGCTATCTCGGCGATACATATGATGCCGCGACGCGCATCCGGTCTATGAAGCTCGCGCAGTGGGTCGCAAGCGCGATCTACCTGATCTACGCGCTGCTGCTGGCCTGGATCTTTGCGCCTGACCGGATCGCGCTGAACGAAACGGCGATCATAGACATGATGGCCGTGGTCGCGAAGATTCTGCCACTCTTGCTGGTCGCGGCGGCGCTCGCGGCGCAGTTCAGCGCGGCGGTGGCCGATACGAGCGGATCAGGCGGGCTCATCCACGAACTGACCCGAACGAAGCTGTCCGTGAGGCAGGCTTACGCCCTGGTGGTGTCCGGAGGCCTGATCCTGACCTGGAGTGCTAATGTCTTCGTGATCATCAGCTATGCCTCGCGGGCGTTTGCTTTATATTATGCGCTGCAAGCGATGCTCGCGGCACTTGCTGCGCACCGGCAGCGGCGGTCCCTTGTGTCGGTCGGCTTTGCATTGCTCGCGGTGCTGGGAGTGGTGATCGCGGTGTTCGGAACGCCGGTCGAGGGGTCCTGACCCTGTATGGGATCGGGGTGCCTTAACACTGCACAGGCCATGAGAACAGCAGGAGGAAAACTAGACTGCGACGGGCGATCAGAGGGTTGGTGTAGGGCTTTCTGGGCTTACCGGCCGCGTCGATCCTGGTCGCCTGCGCGATCCAGATGTCGAATTCTGCCCGTGTCGCGATGCCAACAAAACCCGAAGGCGTGCTGAAGTTTGCCACTTTGAGCACGCTTTACATTCTGCTGGGTCAGGAGACTAGAGCGAATTCCCGTCGACGCATCCGGTCGTTTATCGCGGGTACACTCTCGAGATGCTGGACCTGGGATAGTTCTTCTTCCGCGAGACAGCGGACGCAGACTAGGCGTCGGTTCGCATCACTGCCCCCCTGTCACTCGCCAATGCCTAGGTCTATGCTGCGGCGCAGATAAAGCAGAAAGGACCTTCATGCCCCCCCGCCTGACCCCGCGCGACCTGCTCGACAAGCTTGTGTCCTTCCCGACCGTCAGCCGCGACAGCAACCTGCCCCTGATCGATTGGGTGGAAAAGTATCTCGGCAGCCACGGCATCACCGCCCACCGTCACTATGACGTGACAGGCGAAAAGGCGGCGCTGTTCGCCCATGTCGGGCCGCAGATCGAGGGTGGTCTGGTCCTGTCGGGACATACCGATGTGGTGCCGGTCGACGGACAGCCCTGGGCGTCCGACCCCTATCTCGTGGTCGAGCGGGAGGGCAAGCTCTATGGGCGGGGCACGACCGACATGAAGGGGTTCGATGCGCTGGCGCTCTGGGCGCTGGTCGAGGCGCAGTACCGGAGCGTGAAGCGCCCGCTGCAGATCGCCCTGAGCTATGACGAGGAAATCGGCTGCATTGGCGCCCCGGCAATGATCGAGGCGATGCAGGGTCCCCTCCCCAAGGCATCGGCGGTGATCGTGGGCGAGCCGTCGATGATGAAGGCGGTGACGGGCCACAAGGGCGGCGCCGGTTTCTGGACACATGTGAAGGGGTTCGAAGTGCATTCCTCGCTGATGCATACCGGCGTCAACGCGATCATGTATGCGGCCAAGCTGATCGACTGGGCCAATGAGCGCAATGCCGAGAGCCGCGCGGCGACCCCGAGCGATCTGGCGGCAGCCTTCGTGCCGCCTTGGACGACGGCGCATGTGGGCATGATTTCGGGAGGGACGGCGCATAACATCACGGCCAAGGATTGCCGTTTCAGCATGGATTTCCGCGCCGTGCCGGGCGAGCGTCTCGAGGACTGGCGCGATGCCTATTTCACCGAACTGCGCGCGGTCGAGGCGGACATGCAGGCGGTGCATCCGGATGCGAAGATCGAGGTGGAGCAACGCTTCGACGTGCCCGCGCTGGTGCCCGAAGACGGCGGTGCAGCCGAGGGCCTTGCGCGTCAGCTGACCGGGGACAATTCGGTGAATGTCGTCTCCTACGGGACAGAGGCGGGCCAGTTCCAGCGCGCGGGCTATTCGGCAGTCGTCTGCGGGCCGGGCGATATCGCGCAGGCGCATCAGCCCGACGAATACATCACCGTGGCGCAGTTCGAAGCCGGACAGGCCTTCATGGAGCGGCTGTTGGAGCATCTGTCATCATGAGATTCCCGTTCACGCGCGACGCCGCCCCCGAGCATGTGGCGGAGTTTCCTGCTGCGTCCGAAGTAGTGATCATCGGTGGCGGGGTCATCGGTGTATCTGCGGCGCTTTTCCTTGCGCGGCAGGGCGTGCAGGTCACTCTGCTGGAAAAGGGCCGCGTGGCGGCGGAGCAAAGTTCGCGCAACTGGGGCTGGATCCGGGTGCAGGGCCGAGACGTCGCGGAGATTCCCATTGCGCTCGAGGCGCAAAAGCTTTGGCGCGAGCTTGACGGTACGTGTCAGGGGCGTCTGGGCGTGCGGACCGTTGGAGTGACCTATCTGGCGCATCGCGAGCCGGAGCTGGCAGGTTACCAGGGCTGGCTCGACTCGGCAGAGGGTCTTGGGCTCGACAGTCACATGGTTTCACGCAAGGAATTGTCGCGGGTGCTGCCAGGGATCACGGGGGATTGGCCCGGCGCGCTGCACACGCCGTCCGACATGAAGGGCGAACCTTGGGTCGCGGTGCCGGAACTGGCGCGGCTTGCGCGCGATGCGGGCGCCATGATCGTCGAGGATTGTGCGGTGCGTGGCCTCGACATGGCGGCGGGCCGTATCGCCGGGGTGCAGACCGAGAAGGGCCGGATCGCGACGTCCGAGGTGTTGCTGGCGGGCGGGGCGTGGTCGTCGCTTTTCCTGCGTCGTCACGGCGTGAACATTCCGCAGCTTTCGGTGCGCTCCACCGCGCTCGAGACCGGGCCGCTGCCTCAGGTGACCGGCGGGGCCGGGGTCGACCATCGCACGGCCTTCCGTCTGCGGGACGATGGCGGTTACACCATCGCGCCCTCTACCCTGTCGGAGCTTTATGTCGGGCCGGATGCGGTGCGGGCGATACCGAAATACCTGCCGGTTCTGAATTCGGGTGGTTTCGATGTGAGTCTGCATCTGCGCGCCCCTGCCGGATATCCCGATGCCTGGGGCACGCCACGGCGTTGGGCGGATGACGAGGAAACGCCGTTCGAACGGATGCGGATCCTGACGCCGCCGCCCAATCTGGCGCGCGCGCAGGCTGCCTGCGATGCCTTTGCCGAGGCTTTCCCCGAGCTCGGCCCGGTGAAGCCGCGCACCGCTTGGGCCGGGATGATCGACGTTTTGCCGGACGTCGTGCCGGTGGTCGACCGCGTTGCAGCACTGCCGGGGCTTACGGTCGCTACGGGCATGTGCGGACATGGTTTCGGGATCGGCCCCGCTTTCGGACGCATCGCGGCGGCGCTGGTAAAAGGAGAGGCACCGGGGCACGATCTGTCGCGGTTCCGCATGGCGCGGTTCTCCGATGGCAGCCGGATGGTGCCGGGGCCGAACCTCTAGCCGCCCTGTGGCCTGACCGAGTGTCATCTTGCAGCCGCCCGGCGCGTCGGGCAGGGTGGCTGCAAATTCTGACACAGGAGATATGTCATGCCGGTCAAGAACCGCTTTGCAGAACTGCATTCCGACATCACCGGATGGCGTCGCGATATCCATGCCCATCCCGAGATCCTGTTCGAGACGCACCGCACCAGCGCGCTTGTCGCCGAAAAGCTTCGATCCTTCGGCTGTGACGAGGTGGTCGAGGGGATCGGACGGACCGGTGTCGTCGGGATCATCAAGGGCAAGAGCGATACCAAGGGCAGTGTTCTGGGGCTGCGCGCCGATATGGATGCACTGCCGATCACCGAGCAGACCGGGGTCGACTATGCTTCGACCAATCCGGGCGCGATGCATGCCTGCGGGCATGACGGCCACACGGCGATGCTGCTTGGGGCGGCGCAATATCTTGCCGAGACGCGGAATTTCGACGGCACCGTCGCAGTGATCTTCCAGCCTGCCGAAGAAGGTGGCGGTGGCGGGCGCGAGATGTGCCGCGACGGAATGATGGAGAAATTCGGCATCCAGGAAGTCTATGGCATGCACAACTGGCCCGGACAGCCGCTTGGATCCTTCGCCATTCGGCCGGGTCCGTTCTTTGCCGCGACGGACCCTTTCGACATAACGATCGAGGGCAAGGGCGGCCATGCCGCAAAGCCGCACGAGACCATCGACAGCACGCTGGTCGCCGCCCATGTGGTGACCGCGCTGCAAAGCATCACCAGCCGCAATGCCGATCCGGTGAGCCAGCTCGTGGTCTCTGTCACCTCGATCGAAAGCTCGTCCAAGGCCTATAACGTCATTGCGCAGCGCGTCATGCTGAAGGGCACGGTGCGCACTCTGGCGAACGAGAACCGTGATCTGGCCGAAGCGCGGATGACGGCGATCTGCAACGGTGTGGCCGAAGCGATGGGGGCGAAGGCGACGCTGAGCTATGTGCGAAATTATCCGGTGATGGTGAACAGCGAGGAGCAAACGGAATTCGCCGCCGAAGTCGCGCGTGCGGTTTCCGGGGATTGCGCCGAGGCGCCGCTGGTAATGGGGGGCGAGGATTTTGCCTTCATGCTCGAGGAGCGGCCCGGGGCGTATATCCTTGTCGGCAATGGCGACACAGCGGCGGTGCACCACCCCGAATACAATTTCGATGATGATGCCATCCCCGCAGGCTGCAGCTGGTGGGCCGAGATTGTCGAGCGACGGATGCCCGCCGCCTGAGCCTTATTCGGGCGCTTTTGCCTTGCGAGGTGCCCGAGGTTTGGCTGGGGCCTTGGCCTTTGGTGCCGCGACCTTGGGAGCCGCCGCCGCTTTGGTCTTCGAGGCGTCCGTCTTGGGAGCGGCCTTTTTCGCGCGTTGCTTCACGGTTTCGGCAGACAGGGCCAATCTGGCGCGCTGCCAGTGATCCTCGTCGTGCCCGTCGGGCTGGCCTTCGTCGAGCCAGATGAGATAGGCGGTTTCGGCGATCTGGGAGTCGTCTGGTTGGGGCATGTCCGTGCTCCGGAGCTGGATGTGGGCTGGGATGGTCCGTGTTCGAGAGTCTAGAATCAGCCGAAGGCGGCGCGCAATAAACCAGTACATCCCGGAGGCATTTGTGCCGTGGTCCGGGGGTGGTGTGCCTGTTCGTTCCGCGATAAGGGCTGGGCAACACGGAGGAACGGGCTGTGGTCGCCAATATCATCTGCATCAAGTGGGGCACGCTCTTCGGCCCGGAATATGTCAACCGGCTGTTTTCGGGCGTTCGGCGCAACCTGTCCGTGCCAGTGCGGTTTTTCTGCATGACGGAAAATTCGGACGGCTTTCATCCGGATATCGAGGTGCTGCCGCTTCCGGTCGAACCCTATCAGGACCAGATGAACGCCGCGCTTGCCGTCGCGAACCGGCAGGGCGCGATGCGCAAGACCTCCCTGTTCCGCAACGGACTTGTCCCCGATCTGGACGGGCCGTTCCTGGGTTTCGATCTGGATGTGGTGATCACCGGAGCGCTCGACCCGCTGCTCGCGCTGGAGCCGGGCAATGTCGCGATGCGCCATGACTGGACGGAGAAGCGCAAGGGACGGCCGACCGGGCACGGCTCCGTCTTCCGCTTCGATCCGGCGCTGCATGGGTTTCTTTATGAAGAGCTCGCTGCAGCACCCTATCACGAAGTGGAAAAGGCGCGCGGTTCGGAGCAGCGCTATACCAGCCACAAGGCGATGGACCGGGGGCAGTTCGTGTATATTCCCGAGCCTTGGGTGGTGAGTTTCAAATATGATTGCAACCCGTTTCCGGGCAATTACCTGCGCAAGCCGGAGCTGCCCGAAGATGCGCGGGTCGTGTGTTTTCATGGCCACCCGAAGATGCCCGAGGCGATCGAGGGATATCGCGGATCGCTGATCCGCTACGCGAAACCCTGCGACTGGTTGCAGGATCACTGGGTTGCGCGGGCGGCCGCCGATCTTGGGCCTGGATACGCCTGATTTCATTGCTGCCGCACAGGTTTGCAGCGGGCGGATCTTGGCCAGACCGCGTGTGGGCGGGTCTTGCCCCACAACCCAATGGCAGGGTAAGAGCGGGATCAAGAGCAATTCAGGAAGGGGCATAGGCATGCGTCGAGTAGTGGTTACGGGCCTGGGTCTGGTGACCCCGCTGGCCTGCGGGGTCGAGGAAAGCTGGAGCCGTCTGCTGGACGGGCAGTCGGGAGCGGGACCGATCACCCGCTTTGACGCAAGCAATCTGGCCACCACCTATGCCTGCGAAGTGCCCGTGGGCGACGGTACTGACGGGACATTCAATGCCGATGACTGGATGACTCCCAAGGATCGGCGCAAGGTCGATGATTTCATCCTTTACGGCATCGCTGCCGCTGAACAGGCGGTGAAGGATTCCGGCTGGGCTCCCGAGGACCGTGACAGTCTGGACCGCACCGGCGTGATGATCGGGTCAGGTATCGGCGGTCTGAACTCGATTGCCGAGACGGCGGTCCTGATCAAGGAAAAGGGCCCGCGCCGGGTCAGCCCGTTCTTCATTCCCGGAGCATTGATCAACCTGATCTCGGGTCAGGTGTCGATCCGCTACGGTTTCCGCGGGCCGAACCATTCGGTCGTCACCGCCTGCTCCACCGGCGCGCATGCCATCGGCGATGCGGCGCGCATCATTCGCGATGACGATGCGGACGTGATGATCGCGGGTGGCGCCGAGGCGTCGATTTCAGAGATAGGTATTGCCGGTTTCAACGCCTGCAAGGCGCTGAGTACCGGCCGTGCGGACGATCCGACGAAGGCGAGCCGCCCCTATGACCGCGACCGCGACGGGTTCGTGATGGGCGAGGGCGCGGGCATCGTCGTGCTCGAGGAATACGAGCACGCCAAGGCGCGCGGCGCCCATATCTATGCCGAAGTTCTTGGCTATGGCCTCTCGGGGGATGCTTATCACATAACGGCGCCCGCGGCAGATGGTGACGGGGCCGAGCGGTCGATGCGCATGGCGCTGAAGAAGGCGGGGCTGCAGCCCGGTGATCTCGACTACATCAACGCGCATGGCACATCGACCATGGCGGACACGATCGAACTCGCGGCCGTGGAGCGGATGCTGGGCGACGCGGCCTCCAAGGTGACCATGTCCTCTACCAAGTCGGCGACCGGGCATCTGCTGGGCGCGGCCGGGGCCATCGAGGCGATCTTTTCCATCCTCGCGATCCGCGATCAGGTGGCGCCGCCGACGATCAACCTCGACAACCCCGAGGTCGAGAGCAAGGTCGATCTCGCGCCCAACACCAAACGTGAACGGAACGTGCGCTACGCGCTGTCGAACTCCTTCGGTTTTGGTGGTACGAATGCTTCCGTACTGTTCGGAAAGGTCGACTGAATGTGGCGCAATATCGCCTCCAACGCCCTGACATTCCTTGTCGTGCTGGTCTTTCTGGCCGGTGGTGCGCTGATCTGGGCGCAGCAGGAATATTCTGATGCCGGGCCTCTGGCACAGCCGATCTGCCTGAACGTGCAGCGCGGTTCGAACATGCGGCGCGTTTCCGATGAACTGGTGAGCCAAGGCGCCGTGAGCAGCGGCGCTCTGTTCCGCATGGGGGCGGATTACACCGACAAGGCCGCCCTGTTGAAGGCGGGAAGCTATCTTGTGCCCGAAGAGTCGTCGATGTCCGAGATCGTGGATATCGTGACCCAAGGAGGTGCCAGCACCTGCGGCACCGAAGTCGTTTACCGCGTCGGCATCAACCAGGCGACCGTTCTCGTGCGTGAGCTCGACCCGGTGTCTGGGCGTTTCGAAGAAGTCGCCGAGTTCGACCCCGCCGTGGGCACCACGCCCACGGAATACGAAAGCGTCAAGGTGAAGCCTGATACGCGATTCCGGGTTGCGCTGGCCGAAGGTGTGACCAGCTGGCAGGTAATCACCGAACTTCGTCAGGTGGATGTGCTGGAAGGCGATGTTTCCGAAGTGCCGAGAGAAGGCTCGCTCGCGCCCGACAGTTACGAGGTTCAGCCCGGCGATACCATCGAATCTGTCGTGGAACGGATGCAGGAGGCGCAGGAGCTGATCCTCGCGCAGGCCTGGCAGAACCGTGCTTCCGACCTCCCGCTCGAGACGCCGGAAGAGGCGCTGATCCTCGCCTCTATCGTCGAGAAGGAGACGGGCATCCCGACCGAGCGTGAGCAGGTGGCGGCGGTGTTCGTGAACCGTCTGAACCAGGGGATGCGGCTGCAGACCGACCCCACGGTGATCTATGGCATCACCAATGGCGAAGGCATCCTGGGCCGCGGGTTGCGGCAGTCCGAACTGCGCGCGGCGACGCCCTACAACACCTATGTGATCCCGGGCTTGCCGCCGACGCCCATTGCCAATCCGGGACGGGCCAGCATCGAGGCGGCGCTTAACCCCGATTCCGCGGACTATGTGTTCTTCGTCGCCAAGACGCTGGACCCGGCAGATGGCCATGTCTTTGCCGAGACGCTGGACGAGCATAACTCCAACGTTGCCGCCTATCGTCGGCTGGAGGCAGAACGCGCCAACCAGTAAGATCTGAGAACCATGCGCCGGGTGATTTGCGTGCGGCGCATGGTTTTTGGGGTGTGTTTGACTTTGCTATTTGGGAGCCGCGGTTAAGAGGCGCAAATGAGATACTGCCCGCATCTGATGCATGTAGGCCTGGTATCTCAGCAAGTGACCGTTGCCGCGCCCGCTTTGCGGCAGGCGCGGCGACGGTACGGCATCACTCTTCGGCAGCCATCGTGACCCCAAGCGTGCCGATCCCTTCGATAACGACATCCACCTGATCTCCGTTCTTGACGGGACGGGCACCTATCGACGTGCCGCAGGCGATGACATCACCGGGCCGCAGTGTCATGTCGCGGGACAGGGCGCTCACGATATCGGGCGGTGACATGATCATGTCGGAGGCCGGATAGGATTGCCGCTCACGACCGTTTACCAGCACCCTGATGGTGAGATCCTGCCAATCGAGACCCGTTGCGATCACCGGGCCGATGACGCCGAAACCGTCGAACCCCTTGGCCCGGGTCCATTGCGGAAAAGACGGGTCGGCATTCAGGATGTCGATCGAGGTCAGGTCATTCACGCAGGTATAGCCAAGGATCGCGGTTTCGGCTTCCTTTACGGAGACGTTGTGGCATGTCTGGCCGATGACGATGCCGAGTTCGCCCTCGAAGAGGATGCGGCCTGCCGTGGCGGGTATGGTCACGGTGGCACCTTGGCCTGACAGTGCGCTGTCAGGCTTAAGGAAGTAGAGCGGATGATCGGGGGGCGTCCAGCTGTTGCGCGTCGCGGCGGCGTGGAAGTTGTTCCAGAGCCCGATGAACTTGCCGGGCACACAGGGCGGCAGAAGGGTCACATCGGCCAGATCCTCGGCCGGTCCGGTGGACTCATCCGATCCGAGAGCGGCGCGGGGATGCAGCGCACCCTCTTCGATCACACCGGTTGCGATACTTCCGTCAGCACAGATTGCACGGGCCCATTCCATGTTGTTTTCCCTCCAGTTGATTTCGCTGCGACAGTTTCAGATTACGTTACGGGAGGAAAGCAGTCATGGGATCGGATGAAGATGAAAATCCTTCGGGAAACATTGGACCCAGAGTCGCGTTCGGTGCGTTTACGGTGTGTTAATGCATTTAAAACAAATACTTAATGTGTCGCTCTTGCGCGTTCAACGTTGACTCCAAGCCCGGTAGAATGTAGGTTTCTCGCATGCTGGGAGAGGTGAGCAAGCGGCCCCGGGGGACACCCCGGATGGCCGTTTTTTCATCTCACTCGAGGGCGGAGATCCACGAGAGAAAGCATCGAGCACACCATGACGCTGATTACGCATGACACACGGGTCTCGGAACTGGAAACCAGCCGGACCCTTATCGCGGCCACGCTGAAGAGCATCACGTTTCAGATCGTTGAACTGAAGTTGCAAGTCGAACAGGGAAATCTGGGACACACGAAAGAGGTCGGCCAGCTTCTGGCGGACGCACGGTATTGGCTGAAGGCAGCCAGGGAAACGGAGGCTGAAATTGAAAATGTCGACAAGCACAGGGCAGGTATTGTCCATGACTACGGGCTTGACCTTGAAACAGCACGATCTGAGATCGGGTGCCGCCTGGCTCGCCTCCGCAACTGCTGCCGTGAGGGATGAGTTCATTTCGGATCTCAGCGAGGGAGAGCTTCTGGCTCTCCCTTTTCTGTTCGAGTTCTGGGCGATGAATCATCAGCTTCCGCCCCGAAGCGACTGGCGTGCCTGGGTCATCCTGGGGGGGCGCGGTGCGGGAAAGACCCGGGCCGGGTCGGAATGGGTGCGCAGTATGGTCGAAGGATCACGTCCGCTCGATCCGGGACGCTGTCGGCGGGTGGCACTGATTGGCGAGACACTGGATCAGGTGCGCGAAGTGATGATCTTTGGTGAGAGCGGGATCCTCGCCTGTTCGCCGCCCGATCGCCGTCCGGTCTGGTCGGCCACGCGCAGGACATTGCGCTGGCCCAATGGTGCCGAGGCGATGGCATTTTCCGCGCATGACCCGGAGACGCTGCGAGGTCCGCAATTCGACGCCGCCTGGGCAGATGAGCTGGCCAAGTGGAAGAAGGGGCAGGACACCTGGGACATGCTGCAGTTCGGTCTGCGGCTGGGCACGCATCCGCAGGTCTGCGTCACCACCACGCCGCGCAATGTCGGGGTGCTGAAGGCCTTGCTCGACACGCCGTCGACGGTGGTGACCCATGCCAGCACCGAGGCGAACAAGGCCAATCTTGCAGCGTCTTTCCTGGAGGAAGTCAAGGCGCGGTATGATGGTACGCGGCTGGGCCGTCAGGAGCTCGATGGTGTCCTGCTGGAAGATGTCGAAGGGGCGCTCTGGACCCGTGCGGCGCTGGAGGCGGCCCGGATTGCGGAGCTGCCGGAATTCGATCGCATCGTGGTCGCAGTCGACCCGCCCGTGACAGGCAAGGCGGGGTCGGATGAATGCGGCATCGTCGTCGTCGGTGCGCAGACGAACGGGCCGCCGCAGGACTGGCGGGCTGTCGTGCTCGAGGACTGTTCCGTGCAGGGCGTGGGACCGCTCGGCTGGGCGCATGCCGCCGTCCGCGCGATGGAAAAATGGGGCGCCGACAGGCTGGTGGCCGAGGTCAACCAGGGCGGCGACATGGTCGAGACGGTGCTGCGCCAGGTCGATGCGCTTTTGCCGGTCACCAAGGTTCACGCAGCCAAGGGCAAGGTGGCGCGGGCCGAACCCGTGGCGGCGCTCTACGAGCAGGGAAGGGTGCGTCATGCGCGCGGGCTCGGCCTGCTCGAGGATCAGATGTGCCGGATGAGCCAGCAGGGTTATGCTGGCAAGGGCAGCCCGGACCGGGTGGATGCGCTTGTCTGGGCGCTGAGCGATCTGCTGATTCTTCCGGCGGCCAGCTGGCGGCGTCCTCAGGTGCGTACGCTGTGATTAAGCGTTGTTAACCATCCGGTCCTAGGGTGGTTTCGAGGATGGCAGGAGCGCTTATCATAAGCCCCGACGAGCCTATCACCAATGAGAGCAAATGGATCTGGCGGGGGCCTTATCGGGGCCCCGGCAGGGGTGTCTTTGTGCCCCGAGGACACCGGAACCTGAGGAGCGACACGAATGGTCTTTCAATTCCTGCGACGCGGCGTGGCGGCAGAGGTGCCGGAGGTCAAGGCAAGTGCGACCGGGCCGGTCGTGGCGCATCTGAGTGCCGGTCGCGTGGCCTGGAGTCCGCGAGATACGGCGACGCTGACCCGCACGGGCTTTGCCGGCAATCCCGTGGGCTTCCGTGCAGTGAAGCTGATCGCCGAGGCAGCGGCTGCCCTGCCACTGGTGCTGCAGGACCGCCAGCGCCGCTACGACGAGCATCCCGTGATGTCGCTGGTGCGTCGTCCGAACGGAGCGCAGGGTCGCGCAGAGCTGTTCGAAGCGCTTTATGGCCAGCTTCTGCTGTCGGGGGATGGATATCTTGAGGCGGTGATGACTGACATGGCCGTGCCGCTGGAACTGCACGTGCTGCGTTCTGACCGGATGCGGCTCGTTCCCGGGGCAGATGGATGGCCGGTCGCGTATGAATACGCCGTCGGTGGGCGCAAGCACCGGTTCGACGTGACCGGTGAGGTTTCGCCGATCTGCCATATCAAGAGCTTTCATCCGCAAGACGATCACTACGGCCTGTCGCCGATGCAGGCGGCTGCGGCGGCGCTCGATGTGCATAATGCTGCCAGCCGCTGGTCCAAGGGGTTGCTGGACAATGCCGCGCGGCCCTCGGGCGCGATCGTCTATCAGTCGACGGATGGGTCCGGCGGGACGATGAGCCGGGAACAGTACGAACGGCTTGTGTCGGAGATGGAGACGCATCACCAGGGCGCTCGAAACGCCGGGCGGCCGATGCTGCTGGAGGGGGGGCTCGACTGGAAGCCGATGGGCTTCTCTCCTGCCGACATGGAGTTCCAGAAGACCAAGGAGGCGGCTGCGCGCGAGATCGCGGTGGCCTTTGGCGTGCCGCCTATGCTTCTGGGCATTCCGGGAGAGGCGACCTTTGCCAATTACCAGGAGGCACATCGCGCATTTTACCGCCTGACTGTTTTGCCTCTTGCCACACGGGTGGCAGCATCGGTCTCCGCCTGGCTCTCGGCTTATGCGGGCGAGGCGCTGGAGTTGAAGCCTGATCTGGACCAGGTCCCGGCACTGGCCTCCGAGCGGGATGCGCAATGGGCGCGCGTTTCGGGGGCAGAGTTCCTGACGCCTGCGGAAAAACGGGTGCTGCTGGGGCTGCCTGCCCTGAATGAGGTCCAGAATGGCTGAGCGTCGGGTTGGGTTTGAGGCGTTCGATTGTGCACCGGGATTGCGGCTCGAGGCGCATGAGAGGCTGTCGGCGCTGCAGTTTGCGACACTGGATGCGAGGCTCGAGCGGATCGAGGCGCTGATCGAACGGCTGGAGAGGCGACTGTGGCTGACCGTGTATGGCGTGGTCGGAGTTATCCTGGCGCAGGCGCTGCAGGGCTTGCTGGATGCGGTGCCGTAACCGGAAAAATTTTATGAAAATTTTTGCCAAAACTTTTCGAAAAGTTTTGGGCGCCAGGACTGGAAAGGTTTGGACATGGATCTGGAACACAAATTTTGCCGGTTCGACGCCGAAGTGACGGTTGTCGAGGGCACGCGGATCGAAGGGTATGCCTCGCTGTTCGGAGCCTGCGATCAGGGCAATGACATCGTGGCGGCAGGGGCCTATCTCGCCTCGCTGCAGCGCCTGACCCGCGAGGGCCGTGGGGTCAAGATGCTTTGGCAGCATGACCCGGCGCAACCCATCGGGATCTGGGACGAGGTACGCGAGGATACGCGCGGTCTCTACGTCAAGGGCCGCCTTCTGGACAGTGTAGAGAAGGGCCGTGAGGCGGCGGCATTGATTGCAGCGGGGGCCATCGACGGGCTGTCGATCGGGTACCGGACCCTGAAGTCCACGAAAAATGAGAAGGGCCAGCGGCTCTTGACGGAACTGGAGCTTTGGGAGGTGTCCCTCGTGACCTTCCCGATGCTGCCCAGTGCACGGGTGGCCGCGAAGGGCGAGACCCTGGACGATGCGGCCCTCTGCAAGTTGGCGCAGGCGCTCGAAGGTGCGCGCCGGGAGATGGCCGGCCCCTGATGCCAGCCTTTTAACAAAGGATATCACTGAGATGACAACAGCCGAGACCCATTCTCGGACCGGGGAAGATCTGTCTCCGGCCACCCGGGTAAGCTCTGCAATTGCGGGACTTGTTGGGGATATCAAGGGACTGAAAGCCGAGCTTTACGGAAAACTTCAACAACAGGAAGAGCGACTGACCATGCTTGATCGAAAATCCCTCCGTTTGGCGCGCCCTGCGCTGTCTGCCACTGCCGACCTCGCGGCGCCGCATCAGAAAGCATTCAACGCCTATCTGCGCTCGGGTGATGACGACGGGCTGCGCGGCCTCGAGATCGAAGGCAAGGCGATGTCCACTGCCGTCAACAGCGACGGTGGCTATCTGGTCGATCCGGTCACTTCGGAAACGGTGAAATCGGTGCTTGCCGCGACCGCTTCGATCCGCGCGATCGCCAACGTGGTCAATGTCGAAGCTTCGTCTTTCGACGTGCTGATCGACCGCAACGATGCCGGTGCCGGCTGGGCGAACGAAACCGCTTCGACCACTGAGACCGGCACGCCGCAAATCGACCGGATCTCGATCCCGCTCTTCGAGCTGAATGCCCTGCCGAAGGCGAGTCAGCGTCTGCTCGACGACTCCGCCTTCGATATCGAAGCCTGGCTGGCGGGCCGGATCGCGGACAAGTTCGCGCGTTCCGAGGCCGCGGCCTTTGTCAGCGGTGACGGCGCGGACAAGCCGCGCGGCTTTTTGAACCATGCGGTCGTCGATAACGATGTCTGGACCTGGGGCAATATCGGCTACGTGCCGACCGGCATCGACGGCAGCATCGGCGATGGCGATACTATTATCGACCTGGTCTATGCGCTGGGAGCACAATACCGCGCCGGGGCGACCTTTGTGATTAACTCTAAGACGGCCGGAGCCTTGCGCAAGCTCAAGGACAGCGATGGTCGTCACCTGTGGTCGGACGGTTTCAGCGCGGGTGAGCCTGCCCGCCTGCTGGGCTATCCGGTGCTGATCGCCGAGGACATGCCCGAAATCGCAAGCGGTTCCGCGCCCATCGCCTTCGGTGACTTCTCGGCCGGATATACCATCGCCGAGCGCCCCGATCTGCGGATCCTGCGCGATCCCTTCAGCGCGAAGCCGCACGTCCTGTTCTATGCGACCAAACGCGTGGGCGGCGATGTCAGCGACTTTGCCGCGATCAAGCTGCTGCGCTGCGCCGTGGCCTGAGCCTGATCGCCTGAACATGGCGGTGGGCCAAGAAGCCTGCCGTCATGGGGCGCGCACGCCGAGAGAGCTTGCGTTGTCTAGCTGCTCCCCTCCGTCCGAGCAACGTGAGTGGTGCGCGCCCACCTTTCCTCCGATCCCGGGGGATCCAGAGAGGTTTGCGGAGAAAGATCATGATGTTAGTCGAAGAGATGATTGTGCCCGATGCGGCGCTCCCGATCGACGCGCTCAGGCGGCATGTGCGGCTGGGCACGGGGTTTGCCGAAGATGACATGCAGGAAGAGCTGCTGGCATCCTTCCTGAGGGCGGCGATGTCGGCGATCGAGTCCCGGACTGGCAAGGCGCTGCTGCAGCGCGACTTTCGGCTGGTCTTGACGGATTGGTACAGCGCGGATCGGCAGCCTCTGCCGCTTGCGCCGGTGGTTTCCGTCACGGGAATCAGCCTGTGTCGTCCCGCCGCGCCGGATACGGTGGTAGAAAACGCGACGCTGGTCGAACAGTTGGGCATATGCGATGAGCTCGATCCGCTGCGCTACAGGCTCGAACTCGACACGCATGTCTCATGCATCAAACCGCGCACCGGCTGCTTTCCGACGCTCGCCGCAGATCAGACGGTGATGATCCGCTTCGTGGCGGGCATGTCGCCTACATTCGAGGGGCTGCCCGGAGACATGATGCACGCCATCTTGATGCTGGCCGGACATTTCGACGAATATCGCAACGAATACGGGTTGAGCCAAGGCTGCATGCCGTTCGGTGTCAGCAGCCTGATCGCGCGCTACTGCCCGATGCGGCTGGGATTCACGTCATGACCTCGCCCATGTTGAACCTTCCCCTAGTGCTGGAGGCGCCGATATCGGTGCCGGACGGTGCGGGCGGGCTGATCATGAGCTGGACCGTGCTGGGAACGCTCTGGGGCGCCCTCAAGCCGCGTTCTGCACAGGAAACCAGCGGTGAGACGGGGCCGCTCTCGACGGTGAATTACAGCATCACCGTGCGGGGCGCGGCTCCGGGACAATTCAGACGCCCCCAGCCCGGGCAGCGGATGCTGCTGGGTGCACGACGGTTCCGCATCCTCGCGGTGACGGAAGCCGATGCGCGCGGCCGGTATCTGAATTGCCTTGTTGAAGAGGAGATTGCGGCATGAGTTATGCGAATGCGGCGGCGCTCCAGGCGGCTGTGTATCAGCATTTGCTGTCCGATGCTGCCGTGGAGGCGCTGGTCGGCAGGCACATCTACGACGCAATACCCGGCGGCCAGTTGCCAGCGCTGTACGTGACGCTTGGGGCGGAACGGGTTCGGGATGCCTCCGATGGCTCCGGCCGGGGAGCATGGCATGAGCTGACCATTGCCGTGATCACTGACCAGTCGGGCTTTCATGCCGCCAAGGAGCTCGCCGTCGCGATCAGCGATGCATTGCAGGACACACCCCTCGCACTCACGCGCGGTCGGCTTGTCGGACTGCAATTCCTGCGAGCGCAAGCCAAGCGGGACACCAAGACATTGCGTCGGGTGGAGATAACCTTTCGGGCTCGGGTCGAGGATACGTGACCGGGGACGGCGTGATCGGGAAATGAGCGGACTTAACTGAACCAAATCAATGGAGCGACGGATATGGGTGCCCAGAATGGCAAGGATCTTCTGATCAAGGTGGATGTGACCGGAGGCGGTCAGTTCCAGACGATCGCGGGACTGCGTGCGACGCGGATAAGCTTCAACGCCGAAACGGTCGAAGTGACCTCTCTGGAAAGTCAGGGCGGCTGGCGTGAGCTGCTGGCTGGGGCGGGCGTCAAGACGGCAGCCATTTCCGGCTCTGGCGTGTTCAGGGATGCCGACACGGATGCGCGTGCGCGGCAGATATTCTTCGATGGCGAGATTCCGGATTTTCAGGTTGTCATCCCAGATTTCGGCGTTGTCGCAGGCGCATTCCAGGTGACCGGCCTCGAATATGCGGGATCTCACAATGGCGAGGCGACGTACGAGATGTCGCTGGCGTCGGCGGGTCCGCTCAGCTTCGTGGCGGATGTCTGAGCCATGGCCAATCCGTGGAGGGGAGAGGTCGCGCTGGTCGTCGACGGTACGCCGCATGTGATGCGACTGACCCTCGGGGCTCTGGCCGAGCTCGAGGCGGGGCTGGAGAGCGGTTCGCTCCTGGCCCTGGTCGAGCGGTTCGAGGGCGGCAGCTTCACCAGCCGTGACGTTCTTGCATTGATCGTCGCCGGTCTGCGGGGCGGTGGCTGGCAGGGCCGCGCTGCAGACCTGATGTCCGCCGAGATCGAGGGGGGGCCGATGGGTGCTGCGCAAGCTGCGGCGGAGCTTCTGGCACGGGCTTTCATGCTGCCCGCGGAAACGGCTCGCAATGGCTGACTTGCGGGTCTTCGACTGGGCCTCGCTGATGCGTGCGGGTCTGCGCCGACTGGCTCTGACGCCCGAGCAGTTCTGGGCGCTCACGCCCGCCGAATTGCAGGTGCTTCTTGGTGCGGGCTCGGGTCCGGCTCCGATGGGCCGGTCCCGGCTGGAAGAACTGGCCGCTGCCTATCCGGATAGAAAGGGAACGGACGATGAGTGATTTCGAAACTCTGCAAGACCAGGTGAATGCGCTCGAAAGCTCGCTTGCGGGGGCGAGCGGCATGGCGGAAGGTTTCAACGCCGAGATGATCCGCATCCACCAGACCTTTGCCGATACCGGCAACAGCGCGGCACGCTTCGAGACGACGCTGAGTCGGGGCCTGTCGAGGGCGATCGACGGCGTGGTGGTTGATGGAATGAAGCTGTCGGACGCGCTGCAGACGGTCGCGAACGGCATGATTTCGGCGGCTTACCGCGCGGCCGTCAAACCGGTGACAGATCATTTCAGCGGGATGATCACGTCCGGTCTTGGCAGCCTTGCGGGCAGCCTGTCGCCCTTCGCGGCAGGTGCGAGCTTTTCCCAGGGGCGTGTGATGCCGTTCGCGACTGGCGGCATCGTTTCAGGTCCGACGCATTTTGCGATGCGAGGCGGCATGGGCCTGATGGGCGAGGCGGGTCCCGAGGCGATCATGCCGCTCGCCCGCGGTGCTGATGGCAGACTGGGTGTGCGGGCGGGGGGCGGCTCGGCGCCGGTTTCGGTTGTCGTGAACATCTCGACGCCGGACGTGCAGGGTTTCAAACGCAGCCAGAGTCAGATTGCCGCCCAGATGGGGCGGGCGCTAGGCCGTGGCCAGCGCAATCGGTAAGGGAGATCGGACATGAACTTTCACGAGATACGCTTTCCGGCAAACCTGAGCTTCGGTTCGGTCGGCGGCCCCGAGCGGCGCACCGATGTGGTCACGCTTGCCAGCGGTCACGAGGAACGCAACACCCCTTGGGCACATTCGCGTCGCAGGTACGATGCCGGTCTGGGGCTCCGTTCGCTTGATGATATCGCGGAGTTGATTGCGTTTTTCGAGGCCCGGCGCGGGCAACTTTACGGATTTCGCTGGAAGGACTGGGCAGACTTCAAATCGTGCAAGCCATCGGAGCAACCGCGCCATGACGATCAGGTCATCGCCCGGGGCGACGGAGTCACGCGCACCTTCCAGCTGATCCGGACCTACAGCTCTGGCGAAAACAGCTACAGGCGTCCAATCCAGAAACCGGTGGCCGGGACGATGCTTGCATCAATTCAGGGGAACGAGATGGCAGAGGGTGCGGATTACGTGGTGGATCCGACGAGCGGCCTCATCACATTCACCCAGCCGCCATTGTTCAATGCAGATATCAGTGCCGGTTACGAGTTCGACGTCCCGGTGCGGTTTGATTCCGACAGGATCCTGACCAGTCTGGCCAATTTTCAAGCCGGCGAAGTGCCCGACGTTCCCGTGATAGAGGTGCGTATCTGATGGCCCTGTCACAGGAATTCGCGGCTCATCTGGCCACCGGTGTGACCACGGTCGCGCGTGCCTGGGCAGTGACGCGCCAGGACGGTGTGCGGCTCGGCTTTACCGACCATGACGTCGATCTCACCTTCGACTGCATGACCTTCCGCGCCGATACCGGTCTTGCGGCTATGGCGCTGCAGCAGGGCACAGGGCTGTCGGTTGACAATACCGAAGCGATCGGCGCGCTCAGCGCCGAGGCCATCACCGAGGCGGACATTGCCGCGGGGCGATACGACAATGCCGAGGTCGTTGCCTGGCTGGTCAACTGGGCCGACGTGTCCGAGCGCGATATCCAGTTTCGTGGCACGATCGGCGAGATCCGCCGTTCGGGCGGAGCCTTTCAGGCGGAATTGCGTGGGCTGAGCGAAGCGCTGAACAGGCCTCTGGGTCGCGTGTTCCAGAAACCGTGTTCTGCCGTGCTGGGTGACGCCACCTGTCGGGTCGATCTCGATACGGCGAGATACGTCCATGAAGGCGTTCTGTTTGCGCTCGATGGCAAGACGACGCTGAACCTTGGCCCCTTGAACGGCTTTGCGCCGGACTGGTTCCAGCGCGGTCGCCTGCTGGTCCGCAGCGGTGCGGCAGCGGGTCTGAGCAGTCCGGTCAAGCGGGATTACATCAGAGGCGGCCAGCGCAGTATCGAGCTCTGGGAGCCGCTGCGCGCCGTTCTGACGCCCGGCGATCAGGTGCGGCTCGAGGCGGGGTGCGATAAGCGGTTCGAGACATGTCGGCTCAAGTTCGACAATGTTCTGAACTTTCAGGGATTTCCGGACACACCGGAGGATGACTGGATGATGGTCCATCCGTCCCGGGCCAAGACGACCGACGGGGGCAGCCGCAGATGACTGTGTCCGACGAGGTCGTCCTGCGTGCCCGCGCCTGGATTGGAACTCCGTATGTGCATCAGACCTCGCGCCGGGGGGCAGGTTGCGACTGCCTTGGTCTGCTGCGTGGAATCTGGCTGGAGATATATGGCTGCGAGCCGGAACCGGTGCCTGCCTATTCGATGGATTGGTCCGAGCCCCAAGGCGACGAAGTCCTGATGCGTGCGGGACACCGGCACCTGCTGCCCAGGCCGCTTGAACTGGCGTCGGCGGGTGATGTTTTGCTGTTCCGGATGCGGGACGGTGCCGTCGCTAAGCATCTCGGGCTGCAGTCCTGCATCGGGTCATCCCCGGCCTTTGTCCATGCCTATTCAGGGCATGGCGTGATCGAAAGCGCGCTGAGCGCGCCCTGGCAGAGGCGCATCGCTGCGCGCTTTGCCTTTCCGCAGGAGTCAGACTGATGGCGACACTTGTTCTTTCCGTGGCGGGAGCCGCAATCGGCGGCTCGATCGGCGGCTCTGTGCTAGGCCTTTCGGCCGCAGCGATCGGGCGTTTTGCAGGGGCCACCTTGGGCCGTGCGCTGGATCAGCGCCTGATGGGGCAGGGTGCCGAGACGGTCGAGACCGGGCGCGTCGAACGGTTCCGCCTGACGGGTGCCGGCGAGGGCAATCCCATCGCTCAGGTTTTCGGGCGGATGCGGGTCGGTGGGCAAATGATCTGGGCCACCGAATTCACCGAAACTGTCAAGAAAAGCGGTGGAGGCGGAGGCGGTGGCGGCAAGGGTGCGCCGTCCCAGCCCACGGTGAAGACCTACAGCTACACGGTCAGCCTGGCCTTGGCGCTCTGCGAGGGCGAGATCACAAGTGTGAATCGCGTCTGGGCGGATGGCGTCGAGGTGCCGGTGAGCAGTCTCAACATGCGCGTCTATTCCGGCAGTGCGAACCAGCTGCCCGATCCCGCCATGGAAGCTGTCGAGGGCGTCGGGCAGGTGCCTGCCTATCGTGGTACCGCTTATGTGTTGATGGAGGACTTGCCGCTGGGCCAGTTCGGTGACCGCGTCCCGCAGTTCAGTTTCGAAGTAACCCGGCCAGAACTCAAGGATACCGGCGACGTGCCGCTGGCGATCCGCGGCGTGGCAATGATCCCGGGGACAGGGGAATATGCGTTGGCAACATCGGCGCAGTTTCTGCGTTACGGCAGCGGACATTACGGCGTGCAGAACGTCAATTCCCCGTCCGAACAACCGGATTTCAATACATCTCTCAAGATGCTCGAGGACGAGCTGCCCAACTGCAAGGCTGTGTCCCTTGTGGTCAGCTGGTTCGGTTCGGACCTGCGCTGCGGCCGTTGCACCGTGATGCCCAAGGTCGAACAATCGAGGTTCGATGCCAAGGACATGCCTTGGCGGGTGTCCGGGTTGAACCGGGATGACGCGACGCTTGTGCCGCTGGAGGAAGGACGCCCGGTCTATGGCGGCACGCCGACGGATCGGGCCGTGATCGAGGCGATCCGGCGGATGAAGGGTGATGGCCTCGCAGTCATGTACTATCCTTTCATCCTGATGGCGCAGATGGCGGGAAATGGCCTCTCCGACCCCTATACGGGCTCGGTCGATCAGCCTGCGCTGCCGTGGCGCGGCCGTATCACGCTGGACGTGGTCCCGGGGCGCAACGGATCCGCCGATGGCACCGCGGCCGCCCGCGCCGAGGTTGCCGCATTTTTCGGGACCGCGACGGCTGCACATTTCGATGTCACCTCAGACGGGGTGACCTATTCCGGACCTGCCGAGTGGTCCTACCGGCGGTTCGTACTGCACCAGGCTGCACTATGCGCCGCCGCCGGAGGCGTAAGCGCCTTTTGCATCGGCTCGGAGATGCGCGGCCTGACTCAGATCCGCGATAATCTGGGGTTTCCGGCGGTCGCCGCGCTTCGGACCCTCGCGGCAGATGTCCGTGTCTTGCTCGGATCAAATGTGAAACTTGGCTATGCCGCCGACTGGAGCGAATATTTCGGTTATCAGCCTCAGGATAACAGTGGGGATGTATTCTTTCACCTCGACCCGCTGTGGAGCGACGCGCAGATCGACTTCATCGGCATCGACAATTACATGCCCGTTTCGGATTGGCGTGACGGCGATGACCATGCCGATATTGCGGCCGTTGCGATCTACGATCTCGACTACCTGGGCGCCAACGTCGCGGGTGGTGAGGGCTATGACTGGTTCTACCCCTCGCCCGAGGCGGAGGCCTTGCAGAATCGGGTTCCGATCACTGATGCCGCACATGACGAGCCTTGGGTGTTCCGCTACAAGGACATCCGAAACTGGTGGTCGCGCACCCATCACGAACGGCGGAACGGAGTGCGTCAAGCTCAGTCGACCGGCTGGGTTCCCGAATCCAAGCCGGTCTGGTTTACCGAACTGGGCTGCGCCACGGTCGACAAGGCCACAAACCAGCCGAACAAGTTCATCGATCCCAAATCGTCAGAATCCACCCTCCCCAAATTCTCGAATGGGCTGCGTGACGACCTGATCCAGCGGCAGTACCTACGCGCCGTGCACGGGTACTGGAACGATCACGCAAACAATCCGGTCTCGGCGATCTACCAGGGCCGCATGGTCGACATGTCCCGCGCTTTCGTCTGGGCCTGGGATGCGCGTCCCTATCCGTGGTTCCCCAATACCGAGGATCTATGGTCGGACGGACCGAATTACCGTCGCGGTCACTGGATCAACGGAAGGGTCTCGGCGCGCACGCTTGCCTCGGTCGTGGGCGAGATATGTGACCGCTCCGGGCTTCGTGCATACGATACCCGACGCCTGTTCGGCTTCGTAAGGGGTTACATGGTTCCGAACGTGGCAGATGCCCGGCGAGCGCTTCAGCCGCTGATGCTGACCTATGGTTTCGACGCCATCGAACGGGGCGGTACATTGGAATTCCGCATGCGGACAGGCCGGTCTCCCGTGGCGCTGAGCCGTGATGACCTGGCGGTGACGGACGAAATCGAGGGTGACCTGCAGGAAACGCGTGGTCCAACCGTCGAGATGGCCGGACGGATCAGACTGCGCTTTGTCGAGGCGGAAGGCGACCACCAGATCGTGGCAGAGGAAACCGTTCTGCCGGATGACGAAACCCATGCCGTCGCCGAGACAGATCTCGAACTCGCACTCACCCGCGCCGAGGGGCGTCAGACTCTGGAGCGGTGGCTGTCCGAAGCGCGACTTGCGCGCGACACGTTGCGCTTTTCCCTGCCGCCCTCACGCCTCGGGCTCGGAGCGGGGGATATCGTTTCGATGCCATCGCCATCGGGTCCGACGCTTGCGAGGATTGACCGTGTCGAAGTCACGACTCAGCAACTGATAGACGCCGTGCGGATCGACCCAGCGCTCTACGAACCGTCGCAATTCCCCGATGATGCGGTCAGCCTGCGCCCCTTCACGTCGGCCGGGCCTGTACTGCCGCTCTTTCTCGACCTGCCGCTGATGACCGGGGAAGAGGTGCCGCATGCGCCACATATCGCGGTCTATGCCAAACCCTGGCCGGGTAGCGTGGCGGTCTACGATTCCGCCATTGATGCCGGGTATTCCCTGAACGAGATCATCGCGGCGCGCGCGACCATCGGTACGACCGAAACGCCGCTCCATGCCGCTGCCTCGGGGCGTGTCGACAGAGGAGCGGCTTTGCAGGTGAGGATGGACTATGGCACGCTCCAATCGATCAGCGACACAGGACTGCTCGCAGGCGGGAACCTGATGGCCATCGGGGATGGCACATCCGGAAACTGGGAGCTGTTCCAGTTCCGGGATGCCGAGATAAGGGAGACCGGCACCTGGCTGCTCAGCCACCGGCTGCGCGGGCAGTTGGGCAGCGACGGAGTTCAGCCCGCCGTCTGGCCCGAAGGCTCGCAGGTTGTGCTGCTGGACGGCGCTCTGCAGCAGATCAGGCTCGCGGCGGCAAACCGGCGTCTCGCCCGGCATTTCCGGATCGGCCCCGCGCAGCGCGCTCTCGACGATCCTTCCTACATCTATGAGGTCCATGCCTTCGACGGCATCGGGCTTCGCCCGTACAGCCCGGTGCATCTGACCGTGACCCGTTCGGGCGCGGATCTGCTGGTCCGCTGGATCCGCCGGACGCGTATCGACGGTGATGGCTGGGATCTGGACGAGGTGCCGCTGAGCGAGGAAAGCGAACGCTACCTGATCCGCGTCATTCAGGGCGGGGCGATTCTACGGGAGGCACGGACCAGCAACCCGGGCTGGGTCTATACTGCCGGGATGCAGGCGGGGGATGCCGCCACTGGATCCTATCGCATCACCGTGGCGCAAGTTTCGGCGCGCTTTGGGCCCGGACCCTTCGCGTCTGTCACGGTCTCGCCATGAGACCGGTCCTGCACAGTGACCTCATCTTTGCCGCACGGGCGCTGCTTGAAAGTCCTGCAGATGTCCGTGCCAGCGCCGCCGATCGGCTACTGGATCGGGCCGATGCGGCCGACCGGTATCGACGGCGCAAAGGCCGGTCACATCCCGATTGGGGGAATGGAACTCTGATGGCTCTTGCAGCAAAGACCGCACTGCCGCCGACGCCAGACCTGCGCGATCCTGAATTCGCAGCCTGCCTGGGGGCAATGCTGGTTGCCCTGATGCGTTTTTCTGGTGGGGCTCGCAGAAGCGGCTGAAAGACTGCTAACCAGCTATCAGTCACAAGGGCTAAAAAACCCGTCGGTTTTCAGAAGTGACGGACGACAACGACACCAAGCGAGAAAAGCAGCGCTACATTCATCTTGGTGAATCCACCCATCAAATCTTTGCGTTTTCCTGTCCCGATCCTATCTGCTATGAATTCAGGGTCAAAGGAGAGACGCCATGGCTGAGACACGCGCAAACGTCGCCACGCTGGACCCCGTCTGGGCCAGAATCATGCACGAGGCCGAGGATGCCGTGGCCGTCGAGCCGCTGCTTGGCGGACTGGTGCACTATTCGGTCCTGCACCATCCGACGATCGAGCGGGCGCTCGCCTACCGGACGTCGCTCAAGCTTGCCTCTGGCGAGATGTCCGAACAGATTCTGCGCGAAATCTGCGACGAGGCATATCAGTCGGATCCAGAACTCGCGATGGCGGCGCGCGCGGATATCGTCGCCGTCTACGAACGCGACCCGGCCTGTCATCGGTTTCTCCAGCCGCTTCTGTTCTTCAAGGGCTTCCAGGCGATCCAATGCTACCGGGTGGCGAACTGGCTCTGGCGCGAAGGCCGTCGCGATCTGGCCTATCTCTTCCAGATGCGTTGCTCCGAAGTGTTCGGAGTGGATATCCATCCTGCCGCGCGACTGGGGCGCGGCATCATGATAGACCATGCGCATTCCATAGTGATCGGCGAGACGGCCGTGGTGGGGGACAATGTCTCGATGCTGCACTCGGTCACGCTGGGCGGTACCGGCAAGGAAGAAGAAGACCGCCACCCCAAGATCGGCGATGGCGTGCTGATCGGTGCGGGCGCGAAGGTTCTGGGCAATATCCGCGTGGGCAACTGTTCGCGGATCGCGGCGGGTTCTGTCGTGCTCGAAGAGGTGCCGCCCTGCAAGACGGTGGCTGGTGTTCCGGCGCGCATCGTCGGCGAAGCGGGGTGCGCTCAGCCCTCCGTCAGCATGGACCAGCTGCTGCGCGGCGGCGCCTGATTTTTATTGGTTTTCGTGATCCAGAGGTGCGCGCCCTGTCGGGCGCGCACTTTTTTTGTTTGATTTGGCAGGGGCTTTGCCCCTCTGCCGGTCCTGCAGGGCAGGACCGGCATTCACCCCAGGATATTTTCGACCCGAAGAAGCGCTGGGTCAGGCGAGCATGGCGACCGGATGTTCCAGGGTATGGACAATCGCCTTCAGGAGCTGCGCGCCGAGCGCTCCGTCGATGACCCTGTGATCGACGCTGAGCGTCACCGACATCACCGTCGCAACACCCATTTCACCGCTATCGAGAATGACGGGTTTGCGGATACCCGCCCCGACAGCGAGGATGGCTGCCTGGGGCGGGTTTATCACGGCGTCGAAATTCTCGATCCCGAACATGCCGAGATTGGAGATCGTGAAGCTGCCGCCCTGATACTCCAGAGGCGCCAGTTTGTGATCCCGGGCACGCGTCGCCAGCGCTTTCATCTCGGTCGAAAGCGCTGAGAGGCTCTTTGTCTCGGCGTCGCGCAAAACCGGCGTGAAGAGCCCGCCCTCGACTGCGACCGCAACGGCGATGTCGGAAGGGGTCAGGCGCAGGATGCGGTCCCCGGCCCATACGGCATTGGACTCCGGCACCTGCTGAAGGGCGAGGGCGCAGGCCTTTATGATGAAGTCGTTGACCGAAAGCTTGACGCCGCGCGCCGCGAGTTGCGCGTTGATTTCGCCTCGAAGATCCAGCAGGGCGTCGAGGCGGATATCTCGGCGCAGGTAAACATGCGGGATGGTCTGCTTTGCCTCGGTGAGGCGGACGGCGATCACCTTGCGCATTCCGTCGAGCGGTACTTCGGTAAAGGCACGGTCGGCGTAGAGCTTTGTAATGCCGTCGGTGTCGGTGGTTGTCGGCACAGGTGCGGTGGAAGTGGCAGAGGGTGCGGGGGCATCGCGCGGCTGTTCGGGCGCTTTCGGCAGGTCAGTTGCATTTTCCGGATCCACATCGGCCAGGACGATACGACCGCGCGGTCCGCTGCCGCTGATCCGTGAGAGGTCGAGCCCGCGTTCGGCGGCGATGCGGCGGGCGAGGGGGGATGCGATGACGCGCTGTTCGTCTCGTCTGGGTGACAGGGAGGATGTCTCGGTCGAGCGCACTGCCGGTTGCACTGTTTCAGCGGCTGCAGGCTCCGGGCGGAGTTCCGGTTTTCGCTGAGGCGTCGCGGGGCTTTCGCCATCTTCCAGCAGCATGGCGATCGGGGTGTTCACCTTGACGCCTGACGTGCCCTCGGCCACCAGCAGTGTGCCCATGGTGCCCTCGTCCGCCGCCTCGAATTCCATCGTCGCCTTGTCGGTCTCGATCTCGGCGATCACGTCACCCGAGGCGACCGTGTCTCCCTCTTTCACCAGCCATTTCGCGAGTGTGCCTTCCTCCATTGTCGGGGACAGGGCGGGCATCAGGATCTCGACGGGCATCTTGCGTCCTTACTCGATTGAACGATGGCGCCGATCTGGCCGCCTGGTCTTTTGCACCTTGGAGACCTTTGGCAGTCTGCAGTGCCCGGATCCGACGAAAGTCGGAGTGTTCTTGCAACAGTTGGCTGACACGGCATGCGGCTGCGTCTTGGAACAGAACAGGCCCCCGCTCATCGATAGCAGACCTTCCTGGCCGCTGCGACCACCTCGTCCGTGGTCACCAGTGCAAGCTTTTCCAGATTGGCCGCGTAGGGCATTGGCACATCCTTGCCGGTGCAGTTGATCACCGGTGCGTCCAAGTCGTCGAACGCCTCCTGCATCAGCACGGCAGAGATATGGTTGCCGATGGCGCCGACGGGAAAGCCTTCCTCGATCGTCACGCAGCGATGTGTCTTCTGCACGGAGGCGATGACCGAGGCTGTGTCCATCGGGCGCAGGGTGCGCAGATCAATGACCTCGGCCTCGATTCCGTCCTTTGCCAGCCGTTCGGCGGCGTCCAGTGCATAGGTCATGCCGATGCCGAAGCTGACCAGCGTGACATCGCCGCCTTCACGCCAGATCCGCGCTTTGCCGAAGGGGACGGTGAAATCTTCGAGCACGGGCACATCGAAGGCACGGCCATAGAGGATCTCGTTTTCGAGGAAGATCACCGGGTTGGGATCGCGGATGGCGGATTTGAGCAGGCCCTTGGCATCCGAGGCAGAGTAGGGCATCGCGACCTTCAGCCCCGGGATATGCGCGTACCAGGCGGCATAGTCCTGGCTGTGCTGGGCACCGACGCGGGCGGCGGCACCGTTGGGGCCGCGGAACACCATCGGCGCGCCCATCTGGCCACCGGACATGTAGAGCGTCTTGGCTGCCGAATTGATGATCTGGTCCATCGCCTGCATGGCGAAGTTGAAGGTCATGAATTCGACGATGGGGCGCAAACCACCGAAGGCCGCGCCGACGGCGATCCCGGCAAAGCCGTGCTCGGTGATCGGCGTGTCGATTACGCGCCGCGAGCCGAATTCCTCGAGCAGGTTCTGGCTGATCTTGTAGGCGCCCTGATACTCCGCGACCTCCTCGCCCATCAGGAAGACATCCGGATCGCGGCGCATTTCCTCGGCCATGGCATCGCGCAGGGCCTCGCGTACGGTCTGGCTCTTGAGCTTGGTGCCCTCGGGCCAGTCCGGCAGCACAGCGGGCGCGGATGTTTCGGAGACAGGCTTCGGTGTCGCCTCGGCAGGAGCGGCCTTGGGGGCGGCCGGTGCCTTTGCAGCGGGCTGAACAGGAGCGGTCTCACCCTCGCTCGTGAGCAGGGCGATGGGGGTGTTGACCTTGATCCCGGCCGTGCCTTCGGGGATCAGGATCCGCCCCATCACACCCTCGTCGACGGCTTCGAATTCCATCGTCGCCTTGTCGGTCTCGATCTCGGCGAGGATATCCCCGGCGGCGACCGTGTCACCTTCCTTGACCAGCCATTTCGCGAGTGTGCCGTCCTCCATCGTGGGGGACAGGGCGGGCATGAGGATTTCCGTGGACATGGCTTGGTCGCTCCTCAGGTCCGGGCGTCTGCGTAGATGTCGGTGGTGAGTTCGGCGAGGTCGGGCTCGGGGCTTTCCCTTGCGAATTCGGCGGCAGCGTTGACGATGCCCTTGATCTCCTTGTCGATGGCCTTGAGATCATCCTCGCCCGCATGCTTCGCGCTCAGCAGCATCTCGCGCACATGGTCGATCGGATCACGTTCGGAGCGCATTTTCTGCACCTCTTCCCGGGTGCGGTACTTGGCCGGGTCCGACATGGAATGGCCGCGGTAACGGTAGGTCTTGATCTCGAGGATGTACGGCCCCTTACCAGCGCGGCAATGAGCCACCGCCTTGTCGCCGGCCGCCTTGACCGCGACGACATCCATTCCGTCCACTTCCTCGCCCGGGATGCCGTAGGCGGCGCCGCGCTCCCAGAGCGAGGGTGACTGAGTCGAGCGTTTCACGCTGGTGCCCATTGCGTACTGGTTGTTCTCGATCACGAAGATCACCGGCAGATCCCAGAGCCTTGCCATGTTGTAGGTCTCGTAGACCTGGCCCTGATTGGCCGCGCCATCGCCGAAATAGGCGAATGTCACACGGTCGTTTCCCTTGTACCTGTCGGCAAAGGCCAGTCCCGCGCCGATCGGCACCTGTGCGCCGACGATGCCGTGGCCGCCGTAGAAATCCTTCTCTTTCGAGAACATGTGCATCGAGCCGCCCTTGCCCTTGGAATACCCGCCCGCGCGCCCGGTGAGTTCCGCCATCACGCCGTTTGGGTCCATTCCGCAGGCGAGCATGTGACCATGGTCGCGGTATGAAGTTATGCGCTTGTCGCCCTCTTCTGCGGCGGCTTCCAGGCCGACGACGACGGCCTCCTGGCCGATGTAGAGATGGCAGAAACCGCCGATCAGTCCCATGCCGTAGAGCTGACCCGCCTTTTCCTCGAACCTGCGTATCAGCAGCATGTCACGGTAGAAGGTGGTCAGGCTTTCGGCTGACGGATGGGCCGGTACGGTGCTTTTGCGGACAGCCATGCGCAGGCTCCTCCCGAGGGTGCGACGGATGGTTCAACGTTAAACGAGTCTCAGCGTAGTTTCCGGCCGCGCCCGAGTAAAGCGCGCTGATGGTCGGCAGTGAGAACAGCAAAAATTCTTGCAAAGAATTTTTTCGGAAAGGTTGGAGCCTTCAGGTCAATTTCTTTCTTCGAAAGAAATTTGCCCCGGTCCGGCGCGTCGTTCAACGTACGGTGATCTCGTCCGCACGCATCAGGCCTAGAACGTCCCGCGCCTGCTGATCGAGCAGGTCGAGGTCGAGGTAATCATCCGACAGGCGCGTGGTGAGATTTTCCATCCGGTCCACCTCGGCCTGCACTTGACGGAGTTCCTCGGTCAGATGATGCGATTCGACCGTGATTTCTGCCCGCCGGAACACGCCATAATCGCCCTGCACGGCGGCAAAGGTGAAATAGGCGCCAAGGCTGAGGGTGATCGCGAAGAACACAAGCGCGCCAAGCGCCGGAGGGGTACGAAGAATGCTCATGACTCTGCCTCTTGGATACGCCTCTCTCGGGCGCGTTCGACACTTATGACACAGCCCGCCTGTCTTGGGAATCCCCGTCAGGCGTTGTCGGAGGTTCTGTGCTTCTGCTCGATTTTCTGTCTAGGCCGTCGTCCCGAGTGCAGCGCTGAGCGCCACGTATTCCGGGACGACGGGGTCGACAGAGACTGTGGGGCTCATCTCGGGAGGTGGGGCGTCTTGCCCCAGCCGATCAGCCGAGCGCGGCCACTCCTGGCAGAGTCTTGCCCTCCATCCATTCGAGGAACGCGCCGCCCGCCGTCGAGATATAGGTGAAATCCTTGGACGCATCGGCCTTGTTGAGCGCGGCGACCGTGTCGCCACCGCCCGCGACCGAGACCAGCTTGCCCTCGCGCGAGAGCTTTGCGGCATGGGCCGCGGCGGCATTGGTGGCGGCGTCGAAGGGCTCGATCTCGAAGGCGCCGAGCGGCCCGTTCCAGATCAGCGTCTTCGCCCGCTCCAGAGCCTGACCCACATGCGCGACGCTGTCTGGCCCTGCATCGAGGATCATCGCATCCGCCGGGCAGTTCTCCGCCGGCACGACCTCGCTCTCGGCCCCGGCCTTGAACTCTCGCGCGACCACCACATCGCGCGGCAGCAGGATCTCGCAGCCGCCTTTCGCGGCCTTCTCGGCGATGTCCCGGGCCGTGCCGGTCATGTCATGCTCGCAGAGTGACTTGCCCACATCGAGGCCCTGTGCGGCGAGGAAGGTGTTCGCCATCCCGCCGCCGATCACCAGGATGTCGACCTTTTCCACGAGGTTCGACAGCAGTTCGAGCTTGGTCGACACTTTCGCGCCGCCCACCACGGCCAGAACGGGACGTTCGGGATTGCCGAGCGCCTTTTCCAGCGCGCTCAGTTCCGCCTCCATGAGGCGTCCGGCGCAGCTCGGCAGCAGCCGCGCGAGCGCCTCGGTCGAGGCATGGGCGCGGTGTGCTGCGGAAAAGGCGTCGTTGCAGTAGATGTCGCCCAAGGTCGCCATGCCCGCCGCGAGGTCGGGGTCGTTCTTTTCCTCGCCCGCATGAAAGCGGGTATTCTCGAGCAGCAGGACCTGTCCGGGCTGCAGCGCCTGCGCCGCCGCCTCGGCAGCCGGGCCGACACAATCGGCGACGAACACCACATCGACGCCAAGCGCGGTTTCGAGTGCGGGTACCAGTTGCTGGAGGCTCATCGCGGGGTCGACCTTGCCCTTGGGTCGGCCGAAATGCGCCAGAAGCATCGGCATCCCGCCGCCCGCCAGAATGTCCGAGATCGTCGGCGCGATCCGCTCGATCCGGGTCGCATCGGTCACCCGTCCATTTTCGAGCGGCACGTTGATGTCGACCCGCACGAGCACGCGTTTGCCGTTCAATTCCATCTGATCCAGTGTCTTCCAGCTCATGGCAGCCTCCAAAATTCGTTGGGCGCAGGTTTGAAGGACAGCACCTGCAAGGTCAATCCACCGTCTTGGCATTCGGCGGCGCGCACATTACCTAGAGGCCAACGCCAAGCATAGGGAGCATGACATGGCCGAGATCAAAGACCCCGAGAACACCGTCCTTCTGGAACTGAAAGGCGGCACCGTGACGATCGAACTGCTGCCGGACGTCGCCCCGAAGCATGTCGAGCGGATGAAGGCCCTCGCCCGTGCCGGAGCGTACGACAATGTCTGCTTTCACCGCGTGATCGACGGCTTCATGGCGCAGACCGGTGACGTGGCGAACGGTAACATGGAAAACGACTTCAACCTGCGCGCTGCCGGCACTGGCGGCTCTGAGCATCCGGACCTGCCCGCGGAATTCTCGAAACTGCCGCATGACCGCGGCACGATCGGCGCGGCCCGCAGCCAGAACCCGAATTCGGCGAATTCGCAGTTCTTCATCAATTTCAAGGACAACCACTTCCTGAACGGTCAGTACACGGTCTATGGCCGGGTGATTTCCGGGATGGAACACGTGGATGCCATCACCAAGGGCGAGCCGCCCGCCAATCCCGACCGCATGATCTCGGTCAAGGTGGCTGCAGATGCGTGAACTGGCCCTTGTCCTGACGCTGGTGGCGAGCCCCGCTCTCGCCACCGGTCTTGAGATCGACGTCGCTGGCGAAGCGAACGGCACCATCACCGTCGACCTGTTCGAGGATGTGGCACCCAACCATGTCGCGCAGATCACGACCCTGGCGGAGCAGGGCGCCTATGACGGCGTCGCCTTTCACCGGGTGATCGACGGCTTCATGGCTCAGACGGGTGACGTCCAGTTCGGCAAGGAGGGCGGAGACGCCCGCATGGCCGGGATGGGCGGATCCGACCTGCCGGATGTCGACGCGGAATTCTCGGATATCCCGTTTGAACGCGGCGTTGTCGGCATGGCCCGCTCGCAGGATCCGAATTCTGCGAACTCGCAGTTCTTCATCATGTTCGCGCCAGCCGATTCCCTGAACGGCGACTATACGGTGGTTGGCGAGGTCACGGAGGGCATGGACGTTGTCGATGCGATCAAGCGCGGCACCGGTGCCAATGGCGCCGTGGTCGGCGCGCCGGACCGCATGCAGGCGGTGCGCGTCACCGAGTGAAGTCGTCCCTCGCGGCGACGGTGCGATGGGGGCGCTGCCCCCGTCGCCTTTAAGGCGACTCCCCCGGGATATTTATGACCCAGAGAAGCTGTGGAGTGGCGGCATCAGACTTGAGGACTTGAGGGAGTTTGAGCTGATCTACTGTCTGAGGTGCCGGGGTGGCGGGATTTGGCCCTAGCGTGATGGTTGCGTGGGTTTTGCCTTGGATGCCTGCCGATCCGTGGCGTTGATTTTGTCAGGCCGCGAGGCAGGCTGGCAGTCGGCGGGCCAATGGAGCAAGATGCCGATGATAGAGCCATGTGCCGCCCTGCCGCAGCGCCTGTGCGCCGGTGCCGAGCTTGAAGTGGGCGAGCCCTGCGGCATCATCGGAATTGAGCGTACCCAGATCGAGCAGATTGTGACCGCGTGCGGCCAGCGCGCGCATTGCTTCCCACAGGACGAGGTTCATCGCGTTGAGGTGCCGCCCTTCCGGCAAGGAGTGGCCGATGTGATAGCTGGCCATCTGGCCATGGCACAGGAACAGGCCTGCCGCGACCGGAATGCCCCGGTGCCGGGCGGTCAGCAGCCGGGCTTTTCCGGGATTCGCGGCGACGAAGGCATGGACGAAGGCCACGGGCCAGCCGCAATATCCGCGAGATTTCTGCTGCGCCGCGTCGGCCTGCAGCAGCCAGTGATCCTCGGAGTCGCGCAGATCCTGCCAGTCGAGCGCGAGGCCCGCGGCCTCGGCCCGGTTCAGCCGGTTGCGCCACTTCTGCTGGAGGGCGGCGCGCATCTGCGCGGGCTCGCCCAACGGTAACATTGCGATGGTCGCGGGCGTGACGATCGGCCAAAACCCGGTCGCGCGCAGGGCATGTGGCGACAGAAAGGTGTCGGCATTCAGGATCAGCGGGCGCGCGCCCTGCAGGCCGGGGATGCGCCGTAGCCATCCTTGTGCGGCATCCTCCGAGCGCCAGACCGGTCCGCGCGACAGCAGGTCCACCTCGCCCAGCCGACCGAGGCGGCGTGACTGGACCTGCCAGATCCCTATCAGCTTTCCGCCGCTTTCCTGCTGACCCCGCCGTACGGTCACATTCAGCAGCGCAGCAGCGCGGGCGAATTCCGGCGATTGCGGCAGGGGGAGGGGGAGATCATCCATCCGCTCATTAATGTTATGAAAAGTTTCGCCTGCGTTAATCGCCGCCATGAAGAATCGCGCCACATTCGGGCCGCTGGCCCCGCGTCCCCGCTTTACACCGGCAGCTGCGCTGCTGCTGGCCACGGCCCTCTCCTTGCCATTTTTAGTGCTGGCGGTGGTGCAGGCGGTTTTCTGAAAGGATCGCAGCTGTAATCTGTGCGCGAGGCGAGCCGGAGGACAGCGTACTGCACTCTTCAAGGGCCGCCCCGACTTCGCAGCTCAAGGCCCGTCGATGCGGAGGCAGCACTCTGCCTCCGCATGCAGCTTTTGTCAGCCCGCGAGTTTGACCAGCGCGTGCCGCTTCTTGCCGGCACTCAGCTTCACCGGCTGGCGCAGTGCGCCTGCATCCAGCATCAGCCCGGCATCGGTCAGCGGGGCGTCGTCCAGCCGTGCACCATTCTCGGCGATCAGGCGCTTGGCATCCTTGCCGGATTTCGCGAGCCCTGCGCGCACCAGAACCTGCACGATCGAGATGCCGTCGCCCAACTCTCCCGCACTGAGCTCCAGCGTCGGAAGGTCGTCGCCCGTACCGCCATGCTCGAACACCTCGCGCGCCGTCGCCTCGGCCGTGGCAGCCGCCTCGGCGCCGTGGCACAGGGTGGTGACTGCATTGGCGAGGATGATCTTGGCCTCGTTGATCTCGGCCCCTTCGAGCGCGCCGAGCCGTTCACATTCCTCGACCGGCATTTCGGTATAGAGCTTCAGGAACCGGCCGACATCCGCATCGGTGCTGTTGCGCCAGAACTGCCAGAACTCGTAGGGGCTGAGCATGTCGGCATTCAGCCACATCGCGCCGCCCGCGCTCTTGCCCATCTTGCGCCCGTCGCTCGTGGTCAGCAGCGGCGAGGTCAGGCCGTAGATCTCGTGATCCAGCACTCGGCGGGTGAGGTCGATCCCATTGATGATGTTGCCCCACTGATCCGACCCGCCCATCTGCAGGATGCAGCCGTAGCGGCGATTCAGCTCGAGGTAGTCGTAGGCCTGCAGGATCATGTAGTTGAACTCGAGGAAGCTCAGCGACTGTTCGCGGTCGAGCCGGGATTTCACCGATTCGAAGCTAAGCATCCGGTTCACCGAGAAATGCCGACCGATATCGCGCAGGAAATCGAGGTAGTTCAGCCCGTCGAGCCATTCGGCATTGTTGAGCATCAGCGCGTCGGTCGGACCGTCGCCATAGGTCAGGTACTTGGCAAAGACCTGCTGCATGCCGTCGATATTGGCGTCGATCTGATCGGGTGTCAGCAGCGGGCGTTCATCCGCGCGAAAGGACGGATCGCCCACCTTGGTGGTCCCGCCGCCCATCAGGGTGATCGGCTGATGGCCGGTCTTCTGCAGCCAGCGCAGCATCATGATGTTGAGCAGATGGCCCACATGCAACGACTTGGCCGTCGCATCATAGCCGATATAGGTTGTCACCACCCCTTTGCTCAGCGCATCGTCAAGGCCCTGATAATCGGTGCAATCGGCCAGAAAGCCACGCTCCATCATGACATGCATGAAGTCCGATTTGGGATGGTAGGTCATGGTTGGTCCCCTTTAAGAATGCGGGTAGCTATAGAGTGCATTCCGAAAAGTGGGAACCGGTTTTCGGATCGAAATGCGCGGCAGGACAACGGAGCGCATTCCGAAAAGTGAGAGCCGGTTTTCGGAGGGAAATGCGCCAAAGTGGATGAAGGGCAGGGCAGGAACATGGCCATGTTGGGCAAGGAGGCCGTCTGGGCGCTTGGGGCGATGTCTGGCACGTCGCTGGACGGGGTGGATGCGGCGATGCTGCACACGGACGGCGAGCGCATCCTCGAATTCGGTGCGTCGGGGTACCGTGTCTACAGCGAGGGCGAGCGCGAGATACTGCGCGCAGCGCTCGGCCGCTGGCCTGGGCCCGGGCTGGAGGCGGCGCTCGGGGTGGTTCAGTCGGCGCATGTCGAGACGCTCGGCCGCTTTCCCGGGGCGGCGGTCGTCGGCTTTCACGGTCAGACCCTCGCGCATGAGCCCGCCGGTCGCGGAACCCATCAGCTCGGCGACGGTGCTGCGCTCGCCAAGGCGCTCGGTGTGCCGGTGGTCTGGGATTTCCGCAGCGCGGATGTTCGTCTCGGCGGGCAGGGCGCGCCGCTTGCTCCCTTCTTCCATTTTGCCTGTGCCAAGTGGATCGGGGCCGACGCGCCCGTCGCTTTCCTGAACCTCGGTGGTGTCGGGAATCTCACATGGGTCGATCCTGTAAAGGACAGTCCCGAGGAGCATGGCGCGCTGCTGGCCTTCGATACCGGCCCGGCCAATGCTCCGATCAACGACCTCATGACCCAGCGGCGCAGCCTCGATTGTGACCGCGACGGGGCACTTGCCGCCACGGGACAGGTGGTCGACGGCGCTCTGGAGCTGTTCTTGGAGGAGGGTTATTTCCTCAGGATGCCGCCAAAATCATTGGACCGGGACGATTTCGGCCTGATGCTGAATCTTGTGCGCGAACTCAGCGATGCCGATGCGGCGGCCACGATGACGGCGATGGCGGCTGCTGCGGTGATGCGCGGGATGGAGCATTGCCCGACCCCGCCCGCGCGCCTGCTGGTGACGGGGGGCGGGCGGCACAATCCGGTGATGATGGCGATGCTTCAGGCCGGGCTCGACTGCGAGGTCGCACCGGTCGAATCTGTCGGGCTGGACGGCGACATGCTCGAGGCGCAGGCCTTTGCCTATCTCGCCGTACGCGTGGCGCGGGGGCTGCCGACATCCTGCCCCAGCACGACCGGGGTCAGGGCGCTTGTCGGCGGGGGCGAGATCAGTCGCCCCTGAACAGCGCCCAAGCCGGGGAATTCGGCCGACTTTCGTCCACCTACAGAGGGCTCAACCGCCGGTATGGCTCATGTGACGCGACACGCGGCCATCCACCGACTGGCGGGAATAGTCGAAATCATGTCCCTTGGGCTTGAGCCGGATCGCTTCCCGGATCGCCTCTTCAAGCGGTGCATCGGAACCGGGATGGTTGCGCAGGGCAGAGCGCAGATCCGCGTTGTCCTCCTGCCCGAGGCACATGAACAGCTCGCCGGTGCAAGTCAGGCGCACCCGGTTGCAGCTTTCGCAGAAGTTATGGGTGAGCGGCGTGATGAATCCGATCTTCTGACCGGTTTCCTCGATCCGCACATAGCGCGCCGGACCGCCCGTGCTCTCGGGCAGGTCGGTCAGCGTGTAATGCTGGGCGAGGGTCTCGCGCAGGTCGGACAGTTTCCAGTACTGACCAAGACGGTCCTCGTTGCCGATATCCCCCATCGGCATGACCTCGATCCAGGTCAGATCGATATCGCGCCTGTTGCACCATTCGGTGAGCGTCAGCAGTTCGTCCTCGTTGAAATCCTTGAGCGCCACGGTGTTGATCTTGACCCGCAGGCCTGCATTCTGCGCCGCGTCGATCCCGCGCAGGACCTGCGGCAGGCGACCCCAGCGGGTGATGTCGGCAAACTTCTGCTCGTCCAGCGTGTCGAGCGAGATGTTCACCCGCCGCACACCAGCCGCATAAAGATCGTCGGCAAAGCGTTCGAGTTGCGATCCGTTGGTGGTGAGCGTCAACTCCTTCAGCTCACCGGACTCGAGATGGCGCGTCATCGAGCGGAAGAATGTCATGATCTCGCGCCGCACAAGCGGCTCGCCGCCGGTGATGCGCAGCTTTTCGACGCCAAGACGCACGAAGGTCGAACACATCCGGTCCAGCTCCTCGAGCGTGAGCAGCTCTTTCTTGGGCAGGAATGTCATGTTTTCAGACATGCAGTAGACACACCGGAAGTCGCAGCGGTCTGTCACCGACACGCGCAAATAACTGATGGGTCGCTGGAACGGGTCTATCAATGGGGCTGTCATGTCACAGAACCTAGTATTCCCGGATGCAATGAGCAAGTATGGGCGAAGAACTAAGATGTTGAGACAAAGGTCGTGGACGATTGATATGAAGTGGCTCATTCTGATGGCGCTGCCTCTGGCCCTGGCCGGATGCGGGAACGGATTCTCCTTTAAACCCAAAGAGGTTGCGGCACCTGCGCCGACTGCCGCCCCGGCACCGGGGGAGCCTGCGGCGACCCGCAGACCTCCTGCCGCGGCCCGCACGGTGGATCAGTTCGACGCGACCAGTGCGGAGGAGCGCGCGGCGGCGGCAGATCCCGCGAAGCCTGCGGGCGAGAGGTCGCTCGGCACCACCGTCGCCTCGCTCGGCGATCCGTCGCGCGTCGGATTCTGGCTGGAAACCCCGCTGGTGGACGCGCCCGCCAAGGGGCGTGTCGTCTATCCGGGCAGCGGCAAGTCGGCGAATGTGGACCTGATCCCGATCGACGGACCGCCGACCGCAGGCAGCCGTATCTCGCTGTCCGCGATGCGGCTGATCGAGGCACCGCTGACGGATCTGCCGAGGGTCGAGGTTTTCGCCGGGGGCTGAGATATGAGCCACGCCGCTCGACGGCGTGGCTCATATCTCAAAGACGAGACGGGCTCATTCGCCGGAGAGATGCCGCGCGGCTTCTTTCACCGCATAGGGTTTCATCTGGTCCCCGTGTTCCTGCAGGAAGGCGCGGGTGCGGTCTGGTGCGTGTTTCGACAGATCGCGCAGCCACCAGGCGACCGCCTTCTGGATGATGCCGTTCTTTTGCGTCACAAAACCCGCGGCCCAGCCGAGAATGCGTTCGCGGGCCGCAAGATCCTGTTCGGACGGAAAGTTCTGCTTGGTCCAGGGCAGGGTGATCACGAGTGCGGCGCGGCGGGTCCAGAGATGGTCGCTCTGCGTCCAGAGCTCCACCTGATCGAGCCGCGACGGGTCGGCCACAAGCCGTCGTTGTCCGGCCATGCAGGCGTGATCGCTGATCGCCCAGCTGTCGAAATCCGGAACCCAGCTCTGGATCAGCTCCCAGGCGGCGTCATCGGGACGCATCCGCGCCTGTGTCAGCAGCTTCGCGGCTGCGAGCCGCGCCTCGAAGATATCCGTCTCCCAAAGGTCCTGAGCGAGCCCGACACGCTGGTCGATGTCCAGTTCCTGCCGCCAGTCGGCCGTGAGGTCGTTGATCGCCGGATTGGGCACACCCAGATAGGCGCGCGGTGCCTTGTGATGCGCAGCCATCTGTTCCGCACGTCCGGGCTCGGCAGCGGCTCTTAGGGCGTCCAGCGCCTCGTCAGCAGTCATGTTTCAGCGTCGCCTCCGTGTGGGATTGTCCGGCACTGCCGGTAAATCGATGTGCCGCGCCAAACTGACATTGCGGTGACCCGGTCCGGCGGCCTGCACTACCTTCCGGGTTCCGGCCCGTTTACTCGACCGTGACGGATTTCGCCAGATTGCGGGGCTGATCGACATCGGTCCCCTTTGCGATGGCCGTGTGGTAGGCCAGAAGCTGCGCCGGGATCGCATAGAGCAGCGGGCTCAGGATCGACGGCACTTCGGGCAGGATGATGGTCTGCCAGACGTCCTGACCGGCCTCGACCGCACCCGCGGCGTCGGTGATCAGCAGCACCTTGCCGCCACGCGCCATGACCTCCTGCATGTTGGACACGGTCTTGTCGAAGAGCGCGTCGCGTGGGGCCATGACGACCACCGGAACCGTCTTGTCGATCAGCGCGATGGGGCCGTGCTTGAGTTCGCCCGATGCATAAGCTTCAGCATGGATATAGCTGATTTCCTTTAGCTTAAGTGCGCCTTCAAGGGCGAGCGGATACATCAGGCCACGGCCGAGGAACAGCACGTCGCGGGCCTCGGCGATGCGGCGCGCGACCTTCTTGATGTCGCCGCTGCGCTCCATCGCGGCGTTCATCATCGACGGTAGCGCGCGCAGCGCGGCGAGCGCCTCCGCCAGTTCCTCGGGTGTCATGCGACCACGATCCGTCGCGGCCTTGAGCGCGAGCAGCAGCAGCACGTTCAGCTGGCAGGTGAAGGCCTTGGTCGAGGCGACTCCGACCTCGACCCCGGCATGAATCGGCAGGGCCAGGTCGCTTTCCCGCGCGATCGAGGATTCGGCGACATTTACGACCGAGACGATCCTGTCGGCCTTGTCGCGGCAATAGCGCAGGGCTGCGAGGGTGTCCGCCGTTTCGCCCGACTGGCTCACGAAAAGTGCCACGGTATTGGCGGTGATCGGCGGTTCGCGATAGCGGAACTCGGAGGCGACGTCGACCTCGACCGGTATCCCGGCAATCTGCTCGAACCAGTATTTCGCCGTGAGGCATGCGTAGAACGCGGTGCCGCAGGCGACCAGTGTCATCCGCTCTATCTTCGTGAAATCAAGCGCTTCGCCGGGCAAGCTGATCCTGTCACCATCCAGATAGCCGCGCAGGGCATCAGCGAGAACCGTGGGCTGCTCCGCAATTTCCTTGGCCATGAAATGCTTGTAACCGGCCTTGTCGATGCGCGCCGCGTCCATGTGGATCTGCTTCACCGCCCGGTTCGCCAGCTGCCCGGCCAGGTCCCGGATCTCGATCGAATTGCGGGTGATGACCGCGCGGTCGCCTTCGTCCAGATAGGTGATCCGATCGGTCAGCGGTGCGAGCGCGATGGCATCCGAGCCGACATACATCTCTCCGTCGCCATGGCCGATGGCGAGCGGAGAGCCCTTGCGCGCCGCGACCATCAGATCATTCTCGCCCTGAAACAGGAAGACGAGCGCAAAGGCGCCCTTCAGGCGGTCAATCGTGCGGTTCGCCGCTTCGATCGGGCCTAGACCTTCGGAAATGTAATGCTGCGCCAGCATGGCGACGGTTTCGGTATCGGTCTCGCTGCTGGGCGTCAGGCCGTATCCGGCGAGTTCGGCGCGCAGCTCGCGGAAATTCTCGATGATGCCGTTATGCACTACGGCGACGGGGCCGGACTGGTGCGGGTGGGCATTGGTGGTCGTGGGCGCACCATGCGTGGCCCAGCGTGTGTGGCCGATCCCGGACTTGCCGGCGAGCGGGTCATGCACCAGGAGGTCCGAGAGGTTCACGAGCTTGCCCACGGCGCGACGGCGGTCCAGCACGCCATCGTTCACGGTGGCGATGCCGGCACTGTCATAGCCGCGATATTCCAGTCGTTTCAGCGCCTCAACAAGGATCGGAGCGACTTCATGGGTCCCGAGCACCCCAACAATACCGCACATTATTCGGCTCCTTTCTGGAGTTTCGCCTTCCGCGCCTTCAATATTTCGAACATTTTGCGTCCGCGGCCCTCTTTCGTGACCTGTGGCGCGCGTCCCAGCGCCAGGGCGCCGTCCGGCACGTCCTTCGTTATGACCGACCCGCTGCCCGTCAGCGCGCCAGCGCCCACGGTGACCGGTGCGACCAGCATGGTGTTGGACCCGATGAAGGCATCCGCGCCGATCGTGGTGCGATGCTTGAACACGCCGTCGTAATTGCAGGTGATCGTGCCCGCGCCGATATTGGTGCGCTCGCCGATATCCGCATCGCCGATATAGGACAGGTGGTTGGCCTTCACGCCTTCGGCAAGCTGGGCGTTCTTGACCTCGACGAAGTTGCCGACATGCACGTCCTCGGCGAGTTCCGCCCCGGGGCGCAGACGGGCAAATGGCCCGACCACGGAGCCGCGCGACACGTGGCACCCTTCGAGATGCGAGAAGGCCCGGATGCGCGCACCGGATTCGATTGTGGCGCCGGGTCCGAAGATCACGTTGGGCTCGATCTCGGCATCCCGGCCGATCACCGTGTCATAGGACAGGAAGACCGTGTCGGGCGCCTGCATCGTCACGCCATCGTCGAGCAGGGCAGCGCGGGCGCGGGTCTGGAACGCGGCTTCGGCACGGGCGAGTTCCGCGCGGGAATTGATGCCCAGCGTTTCGGATTCGTCGCAGGTGACTGCTGTGGCGGACAGGCCGCGCTCGCGCGCGATGCCGATGATGTCGGTGAGGTAATATTCCTCGCCCGCATTGTCGTTGCCAACGGCGTCGATCAGCTCGAACAGCGTTTTCGCGTCGGCGGCGATCACGCCGGAATTGCACAAAGTGATTGTACGCTCCGCTTCGGAGGCATCCTTGAATTCGACGATCCGCTCCAGTGCTTCGCCCTGCATCACGAGACGTCCGTAGCGGGCGGGGTCGGCGGCCTCGAAGCCGAGGACCACCACGTCGTGATGTCTGCGGGCCACGGCCATCGCTTCGAGCGTGTCGTGGCTGATGAACGGAGTGTCGCCATATAGGACGAGCGCGTCGCCCTCGAACCCCTCCAGCGCGCCCTTTGCCTGCGCCACGGCATGGGCGGTGCCCAACTGCTCGGCCTGGATCACCACCTCCGTGTCGGAATCGTGATCCTGTGCCGCGGCCTGCACCAGATCGGCGCCGTGACCCGCGACGACCACGATCCGCTCGGGCGACAGCGCGATGCCGGATTGCATGGCGTGCACCAGCATGGGGGCACCGGCGATCTTGTGCAGGACCTTCGGCAGGTCCGATTCCATCCTTGTGCCTTTGCCCGCGGCGAGGATGATCAGTGCGATGCTCATGGCATTTCTCTTTGTTATTTGCTCGGGCCCGTTTTATCCGTCCTGTGGCGCAGGGCAAGGTGGGTCTGGTTCACGTTGGATTGCGGGTTATGACAAGGCCTTGGGCCAGAAGGGCAGTTTCATGCGTACGGTGATATTCGATCTCGACGGCACGCTCGCCGATACCAGCCGCGATCTGATCGCCTCGGCAAACCATTGTTTCGAGGCGATGGGCGAGGGGGCGGTGCTGGATCCGGTCGGGGACGCGGGCACGGCCCTGCGCGGCGGCCGTGCGATGCTCACGCTGGGGCTGACCCGGCTTGGGCAGATGGATGATGCGGTCGTGGACCAATGGTACCCCGAATTGCTGCGCGCCTATGGCGATGCGATCGACACGCATACGGTGCTCTATCCAGGCGCGGTGGCGGCGGTCGAGGCCTTGCTCAGCGGCGGTTACCGGACGGGGATCTGCACGAATAAGCCCGAAGGGCTGGCAGAAACGCTGCTGCAGAAGCTCGGCGTGCGGGATCTCTTCGGGTCGATGATCGGAGCGGACACGTTGCCCGTGCGCAAGCCGGATGCGGCACCCTATGTCGCAGCGGTACTCGGCGCCGGTGGTCTGGTCGAGCAGAGCTGTCTGATCGGCGACACTGTCACGGACCGCAAGACAGCTGCGGCGGCGGGTGTGCCTTGCGTTCTGGTGACCTTCGGCCCCATGGGGGATGAGATGGCGGAACTCGAACCCGAGGCGCTGATCGGTCATTTCGACGAATTGCTGCCAACGGTTGGCCGGTTGCTCGGCTGAGGCCGAGTACCGCGATCAGCCCCGCGTGTCGGGCAGCGAGATGTTGGCGACCTGCTCGGCGATCGGGTCGGTCGACAGGGGATGCGTGTCCGCCTCGTATTCCTCGGGCGGGCGCATCGTCTGCCAGCGGCCATGGCGATAGACTTCGATCCCCGAGAAAGTGGATTTGTACCCCATCTTCGGTGATCCGGGCACCCAGTAGCCAAGATAGACGTAGGGCAGACCGGATTCGCGGGCGATCTCCACATGGTCGAGAATCATCCACGATCCTAGGCTCTGCCGCGGCAGGCTGGGTTCGTAAAACGAATAGACCATCGAGAGCCCGTCATCGAGGACGTCCGTAAGGCAGACCGCGGTGAGCTGGCCGCTTGGGTTTGCATATTCGACGACGCGGCTGCGAATCGGCGTCTCTTCGATCATCGCGGCGAATTCGAAGACATCCATGTCGGCCATGCCGCCATCCGCATGACGGTGGTCGAGATAGCGGCGGAACAGGCCATACTGATCCTCGGTCGCCCAGGGACTTGCGGCGTGACGCTTAAGATGCGCGTTGCGGTTGATCGTGCGGCGCTGGCTCTTGCTTGGCTGGAACTTCGACACGTCGATCCGCGCCGAGAGGCACGCGGAACAATCCGAGCAGGACGGCCGGTAGAGCACGTTCTGTGAACGCCGGAATCCCTGCTTCGACAGGCTGTCGTTGAGTTTTTCCGCCTGCTCGCCCTGAAGGGCGGTGAACAGCTTCCGTTCCATCCTGCCCGCAAGATAGGGGCAGGGCTGGGGAGCGGTCACGTAGAACTGCGGCGCAAGGGGCAGCGTGTGGCGCATGAAATTCCTGTCCTGGCGAAGCTTTTGTAAAAACTTAGCAACAGAAGCGCACCGAGCCAAGCCCCGCCAGAGTCTTAACCAGTAGTCTTAACCACAGGTCTTAGCCTCTGCGGTTTATCATCACTGTCCCCAGCGCCATGTCGGTCACGCCCTGGCCGCGCTCGGAGGTGCACATGAAGACCACCGAAACCAGCTGCACCAGCGCAAAGGACAGCGACAGGCTGTAGCCCAGCGTGTGCAGGAAGGCCTGGCCGAGGTTAAGGCGCTGGCCCATGGCATCTCGCAGCTCGATCGACATCAGGCGCATGCCCCAGGTGGCCGATCCGTTCGCGATGGTGACGGTCCGGTAGACGAAGCTCAGCGCGAGGTAGAGCGGCACCAGAAAGAACAGGCCGATAAACGCGGTCAGGATCACCACGGGCACCAGAAAGGCGCAGACGACGATCACGTCCACAACCCAGGCCATGGCGCGTTTCGCCGTCACATCGGCATAGAATTCCCGGTTCAGCACCGGGTCGGGAAGATGGGAGGCTTGGCTGTACATGATGTCCTCTCGAAGATGGAGCAGGGCCCCGGAGGGGCGAAAGAGCAGCCCCGGAGGGGCGAAGGAGCATGCCCTAGAAGGGCGAAGAAGCAAGGCCCCCGCGGGGGGCCATGCTGTCGGATGGGGGCGCTCAGACTTCGGCAGATGTGTCGCCGGAGCGGGCCTTGGTGGCGCGGTCATCCATGAACTGGTCGAATTCGGCCTTGTCCTTGGCATCGCGCAGGCGCTTGAGGAAGTCCTCGAAGTTGTCCTGCTCTTCTTCCAGGCGGCGCAGCGTGTCGGCCTTGTAGGCGTCGAAGGCAGAGTTGCCCGAGGATTTCATATGGCTGAACCCGCTGGATTTATAGGCCTTGCGGCAGGAGGATTTGAACATTTTCTTGCTCCAGATCATGTAGAAGAGAAGGGCGAGGCCGACCGGCCAGAAAAAAATGAAGCCGAGGACCATTGCGGCGATCCAGGCGAACTTGCCCTTTTGGTCAAGCCAGGCTTCGGCGCGCGAGAACCAACCGGCGTTGGCGGGAAGCGAGGCGGTGTAGGTGGCAGATGTCATGTTGGTCTCCGTTGTCTGCGTTGCGATGTGAATGTCTTTCACATGAATAGAGATCGGAATGCGGAGCGGAGTCTTCAAGGGCTGATGTGAAGGTTTTTTACATTTTTGGATTTTGCGGGCTGGGTTGCGGGAAAACCGATCTAGGAGCGGCACAGAGGTTCGCGCAACCTTGCCCGCGCAGACAGTCTGGTCCGGTGCGACGCGTTCTCTAGCCAATTCACGAGGCCCATGATTTCAGAGCGTGAAATCGCCCCGCACCGCTCCGGTCAGCTTTTCCAGCGTCTCAGGGTCGAGCGCAAAGACGTGGCGCGGCGTACCGGCTGCGGCCCAGATGACCTCGAATTCGGTCAGGCGGGGATCCAGCCAGGCGCGGATCGGGTTCAGATGGCCGACGGGTGCCACTCCGCCGATGGCAAACCCGGTCTGGGCGCGAATCAGCGCTGCATCCGCCTTGCCGAGCGGCTCGCCCGCCACCGATGATGCCTTGCCCGCATCGACCTGATTGCCGCCAGCGGTCAGAAACAGCAGAGCTTCACCGGACTCCTCGCCGCGAAAGATGATCGACTTGGCGATCTGGTCGAGCGCGCAACCCACCGAATCCGCCGCCTCCTGCGCGGTGCGCGCCTGTCCGACCTCGTGAATGTCGGGGTCGATTCCGGCATCGATCAGCGCATTGCGGACACGGGTCAGGCTCTTGCTCATGGGGGTCTGGCTTTCGTCTTGGCACGTTACGCTCCGTGCTATGCCAGCGGAGGGGGCCTGGGCAAGCCTGCAGGGCGTTGCGCTTGGGCCGCGATCGTGGCCAAGTGCGTGCATGTCATTTGCCAGCCGTATCACCCGCACACCCCGTCCCTATGAAGAAGATCAGGCGGAGGACGCACTGAAAGGTCTGCCCTGGGCACAGGGGCCCGTGGCGGACCTGCTGAGGGGCACTGCCGGGTCCAGTCCCTTCCTGCGCGGCCTGATGGGGCGCGAAGGGGGCTGGCTCGAAGGCGCCTTCGATGACGCCGAGGCTGCCACCGCCGATCTCTTTGCCGCGCTGAAAGATGGCCCGCTCGACAAGGTCGGTGCGGATCTGCGGCAGGCCAAGCGCAGGGTGGCGCTGCTGACGGCGCTCGCCGATCTGGGCGGGGTCTGGCCGCTCGAGACCGTCACCGGCACGCTGAGTGACCTTGCCGATCTTGCCTGCACGCGCGCCCTGCGCGCCGCACTGATGCAGGAGGTCAAGCGCGGCAAGATGCCCGGACTGTGCGAGGACGATCTCGACCGCGCGGGCGGCATGGTGGTACTGGCGATGGGAAAGATGGGGGCCGGAGAGCTCAACTATTCCTCGGATATCGACCTCATCTGCCTCTTCGACGAAACCCGCTTCGACCCCGACGATTTCCACGAGGCGCGCGCGGGCTTCATCCGTGCCACCCGCAGGATGGCCGCGACCCTGAGCGATCTCACCGGCGAAGGCTATGTCTTTCGCACCGACCTGCGGCTGCGTCCCGACCCGGCCGTGACGCCGGTCTGCATGGGGATGGAAGCGGCGGAGCGGTATTACGAAAGCCTCGGGCGTACCTGGGAACGTGCGGCCTATATCAAGGCGCGTCCCTGCGCGGGCGATATCGAGGCCGGGCAGCGGTTTCTCAGGGATCTGCGTCCCTTCGTCTGGCGTCGGCATCTCGACTTTGCCGCCATCCAGGACGCGCATGACATGCGCCTGCGCATCCGCGCGCACAAGGGGCTCGGCGGGCCGATCACCCTGCCGGGACATGACATGAAACTGGGGCGCGGCGGCATCCGCGAGATCGAATTCTTCACCCAGACCCGCCAGATCATCGCCGGCGGGCGCGACCCGGACCTGCGGGTGCGGGGCACCGTTCCGGGGCTGCGCGTCCTCGCGCAAAAGGGCTGGATTCCGGGCGATGTGGCCGACGAACTCGCCGAACATTACCGCAGCCACCGCACGGTCGAACACCGGCTGCAGATGATCAACGACCAGCAGACCCACGACCTGCCGGACCAGCCCGACGGATTTGCCCGGCTCGCCTGCTTCATGGATCTCGACGAAGTCGCGCTGCGCAGCGATCTGACCCGCCGCCTCGGCGCGGTGCACGAGCTGACCGAAGGCTTCTTCGCGAGCGAGTCCGGGCCTGCGCCCGAGCCGACCGCGCTTGAGGAGAGCGAGATCATCGCCCGCTGGCCGCGCTATCCGGCCCTGCGCTCGGACCGCGCGGTCGAGATATTCAAGCGTCTGCGCCCCGAGATCCTGAGCCGTCTGGAACGCGCCGCCAAACCCGAAGAGGCGTTGCTGGCCTTCGACGGCTTCCTCGCCGGGCTCCCGGCGGGCGTGCAGCTCTTTTCACTGTTCGAGGCCAATCCGCAGCTCATCGATCTGCTGGTCGACATCGCCGGCACCTCACCGGATCTGGCGCGGCACCTGTCGCAGAATGCCCGGGTTTTCGATGCGGTGATCGGCGGCGGGTTCTTTGCCGACTGGCCGGGGCCTGCCGTGCTCACCGCGGAGCTGACGGCCGTGCTGGACCGCGAGCCCGATTACGAACGCAAGCTCGACACTGCCCGGCGCTGGAAGAACGAATGGCACTTCCGTGTGGGCGTGCATCTGCTGCGCGGGCTTACCGATGCCGACGAGGCGGGCCAGCAATATGCGGATCTTGCCGGTGTGATGCTTTCGGCGCTCTGGCCGGTCGTTCAGGCGGAATTCGCGATCAAACACGGGGCGGCACCGGGGCGCGGCGCGGTCGTGCTGGGCATGGGGTCGCTGGGCGCCGGACGGCTGCACACGCGCTCTGATCTCGACATGATCGTGATCTATGACCCCGACGAGGTCGAGGCGTCCGACGGCCACAAGCCCTTGCAATCGCGGGTCTATTACGCGCGCCTTACGCAGGCGCTGATCACCGCGCTGACCGCCCCGATGCCACAGGGCAAGCTTTACGAGGTCGACATGCGGCTGCGCCCGTCGGGCAATCAGGGGCCGGTGGCGACGAGCCTTGCCGCCTTTAGCGCCTATCAGTCCGAAAACGCCTGGACCTGGGAACATCTGGCGCTGACACGGGCGCGTGTGGTCGCGGGTCCCGGCGATCTGGCCGCCGATCTGCGGGCCTTTCGCCGCGACTTGCTGGGGATCAAGCGCGAGCAGACCAAGGTACTGGGCGACGTCGCGACGATGCGTGCGCGGATCGCCGAGGCGAAGGGGAAAGGCGCGCTCTGGGATCCGAAACTGGGGCGGGGACGCATGCAGGAAATCGAACTGGTCGCACAGGCCGCCGCTCTGCTGGCCGGGGCCGAATCGATGGACCTTGCCGAAGGTCTGGCGGCCGCTGTCGCGCAGGGCTGGCTGAGCGACGAGGCTGCCGCGCATCTGGTGCGGACCCATCAGCTCTGCTGGAGCCTGCAGGTAGGCGCGCGGCTGATCAGCGATGCGCAGCTCGATCCGGACGCTCTGGGAGCTGGGGGCTGCACCTTCCTGCAGGTGGTCACCGGCACGGACAGCATGCAGGAGCTTGCGGAGACGCTGGAGAGGCGTAGTCTCAGGGCTGCGGAAATGCTGGATGCCGCTTTGCCGGAGGCCGGAGAAGGCTCATGATCAAGGGTGACGCGACGGACCCGAAGGGTCTGATAAACGAGGCCTACCGCATCGACGGAATAACCTACGAGGAGTGCCGGTCGATCTTTCTGGACTGGGCGCTCGCGGTGCCGGTGGATGCCGAGACGACGACGATGATCCGCGCATTGATCCAGCGGCACGCGCCGATCGGGTCCGATGCGCCCGAACATCCGATGACACGCGTGCTGACGGAGGGTCTGACTGGCATGTCCGCACCGCGCCGACGCGGCGGCTGGCGCAGCCGGGACCGCTAGGTCCTGCGTCCCGCAACGGTCTGAAAAGACTGGGTCATTTGAGGGGCGCCGCTTGGCACAGTGGATCTGCAGAAGCGCTGGCCGCGGTGTCAGTGCAGATTTTCCAGACGTCTGGCATGTCGGTCCAGCGCCGTCATCATAGGGCCGAGGCTGTCGATCTCTCGCCCTGCGAGCATCGGCAGGAGCCTTTGCAGAACTTCGGCAGCCACCAGCGCCTGGGCCAGCCCGCCTTGCCCATGGACAGGGGGCAGTAGAGCGCCGGTGCGCTGGGCGAGGGCGCGAAGACTGTGATCTGCCCGGTCTCCGAACAGAAGCGCGGAGAGCAGAACGAGGTCGATCTGCGGATGATCCCATTTCAGCCCGGTCGCGGCATCGTGGCGGCGCAGAAAGGCCATCCGCAGCGGCGCGTTATGGGCCACGATCACCGCGTCGCGGGAAAAATCGTACAATTGCGCGCTGGCCGTCAGGATATCGGGACGCTTGGTTCCGGGCCTTTCGGTGCGCGCCGCCTGCTCCGTGCCGGTTTCGCGCAATCCGGGGGCGATGCGCAACTCGAGCGATTCGCGCCTCAAGATACGCGCGCCCACCATCCGAACGGCCGCAATCTGCACCACGTCATCGCGATGCGGCAGAAGGCCCGTCGTATCGGTCGAGAGCACGACGAAGGTCAGCGCGCTTAGCGGGATCTCCGCGATCGGCCGCTCCCCGTGCGGTGTCATCAAGTCGAAATCATAGACCAGCGGAGCGGCTGGTGTCAGCTCCTGTCGGGCGCCCGTGTCTTCCAGGATGACGAGGGCGCAGCCATCCTCGAGCGGGCGCAGGCGCGCATCAATGCGCGGCCCGTCAATGCCGGGGCGCGCGGTGAAACGGACCTCGAGCCCGGTGCGCTGCAGGCGCTTGCGCGCATCCGCAAGACTGTCCTTGTCGAGATATTCACCGATCCGGGCGTTCAGCCGGGCAGGCCCGGTGCGCCCCAGCAACTCGGCCGCCTGACTGTCGTAAAGAACGATCCGATCCGCTGCGTTGATCACCAGAACGGCAACCGGGACTTCGCCGAGCAATCGGCTCAGCTGCGCCTTTTCGGTCTCCAGCCGGGCCATGGTCCGCGCCGCTCTGCGCGCTTCGTCTGCGGCCGGATCTTCCTGACCCACGGCGGCTGAGCCTTTTGCGTCGGTCGGTGTGACCCCCCGGCGTTCCAGCGGCTTTGCGATGCGTTCGTCGCAATAAAGCCAGGCGGCAAGGCTCAGAACCAGAATCATTCCGGTGCCGGTCACGCCCGCAAAAGCCATTCCGACGTCCAGCCCCAGATCGAGGGCGCGCGCGGCGCCGATCCGAAGCACGACCTGAAGCCCCGCGACCAGAGACAGAGCGAGCGCCGCGAAGACGACAAAGATCCGGAATCTCGGAGGGCTGCCCCGCATCATCGTTCAGACATCCGCAGACTGCGCTTGCCGCAAGGCGATCCCGCCCGCCGCAATCCGGCTCGGCTCGTGATGCGCCTGAAGCGACCCGGCATCATGTCCAAACTCCCCCTTTCCGCGATGCCGCCCCTGACGACGCGCCGCACATTCTGCAAATCTGCGCATTTTGTCCCGTGGCGTCCATGCTTGTTCAGTCCTCAGGGACATTCTTTGCGGATACGATCGCAAATTCCAGGGCTTGCGTGACCGACCTGAATCCTGTCCCGCGTCTTAATTCACGCCTACTTACGTCTCCAGCGATCAGGATAGAAAATGGCGCGCCCCGCTGAGCTGGGCGCGCCTCAATGTTTCTGACGATTTTAAGGCGGGACCGTCAGGCCCGGATATCGGAAACGATGGCGTCGAGCCGCTCCGCCACATCGGCAATCTCGCCCATCGCGGGGACGCGGTAGAGCGCACCGCGATCGTCATAGTACCGTGCCAGAGGAGCTGTCTGCGCGTGATATGCCTCGAGCCGACTGCCCACTGTTTCAGCAGTATCGTCGGCGCGCCGGGTCATGTCGGTGCCGCCGCAACTGTCGCAGACGCCCGGGGTTTGTGGCGTCTTGAAGCTGTCGTTATAGCCTTCTCCGCAGCCCGCACAGGTGTAGCGCCCCGAGATCCGGGAAACCATTTCGCTGTCATCGACTTCGAGGCTGATTGCGGCGTCGATCTTCTGATCGCGTTCCGCCAGCAGGTGATCCAGCGCCTCGGCCTGCGGCGTGGTGCGCGGGAACCCGTCGAGGATCACGCCCTGCGCCGTGTCGGGTTCGGCCAGCCGGTCGCGCAGGATGGCGATGACGATGTCATCGCTCACCAGCCCGCCGGACTCCATCACGGCCTTGGCCTGCTTGCCCGCCTCCGTGCCCTGCGACACGGCGGCGCGCAGCAGATCACCGGTCGACAGCTGCACGAGGCCGAACTTTTCTTCCAGCATGCGCGCCTGCGTGCCCTTGCCGGCCCCCGGAGGGCCGAGAAGGATCAGGACGGGAGCCGTGACAGGGGTCGAGGTGCCATCCATCGCGCTCACTCCCGGTTCATGCGGTTGTCGATCAGATCGTCTACGACGTCCGGATCGGCGAGGGTCGAAGTGTCGCCAAGCGCGCCGTAATCATTCTCGGCGATCTTGCGCAGGATACGGCGCATGATCTTGCCCGAACGGGTCTTCGGCAGTCCCGGCGCCCACTGGATGAGGTCGGGCGAGGCGATGGGGCCGATCTCTTCGCGCACCCAGGCGCGCAGTTCCTTTCGCAGGTCATCGGACGGCTCGACCCCGTTCATCAGAGTCACATAGCAGTAGATGCCCTGGCCCTTGATGCTGTGCGGATAGCCGACCACAGCCGCCTCTGCGACCTTGGCATGGGCGACCAGCGCCGATTCGACCTCGGCCGTGCCCATGCGGTGGCCCGACACGTTGATCACGTCATCCACGCGCCCGGTGATCCAGTAATCGCCATCGGCGTCGCGCCGGCAGCCATCACCGGAGAAGTAATATCCCTTGTAATCCGAGAAGTAGGTCTTCTCGAACCGCTCGTGATCTTCCCAGACGGTGCGCATCTGGCCCGGCCAGCTGTCCTTGATCGCGAGCACGCCCTCGGTCGGAGATTCGTGGATCTCTTCGCCGCTCGTCGGCTCCAGGACCACCGGCTCGATGCCGAAGAACGGCTTCATCGCCGCGCCGGGCTTCGTTGCATGGGCGCCGGGCAGGGGAGTGAGCAGGTGGCCGCCGGTTTCGGTCTGCCACCAGGTGTCGACGATGGGACAGCGCCCGCCGCCCACGACGTCGTTGTACCAGTTCCAGGCTTCGGGGTTGATCGGCTCGCCAACCGTGCCGAGCAGGCGCAGCGAGGAGAGGTCGCATTTGGTCACGAATTCCTTGCCCTGACCCATCAGCGCGCGGATGGCCGTGGGAGCGGTGTAGAACTGGTTCACCTTGTGCTTTTCGCAGACCTCCCAGAAACGCGAGGCATCCGGATAGGTCGGAACACCTTCGAACATCACGGTCGTCGCCCCGTTGGCGAGCGGCCCGTAGACGATGTAGCTGTGGCCGGTCACCCAGCCCACATCGGCCGAGCACCAGTAGACGTCGCCTTCGTGGTAATCGAAGGTGATCTCATGCGTCATCGCGGCATATACGAGATAGCCACCAGAGGTGTGCACGACGCCCTTGGGCTGGCCGGTGGAGCCAGAGGTGTAGAGGATGAACAGCGGATCCTCGGCATTCACCTCGACCGGCTCGAAAGTGGTCGCGGCTTCCTTGGCGAGCGCGTTGTAGTCGTAGTCATGCTCCGCGTTCCAGGTGGTCTGCCCACCGGTGCGCTTCACCACAAGGCACTTCACCTTGTCGCTGGTATGCAACATTGCCTTGTCGGCATTTGTCTTGAGCGCGGTCTTCTTGCCGCCGCGAGGCGCCTCGTCGGCGGTGATCAGAACCTTCGCGCCGCTGCCAGTGAAGCGGGAGGAAAGCGCGTCTGGCGAGAAGCCAGCGAAGACGATGGAATGGATCGCGCCGATGCGGGCACAGGCGAGCATGGCATAGGCAGCTTCGGGAATCATCGGCAGGTAGAGCACGACGCGGTCGCCCTTTTTCACGCCCATGTCGCTCAGGACATTCGCCATG